>NZ_AWSA01000057.1 GCF_000576595.1 Intrasporangium oryzae NRRL B-24470 | reverse complement strand
TCCTCCTCTTCCTCCTCTTCCTCCTCTTCCTCCTCTTCCTCCTCCTCTTCGTCCTCCTCCCGTCGCGGCGGCTCACCACCGCCCCGGCCCGGTGAACGCAGTGTTCGTTCACGAACTCTGTGTTATGCCGCTGAGTTCGTGAACGAGGGCTGCGTTCAGCTGGCAAAGGGGGGTATGCCGCTGGGCCGGGCCCGCTCACGCCTGCTGGCCTCCGAGGCCCGACCCTCTTGCGGCACCGGGCGCAGAAATGCCTGACGGCCGCCCCCACGAGGGGGCGGCCGTCAGGACCACTGCTCAGGCGCTGGGGACGCTCTCCGCCGCCGGGGCCGAGGCGGGCTTGGGGATCGCGTCGTCGTACGGGGCCGTGCTCCGACCCGCCGTACGGTGGACCGCCATGTAGACCAGGCCGACGGCGATGACGACGAAGGCCGACAGGGCCACGATCCAGTTGTCGTACCAAGGGGCGTCCGGCGTGCGCGGCCACGCCATGTTGACGATCGCGATGACCCCGTAGGCGAGGGCCGCGATGTTGACCGGCAGCCCCCACTTGCCGAGGCGGTACTTGCCACTCGGGACCCAGCCCTTGAGGCGGGCGCGCAGGGCCGCGAGGACGACCATCTGGAACCCGATGTAGATGCCGAGGGCCGCGAAGCTGACGATCTTGGTGATCGCGTCGGTCGAGAACTTCGAGCCGAGGACGATCACGGCCGGCACGATCGCGGCGACGAGGAGCGCGTAGGGCGGCACGGCCCGCGCGGGGGAGAACTTCCGCAGCAGGCCCGCACCGACGATCATGTCGTCGCGCCCGTACGAGTAGGCCAGCCGGCTCGCTGCCGCCTGCAGGCTCATCGCGCAGGAGAGGAAGGACAGCAGGACGATCATGAGGATGACTCGGGAGCCCGTCGTCCCGAAGGCCTGGAGCAGGACGTTGCCGACGGGGTCCGTGTCGGTGCCGGCGATGACCGCGGGGATGTCGCCCACCGACAGCACCAGCGCGAGGCAGACGAAGGTGGCTGCGGCGCCACCGATGTAGATGGTCCGGCGCATGGCCTTGGGGATGAGGCGGCCCGGGTCGGGGACCTCCTCGGCGACGTCGCCGCAGGCCTCGAAGCCGTAGTACTGGTAGATGCCGATGAGGGCGGCGGCGGCGAAGGCCCAGAGATAGTTCGAGTTCCCGCCGGCGCCGAAGGAGTCGAAGATGACGCCGAGGTTGTGCTCCCGGTGGAAGACGAGCAGCCAGATGCCCACAAAGAGGGCGCCGAGGATCTCGGCGGTGAAGCCGATCATCGCCGCCATCGCGAGGACGCGCGTGCCGAGGAAGTTGATGATCGTCGCGAGGGCGAGCAGGACGAGCGCGCAGGCGATGGTCGTGTTCGTCGTCGACTCGAAGCCGAAGGCCGTGGCCATGTAGGGGCCGGCGCCGTAGACGACCGAGGCGATCGTCACGAGGAGGGCGACGAGGTAGACCCAGCCGGTCATCCACGCGTACTTGCGTCCCCAGAGGCGCCGGGCCCATGGGTAGACGCCGCCCGCGACCGGGTACTGCGCGACGACCTCGCTGAAGACGAGCGCGACGAGGAACTGGCCCGCCCCGACGAGCAGGAAGCTCCAGATCATCGGCGGGCCGCCGGTGGCGAGGGCGAAGGCGAAGACCGTGTAGACGCCGACGACGGGGGACAGGTAGGTGAAGCCGAGCGAGAAGTTGGCCCAGGGGCTCATCTCCCGCTTGAACTCGGACGCGTAGCCCAGCGTCGACAGATGGTGGGCGTCGTGGTCGGGGTGGTGCAGGTACTCCTGCTCCGCGGTGCTGATATCACTCATCAACTGCTCCCATGAAGGGTCGGGGCGCCGGGCGGTGAGGTCCGGCGCGATCAATAACCGTGGGTCGGGGATGTCGGCCACCGGGAGGCGAGCGCCGTCGAGTCTCGATCGGGCCCGGAGGGGATGAAGCGAAAAACTACAAGACCAGAGGTATTGGCACAAGGGATTCGGCGGAATACGTTGAGTGCGCGCTCTCGAGCCCGCCGGTATGCCGGTCCGCCGGCCGGTCGGGCCGTATCGTGAGGCGCGCCCCCCGCAACGTCACCGGATCGGAACCATGGCCAACGACATCGCTGACCCAGGACCGCTGGCCCCCATGCTCGGCCGGCCCTCCTATCGGGGCCGGGCCGACGAGGTCGCGCAGCGGCTCGAGGAGGCGATCCTGCTCGGCCTCCTCAGCGATGGCGAGCAACTGCCCACCGAGATCGAGCTCGCGAACCAGTTCGGGGTCTCGCCGATGACCCTCCGAGAGGCCCTGGCCCAGCTGCGCGAGCGGCGCCTCGTCGTGACGAGACGCGGGCGCAGCGGCGGCTCGTTCGTCCGTCGCCCGGCCGGGCCGGACCCCGACCAGATCCTGCCGCGCCTTCGCTCGATGAGCGTCACCCAGCTGCGCGACCTCGGGGACGAGGTCTCGGCCATCCACGTCCACGCCTCGAGGCTGGCTGCCGGGCGGGCGTCGCCGACCAACGTCCGCCGCCTCTTCGCCCTCGCCGAGCAGCTCCACAAGGCGACCTCGGTCCGTGACCGGGTGCGAGCCGACAGCCGGTTCAACATCGAGGTGGCCATGGCCGCGCAGTCCGAGCGGCTGACCCGCCGCCAGGTCCTGCTCCAGGCCGAGCTCGCCGAGATGCTCTGGATCCCGGCAGGGGAGGAGCTTTCGGTCGACGCCGTCGTCGAGCGCCACCACGGCCTCGCCAAAGCGATCGCGGACGAGGACGAGGCCACGGCAGGCTCCCTCGCCGAGCAGGATGTCGCGCTCCGGCTGCGGCGGCTCATCCGCCTCCACCTCGACCTCACCGAACCAGAAGGGAGCGCGCGATGAGCGACACCCAGGCGATGGCCCGCAACGACGCGGAGCGCATCGTTGCGGAGGTCCGCGCACTCCTGGCCCCGGTCCAGGCGGGCCTCGAGGCGCTGCGCGACGAGATCGTCGAGGCCTTCCGCGCCGCGGACAGCGACGGCCGTCCCGTCGTGGAGGCCGACCTGCTCGACCTGCCCGGTTTCTTCGCGGCCCACGGGCTCATGCAGGACGTGGCCGTCGGCGTCGGCTTCGTGGGGGCCCCGGGCGCGGTCAACGGCCAGGACCGCTACATCCTCTGGTGGCAGCGCCGGGGCGACGGCTTCGCCCGGCTCCGGCTCAACTTCGAGCCGGACAGCGTGGACGTCTACGACTACCACGAGATGGACTGGTACAAGGTGGCCGCCGAGTCGAGTCGGCCGGTCCTCTACGGCCCGTACGTCGACTACTCGGGGTCCGGACACTACGTCTTCACGGGCGCGGTGCCCGTGCGGTCGGACCGGTTCATCGGCATCGCCGGTGCCGACCTGTCCGTCACCGTGATGGAGCGCCGCCTGACCGGGCTGCTCCGTACGGTCGACCTCGACGCCCTCGTCGTCACGGGGGAGCGGAGGGTCCTCGCCGCGAACACGCCCCGCTGGGTGGTGGGCGCGAAGCTGCAGGCGCCGCCCAGCCCCGGCGGCGACGCCGGCTTCCTCGCCGTCGTGCCCGTGGGCCTCGACACCGACTGGTCCGTGGCGGTCGCCTCTCCCGAGTGAGCCCGGCGACGCCCCGCCGAGTGCCGTGAACGGCGCCCCGACCGCCCTGGCCGGGGCGCCGAGCCGTCTGCGTCCCAAGCGTGGTCGGCTCCGTCGAGCATTCCCTCGCGCAACCCCTTGACATTAATACTCTAACTCTAGAGTATTTGTGTTCCACCCCACTCAAGGAGGGCGCATGACCACCACCACGCAGCTCGACCCCACGACGGTTCCGTCCTTCGACGTCGCGGACCCGGCCTTCTCCATCACCTCCGACGAGGTCCATGCCGCGAGGGAACGCAGCTGGTACGCCACGACGAACTACGGCATCGCCGTGCTCCGTTACGACGAGGTGAGCCGGCTGCTCAAGCACCCCAAGCTGCGCCAGGGCAGCGTCCAGTGGCCGGCCCACAACGGCGTCACCGAGGGCCCCTTCGCCGAGTGGTGGGCGAGCTGGATCCTCAACAAGGAGGGCGAGGAGCACCACCGGCTCCGTCGCCTCATGAACCCGGCCTTCTCCCCGAAGCTCATCGGCGGTCTCGTGCCCCGCTTCCAGGCCCTCGCAGCAGAGCTCGTCGACGCCTTCGAGCGCCCGGACCACTGCGAGTTCATGCGCGAGTTCGCCGAGCCGTATGCCGCCCGGGTCATCGCCATCATGCTCGGGCTGCCCGAGGACGAGTGGCCGATCATCGCCCGGGAGGCGACCAACATCGGTCTGGCCATGGGCGTCACGATCCAGTCCGAGCTGCCGACGATCGAGGGCGCGCTCGAGCGGCTCTACGCCTACGCCGATGCCCTCATCGACGACCGCCGCGCCAACCCCGGGGACGACTTCGTCAGCACGCTCGTCCAGGCGACCCGCGACAGCGACACCCTGAGCGACCAGGAGCTGCGGGACGGGCTGGTCCTGCTGATCTTCGGCGGCTACGACACGACCCGCAACCAGCTCGGCCTCGCGATGCAGACCTTCATGGCCCACCCCGACCAGTGGCGCCTGCTCGCCGAGCGCCCCGAGCTCGGCGGCAGGGCGGTGGAGGAGGTCATGCGCGTCAACCCGACCGTGCGCTGGGTCACCCGCGAGGCGCTCGAGGACTTCACCTTCGAGGGCCTCGACATCGCGGCCGGCACGACCGTCCACCTCTTCAGCGAGTCCGCCGGCACCGACCCGCGCGTCTTCGGCGAGGCCGGCTTCGACCTCACGGCCGAGCGCAAGCCGCACTTCGGCTTCGGCGGCGGCGCACACCACTGCCTCGGGCACTTCGTCGCCCGCTCCGACATGAGCGAGGCGCTGCCGCTGCTCGCCCGCCGCCTCCGGGACCCGCGCCCGGCCGGCGAGTCGACGTGGCTGCCCGACTCGGGCAACACCGGGCCGATGACCCTCCCGATCGCCTTCACGCCAGGGGCCTGACGGTCCCAACCGCCACGCGGTATGCCGCTGGGCCGGCTGCCGCCCACCCGTGGCGTCCCGCGCGCCCACCCACCGCAACGATCCCCGCCCCCGGACATCCGATCCGAACCCAGACCAGACAAGGACGTCACAGCCATGAAGATCATCGTCGACCTGAACCTCTGCCAGGACCACGGGCAGTGCGCGATCGCGGCTCCTGCCGTGTTCCGGATGAACGACGACGGCAAGCTCGAGTACGAGGAGATCGCCGAGGAGAGCCGTCGCGCCGAGGTCGAGGAGGCCGCGGACGTCTGCCCCGTCCAGGCCATCCTCATCGAGGGCTGACGTGACCACCCCGCACGTCGTCGTCGTGGGCGCCTCTCTCGGTGGCCTTCGGGCGGCCGAGCAGCTCCGGGCCCGCGGCTTCGAGGGCCGGGTCACCGTCATCGGCGAGGAGCGACACCTGCCGTACAACCGGCCACCGCTGTCGAAGGAGGTCCTCGCCGACGCGGGGGACAACGACCCGGGACGCCTGCACGGCCGCGTGGAGTTCCGGCGCAAGGCGTCGACGGCCGATGTCGACTTCGCGCTCGGCGTCCCCGTGGTCGGCTCGGACCTCGCGCGCCGGGAGCTGCGACTGGGGACCGGTGAGCGCCTGCGCTACGACGGCCTCGTCCTCGCCACCGGGCTGCGGCCGAGGCGCCTCGACCTGCCGGGGCCGGTGCAGGGCCGGCACTCCCTCCGGACGCTCGACGACTGCGTCGGCCTCCGAGCCGAGCTGGCCGGGCTCACCGAGCCTTCCGTGACCGGCGAGCGCACGTCGGTCGTCGTCATCGGCGCGGGTTTCATCGGCTGCGAGACCGCCGCGACCCTCGTCAAGCGAGGCTGCGACGTCACCGTCGTCGAACCCTTCGGCGCCCCGATGGAGCGCGTCCTCGGCTCGGACCTGGCACGAGCGGTCCAGCGCCACCACGAGCGAGCGGGAGTGCGCTTCGTCCTGGGAGCGAGCCCAGCGGCATACGTCGAGGATCCGACGGCCCCACAGCGGGTCCGCGGCCTGCGACTTGCCGACGGGACCGTCCTCGACGCCGACCTCGTCGTCGAGTCGGTCGGCTCGCTCTGCAACACGGAGTGGCTCGACGGCAACGGCCTGGACCTGCGCGACGGCGTCCTGGCCGACAACGACCTGCGGGTCGTCGGCGCCGAGCGGGTCGTCGTCGTCGGGGACGTCGCGCGGTTCCCCAACCCGCTCTTCGACGACGTGCCTCGGCGGGTGGAGCACTGGTCGATCCCCACCGAAACGGCCAAGCGCGCCGCGACGACGCTCCTGGCGGAGCTCACCGGCTCGGCGCCCGACCCGCTGCCCTTCGCGCCGGTCCCGTCCTTCTGGAGCGACCAGCTCGACCTGCGCCTCCAGAGCTTCGGCTCTCCCGGCCTCGCCGACGAGGCGCGCCTCGTCGAGGGCGACCTCGACCGTCTCGCGGACGGGGTCCTCCTGACCTACCACCGCCTCGGCTCCCACGTCGGGACCATCGCGGTCAACCTCCCGCCCGCACGGCAGCGGGAGCTGCGCGAGGAGTTCCTCGCCCGCACGCCCGCCATCCCGGTCTCCGCCTGACCCGCCCGCCTCTCTCCTCGAACCACTCGACTGCCCCCGAAAGGTCCACCCATGCCCACCACCCCGCTCGACCAGCACCGCGAGGCGAACGCCTCGAGCGAGCTGCTGCCCCAGATCCTGTCGACGATCAGCGACCGCGGCGTCGAGTTCGTCTACTTCCAGTCCGTCACGATCACCGGCCGCGTCGTCGGCAAGGTCGTGCCGGCGCGGCACTTCGCGCGCCTTGCCGTCAAGGGCATCCAGCAGCACCGGACCGCGATCGCCAACCTCCAGTCGACCCGCGAGGGAGTCCTGCTCGGTGGTGGCGTCCACGCGCCCGAGTACACCGCGATGGCCGACCTCGACACCTTCGCCGTGCTGCCCTGGGACACGTCGGTGGCCCGGGTCTTCTGCCGCCTCTACGAGCCGGACCACGTCCGCTCCGGCGCCGGCGAGGCCTTCGCCAGCGACTCCCGCGGCCTGCTCAAGCGGATGCACGCCGACTTCACCGCCCGGACGGGGCTCGAGCTGCGGACCGGCACCGAGCCGGAGATGACGTGGCGGGGGCCGGGCCTCAACGCGACCTTCCGCCCGGGCTCGAGCCCGGCGTACCACATCGAGCACCTCGAGAAGGGGCGCGCGATCTACCAGAAGGTCATCAACTACGCCCAGGCGCTCGGACTCGACATGGTCGAGGGCGACTACGAGGACGAGGGCCAGTTCGAGCTGAACTGGATGTACGACCACGCCGACCTCACGGCCGACCGCCTCACGACCTACCGCCAGGTCTGCAAGCAGGTCGCCCGCGAGCTCGGCATCGAGGCGAGCTTCATGCCCAAGCCCGCCACCGGCATGATGGGCAACGGCTGCCACCACAACTTCAGCCTCTGGCGCGACGGCGTCAACGTCCTCGAGACGCCCGGTGTCACCGAGCTGCACCTCAGCGACGAGGGCAAGGCCGCGCTCGGTGGCGTCCTGGCCCACTCGGCCTCGGCGATGCTCGTCATGGGCTCGACGGTCAACTCCTACAAGCGCTACTGGGACTCGGGCCAGTTCGCCCCGTCGCAGATCAACTGGGGCCTCGACAACAAGACGTGCACGGTCCGCCTCTCGGCCAACGGCCGACTCGAGTACAAGCTGCCGGATGCCGCCGTGAACCCCTACCTGTCGCACGCCGTCCTGCTCGCCGCCATCGACGACGGGCTCACGAACGAGCTTGACCCGGGCGCCCCGACGATCGGGTCGAGCTACGACTCCGCCCAGGACGCGCGGTTCGCGCCCCTCCCGCTCAACCTCGGCGAGGCCATCGCGGCGTTCCGCGGCGACGAGGTCCTGCGCAAGGCGCTCGGCCCGGAGCTGGCCGACCTCCTCGTCGACTACCGCAGCGACGAGTGGGCCCGCTTCTGTGGCTACGTCACCGACTGGGAGAAGGACACCTACTGGGAGGACGTGCCGTGACCGCCGCTGCCGGGCCTGCCGGGCGTACCGAGCCTGCCGAGCCGCTGCGGCTCGCCTGCATCGACTCCGACGCGCCGCCGCTCTTCGGCCTGCGCGACCCGGCCACCGGGCGCCGTGAGGGCTTCGAGCCCGCGGTCGCCGAGCTCGTCGCCGCCGAGCTCGGGCGGCGACTGGAGTGGGTCGTCGTCCCTTGGGCCGACCTGCTGCCCGTCGTCCAGGCGGGCGGAGCGGACGCGGTCCTCTGCGGCCAGGGGATGACCCCCCTCCGTGCGGCCCAGGTCGACTTCACCCGCCCGTATGCCGTGTTCCACGAGAGCGTGCTCGTCCGCCGAGGCGACCCGATCGCCTCACCGGAGGACCTGCGCGGACGGCGGGTGGCGGCCATCGCGGCGAGCACGAACATGGCGCTGGCGGAGACCTTCGACGGCGCCGAGCCGGTGGCCTTCGGCGGCGACTCGGACGACGTCTATGCGGACATGCTCGCCGCGCTCGCGGCCGAGGAGGTCGACGCCGTCGTCGACGACGACGTGGTCTTCGTCCCGCTCGGGGACTCGGACCCGCGCTTCGAGGTGGCCTTCACCGTCCGCACCGGGAACCGGTGGGGGATCGGGGTCTCCAAGGAGCGGACCGACCTGCGTGAGGCGATCGACAGGGCGCTCGGCCGGGTCATCGCCGACGGCCGGCATCGGGCGGCCTGGGAGCAGTGGCTGCCGACCCTCGACTACCCCTTCACCGAGGCGGTTCACGAGGGCCCAGAGTCCGCCGAGGCCGGTGTCTGTGCCGAGGGTGGGGCCGGGGCCGGGGCTGCGGCCGGGGCCGCAGGGATCGAGGCGAGGTGACGGCGCGACCGCTCATCGCCGTCGTCGGCCGCCGGGCCGACTCGGTGCCGATCCTCCGCTTCACCGCGACGCTCGCGGCCGAGGCGATCTGCGAGGCGGTGTATGCCGCTGGGGGCGAGCCGGTCGTGCTCCACGGGCCCGCGGCCGGGCCGGACCAAGGACTGACCGGGCGGCTGGCCCGGTTCGACGGGCTGCTCGTCCCGGGTGGCGCCGACCTCGGGCCGGCCCGCTACGGCCAGGACGCGCATCCCGAGACGGCGGCGGTCGTCGACTTCCAGGACGACCTCGACATCGCCGCCACCCGGTCGTACCTCGCCTCCGGGATCCCGACCCTCGCGATCTGCCGCGGCCTCCAGGTGCTCAACGTCGTCTGCGGGGGCACCCTCGACCAGCACCTGACCGAGACGACGGTGCCCCACGGCAACGCCGTCCATGCCGTCGACGTCGTCGCCGGGAGCCGGCTCGCCAAGGTCGTCGACACCGACTCCATCGACGTGTCCTCGTACCACCATCAGGCGATCGACCGGCTCGGCCGCGGCCTCACCGTCACGGCCGTCGCCGAGGACGGTGTCGTCGAAGCCGTGGAGCACGAGTCCGCCGACGTCATCGCCGTCCAGTGGCATCCCGAAGACCGCCACCTGACCTCCACCTCCGACGCGGCGCTCTTCGCCGACCTCGTCGACCGCGCCGCCCGACGAAAGGGACCGATCCAATGACGACCACGACGACCCCCAGCGCACCCGCGCTGTCCCCCGGGAGCGCCGAGAGCGCCCGGCGGGCCGAGCTCGAGCAGCGCGCCGCCGCGCTGACGATCCCGAGCCGGCTGTTCATCGACGGCGAGCACGTCGACGCCGCCTCGGGCCGGACCTTCGCCCGCGTGTCCCCGCGCAACGGGCAGGTGATCGGCCACGTCGCCGAGGGCGACGCCGCGGACATCGACCGCGCGGTCGCGGCGGCCCGACGCGCCTTCGACTCCGGCATCTGGTCGGAGCAGCACCCGCGCGAGCGCCGCCGGGTGCTCCAGCGGCTCGCCCGGCTCGTCGAGGAGCACGCCGAGGAGCTCGCCCTGCTCGAGAGCATCGACATGGGCAAGCCCTTCACCGACGCCATCGCGGTCGACATCCGCGTCACCGTCCAGGCCCTCGACTTCTACGCCGAAGCGGTCGACAAGCACTACGACGAAGTGGCCCCGACGGCATACGACCGGCTGGCGCTCGTCACCCGCGAGCCGATCGGCGTCGTCGGGGCGGTCGTGCCGTGGAACTACCCGCTCATGATGGCGGCGTGGAAGGTCGCGCCGGCGCTCGCGGTGGGCAACACCATGGTGCTCAAGCCGGCAGAGCAGTCCCCGCTGACGGCCTTGCGCCTCGCTGAGCTCGCTGCGGAGGCCGGGCTGCCCGACGGCGTCCTCAACGTCGTCCCGGGCTTCGGCCCGACCGCCGGGCAGGCCCTGGGCCGGCACATGGACGTCGACGCGGTGACCTTCACGGGCAGCGGACCGGTCGGCCGGCTGTTCATGGCGTATGCCGCCGAGTCCAACATCAAGCCGGTGTCCCTCGAGCTCGGCGGCAAGTCGCCGCACATCGTCATGCCCGATGCGCCCGACCTCGACCACGTCGCGGCGCAGGTGGCGAGCGGCATCTTCTTCAACATGGGGGAGAGCTGCTCGGCGGGCTCGCGCCTGCTCGTGCACCGGTCGATCCGCGACGAGCTCGTCGAGCGGGTCGTGGCCGCCTCCCGGCGCGAGGTCGTCGGGGACCCGCTCGACCCTCGGAGCACGCTCGGCGCGCTCGTCGAGGAGCAGCACCTCGAGCGGGTGCTGGGCTTCATCTCGGGGGCCGCGTCCGAGGGCGCGACGACGCTCGTCGGCGGGCACCAGGTGCTGCGCGAGACGGGCGGCTACTACGTCGAACCGACTGTCCTGCAGGTCGATCCGTCGATGACCGTGGCGCGCGAGGAGGTCTTCGGGCCGGTGCTGTCGGTGCTGACGTTCGACACCCCGGACGAGGCCGTAGCACTGGCCAACGGCACGGACTTCGGCCTGGCGGCTGCCGTCTGGACGACGGACCTGTCGACCGCGCACACGATGGCCAAGCGGGTCCGGGCCGGGACCGTCTGGGTCAACTGCTACGACGACAGCGACATGACCGTCCCGTTCGGCGGCTACAAGCAGTCCGGCTTCGGCCGGGACAAGTCGCTGCACGCGATGGAGAAGTACACCCAGCTCAAGACGACGTGGATCAAGCTGTGAGCGTGAGGACCGACGAGACCCGCGCGGACGAGGCTCGCGCGGACGGGGCACGCGCGGCCGGGGCCGGTGCTACCGGCGAGGGGGTGCCGGTGGTCCGGCTGGAGGAGGTGGATCCCGGCGTCAGGCCCGAGCGGCCCGTGGCGAGGATCGCCGTGCTCGTCTCGCTGAACTTCCCGGACCTGACCGAGCCGGTCGCCGACCTCGTCCGGACGTTCACGTCCACGGCGCTCGCCACCCTCGTCGGGCTCGAGGCGACGTTCGAGCTCTTCGACACCTCGACCGCGCTCGCCGACCCGTCCACGGTGGCGGAGCTCGACGGGCTCCTCGTGCTCGGTGGCGGCGACGTGGACGGGTCGCTCTACGGCTGTTACGACACGTCGATCCCCAACTCGTACGGCGTCGACCTCCGCGCGGACCGCGACACGATTGCAGCCCTCGAGGTCGTCGTCGCCGCCGGGCGCCCGGTCCTCGCCATCTGTCGTGGCGCGCAGCTCGTCAACGTCGCCGGCGGCGGCACGGTGATCCCGGACATCGAGGACTACCGGCTCCACCGGGGCGGCCCCGGCGAACCCATGTTCGTCGACGAGCAGGTCACGATCGTCGATGGCACCCGGCTCGCCTCGCTCGTCGCGAACCACCGGCTCACCGTTCGCTCGGGCCATCACCAGGCGATCGACCGCGTGGCGGACGGGTTCGTGGTGAGCGCTCTCGCGGACGACGGCATCATCGAGGGGATCGAACACCGCGAGCGGTGGATCCTCGCCCTGCAGTGGCATCCCGAGGACCCCGCGGGACCGGACCATGACCGGCTCGGGATCTTCGAGGCCTTCGTCGAGGCCGCCGCGAAAGGGCTCGCCGCCTGGCCCCGTTCCTGACCCCTGGTAGACCCCCAAGCGGCATTCCCGCTGCTCCGGCCCCGAGCTCGGGCGGCGGTCCAGCACGGCTTCCTGTTGCGTGATTGAACGGATTCAAGCAGCATGAGCTCACGCCGCAGAGGAGGGGCGAGTCGAGAGCCATGAGCAGCCTGCGAAACCCGGTGACCAGCGGGCACCCTCAAGCCAGGATCAGCGACGTCGCCCGCCGCGCAGGCGTCTCGGTGGGCACCGTCTCCAACGTCCTCAACCGCCCGCACATCGTCGCCGACCCGACCCGGCAGCTCGTGCACGACGCGATCGAACAGCTCGGGTTCGTGCCGAACGCCTCCGCCCGGCAGCTGCGCGCTGGTGCTTCGCGGACGGCCGGGGTGCTCGTCCTCGACATCTCCAACCCCTTCTTCATGGAGGTCGCGCGCGGTATCGAGGACCGGCTCATCGAGGACGGGTTGACGATGATCCTCAGCAGCTCTGACGGCGACCCGGGCCGCGAGCAGATGATCCTCGACACCTTCGCGCAGCAGCGGCTGCGTGGCGTCCTGCTGACGCCGTCGCAACGGACGGTCGACCACCTCGAGCGGCTCACGGACCAGGGCACGGACGTCGTCTTCCTCGACCACCGTCCCCGGGCGAAGGGCTTCGCGTCCGTCGTCACCGACGATGCGGCCGGCGGACGGACCGCGGTCGCCCATCTGCTGTCTCTCGGCCATCGCAGGATCGGCTTCGTCAACGGGCCGTTGTCGCTTCAACAGTGCCGCGCGCGCCAGACGGGGGCCCGTCGCGCGATCCGGGCCGCCGGCGGCGCGGCGGAGCTCGTCGAGCAGCAGGTCGAGACGCTCGACGCTGCCGGAGGTGAGGCAGGGATGGCTCGGCTCCTCGCCGGCAACCCCGACGTCACCGCGGTCTTCTGCGTCAACGACCTCGTCGCGCTCGGCGCGATGCGACATGCGCGCGCCTGTGGACTGGCCCTGCCCGAGGAGCTCTCCGTGATCGGGTACGACGACGTCTCCTTCGCCGGCGAGCTCGCGGTGCCGCTGACGTCGGTGCGCCAGCCGACCTACCAGCTCGGCTGGTCCGCCGCGGACCTCCTGCTCACCGAGGCCGCGCCGCGCCCTGTCGTGTTCCAGCCCGAGCTTGTCGTCCGGAGCTCGACCGGACCGGCGTCACGCCGGGGCGAGCGCTCGGAACCACGGCTCAGCACGACGGGAGGAGGCGCCCTCGAGTAGGGCGCCGGGGACATGCCTGCCGTATGCCGTGGACCTTCTCCTGCCGCTCCGTCCCCACGTCGGGCGGGAGGGGCCTCCGACCGTCCGCCTGAGGCCCGGCCGCCCGCACCGCCCGCCGGTGCTGTGCCCGGCGCGCCCACGACCGCGCCCATGACCACGCCCCCGACCGCGCCGCTGCTCAGCCGTCAGGACCTCACCCTGCTCTCCCTCATCGCCGGCGGGCTCCAGCTCGACGTCGTCGCCCGTCGGCTCGGGGTGTCGGAGCGGACCCTCCGGCGCCGCGTGAGGCGGGTCTGCGACCGGATCGGCGTCATCGCACCGATCGAGGCCGTCGTCTGGGCCGTGCGGCGCGGCCTCATCTGACGATCTGACCGATTCCGGACACTTTCGTTCCCCAAAGAGTGGCCGACCCCTACATTCGGGACGAAATGAAACGATTCATTCAAGGAGGAATGACGTGAGACCCCGACCTCTACCCCGTCTCGTAGCCGTTCTGGCCGCGCTGACGTGCGCCGTGCTGGCACCCGCTGGCGCGCGGGCAGACGTGGCCACCCCAAGTGCGACAGGCGGGACGACCGCCGCGTCATCGGCAGCCACGGGCGTCACGGCGCTTCGGACCAACGCGCTCGTCAACCCCCTCGGCATCCCCGGCGCGGCCCCTCAGCTCAGCTGGCAGCTGAGCTCGGCGCGCCGCGGAGTGAGCCAAGCGGCATACGAGATCCGGGTCGGCCGGACGGCCGGCAGCGCCGATGTCTGGGGGAGCGGCCGGGTCGCCTCGGGAAGCTCCGTCAACGTGCCCTACGGCGGCCCGGCACTGCAGTCGCACACGCGCTACTTCTGGTCGGTCCGGGTGTGGGACGACACGGGGACCGCCTCCGACTGGAGTGCCCCGGCCACCTTCGAGGCGGGCCTGCTCAGCGCGGACGAGTGGACCGCCGACTGGGTCAGCGCCGTGGGAGCGACCCGTTACGGCCCCGAGTGGACCGACTACCGGATCGACTTCACGGCCTCGCGGATCTCGGGTGCCCTCGGCGTGTACTTCCGCGGGCGCGACACCGAGCACGCCTACATGTGGCAGCTCAGCGAGGCGTCCAAGGCCCTTCGGCCGCACGTGAAGAACGGCGGCTACTCGGTCCTCGCGGCCACGCCGTTCCCGGCCGGATTCAGCTTCGCCGACTCACACCGGTACTCCATCGCCGTCTCAGGCAGCACGATCACGACGAGCGTCGACGGCGCCGTGCTCGACCGGCGCGACGACACGACGTTCGCCGGGCCCGGCATCATGGGCTTCCGGACGAGCGGCGCCGAGAGCGGACTCGTCCGCGACGTGACGGTGACAGGCGCGGACGGGAAGGCCCTCGTCCAGACGTCCTTCCCGAGCGGCGACCGGTCGTTCACCGCCGGGACGGTCACCCCCGACGGACTCCAGGTCGAGGGCAACGCGGGGGAGGCCTGGGTCGCGGTCGGCAACGAGGTCCCACTCATGCGCAAGGAGTTCGAGGTCGCCGACAAGCCGATCGCCAGCGCGCGGATCTACGCCTCCGCTCGGGGGCTCTACTCCCTGCAGCTCAACGGAGCTCGCGTCGGAGACCAGGAGCTGGCCCCGGGGATGACGGACTACTCGAAGCGGATCGCCTACCAGACGTACGACGTCACCTCCCAGCTGCAGCCCGGCACGAACGCCGTTGGGGCTGAGGTGGCCAACGGGTGGTATGCCGGCAAGGTCGCGATGTTCGGCACCGGAGTCTGGGGGGACCGCACGTCACTGCTCGCGCAGCTGCGCATCGTGTACGCCGACGGAACGACCCAGACGGTCGGCACCGACGGCAGCTGGCGCGCGACGCCCGGGCCCCGGACCTCGGCGGACCTGCTCGACGGCGAGTCCTACGACGCCCGTCGCGCCTCGGCGGTCGGGAGCTGGGACAAGGCGGGGTACGACGCGTCGGCGTGGCGCGCGGTCACCGTCGTCCCCTCAGCGACGAACCTCCTCGAGCCCCAGACGGACCAGCCGGTCCGCGTGACCCAGGAGCTCGCGGCGCACCGGATCGCGTCGCCCACCGCCAACACCTACCTCTACGACCTCGGCCAGAACATGGTCGGGCGCGCGAGGGTCACCCTCAAGGGGGCTGCAGGCACGACCGCCCGGCTCCGGTTCGCCGAGGTCCTCAACAAGGACGGGTCGATCTACACGGCCAACCTGCGCAGCGCCAAGGCGACCGACTACTACACCTTCGGGGCGGACGGCGCGGGGCAGTACGAGTCGCGCTTCACCTTCCACGGGTTCCGTTATGTCGAGGTGACCGGTGTGAGTGAGGCGCCGGCCGACTCGGACATCGTCGGTGTCGTGCTGGGGACCGACGGTCCGCTCGTCAACGAGTTCGAGACGTCGTCAGCCCTGGTCAACCGGCTGCACAGCAACATCGAGTGGGGCATGCGCGGCAACTTCCTGTCGATCCCCACCGACACGCCGGCGCGCGACGAGCGCATGGGCTGGACGGGTGACATCGACGTCTTCGCACGGACTGCGGTCTACAACATGGACGCCCAGGCGTTCCTGTCCAAGTGGCTCAAGGACCTGCGCGACACCCAGAACGCCGCCGGGGCCTTCCCGGGCGTCGCACCCGTGATCCCCGGCCGCTTCGACGGGGGCTACGGGTCGGCCGGCTGGGCCGACGCCGGAGTCCACGTCCCGTGGGCGCTCTGGCAGGCGTACGGCGACACGAAGGTCATCAACGACAACTACGACGCGATGAAGCGCTACGTCGACTACCTGGACCGCGACTCGACGAACCACATCCGGTCGACCGGGGGCTACCTCGACTGGCTCAACCTCGACGACAACACGTCGGCGGACGTCCTCGACACCGCCTTCGTCGCCCGCAGCACTCGTGAGCTCGCCGAGATGGCCGACGCGACCGGGCGCAAGGACGACGCGGCCACCTACCGGGCCCGCCTCGCCGACATCACCCGCGCCTACCAGGCTGCGTTCATCGCCGCCGACGGGACGGTCAAGGGAGACAGCCAGACGGCATACATCCTCACCATCAACAACGGCCTGGTCCCCGCGGACCGCAAGGACCTCGTGGCCGCGAAGTTCGTCGCGTCGATCGAGCGTCGCGACTGGCACCTGTCGACCGGCTTTCTCGGGGTCGACGGGCTCCTGCCGGCGCTCACGGCGATCGGTCGTACCGACGTCGCCTACCGCCTCCTGCAGAACACCGACTACCCGTCGTGGGGCTACGAGATCGGCAAGGGCGCGACGACCGTGTGGGAGCGCTGGAACTCGATCATGCCGGACGGCACCTTCGGCCCGGTCGAGATGAACTCCTTCAACCACTACGCCTACGGCGCGGTCGGCGAGTGGATGTACCGGACGCTCGCGGGAGTGTCCGCGCTCGAACCCGGCTACCGGCAGTCCGTCATCGCCCCCGAGCCGGGCGCCGGCGTCGACTGGGCACGGATGAGCCACGAGACGCCGTACGGCACGATCGCCTCGTCCTGGCGCACCGGGGCGGACGGAATCACCCTGGACGTGACCGTCCCGGCGAACACGACGTCGGAGGTCCACGTCCCCGCGCCGAGCCGCTGGGCCGTGCTCGAGGGCGGAGCCCCGGCGTCCGACGCGGAGGGCCTGACCTTCCTCCGGATGGAGCGCGGTGCGGCCGTGTTCCGGGCCGGGTCCGGCGCGTACCACTTCACCGTGGACGACGTGCTCGGCTCGATCGGAGAGGCGCGGGCAGCCGTGTCGGGCTTCACGATGCCGGCGTCGATCACGTCCGGGACGGCGAACCACCTCGCGACCCAGTGGGACAAGCTGGCCCGCGAGGTGGAGGCGACGTGGAAGGCGCGCCTCGCTCATGACGCCGACACGGCCTCGCTCCTGCACGGGGCGCTGTCGACGGCGGCGGACCTGCGTCGGTGGGTCGAGACGAAGCAGAAGGCGGGTGGCCTGACGAGCGCGGAGGCCAAGGCGTACCTCGACGTCCTGTCCACGGTCGCCTCCCGGCTCTCGACCGCGTCGGGGCGCCTCGTCGGGGCGGTCGTCAGCCTCGTACCGCCGGACGGCGCCCTCGTCCAGGGCGGGACAGGCACCGTTCGGGTCGTGGTCGACAACCGTGGCACCGAGACGATCCGCGGCATCGACGCGACCCTCACGTCGCCGGCCGGCTGGACCGTCCAGGCGGTGCCGGGTGCCACGGAGGTGGCGCCGGGCCAGCGGGTGAGCCTCGACTTCACCGTGACCGTTGCACCCGACGCCACTCCGGCGGCCGTCGAGCTTGCCGCCGCGGCGAGCTACCAGTTCCACCAGTCCACGGCGACGCTGCCGGTGAGCGCCATGGTCACGGTCGCGCCGGCGGTCGTCATCGACACTGTCTCTGGACCGTCGACGCCGACCGAGCCGGGTCAGTCGGCTGTCGTCACCACGGTCGTGCGGAACCAGGGTGCGACCACCCGGAGCCGCCAGCTCACCCTGAGCCTGCCGGACGGTTGGACGGCACCCGCCGCCCAGGCCTTCAGCGTCCCGGCCGGGAGCACGGCCACGATCACGTCGACCGTGGCCGTGCCGCTCGACCTCACGACCGGAACGGTTCCGGTGACGGCCGCCGTCGGTGCCACCGACCTCGAGAAGGCCTCCGGGTCGCTGCGGGTCGTCGTCCCGACACCGCCGGCGAGCTCCACCGACCACGTCGACCTCGGCGACGCCACGAGCGAGGCGACTCATCACCTCACGGCGTCGGAGCACTCCGGCACCAGCGTCGAGGCGGGCCTCACCCGGCGGTACTCCCACTCGTCGTACCCGGGTGGCTGGTTCGAGATGGACGTGACGGTTCCGACCGACGGGCCCTTCGCGCTCCGGATGATCGAGACGTACGACCAGTCGCAGACGAAGACCTACGACGTCCTCGTCAACGGCCAGGTGGTGCACCAGCGGCGCTACACGTTCTCGACGACCGGTCAGGCCAGCCTTGCCTACCAGTTCGTCGTCGACCGTCCTGACCTGGTCAAGGGGTCCGTCGTGCGGGTGAGGTTCCAGGACGTCGCCGGCGACTACGACCCGTCCATCGCCGACCTCTGGGCGGTGCCGATCGGCTGACCGAGCCTCGTGCGCCACGAGCCCAGCGGCATACCTGAGCGGTATGCCGCTGGGCTCGTTCACGTCTGGGCGCCCGCCGCGGGTGGCTCGACCCGAGGCGCGGGCACGGAGCCGAACCGGGCCGCGGCGACGAGGATCGCGAGGCCGAGGGCTGTCATCGTGAGGCCTGCGCCGATGTGGTCCGCGAAGATGCCGGCGATCACGGGACCGACACCTTGGCCGCCCATGAGTCCGGTGCTGAACAGGCCGAAGGCCAGGCCGCGCTGCGTCTCCGGGACGGCGGCCAGGAACGCCTGCTGGCCCCCGAGCTGGTAGGCCATGCCCACACTGGCGAGCGCGAAGCAGGTCCACGCGACGGCAAGGCCCGGGTGCCAGGCGAGCGGCAGGAGGGGAGCGCCGACGAGGGCGAAGAGCCACGGAACGGAGCGGCGGCGGACCTCGTCCGGCAGGAACCGCCCGACGACGAGGTCCCCGACTGCGGCGCCGGCGGGGAAGGCCGCGAGAAGGAGGCCGGCCGGCATACCGGCGGTGCGCTGCTCGCCGACGTAGGGCACGACGAGTGCCTCGGCGCCGACGAGCAGGGCAGGCCCCAGCCACCATGCGACGAGGATCCGTCGGACGGCAGGGTCGCGCAGGAGGCGACCGTTGCCCACCCAGGTCTCCGCGGGTCTCCAGCGATGGGCCGTCCCCGGCGCGCCCGAGGTCCGGGGGATCGCCAGCAACGGGAGCAGGCCGAGCAGGCTCACCAGTCCCGCGACTGCGAAGGCGGCTGTCGCTCCGAGGAGCTGGACCGCTGCACCACCGGCGGCCAGTCCCAGGAGCTGGGCGCCCGAGCTGATGAGGCCCAGCACCGAACGGCCCAGGACGTACCGCTCTCCGGTCACGAGGCGGGTGAGCAGGGTCGACTGGGCAGCCATCGGCACCGGCTGCCAGACGGCGACGACGGCGACGACGGCGATCGAGGCGGCGGGAGGCAGGCCGCCGAAGGCGATGACGAACGCAGACGCGGCCCGGGCGACCGACCCCGACGCGAGCAGGGCCCGCGGTGGCCACCGGTCAGCCAGCGAGGTCAGCAGGGTCCCGCCGACGAGCTGGGGGAGGAACCCTGCCGCGAACGCGATGGTCGACCACAGGGCTGAGCCGGTCTGTTGGAAGACCGCCACCGAGAGGGCGAGGATCTGCAAGGACGTCGCGATCACGGTGGTGAGCGAGATCCCGAACAGGGCCGACACGCCACGAGTTCGAAGGAGCGAGGCGTAGGTCGCCCGCTCGTTCACGCCCGTCTGCGGCGAACCTCCCATGACTCCGATGGTCGAGAAGTCCGGTCGCGCGGGCGACTCTTTCGTCGTGGCACGAAAGCTCGTGGACGATCCGCAGCGTCCGGGGGGCCGTCAGCTCCAAGCCGAACCGACGGCCGCGAGCGCGTCGCCCACAGGTGTCCGCCGGTAGATGACCGCGCGACCGCTGCGGGAGCGGGCGACGAGGCCCGCCTCCCTGAGGATGCGGAGGTGGTCACCCACGGCCCCGAGCGTCTGACCCGTCGCGGCGACCAGGTGGGTCGTCGACGCCGGCGTGTCCAGGTGGAGGAGCAGCTCCGCGCGAGTCCGACCGATCAGCCGCGCCAGGGCCAGCGGCGTCGAGGGCTTGGGGTCCCATAGGGCGGCACTTCCGCGAGCCACGTAGACGAGCGCCGGACGCCATGGTGCCTCGGTGTACGTCGCCGGGCCGGGGGAAAGGAACACGGACGGCACGAGCATGAGGCCGCGCCCCTGCAGCTGGACGACGTCGTCGGCCGGGCCGTCGACGACGACCGCACCCGGCTCCCAGCGCACCCGGGCGTCCAGTCCCTCGAGGGCCGCAGACCATCCGTGCCGGACGAGCCGGTCCGCGCGGTAGAGGACGTCACGATCCATGATCGCGAGCAGCTGCGGCCAGTCCGGCTCGACGAGGAGGTGCCAGAGGCGCTCAAGCGCGTCCGCGAGGACGATGGCGACGTCCGTGCGATCGAGGACGGAACGGACGTCGTCCTCGACCCCGTGCCCGAGCGCGAGCGCGCGACGGATCTGGTCGCGTGCCACGGACAGCGGGGTCGAGCGGATGGCCTCGAGGTCGTCGTCAGGCGTCCGGGCCATGCGGGATGGCGGCGGTGCCGTGAAGTCGACACCCCAGCTCTGGGGCCGCAGCGCCCGCAGCACCCGGGTCTCGAGCTCGTGCCGCACCGGCTCGTAGCGCAGCGCCCACCGGGACGCGCTGAACGCCCGGCCCGTCGCCGTTTGGCTGCCCGGCCGGTCGAGTCGACGGAGCAGGAACTCGAGCTCGGCCATCGGGGCGAAGGCGAAGCGGCTGGCGGCCAGGTCGCTCGGACCGATCTCGAAACGCTGCATGCTCACCCTCACCTTTCGTGTCAGGACGAAAGCCTAGCCCGCCCGCTCCACGAGGCACGGTGAACGCGGTGTTCGTTCACGAACGCGGTGTTATGCCGCTGAGTTCAGGAACGAGCACCGCGTTCAGTCGGCAAGGGGGTATGCCGCTGGGGCCACGCCGTGGAGCGGCGTCACGTCAGGCCGGCGTGAGGGTGGTGCGACGCAGGCGCTGCACCCCGAGGTAGGTCGCCGTCACGAGCAGCCCGATGTAGACGTCGTTCTCGAACCAGCCGAAGACCGTCTGCTGGGCCGGACCGAACGTCGTCGGGTAGTAGAAGATCGAGATGGCGAGCAGCGCCGCGAGGTAGCCGAGCACCGTGAGCTGCGCGGCCCGGGACGTGCGCCGGGCCAAGACCGCCGACCCGAAGGCGACGGCATAGAAGACCCACGTCAGCGGCGTGGTCACGGTGAAGCTCGGGTCCTCGATGCCCTCGACCCAGGCGTAGACGGTGTGCCCGGCCGACAGTGCGAACGCCGCGGTGAGCACTGCCGACATGTGCCGGCCGTACGTCGACGTCCCCGTGCCTGCCGGGCTGCCGGAGGCCGTCCGGCGAGCGGTGTTCGTCGTGCGAAAGCTGGTGGTCATGATCTGTCCTCTCAGAGGGACGGCCGTGCGCCGTCATCGACCACCTTCGTGCGCGGGCGGGCGCCACCCCACCCACAGCAGGCCCACACCAGCACCACACCGGTCGGCTCAGCGCCAGACCGGCACCACACCCGGAGGCACCAGAAGCACTGCCGGCCCGGCATCCGAGCCACTACCGTCTGACCCGTGGAGGGGGCGTCGACACCGGGCGAGTTCGCCGTCGTGCTCCGACGCCTGCGCGAGTCCCGGTCGCTCACCCAGGAGGACCTCGCCGAGCGGGCCCGCCTCACCGCCAAGGCGATCGGCGCCCTCGAGCGCGGGGAGCGCAGGCGCCCCTACCCGCACACCGTGCGCTCCCTCGCGGACGCCCTCGCGCTCGACGACACGGAGCGCGCCCAGCTCGTCGCCGCGGTCCCCAGCCGGTATGCCGGGTCGTCCCCGGGCGCGCAGCCTCCTTCTCCTTCGTCTCCCGAGCCCGTGGGCTCCCTCGCCCAGCCCCGTGGCGCAGCGTCGACGCCGTATGCCGGCCGGCCGGCATACGCTCCCCGCTCGCCCGGGCCCGCGGGTCCCGCGGGTCCCGCGGCACCGCCTCTGACCAGACCCACGACGCGGCTGATCGGCCGTGAGGCCGAGCTCGACGGGCTGCGCGCCCTCGTGCGCTCGGGCACCACTCGTCTTGTCACGGTCACCGGGCCGGGTGGGGTCGGCAAGACGCGGCTCGTCATGGAGCTGCTCGACCGCGAGGCGCCCGGGTTCCCGGGAGGCGCGCTCGCCGTCGACCTGTCGCAGCTGCGGGAGCCGGCGCTCGTCGTGCCGAGGGTCGCGGCGGCCTTCGGGCTGCCCGAGGCGGCCCACGCCGACCCGCTCGACGCTCTCGTCCTGCACCTCGGGGGATTGCGCGTGCTCATGGTCCTCGACAACCTCGAGCACCTGACGGGCTCCGGGCCGACGATCGCCGACCTCGTGGCGCGTTGCCCCGACCTCGTCGTCGTGGCGACGAGCCGCGCCCCGCTGCGGGTGCGCGCGGAGCACGAGGTCGTACTGGCGCCGCTGTCGACCCCGGCCGGCGACGACGTGGAGGCGGTCGCCGCCTCGCCCGCGGTCGCGCTCCTGCTCGACCGTGCGGCCGCCGCCGGGGCACCGGTCGGCGTCACCGAGAGCGATGCGCCCACCCTGGCCGCGATCTGCCGCCGCCTCGACGGGCTGCCCCTCGCGCTCGAGCTCGCGGCACCCGGCCTGCGGCTGCTGTCCCCGTCGACCCTGCTCGCACGCCTCGCGCAGGCCGATCTCGGCACGAGCCCGCGCGACCTGCCCGCGCGGCACCGGACGATGGCGGCCGTGCTCGAGTGGAGCATGGACCTCCTCGAGCCGGAGGAGGTCGACCTCTTCATGCGGCTCGCCGTCTTCAGCGGCGGGTTCTCGCTCGACGCGGTGGAGGCCGTGGCGGGAGGAGGAGATGGCGACGCGGACGGTTACGACGTCCTGCGCGCCCTTGGCTCGCTCGTCGAGCAGTCGCTCGTCCTGCGCATGCCGTCACCGGACGACCAGCCGCGGTTCCGGATGCTCGAGCCGGTGCGGCAGTTCGCGATGCAGCGGCTGCACGCCGAGGGGCGTGCGACGGCCACCGCAGACCGGCACGCGGAGCACTTCCGAGCCCGCTCAGCGGCATACGCCGCTCTGCTCGAAGGACCCGAGCTCGTGCCGACGCTCGACCGGCTGGAGGCCGACCACGCGAACCTGCGGTCGGCCTACCTGCGGCTGCTGGAGCTCGATCGGGTCGTGGAGGTCACGGAGCTCGCGGCCGGGATCTGGCTGTTCCTCGCGTTGCGCGGCCACGCGCGCGAGGGGCTGGGCTGGCTGGAGCGGGTCGGGGCCGAGGCGTCCGACGTCGCGCGCTGCCGTGCGCTGACCGCGCACCTCGGGCTGCTCCTGCTCACCGGCGACGTCGCGCGGATGTCGGAGGACGCCCGGGCCGCGATGGCGCTGACCGCTCGGGTCGCCTACCCGGCCGTCACGTGCGAGACGTTGACCCTGGCCGGTCAGGCCGTCCTCTTCGCCGGTGACCTCGACACGGCCAAGGCGCTCCTCGCCCGTGCGCTCGACGAGGCGCATCAGGCCGCTCGCCCCTGGGTCGCCGTCCACGCGCGGCTGGGGCAGGCGCAGGTCGCGCTCGCGGCAGGTGACCTCGCGACGGCCGGCGCGCTACTGCCCGAGGTGGTCGCGTCGGCGCGCGAGCTCGGCAGCGAGTTCACGCTCGCCACCGCGCTCAACGTCCACGCGACGCTGACCGAGCTGCTCGGCGACGAGCCCGCGACGGCGGCCCTGCTGGGCGAGGCCGTCGCGGTGTCGCTGCGCGCCCGGATGAGCTGGACGCTCGGCTACGCCCTGCCCGCGCTCGCGAGCGTGGCGCTGCG
This sequence comes from Intrasporangium oryzae NRRL B-24470, assembly GCF_000576595.1. Lineage (GTDB taxonomy): Bacteria > Actinomycetota > Actinomycetes > Actinomycetales > Dermatophilaceae > Intrasporangium_C > Intrasporangium_C oryzae. The sequence goes on along the minus strand of NZ_AWSA01000057.1, from coordinate 1,136 downwards.
GGTGGGCGACCCTGCGTCCGCGGCGTGGTTGTTCGGCGCAAGCGCCTCGATCTCGGCGGCGGATGCCGTCGACCCCGCCTTCCCGGTGTCACGCGCGCTGTCGGACCGCGGTCTCGACGCGACTCGCGCCGCGCTGGGAGAGGCGGCGTTCGCCCGGAGCTGGGACGAGGGGCGCAGGGCGAGCGCCGCCGAGATCGAGGCGCGAGCCGCGACGGTCAGCTCTGCCGCAGGCGCGTGACGTAGCGCGAGAACTGCCAGGCGCCGACCGTCCGCAGCAGCACCCGGACCGCGAGCGGCAGCTTGGCGAGCAGCCGGGCCCGCTCCTCGGCGTCGGCGTCCTCGAGGATGAGCCCGAAGAGGATCGGCAGCTCGCTCGATCGCATGGTCTCGCTGCCGTGCTCGCCCATCTGGTCCCACTCCACGGCGGTGACGTGCCGGCTCGCCAGCGGCAGGACCTCCCGTTCCTCGAGGTCGAGGTGCTCGAAGAGGGCTTCGCTGAAACGGTTGACCAGGGTGGCGAGGTGCTCGCCCGTGGCCTTGGTGGGTGCGGCCTGCCAGGCGGCGAGCGCCGGGGTCAGGGCCTCGACGCGGGCGTCGATGCCGTGGTGCTGGGCCTGCATCGTCTCGACGACTCCGGTGGAGGGCGCGGCGCGCTTGAGCAGCAGGGGCCACAGGAGGATGTCCTCGCCGGTGTGGTGCATCTCGAGTCCGCCCAGGCACAGGCGCAGATGGTCGGCGACAACCTTGGCGCGGGCGGTGTCGCCGTTGGGCGTGGTTCGGATCAGTCGCGCCGCGGCAGGGAACTCCCGCCGGAAGGCACGGTGGATGACGACCATGTCGTGGACGTCGGGACGCTGGTCGGTGTGAGTCGTGGAGGTCACGGTGGCTCCTCGTGAGGCTGGATGGGGTGGTTCCTCCAGCCTCACGAGCCCGGCTTGGCCACCCCACCCACAGCGCCCCCACATCAGCACGACACTGATTGCATTGCGGTGAGCGGTTGCCCCGGCCTGCTCGGGCGAGCGGAGGACGAGCCCGGCACGAAGGCGCCCATAGCCTCACTTATGCGCTAAGTGAGGCTATGGGCGCCTTCACGTCTCACTTAGCCTTTGTCGGCAACGCTCGAAAATGAGGCCGAT
>NZ_AWSA01000056.1 GCF_000576595.1 Intrasporangium oryzae NRRL B-24470 | reverse complement strand
GGTGTTGCGATGACCCCTTGAATCCGCCCGGGACCCGGCCCAGCGGCATACCCGACGGTTCACCCCGCTCGCAGCGGTCAGTCGCGGGGCCGCTCCGGAGGCAGGGCGGCGATGGCGTCGTCGACGTCGAGGCCGGTGACCTGCAGGAGGTCGACGACGACGGACCGGATCTGCGCGAGGACAGTCTCGGTGGCGAGACTGGCGGTTCGCGGCACCTCCCCCGTCTCGGCGGCGACGCGCAGGAGCGGGGTGCGCCCGACGGTCGGCGAGGCGTTCTCGGCCAGGGAGCGGCCGATGACGTCCGTGGCGTCGGCAAGGTCGTCGAGCAGCTCTCGGTATCCGGGGGGCAACGGCTCGCCTCGCGCGACCGTGACCGTGACCCGGCGCACGAGGACCCTGGTGCTGCGCATCGCCCGGTCGAGCGGCTCGACCAGGTCGGCCATCTTGCGGACCCCCGTCGCGTGGTGGCGGGAGAACGGCGAGCTGCTGATGACGGACAGACCTTCGTCGGCGGCGGTCCGCAGCTCTCGCAGGAGCGAGTCGGTCGCCCGTGCCGACGCGAGCACCTCGGCGGCGGCCTCGACGTCGCCGTCCTCTGCACTTGAGGCGGCTCGGCGTAGCAGCTCGCTGATCGTCCGAGCGACCCGCGCGGCGGCGACGCGGGGCCGGCGCAGGGGGGCCTGGGGGACCACGGTCGCGGCGATGAGCGCGATGGCGCCTCCGATGAGGGCGTCCGTCCAGCGGGTGAAGGCCTGGCCCGGGCTGGCGACGAGGGCGGCGATGACGATGCCCTGGACGGCCGCCTGGGTGATGAGCACCGGGCCGCCGTCGAGCAGCACGGCGAAGCTCATCGACACGAGGACGACGGCACCGATCTGCCAGGGGCCGCTGCCCGCGACGTGGACGAACACGTCAGCCGTGAACACCCCGACGGCGACGCCGACGGCCACCTCGAAGACGCGGCGCAGGCGCTGGCCGTAGGACATGCCGAGGCAGACGACGGCCACGATCGGCGCGAAGAAGGGTGCGGTGTGGCCGAGAACGTCCCGGGCGACCCACCAGGCGACTCCGGCGGCGACGGCGCACTGCAGGAGGAGGAAGGCGCGTCCCCGCAGCCGCTCGAAGCGCGACTGGATCGACTCGCGGCTGCGGTCCCAGGCGCGGTCGAGCGCCTCGATCACGCGTGCGTCGCTCCTCAGGTAGTCGTCCACGACTTCCCTCCCCGTTCGATGTATCCGCGCGGCCTGGAGCGCGCCCGGATACATCGAACCCGGTCGTCAGAGGTCGGGGAACCAGATGCCGATCTCGCGCACGGCCGACTCGGGCGAGTCGGACCCGTGCACGATGTTCTGCTGGACCGCCTGGCCCCAGTCGCGACCGAGGTCGCCGCGGATGCTGCCGGGGGCGGCCTCCGTCGGGTTGGTGGCACCGGCGAGCGAGCGGAAGCCGCGGATGCAGTCCTGGCCCTCGATGACGACGGCGGCGACCGGTCCGGAGCTCATGAAGTCGACGAGCGGCTCGTAGAACGGCTTGCCCTCGTGCTCGGCGTAGTGGGCGGCCAGCTGCTCGCGGGTCGGCGTGACGACGGCGAGCGCGGCGAGGGTGTAGCCCTTGGCCTCGATGCGGCGCAGGACCTCGCCGGTGAGGCCGCGCTGGAAACCGTCGGGCTTGACGAGGACGAGGGATCGTTCGGTGCTCACTCGCCCACCCTATCGGCCCCACCCTGCACCGGTCGGGTGGTGCCGTCGGGGGCCGGCCTGTCGCCCGAAGGGCCCTCGCCGTCGGCGTCGAGGGCCTGGCGCGCCTGGGCCTCGTCGACGCGGCCCCCCTGCACGAGGCAGGTGACCCAGAGCGCGAGGAAGATGAGCCCGACGAAGAACATCATCGGGACGACGACCGCGCTCGCGAGCGTCGCGACCTGGATGAACCACCCGAGCGTCACACCCCACGGCCTCCGGAGCGCCCCAGCGCCCACGATGCAGAGCAGCGCGAGCCCGCTGCCGACGAGGAGGTATGCCGTCGAGTGGCTCGCGTCGTCACCGCTGGCCGCGATGCCGCGTGCGACGAGGGCCCCGAAGAAGACGCAGAGGGACTGCCCGACGAGGACGGTGGCGAGCATCCGCCAGGTGAACTTGCCGGTCTGGCCGTAGAGGACGAGTCCTCGCATGTCGTGTGGTCCCTCGGTCGGTCGTCGGTCTGGACGGGTCGTCAGTAGTTCTGGGTGGTGTCCCACGTGCGGATGACGGCCTGGGCCTCGGTGTCGCTCGCGCCGGTCGCCTCCGCGTAGAGGGCCATGGCGTCCTCGCGGCGGCCGTCCTCGAGAAGGCGGCTGATGTGCAGGCGCCCCTCCTCGGTGAGGCGCCCCTCGGTCCACGACGACACCGCGTCGCGCACGCCGGGCCCCTGGCCCGGCACGAACCAGCCGTCGATCGCCTTCTTCGCGTCGACGAGGGGCGCACCGGTCGCCTCGCGGTAGATCTTGATGGCGTTGATCGTGTGCCCGGCGCTGATCTCACGGCTCACCTTGGCGCGCACCGCATCGGTGACCCCGACGTAGTCCTTCTCGGAGTCACGGCGCCCGACGATCCGGCCGTAGAGGACGACGGCGAGCGCGATCACCGCGACGATGAGGACGAGGCGGAAGAGGGGTGGCATGGGACCAGCGTACGGGTGCCCCGAGCCGGCCTCAGACCTCGGTGACGCCGAGGAGGGTACGCACCTCGCCGGCGGTGATGACCGAGCCGGTCGCGACGACACCGCCGCCCATGCCGTCCTCCTCCGCGAGGGTGACGGCCTGCTCGAGGGCGTCGGGCAGGTTGTCGACGACGGTGACCCGGGACTCGCCGAAGAGCTCGGTCGCCATCTGCCCGAGACGCTCCGGTGCCATCGCTCGTGGCGAGGAGCTGCGCGTCACGACGACGTGGTCGAGGGCCGGCTCGAGAACCTCGAGGATCGCCGCCGCGTCCTTGTCGGCGACGATCCCGACGAGACCGACCAGCTTGGTGAAGCTGAACGCCTCCTCGAGCGCGGCGACGAGCGAGCGGGCCCCGTGCGGGTTGTGAGCGGCATCGACGAGCACGGTCGGCGAGCGCCGAACGACCTCGAGGCGCCCGGGCGAGGTCATCGCCGCGCAGGCGGCGGCGAGGATGTCGCGGTCGATGGCCTGCTCCCCTCCCCCGACGAACGCCTCGACCGCGGCGACCGCCGTCGAAAGGTTGCTCGCCTGGTGGGCGCCGTGGAGCGGCAGGAAGAGGTCGGTGTACTCGGCGGCGAGCCCGCGCAGCGACACCTGCTGGCCGCCGAGCGCGACCTCGCGCGCGAGGACGCCGAAGTCGTTGCCCTCGAAGACGATGCGCCCACCGACCTCCTCGACGCGGTCCAGGAGGACCTCGGCCACGTCGGGGTCCTGGACCCCTGAGACCGTGAGGGCATCCGCCTTGATGATGCCGCTCTTCTCGCGCGCGATGTCGATGACGGTGTCGCCGAGGATGTGGGTGTGGTCGAGGTCGACGGGGGTGATCACGGCCACCTGGCCGTCGGCGACGTTGGTGGCGTCCCAGGTCCCACCGAGGCCGACCTCGATGACGGCGACGTCGACGGGCGCGTCGGCGAAAGCGGCGAAGGCCACGGCGACGAGGACCTCGAAGAAGTTCATCCGGCGACCGCCCGACTCGAGGGACCGGGCATCGACGATGTCGATGAGGGGTGCGACCTCCTCGTAGGCCGCGATGAACTTCTCCCGCGGGATCGGCTTGCCCGACAAGGTGATCCGCTCACGGATGTCGTGCAGGTGCGGTGACGTGAAACGGCCGGTCGACAGGCCGCTCTCCCGCAGGATGGAGTCGATCATCCGGCTCGTCGACGTCTTGCCGTTGGTGCCGGTGAGGTGGATGACGGGGTAGGCCCGCTGGGGGTCGCCCGCGAGCTCCATGACCGCCGTGATGCGCTCGAGCGAGGGGCCGATGTCGTTCTCGGGCGCGCGGGCGAGGATCTCCTCCTCGATCTCGCGCATCCGCCTCATCAGCTCGAGGTTGCGCGCCGCCTCCTGGGCAGCCGCGTCGGGACGTCCGCTCACTGGTCCTCCTCCCGCACGCCCCGGCCGGACGCGTCGGCCGGGCCCGTCAGGTCCTTGGCCATCCAGATGCTGTCGGGCAGGACCGAGCCGCCCGATTCCCGGTGGGTCTCCACGAACCCGCGGCGCGCGTAGAAGCTGGCCGCGTCGTCGTTGCCCTCGAGGTGCGAGAGCACGACGCGGTCGTGGCCGAGCTCACGAGCGCGGTCCACGACGGCGTCGAGCAGCTTCGTGCCGATCCCCCGATGGTGGTGGGTGGGCAGGACGTAGAGCTTCCAGTTGACGAGCTCGTCGTCCTGGAGGCCGTAGGTCGCGACCCCGACGACCTCGTCGCCGTCGACGGCGACGAGGGTGCGTCCGACGCGGATCGAGGGGGTCACGGCGTCGGCGGTCCACCACTTGGCGAGACCCATCGCGACGTACTCGGGGCCGGCGATCGGCTCGAAGGTGACGGGCCAGGTCCGGTGGCCGACGGCGAGGACCCCGTCGAGGTCGTCGCCCGTCGCGGTCCGGATGACGACGTCGTCCTCGGCGAGGCCGGAGCCGGCCAGGCCGCGTGCCCGGGCCGCGATCACAGCTTGCCCACCAGGATCGTCGCGGCATGGTTGTCGCCGACAACGACCGACGTGCCCGTGCCGTCCGCGAGCGGGTGGTCGGGGCCGGCCGAGGCGAACTGGGCCGCGAGCGTCTCCCCGACGATGAGGTCGCGGTGGGCGACCGTCGCCTCGAACACCTCCTCCGCACCCTGGATCGTCAGGCTGATCCGGTCGCTCACGTGCAGGCCCGCGTCGCGCCGCGCCTTCTGGACGGCCCGGACGAGGTCGCGGGCGACCCCCTCGGTGGCGAGCTCGGGAGACACCGTGGTGTCGAGGACGACGAATCCCCCACCGGGCAGCATCGCCGTGGCCGCGCCGGAGGCGCCGTCACCGGCGACGACCGTCTCGAGGGTGTACTCCCCGTCGACGAGCGCCAGGCCTCCGGAGGTCACGACGCCGTCGGGCGTCACCGACCAGTCGCCGCTCTTGCTGCCCTTGATGGCGAGCTGGACGTCGCGGCCGAGGCGGGGACCGGCGACCCGGGCGTTGACGCTGAGGCGCTGGCTCACCCCGAAGTCCGCCTCGCTCGCCGTGGCGAGGTCGACGAAGGTGAGCCGCTTGACGTTGAGCTCGTCCTGGATGATCGACCGGAACGGCTCGAGGGCCGCCGGCTCGGGAACGACGACGGTCAGCTCGGCGAGCGGGAGCCGGGCACGGAGGCTGCGCGCCTTGCGCAGGCTCGAGCCGGTCGAGCAGATCTCGCGGGCGCGGTCCATCGCGACGACCAGCTCGTGGTCGACGGGCAGGTCGTCGGGCGACGGGTAGTCCGCGAGGTGGACGGAGCGCTCACCCGTCAGGCCGCGCCAGATCTCCTCGGTGACGAGCGGCAGCAGCGGGGCGGTGGCCCTGGTCACCGTCTCGAGCGCGGTCCAGAGGGTGTCGAACGCGGCGAGCGACTCCTCGCTCTCACCACCCCAGAACCGGTCCCGAGAGCGTCGGATGTACCAGTTGGTGAGCACGTCGAGGAACCCGCGCATCGTGTCGCACGCCGCCGCGATCTCGTAGGCGTCGAGCTGCTCGCGCATGTCGGACACGAAGTCGCGGAGCTTGGCGAGCAGGTAGCGGTCGAGGACGTCGCTCGACGACGTCGAGCGCGTCGCGTCGTAGCCGGCGCCGCCGCGGGCGGTGTTGGCGTAGAGCGCGAAGAACGACCAGGCGTTCCAGAGCGGGATCATGACCTGGCGGACGCCGTCGCGGATGCCCTGCTCCGTGACGATGAGGTTGCCTCCGCGCAGGATCGGGCTGCTCATGAGGAACCACCGCATGGCGTCGGCGCCGTCGCGGTCGAAGACCTCGGAGACGTCGGGGTAGTTGCGCAGCGACTTGCTCATCTTCTGGCCGTCGGAGCCGAGGACGATGCCGTGGCTCACGCACGTCTTGAACGCCGGCCGGTCGAAGAGGGCCGTCGCGAGGACGTGGAGCGTGTAGAACCAGCCCCGGGTCTGGCCGATGTACTCGACGATGAAGTCGCCCGGGAAGTGGTGCTCGAACCACTCGGCGTTGTCGAACGGGTAGTGGACCTGGGCAAAGCTCATCGACCCCGAGTCGAACCACACGTCGAGGACGTCCTCGACGCGACGCATCGTCGAGCGCCCGGTGGGGTCGTCCGGGTTGGGGCGGGTCAGCGAGTCGATGAAGGGACGGTGCAGGTCGGTGACCTTCACGCCGAAGTCGCGCTCGAGCTCGGCGAAGGAGCCGTAGACGTCGATGCGGGGGGACTCGGGGTTGTCGGACCGCCACACCGGGATGGGGCTGCCCCAGAAGCGGTTCCGGGAGATCGACCAGTCGCGGGCGTTGGCGAGCCACTTGCCGAACTGGCCGTCGCGGATGTGTTCCGGGGTCCACTCGATCTGCTGGTTGAGCTCGAGCATCCGGTCCTTGATCTTCGTCACCTCGACGAACCAGCTCGACACGGCCATGTAGATGAGCGGCTGGCGGCAGCGCCAGCAGTGCGGGTAGGTGTGGTCGTAGGTCTCGCGTCGGAGCAGGACCGTGCCGCCCGACACCGAGCCGGACTCACCCTCGCCCCGGGTCGCGGCCTTGAGGTGGTCGATGATGTGGAGGTTGGCGTCGAAGACGTGCATGCCCTCGTAGTCGGTGACGGGGTAGGTGAACAGCCCGTCCGGACCGACGGGCACGACGGGGGCGATGCCCGCCGCGTCGGTGACGACCTTGTCCTCCTCACCGAACGCCGGGGCGATGTGGACGATGCCGGTGCCGTCGTCGGTCGTGACGTAGTCGGCCTCGAGGACGCGGTGCGCCCGCTCGTGGCCCTGGAAGTACGTGAACGGTGGTGTGTACGACCGGCCGATGAGGTCGGACCCCTTGAGCCGCTCGACGACCCGCTCGGCCGCGTCCTCCCCGAGCTCGCGCTGGTAGGCCCCGAGCCGTGCCGCGGCCAGGACGTAGCGCTCGGTCGTGCCGGTGTGGTCGGACTCGACGACGACGTAGTCGATGTCGGGGTGGACGGCCATCGCGAGGTTGGACGGCAGGGTCCACGGCGTCGTCGTCCAGATCAGGGCGATCTCGCCGGTCTCGAAGCGCAGGCCGACCGTGACGGCCGGGTCCTGGCGCATCTTGTAGACGTCGTCGTCCATGCGCAGCTCGTGGTTGGACAGCGGCGTCTGGTCGTTCCAGCAGTAGGGCAGGACGCGGAAGCCCTCGTAGACGAGGCCCTTGTCGTAGAGCGTCTTGAACGCCCAGATGACCGACTCCATGAACTCCGGGTTCATCGTCTTGTAGTCGTGGTCGAAGTCGACCCAGCGGGCCTGGCGGGTGACGTAGTCGCGCCACTCTCCGGTGTACTTGAGCACCGAGCTGCGGCAGGCGTCGTTGAACCGGTCGATGCCGAGGTCGACGATGTCCTGCTTGGTCTTGAGGCCGAGCTGGCGCTGGGCCTCGAGCTCGGCGGGGAGGCCGTGCGTGTCCCAGCCGAAGCGGCGCTCGACGCGACGACCCCGCATCGTCTGGTAGCGGGGGACGATGTCCTTGACGTAGCCGGTGAGCAGGTGGCCGTAGTGCGGGAGACCGTTGGCGAAGGGCGGCCCGTCGTAGAAGACGAACTCGTTGTCGCCGTTGGTGCCGGCGTCGCGGCCCTCGACGGACGCGATGAAGGTGCCGTCCTCGTCCCAGTACTTCAGGATGCGCTCCTCGATCTCGGGGAAGCGCGGGTTGGACGGGACGCCGGTGGTGCCGGCCTGGTCGGTCGTGACCTTCGGGTAGGTCATGCTCGTGGTCTCCTGCGTCGGTTGCGTCGGTCGACTCGTACTGCCTTCTGGCTGCGGGCTTCAGGGCCTGCAGACCCACTACGAGGACGACGTCTCCGCCGCGGTACCACCCCGCTTGCCGCACGAGCCCACGGTCCCCGGGAAAGGACGGTGAGCGGCATACGACCGCTCTTGCCGAAGGCTGTGACGGGCCCACCCGTCCGGTTCTAGTGAGGCCACCACCCCGCCAGGGGTGGGGACCCGTTCTTCCGGAGGCTCGCCGCTGATGACGGCTCGAACGCCTGTGTGCCCGAGTCTAGCCTGTGAACGTGCCCACCCTCCCTCCCGGCGTCGCCGCACGCGAGGTCACCGACCCCGACGTCAAGCGGACGTATGCCGCTGACGCCTCCCCCGCGTCGAGCGCACCTCCCAGCGACTACACGGTGGTCCGGGCCCGGGACGTGGCCGACGTCGTCGCGGTCCTCGAGCACGCACAGGCGAACCGGACGCCCGTCGTGCCGCAGGGCGCGCGGACCTCGCGCGCGGGCGGTGCGATCGCGACCGAGGGCTGCATCGTCCTCAACGTCGAGGCGCTCGACGCGATCATCGACGTCGACCCGCTCGAGGGGTACGCCGTCGTCGGACCCGGTGTCGTCAATGCTGCGCTCAAGCGCGAGGTGGCCCGCGCCGGCCTCTTCTACGGTCCCGACCCGGCGTCGTGGGAGACGTGCACGATCGGCGGCAACGTCGCGACCAACGCCGGCGGCCTGTGCTGCGTCAAGTACGGCGTCACCGCCGACTGGGTCAAGGCGCTGCAGGTCGTCCTCCCTGGTGGCGAGGTGATGCGGACGGGTCACCGGACCGCGAAGGGCGTGGCCGGCTACGACCTCACCGGGCTCGTTGTCGGGTCGGAGGGGACGCTGGGCGTCGTCACCGAGGTCCTCGTCCGGCTCGCCCCCGCTCCCGACCCGGCACTGACGGCGCTCGCCGTGTTCGCCTCGCTCGACGACGCGGTCGCCGGGATCGTGGCCCTGCGCCGGGACTCCGTCCGGCCCAGCCTCCTCGAGATCCTCGACCGCTCGAGCGTGCGCGCGGTCCAGGCCTACGGCGACTACGGCTTCCCCAACGACTGCGAGGCCGTGCTCCTCGTCCAGTCGGACCGGCCCGGGCACGCCGGGGAGGACGTGGCTCGCTATGCCGACCTCATGGCCGGTGCGGGTGCGACCGAGGTGGCCGTCGCCGACGACGCGCAGGAGGCCGACGCGCTCCTCGAGGGGCGGCGCGTCATGAGCACCGCGTTCGAGGCGCTCGGCGCGCGTCTCGCCGAGGACGTCTGCGTGCCTGTTGCCCGGCTCGCCGACTTCATCCGTGGGGTCGAGACGATCGCCGCACGGCACGGCGTCCTCATTCCCGTCAGCGGCCACGGCGGCGATGGCAACCTCCACCCGTCGATCGTCCACCCCTACGACGACCCCGACGCGCTCGCGCGGGCCTGGCTGGCCTTCGACGAGGTCCTGCGCCTCGGGCTCGACGTCGGCGGCACGATCACCGGCGAGCACGGCGTCGGCTCGCTCAAGGTGCCGTGGCTCCGGCTCGAGCTCGGCGCGGACGAGCTGGACCGCCAGCGGCGGCTCAAGGCGGTCTTCGACCCGCTCGGGATCATGAACCCCGGCACGGTCTTCGAGCGACCTCGCTGACCGACGGCGTCAGGACGGCGTCAGGCACCGAAGCGGCTCGCGACGTCGGCTGCCCTGCGTCGGAGCCGCTGGCGGACCATGGCGCCGCGGCACGGCCCGTTGAAGATGATGACGTCGTCGCGGACGTGGGCGCCGGGTCTGGCCTCGACCTCGCGGGCTGCGTCGCGCACGGCCCACAGCTGCTCGACGGTCATCGGCAGCGGCGCCTCGTCGGGCTGCCAGGTCGTGCCGATGGGATAGTCGACGCCGGGCGTCCGCGTCATCTCGACGTGGCAGCCCATGACCGCGCTGACCCACCGGGTCTCGGCGATCTCGACGAGGGCTTCGAGCGTCTGCGTGAAGGCCGGGGCGTCCTCGACGTAGAGGCGGCCCGGGTAGACGGAGTCGCCAGTGAGGAGGAAGCCCGTCCACGGGTCGCGGATCGTGATCGCGGCGGCCTCGTGCCCCGGGCTGCCCGTCACCTCGAGCACCCGGCCGCCGAGGTCGTAGGCCACGGTCTGTCGCGGCCAGTCCGTGAAGCCGAAGTGCGCCCGCACCGCGTCGACGTCCCGCCCGACGACCGTCGTGTCGGGCCGGTCGGCGAACTGCCCGTCTCCCCCGACGTGGTCGCCGTGGCCGTGCGTGTGCGCCACGACGAGGGGGTAGGTGTCGCGAGGGTGATGAGCCAGCCACTCGCCGAGGAGGCGGTCGACGGTCGTCCTCAGCGGCATACGGAGGGGGTCGACGAAGTCGCCCGTGTCGAGCAGGAGGGCCCGCTCGTTGCCGAGGAGGAGGTAGAGGAAGGGGCCCTCGTAGGTGAGCGTCTTGCTCTGGCGCAGGACATAGGTGTGCTCGTCGTGGCGGTGGACCTGGAGCGGCGGCTCGGCCTCGAGGCGGGCCCGTTTCGCGCCCGGACGGACGCCGTGGATCCAACGCTCGGGGAAGGGCGCGGCGTCGGCCCGGCCGCTGAAGTCGACATGGCCAGTCGTGTCGCTGCGCTCTCCCATGGCGGCCAGTCTGGCGCACCCGGGTCCCGTGCGGGCATTGCCCCCGGCGAGGCGTTTGGCAGGATGAGGTCATGAACGAGACGGAGACGACAGGCGCCTGGCTGAGCCGCGAGGACCTCGACAGCGCCCGGGACCGCCTGCCGATCCTCTACGTCAACGCGGTGCCCGTGCGTGTCGACGACCGGGGCGTCGTCACCCACATCGGCCTGCTGCTGCGGGCCGACAGCGACGGAGGCATCGGCCACGAGGTGGTCGGCGGCCGCGTGCTCTACCACGAGAAGATCCGCGACGCCCTCCTGCGGCACATCGAGAACGACCTCGGCCCGGTCGCTCTCCCCCGCATCCCGCTCTCGCCCCAGCCGTTCACCGTCGCGGAGTTCTTCCCGACGCCAGGCGTCACCCCGTTCCACGACCCTCGCCAGCACGCCGTGTCGCTCGCCTTCGTCGTCGCCGTCATGGGCGACTGCCGGCCCCAGCAGGACGCCCTCGACCTCTCGTGGGTGACGCCTGAGGAAGCGGCGTCGATGGCGGTCCGCGGCGAGATGACGGGGTCGCACGGCATCCTCGTGCGCCAGGCCCTCGCCCACGTGGGCTACCCGGTGTAAGGGTGTGACCCGGCGTCCTGACGCATGAGGCGGCCCCGGTCATTGACCGGGGCCGCCCTTTGTCGATCACGTGGTCATGGGTCGGAGGTCAGGGGTAGAGCGTCCCCGGTCCCGAGTCGTTGACGAACGTGAACTGCGTGCTCTCGGCGCAGGCACTCTGCCTTCCCGTGTGGGCCTGGTCGCCTGGAGCGTAGGTGACCTTCCAGTAGACCGTCGTGTTCGTGCTGACGGCCACGGAGGTGTTGGACGTGCCAACGGTCACGGAGTTCTGGCCACCGACGGTGATGGTGGGCTCGGTGTAGAGCTTGCCCGTTGCCCCGCCGGCCTGGCAATTGGCCAGGGTGTCGTAGAGGACGAAGTCGACCTTTCCACCGGAGGGAAGGTTGTCACCGGCGACCGTCGACGAGATCGTCGCCGAGTCGTTCGGGTACGCCTTCTGTGCCGTGGAGATCGAAGTCGGGATCTGGCGGACGACGACGTCCTCGTTGGTGTCGTTGCAGGCCGTGTTGTGATCCGTCTTGAGCGTGTTCGGCGAGTCGCCGCTGTAGGAGGCGACCCAGTGGTACGTACCAGGCGCGTCCGGAGTGAAGCTCACCGGGCCGTACGTGTTGTCGCCGCTGACGTTCACCGACTGCGGGTTCGTCCCCGTGCCTGTGGCCGGCGTCGAGCAGTCATCCTTGAGAAGGGTGAAGGTGATGGTGCCACCCGCCTTGCCGCCTCCAGTCGTCGGGTCGATCGACCCGTCGGTGCCCTTGCCGCCGCTGCCCTGGTGGTCAGCAGTGTTGGACAGCGTCGCGGTGTCGGTGACCGGGCTCCCGAAGTCGACCGGGCTTGTGCCGGCCTGCGTCGAGAGAGACGGCTGACGCGGGGTGACGATGAAGCACTCACCCGTGCTGTCGTCCTTCGAGCTCGGAACTCCCGCGTTCGAGTCGCCGGAGAACTCCGCCCGCCAGCAGTAGCGCCCCACCTCTGTGATGGTTGCTGAGCTCGAGGAGAACGTGCCTTGAGCCGTGATCGTCTGCGTGGAACCGACTTGGTCGCCGCCGGTCGTGCAGCCGGTGCCGGCCGGGACGTTCGGACCGCAGATGAAGAACTTCAACGTCGCGTTGAACGTCGAGATCCCCGTGACGGTGATCTTCGCGCTGTCACTAGCTGTGATCGCGGGGTCACCCGACTTGGGGATCTGCTGCGTCGTGAAGCTGGGCGTTGTCTCCGTCTTCGACGTGCACTCGCCCAACGTGCCCAGCGAGTAGTCGAAGAGGGTCGCGGTCAGCGACTGCGAGGATCGTGTGTCACCGGTGAAGGTGTTGAAGCAGTGGCCCCCGAGGCCCTTGGCAGTCAGGTCGAGGCCGCCCTCGTAGAACTCCGAGGTGCGCAGCGAGTGGCCCACGCCGTCCTTCGCGTTCGCCGTCGGCCATGGCGTGGTGATCGTCCCGTTGGTGCCGTTCGTGGGGCCGTTGGTCGTCGCACAGACGTCATCTCCTGCCGAAGTGGACTTGCAGTCCACGCCGTGCGCGACAGAGGTCGGGTTCAGCGAGCCGGGAAGCGACGGGTTGGGCCGGTCCCACCTGTAGACGTCGATCGTGCTGACGGCTCCGCCGTTCGTGAACGCCGACACGACGAGGAGGTCACCGTCCTTGTGGTCACCGGTGAACGACGCAGTGGTGCCGTTGTCGTTACACGCAACGGTGTCCTGGAGGAACCAGAACGCCACGTTGGCGTCGCCGGTGTTCGTGTTGCGCTCGATCCCGAAGTACAGGAGCTGGTGCCCGTTGTCCGGATCGGTGTACGCCGCCGCGTAGGCGTTCATCACGTCGATCTTGCTGTTGACGTTGTTGGACGCGGTGCACTGCCACCCGGTGCTGATCGGCAGCGTGTCCTTGCTGCCGGTCGTGTAGGTCGTCGCGTCACTCGTGTTGAACGTCCCGTTGGCATTGGTGTTGAAGTCCTTGCTGAACACCGACGCCGTGAAGCCAGTAGGCAGGCTCAGCTTCTCACCGGAGGTGCCGAACAGCGAGCTCCAGTCGTAGTTCTGCACCGAACCACCGATGTTCGTGGTGGTCGATGCTGCGACATCCCCGTCGAGCTGGAAGGCCTGGTCATGGACGGCATAAGCCGCCGGGACGTTGCCGGCGAACATCATGGCGGCCCCCACCGCCACGCTCGCGACAATCGCCTTGAGCGTCCGCTTGGACGAACGCTTTGGAAGATTACCCACGGTTTATCCCCCTATGGGATGAAGGTGATCGAACGACACCCCTCGACACATCCCGGAGGGATGGAATTCGACTCTTGTGAACTTCGCCCCCGAGTCCACGAATGTGGTGTGTGAGCCCGGACCCCCACCCGAGCCCGACCCACCCCGACACCGTCGGGGGGACTCCGTGCACCCTCACTGATCCGATCGACCCACCAGATCGAGGGACCGGTACTCGTGGATCGAGGTCGGCCGGATGCACAGTTGTCCACTTGTGAGATTAGGCACATCTGTTGCGTCCGGCGGCAGAATCAGGAAAACTGTCGCCGTTTTTTGCGCCCGGCGGCCTGGCGTCTTGAGAATCTCCGCCAGGGCACCGGACGAATGCCTGCTATGGCTCAATCCGTTCAGAACGTCTCATCTGCCGCGGGTCGGGCGCGCCGGGAATGTTCACTTCGTGGATGTTAAGGATCTCTTGACCGACTATTGCATTTACGCGCGCAATGCAGTTTCTGTCAGGTTGAGCACCTGACTTCAGCGACAAAACGGGCTGGATTTCGTGTTCACGATCGCTGCCAAGTTAGATTCCCCTACCTCATGCATGGGTAAGCGTCGGCCCTGCACAGCGACCCGATCGAAGCGCTCGTTCGCCCGATTGCCCGGTTGCGTCCGCGCACCTTTCGGGCATATGCCGCCACTCTCGGCGCCGTGGTATTTCGGCTCCGAGATCGGCCTCCGAATCGACGATGCGGGCCGCACCGGCCCGGCGTCGCCGGCTGGGACGGGGCCCAGCAACTTCCACACCAACAGGGAGACCTCATGAAGTACCTCAAGCAGTTCTTCGTCGCGATCGTCGCCGCCGTGGCGGCGGTCGCCCTCGGCACGTCCACCGCGTTCGCCGCGGTGACCGTCAAGAGCCCGCCGACGATCGTCTTCAACGAGGCGTCCGCCACCGTCTCGGGCGGCAACTTCAGCGGCCTCGGCAACATCCCGCTCTACGGGACGCTCACCGTGACCGGCGTCGCGAACTACACCTGCTACAACCCGCAGGGTCACCCCTCGCCGGGCCAGAACCCGGTCCAGGCAGGCTCCGGGACCTCCGGCCCCGTGCTGCTCCCCACGAGCAAGAACGGCCGGGCCACCGTGCCGGACATCACGGCGTCTGTCACCGCACCCCCGACCCCGACCGCACAGCAGGTCGGCTGCGGAGGCACCGGCAGCACCCAGTGGACCGTTGTCCTCACCTCGCTGACCGCCACGGCCGCGCAGTTCGTGGTCACGCAGTCCGGCGCCACACTGTTCTGCTGGAACTACACCTTGGGCGGACCCAACACCGGGACCACCTGCTGAACACCTGACACGTGGGCTCGGCGACGTCCGTCGCCGAGCCCACGCATGTGGCGGGTGACCAGCTCAGTGCTGGTGCTCGAGCAGCTCCTGCCGCCCCGAGCCGAGGACGGTGAGCGGCAGCAGCGTCTTGCCGGTCGGCCCGATCTCGATCTCGGTCCCCATCTGAGGACACACCCCGCAGTCGAAGCAGGGCGTCCAGCGGCAGTCGTCGACCTCGGTCTCGTCGAGCGCGTCCTGCCAGTCCTCCCAGAGCCAGTCCTTGTCGAGGCCGGAGTCGAGGTGGTCCCACGGGAGCACCTCGTTCTGCTCCCGCTCGCGGGTGGTGTACCAGGCGACGTCGACGGGCGTATCGGCGAGCGCCGACTCGGCAGCGGCCATCCAGCGGTCGTAGGAGAAGTGCTCCGACCACCCGTCGAAGCGTCCGCCGTCGCGCCACACGGCCTCGATGACGCGGCCGACGCGACGGTCACCGCGCGAGAGCAGGCCCTCGACGATGCCGGGCTTGCCGTCGTGGTAGCGGAACCCGATGGAGGACCCGTAGCGCCGGTCGGAGCGGATCGCCTCACGGAGCTTGAGGAGGCGAGCGTCGGTCTCCTCGGCGCCGAGCTGGGCGGCCCACTGGAAGGGCGTGTGGGGCTTGGGCACGAAGCCGCCGATCGACACCGTGCAGCGGATGTCGCGCTTGCCGGAGACCTGCCGGCCGGTCTCGATGACCTTCTTCGCGAGCTCGGCGATCTGGAGGACGTCCTCGTCGGTCTCGGTCGGCAGGCCGCACATGAAGTAGAGCTTGACCTGCCGCCAGCCGGCGCCGTATGCCGCGGCGACGGTGTTGATGAGGTCGTCCTCCGACACCATCTTGTTGATGACCTTGCGGATGCGCTCGGAGCCGCCCTCCGGGGCGAAGGTCAGGCCCGAGCGACGTCCGTTGCGGGTCAGCTCGTTGGCGAGGTCGATGTTGAAGGCGTCGACGCGGGTCGACGGCAGCGAGAGGCCGGTCTGGGTGCCCTCGTAGCGGTCGGCGAGGCCTTTGGTGATGTCGGCGATCTCGGAGTGGTCGGCGGAGCTCAGTGACAGCAGCCCGACCTCCTCGAAGCCGGTCGCGGCCAGCCCTCGCTCGACCATCTCGCCGATGCCGGTGATGGTGCGCTCGCGCACCGGCCGGGTGATCATCCCGGCCTGGCAGAACCGGCAGCCACGCGTGCAGCCGCGGAAGATCTCGACGGACATCCGCTCGTGGACCGACTCAGCGAGCGGCACGAGCGGCTGCTTCGGGTATGGCCAGGCGTCGAGGTCCATGACCGTGTGCTTCGAGACCCGCCAGGGAACACCCGAGACGTCGGCGGCCGGGGCCACGCGCTGGATCCGCCCGTCCGGCAGGTACGACACGTCGTAGAAGGCGGGCACGTAGACGCCGCCGGTCCGCGCGAGGCGCAGCAGGACCTCGCGCCGGCCGCCGGGACGGCCCTGCGCCTTCCACTCCCCCACGATGTCCGTGACCGTGAGGACGGCCTGCTCGCCGTCACCGACGATCGCGGCATCGATGAAGTCGGCGATCGGCTCGGGGTTGAACGCCGCGTGGCCGCCCGCGATGACGATCGGGTCGTCGAGACCGCGCTCTGCGGCGTGGAGCGGGATGCCCGCGAGGTCGAGCGCCGTGAGCATGTTGGTGTAGCCGAGCTCCGTCGAGAAGCTCAGCCCGAAGAGGTCGAAGTCGCGGACCGAGCGGTGGCCGTCGACGGTGAACTGCGGAAAGCCCGCCTCCCGCAGCGCCGCCTCCATGTCGGGCCACACGGCATACGTCCGCTCGGCGAGGGCGTCGGGACGCTCGTTGAGGACCTCGTAGAGGATCATGACGCCCTGGTTGGGCACGCCGACCTCGTAGGCGTCGGGGTACATCAGCGCCCAGCGGGTGGTGAGCTCCTCGCCGGACGGGCCGTGGCCACCGACGTTCCAGTCCTTGACGGTGGAGTTGAGCTCGCCCCCGACGTACTGGATGGGCTTGTTCACCCGCTCCAGGAGGGGCTCGAGGGCGTTGAACAGGGACTCTCCGGGCATTGGACCATGGTAGGCGACTCGACGCCGTGGGCCGATCTCGTGCAGATCGACCCACGACGCCGTATGCCGCGGGGCCGGGCGGGTCGGCCCCGCTCAGCCCTCGCTGACCAGGGGCGCGTCCTCCTCGTACAGGGCGTCGAGCTGGTCCATGTACTTGGTGACGACCGCCCGGCGGCGGAGCTTCATGCTCGGGGTCAGGTCGCCCATCTCGACGGTGAGGTCGTGGTCGAGGATCGTGAACTTCTTGATCGTCTCCCAGCGGTTGAGGTCGTCGTTGAGCTTGTCGACGTAGCCCTGCACGAGCGCTCGGGCCTGGTCGGACTGCACGATCTCGGCGTACGACGTGCCTGACATACCGTTCGCGGCCGCCCAGGCCGTGATCGCGTCGGGGTCGAGCGTGACGAGGGCGGTCGCGTAGTTGTGCCCGGCGCCGTGCACGAGGAACTGGCTGACGACGGGGCACATCCCCTTGAACTTCGCCTCGATCATGGCCGGGGCGATGTACTTGCCGCCCGAGGTCTTGAAGAAGTCCTTCTTGCGGTCGGTGACGTAGACGAAGCCGCGCTCGTCGATCCGGCCGATGTCTCCGGTGGCGAACCAACCGTCCTCGCTCAGGACCTCGGCCGTCGCCTCGGGGTTGTTGTGGTAGCCGCGCATGACGCCCGGGCCCTTGATGAGGATCTCGCCGTCCTCCTCCGCGATCCGCACCTCGGTACCGGGCATCGGCCAGCCGACCGACCCGTAGGTGTAGGAGCCCGGGAAGGGCTGGTTGACGGTCGACCCCGACGAGGTCTCGGTGAGCCCGTAGCCCTCGAGCACGAGGAGCCCGACCGAGCCGAACCACTTCGCGACGTCGGCGTTGAGCGGGGCCGAGCCGCTCACCATGAAGCGGACCCGGCCGCCGAAGCGCTCCTTGACCTTGGACAGGACCAGGCGGTCGGCCACCTGGTGCTGCAGGGACAGGAGGGTCGACGGCTGCTCGCCCCTCTCGAGGGCGTCCCGGACCTGCCCGCCGACGCCGAGGGCCCAGTCGATGAGCGTCCTCTTCACCCCGGTCTCGTGCGCGAACATCGTCGCGATCCGGCCGTAGGCCTTCTCGAAGATGCGCGGAGGGCCGGCCATGAAGGTCGGCCGGACGATCCCCATGTTCTCGACGATCTTGTCGACCCGGCCGTCGACGGCGGTCAGGAAGCCGAGCTGGAGGCCGGTGGCGACGAGCATCTTGCCGAAGACGTGCGAGAGCGGCAGCCAGAGGAACTGCACGTCGTCGCGGGTCAGGGCCCCGGTGGCCTCGACGACCGCCCCCTCGTAGACGACACTGTCGTGGGCGAGGCGCACCCCCTTGGGGCGGCCGGTCGTCCCCGAGGTGTAGATGACGACGGCAAGGTGGTCGGGCCCGAGCTGGTCGATCCGTGCGTCGACGAGGTCGGGGGTCGCCCGCAGCGCCTCCCGGCCCCGCTCGGCGAGCTCGTCGGTCGTGATGACCCAGCCGTCGTGGTCGGACTGACCGGTCAGGGTGATGACCTGGCGCACGCCCGGAAGGTCGGCCCGTCGCTCGGCGAGCTTGGCGACCTGGGCCTCGTCCTCCACGAAGACGATCTCGCTGCCCGAGTCGCCGAGGATGAAGGCCACGTCGTCGGCGATCGTCGTCGGGTAGACCGTGGTCGTCGCGGCGCCGGCACAGATGATGGCGAGGTCCGCGAAGATCCACTCGAGCCGCGTCGTCGAGGCGATGGCGACGCGGTCCTCGAGCTGCACGCCGAGGCTGACCAGCCCGGCCGCCCACTCTCGCACGACGGCATCGGTCTCGGCCCAGGTGAGGGTCGTCAGCTCGCTGCCGCCGTCCTTGAAGTGCTGGAGGGCCGGCGCGTCCGGGGTCGCGCGGACGCGGTTGCGGAACAGGGCGCCCACGCTGGGGGCGCGCTCGTCGAGCACCTTCTGGTCGACGACTCGGTCGACAACGGCGTGCAGGGGCATGCGGACTCCTTCGTCGCTGCGGCGGCCCGTCCTCGGCGCTGGCGGACACCGCCATGCCGGATGATGTCAAGCATTCCCGCCGGAGTCACGCGTGGAGCGAAGATGGAGACAACCCCGTGACCCAACCACCCGCGGACGCGTCGCAGTCGCGTCAGTGGGCACCGGCCAGGTTGAGGATGACCACGCCGACGATGATGAGCCCCAGCGCAGCCGCCTGGACGGGTGAGAGCCGCTCCCCGAGGAAGAGGACCCCGACGAGGGCGATGCCCGCGGTGCCGAGTCCGGACCACACTGCGTACGTGATGGAGACGGGGATGTGCCGGATCACGAGCGCGAGCAGCCAGATCGACAGGGCGTACCCACCCAGCACGAGCCCGGTCCACAGCGGGTCGCGGAACCCCATGGTTCGCGAGAGGCTCGCGGTGGACGCGACCTCCACCCCGATGGCGGTGACGAGCAGAGCCCAGGCGGTGACCATGACGGGCCTCATTTCTGTAGCGGACGCTACATAGCGTAGCACTCGCTACACTCACGTCCAGGGGTCGCCCCGGAACCAGGGAGGTTGGAGTGAGCCGAACGACCGCTCGTCGCGACACGCTCGCCGGCGCCGCGACGGACTACGTGCTCGAGCACGGGCTGATCGACCTCAGCCTGCGCCCGCTCGCCGCGGCCATCGGGACGAGCGACCGGATGCTGCTCTACCACTTCGCCGACAAGGACGACCTCGTCGCCACCGTCCTGCGCACCTCCACCGACCGGTCCGTCGCGGAGATCCGCGCCCTTCCCCGCTCCCCCGACGTCCGCACCGCGGTCCTCGACCTCTGGGCGGCCTCGACGACGGGCCAGCTCGACCGGTGCCAGCGTCTCTACGTCGAGGCGGCCGCCCTCGGCCTCTTCGGCCGCGAACCCCACGCCTCGGTGGTTCGGGAGGCGAACGTGCGCTGGGTCGAGGCTCTCGTCGACCACATCGTCGACGCCGGGACCTCCCGCGCGAACGCCGAGCGCGCCGTCGCCCTGCTCGACGCGACGTTCATGGGCATGCAGCTCGACCTGCCGCTCGACCCGGAGGACCCGGCCCGGAGCCGGCTCGTCGAGGACCTCGCCGACGCCGTCGCCTCCGTCGCCGCCGACGTCAGGTGAGAGCCCCTCCCGTTACGAGGGGACGATGGCCGACAGGATCTCGCGGCAGGCGGCCACGTCCTGCTGCATCTGCTCGACGAGGGCGTCGATGGAGTCGAACTTGAGCGTGGGCCGCAGGTGGTCGACGAACTCGACAGCGACACGCTCGCCGTAGAGGTCGAGGTCGGTCCGGTCGAGCACGTAGGCCTCGACCCGGCGCTGGTGGCCGTCGAAGGTGGGGTTGGTGCCCACGGAGACCGCAGCAGGCAGGGCCCGGTCGGGGGCACCCGCGGGCAGGTCGAGGCGGACGAGCCACCCGGCATACACGCCGTCGCAGGGCACGAGACCCTCGTGCTCCTGCGAGAGGTTGGCCGTCGGGTAGCCGAGCTCGCGCCCCCGGTGGTCGCCGTGGACGACGGTGCCGCTGACGCGGTGCGGCCGCCCGAGGATCTGGGCGGCGTGGCCGACCTTGCCGGCGAGCAGCTCCGCTCGCAGCTGCGTCGAGCTCCAGCGGGCGATGTCGGAGGCGCCCTCGCCGATGTCGGCAAGGGCGATGACGTCGAAGCCGTGGGTGGCGCCGAGCTCGCGAAGGGTCTGGACGTCGCCCGAGTTGCGGACGCCGAACCGGGTGTCCTCTCCGACGACGACCGTCGCGGCGTGGAGCGCTTCGACGAAGGTGCGACGGACGAACTCCTCCGGCGTCTGCTGGGCGAACTCGCGGGTGAACTCGAGGACGAGCACGGCCCCGAGCCCGACCGACTCGAGGGCGTCGAGCCGCTGCTCGAGCGACATGACCATGGCCGGGGCGCGCTCGGGGTAGAGCACCGCGATGGGGTGGGGCTCGAACGTCACGGCCACCGGGGTCGCGCCGGAGGCGCCGGCCTCCCGCACGACGCGGGTGAGGACCTCACGGTGGCCACGGTGGACCCCGTCGAAGTTGCCGAGCGTGACGACCGTCGGGCCGAGGTCGGCCGGGATGTCGTCGATTCCGATCCAGCGCTGCACGGCGTCAACTGTAGTGGTCGGCTCCCGGGACTCGTGCACGCGCTCAGCGTGCCGCCGTGACGAAGACGACACGGGGCTTGGCCTGGCCGCGCGTCTCGTCGAGGACGGCGATGAGACGGCCCTCGGGGTCGATGGCGGCGACGGCGTCGTGGTGGGACGGCAGGCTCGGGATGCGCTGGCCGTACCCGATCGCCACCGCCTCCTCGGGCGTCACCTCGTGGACGGGCAGCTGGGCGCGGGCGGCCTCGGCGATGGGGATGAGACGTATGCCGTCACCCCCCTCGCGCTCGGACCGCTCGCTCTGCTCGGCCAGCTCGTCGAGGGGCAGGGCGTCGTGAAGCCCGAAACGTCCCACCCGGGTCCGCCGCAGGGCCGTCAGGTGGCCGCCGACGCCGAGAGCGTCGCCGAGGTCGCGGGCGAGGGCCCGGACGTAGGTGCCCGAGGAGACCTCCACCTCGACGTCCACATCGAGCACGTCGATCTCCGAGCCGTCCTCGAGCACCGCGCGGGCCGGGCGCACCTCGAGGACCTCGAAGCGGCTGACCGACACCGGGCGGGCCGGGAGGTCGACCTCGTCGCCGCCCCGCACCCGGGCATAGCTGCGCACACCCTTGATCTTGATGGCGCTGACCGAGCTCGGGACCTGCTCGATGTCCCCCGTCAGGGTCGCGACCGCAGCTGGAAGGGCGGCCCGGACGGCCGCAGGATCGGCGACCCCGGCGCGACCGGTCGTCTCCCCCTCGGCGTCATCGGTGAGGGTCGCCTGCCCGAGACGGATCGTCGCGGCATACGCCTTGTCGCACCCGACGAGGAAGGTGAGCAGCTTGGTGGCCCGCTCGACGCCGAGGACGAGCACGCCGGTGGCCATGGGGTCGAGGGTCCCGGCATGGCCGACCCTGCGGGTCCCGCAGAGCCGGCGCACCCGGGCCACGACGTCGTGCGACGTCCAGCCGGCCGGCTTGTCGACGACGAGCAGGCCACCGGCCGCATCGACCATCAGGCGTCGACGTCCTGGTCGGCCTGCACCCTGCCGGCGGTGCCGGCGGTGCCGGCGGTGCCGGCGGCGTCGCCGTCATCGTCCTCGTCGGCCGAGCGGTCGGCGGGCTTCTTGTAGGGGTCGGGCTCACCGGCGTGCGTCGCGTTGGCCGCGGCCCGCGCGAGCTCCTCGTCGCGGGCACGGGTCTGGGCGACGAGGTCCTCGAGGTGGGCGGCGCCCTCGGGCAGGGCGTCGGCGATGAACTCGAGCGAGGGGGTGAGGCGGATGCCGATCCCCTTGCCGACGGCGGAGCGGATGCGGCCCTTGTTGGCCTCGAGCACGTCGGCCGTGGCCTGGCGCTCCTCGTCAGAGCCGAAGACGGTGTAGAAGACGGACGCGTGCTGCAGGTCGCCGGTCACGCGGGTGTCGGTGATCGTGACGAAGCCGAGGCGATCATCCTTGATCCGGTACTCGAGGTACTCCGCGACGATGACCTTGATGCGGTCGGCGACCTTCCGGGCGCGGGCTGGGTCAGCCATGACTACCTCTTTTCTCGGGGTGCGAACACGTCGGCCGGGGCCGACTGACCAACCCTAGCCGCGTGCCCGATCGACTGCGTAATAGCCTCGGACGCGTGACATCCCCCGGAGCAGGAGTCGTGCGCGCCATCCGCGCCCTCTCCATGCTCTCCGGAGCGCTGCTGCTGACGGTCGGGGCGCACGTCGTCGCGGGTGGCCACCCCTCGGGTCCCGGCGTGGTGGTCGCCGCCATGCTCCTGTGGCCGGTCGCGCTCCTCGCCTCACGGGGCCGGCGCTCGGCCCGGCAGCTCGTCCCCGGTCTGGCGGTCGCCCAGGTCGCCGGGCACGCCGTGCTCGGGTTCCTCGGCGGGACGGGCGCCCCCGGACGGCTCTCGCTCGACTGCATCCAGCACGCGGCCCACGAGCCCGGGCGCACCGCCGGTTCGTGCACGACGCACCCCCTCGCCGCGGACCCACTCGTCCTGGCCCACATCCACTCCGGGCCAGCCCTCCCCTCGGGCTGGATGCTCGCCGCCCACGTCGTCGCCACGCTCGCTGCGGGCCTCCTGCTGGCTCGCGGGGAGGACGTGCTGTGGCGGGTCCTCGACCTGCTCCTGCCCCCGGTCCCCGTCCTCCGTTCGTCCCTGCCTCCGCGGCCGCTCCGCGCCGCCCCGTTGCGGCAGCGCGCGTCCTCGCACCTGCCGCTCGTCCGTCCCGGCCGAGGCCCACCCCTCCTCGCAGCCTGACCCTCTCCCCGCCTGTGCCGACCCGGCCCGGCGGTCACCCCCTTGCTCGCGGCAGGGGCACTCCACCCTGCCGCTCGAGCCCATCACTGCTGCAAGGAATCCCATGTCATCGACCAACCTCTTCTTCTCTCGTTCCGGCCCCACGCTCGTGGCCGTCGGTCTCTCCCTCGCCCTCGCCGCGTGCGGCACGATCACCGAGGCGGCCACACCCGGCGCGGCGGCCGGTTCGGCCCGCTCCTCCGTTTCTCCCAACCACTCGCTCACCCTCGAGTCGGGGTGGGCCAAAGCGGCTGACGGCATGACCGCAGTCTTCGGAACCGTGCGCAACACGTCGCCCCAGCCGGTCACCATCGTCGGCGGAACGACCGAGGTCGCCCGCGCGGTCGAGGTCCACACCATGGTGATGAACGCCGACGGCACCATGTCCATGACCGTCAAGAAGGGCGGCCTCGTCGTCCCGGCCGGTGGGGCCGCGACCCTCGCGCCCGGAGGCGACCACGTCATGCTGCTCGGGCTCTCCCGACCCCTCTCCAACGGCGAGGAGATCACCCTGCGGATGCGGACCGCCGATGGCGACGACCTCGCGTGGACGGTCCCCGTGAGGTCGTTCGCCGGCGCCGACGAGCGCTACGCCCCGGGTCACCCGACGGGCGGGAGCGCCACCACCGGTCCCCGGCCCGCGACGACCACCCCGACGCCGTGAGACCGGCGCAAGGCTCCTCGGAGCACCTCCCGAGACGGTCGGTGGTGGCCGGCGGGCTCGCTGCAGCGGCCGGCCTCGTCGGCGGCTGCAGCGGCACCGACCAGCTGGGCGTCCGGGCCGGGACGACGGCCGGGGCAACCAGCCGGGGACCGACCTCGAACGCGTCGACCGTGCCCTTTCGCGGGCCCCGGCAGGCCGGGGTCGTCACCGAGCCGCAGCCCTACGCGGCCTGGGTCGGGCTCGACCTCGCGCCGGGCGCCGACCGCGACTCGGCCCGGCGCCTCCTGCGCGTGTGGACGGACGACATCGAGCGGCTCATGGCGGCCAGGGCCCCGGTGACCGACCTGGAACCGGAGCTGGCCGGTGTCGCCGCGCGACTCACCGTTACCGTCGGCGTCGGGCCCGGCTTCTACGCCGCAGTGGGCCTGGAGGCGGACCGGCCGGAATGGCTCGCTCCCCTCCCCCGATTCCCCGTCGACCGCCTCGACCCGCGCTGGGGGCAGACCGACCTCGTCGTGCAGGTCTGTGCCGACTCCCCCGTCGCCGTCTCCCACGCCCGACGACGCCTGGTCGTCGGCGCCGAGCCCCTCGTGCGGCAACGATGGGTCCAGCGCGGCTTCCGCGAGCCGCTCACTGGCTCACGTGAGGGCCTGCCGTTCCGCAACCTCTTCGGGCAGGTCGACGGGACGGTGCAGCCGGCCGTCGACGGCATCGACGACCACCTGGTCTGGCTCGGTCGGGATGCACCGCGAGGCCTGCGGGGCGGGTCCAGCATGGTCGTGCGCCGGATCGCGATGGACCTCGACCGCTGGGACGCCGCCGACCGCCGGGCCCGCGAGAACGCCGTCGGCCGTCGGCTCTCCGACGGCGCTCCGCTCACCGGTACGAGCGAGACCGACCCACCGGACCTGCTCGCGAAGGACGGGCTCGGCTTCCCCGTCATCGACGGCGCCTCCCACATGCGGCGCGCCATGCCGCAGCAGCCGCATGAGCGGATCCTGCGACGTCCGTACTCCTACGACGACCCACCCGGACCGGACGCACGCACTGACAGCGGGCTCGTGTTCGTGTCGTTCCAGGCCGACCCGGTGCGCCAGTTCGTCCCGATCCAGCGCCGACTCGCCGAGGCCGACCTGCTGAACATCTGGACGACGCCGGTCGGCAGCGCCGTGTATGCCGTCCTGCCCGGTGCCCGCCCCGGCGAGACCCTCGGCCAGGCGCTCCTCATCTGATCCGCTCGCTCGACCTCCCAACCGAACGCCGCGTTCGGT
>NZ_AWSA01000055.1 GCF_000576595.1 Intrasporangium oryzae NRRL B-24470 | reverse complement strand
CCTGAGAACAAACATCATAATGTCGATTACCGGCGAATTACCTTGCAGCACAAGGGAATTCGCAACTCCCTCTGAGCGGTCTCAGCGGGCTCGGCGACCGAGCCCAGCGGCATACGCGTCGAGGGCGGCGAGGACGCTCGGCGCACGGTAGACGCGGTTGCGCCGATGACCCGTCGACTCGAGGAGCACGCCGTCGTCGACGAGGCGCGCCAGCGCCGACTGTGCCGTGGGGGCCGAGACGCCCAGCTCGGCACCGACCACGCGTGCCGTGACGACGGGCTGGCGGAGCAGCAGGTCGAGGAGGGGCCAGGCCGCGGCGCCCGCACGGGCGGTCACCTGCTCGTCCCACCCCGAGCGGATCCCACGCAGCTCCCCCACGAGCCGCTCGCCGATGTGGGTGCCGCTCCGGGCGGCCTCCGCGACGCAGCGCAGGATCGGCTCCGCGTCGCCGCCCCGATACGCGGTCAGGGCCGCGAAGTAGTCCTCGCGGATCGCGAGCAGGCCCGCGGAGATCGGCACCGTCACCCGGCGGATCGCGCCGGTGTGCAGGAGCACCGAGTGGAGCAGAGCCCGCCCCGTGCGGCCGTTGCCGTCGGTGAACGGGTGGATCGTCTCGAACTGGGCGTGCGCCAGGGCCGCGTGCGCGAGCGGGGGCAGGTCGTCCCGGTCCATGAAGGCGACGAGATCGGCCATCAGGGCGGGGACCTCCGACGCCACGGGTGGGACGTACTCCGCGTCGCCCGGGTGGAGCGTCGAACCGCCGAGCCAGACCTGCTCCGTGCGCCACTCCCCTGCGGCGTGCAGGCTCTGGTGGGCCATCAGGGCGCGGTGCATGGCAAGGACGGCCCGCTCGTCGAGGCGCCCCGCGAGGTCGAGCGCGGCCTGCATCGTCCGCACGTTGCCGAGGATGACGGCCGCGTTGGCGCGGTTGCCCTCGCCGATCTCCGCCTCCGCCAGGGCCCGCGCCGACGACGTGAGGTTCTCGATCTGGGAGCTCGCCGCACTCTCGGAGCGGAGCAGCACCGAGGCGAAGGGCGCGATCTCCCCCGCTCCCCCGGCGTCGAAGGCAGCGAGGAGTCGGGTCGCCTCGTCGAGGTCGGCCGCGAGGTCACCGCCGAGGAGCAGCCCCGCCCCCGCGATGGCTGGAACGACGGCGGCGCGGTACGTCGCCGGGACGAGCCGGCTCGCCCGACGCGAGTGGGCGACGAGACCGTCGGGCGACGGAGACCACGGAACGACCTCGTGGGTCAGTGCGGGCCACGCGGCAACCATGACTGAGTCACCTCCTTGATAAAGGTTAGCGGATAACCTTTATCAAGGGGGACTCAGTCAGGCCTGTCCGTCGACGACCCACCAGGCGGCATACGGGCTGAGCATGGCCACCCCGTCGTCCCCGCCGTAGATCGCGTGGTCACCGAGGGCGTTGACCGGCTCCGCGATGCCTGCGTCGCGGAAGTGGTGCATGGCCACCGGTCGCCACGACCCCGTCACGTTGTAGACACAGACCATGGGCCCGCTCGGGTGCGCGCGCACGACGGCGAGGATTCCCTCGTCAGTGTCGTGCACGACCCGCGTCTCTCCCGCCGCGTGCAGCTGGGGCAGGGAGGCGCGGACCCGCGCCAGGTGGGCGATCCCCTGGAAGACACGGCCAGCATGGGTGGTCAGGTCGGTCCGGTCTGCCGCCACGGCCCAGTCGATGCGTGGGCGGTGGGCCCAGCGGTTGTCGTCCTCGTGGCCGGGCTCGGCCGCCCAGTGGGGGTCGTTGGGCATCCCCAGCTCGTCCCCGCTCCAGATCACCGGGATCCCGCCCCAGCCGGCCACGATGGCGTGAGCGAGGTGGAGCCGGGCGAGGGCCCGACCAGCAGCCTCACCGCTCGCGCCGTCGAGTCCGACGAGCGATGCCGCCGTCCCGCTGATGCGCTTGTCACCGGTGGCGGGGTTGTACTGGAAGACGAGTCCGTCGGCCCACGACCCCGGGAAGTCACCGGCATACCAGTCGGACAGGAACCGTCGGTGGGCGAAGCCCTCGAGGCCGACCGCCCGCGCGTCGCCGTCGTCGATCGCCCAGCCGATGTCGTCGTGGCAGCGGATGTAGCAGATCCACGTCCCCGTCGGCGGCGTCGCGGGGAGCGCCGAGAGGGCCTGCCGCGCGAGGACCACGTTGCCCGTCGCGAGCATCGACCAGACCTGGACCATGAGGCTGTTGTGGTAGGCGAGGTCACTGACGCGGCCGGCATGCCTGCCCTGGCCGAGGTACTGGACCAGGTCGCGCGGGCCGACGATCGCCTCGGCCTTGAAGGCCGTCGCCGGACACGCGATCCGGGCCACGGTGCGCAGCGCCTGCGTCAGCGCGTGGACCTCGGGCTGGTTCTGGCAGTTGGTCCCCATCCGCTTCCACGTGAACGCGATCGCGTCGAGGCGCAGCACCTCCACGCCGAGGTTCGCGAGGTAGAGGACGATGTCGGCGTACTCGACGAGCACCTCGGGATTGGTCCAGTTGACGTCCCACTGCCACTCGTTGAACGTCGTCCACACCCATGAGCCCAGGTCGGAGTCCCAGGTGAAGTTGCCCGGAGCGAAGTCCGGGAAGACCTCGGGCAGGGTGCTCTCGTAGGCGTCCGGGACGGTGCGGTCCGGGAAGACGTAGAAGTAGTCGCGGTAGTGCGCCTCCCCCGCCCGGGCATGCCGTGCCCACTCGTGCTCGCGCGCCACGTGGTTGAGCACGAGGTCGAGCACGACGGAGATCCCCTCCTTGCGCATCGACCGGGTCAGGGCGCGAAGGTCCTCGACGTCCCCGAGGTCGGGCCGCACGGTGCGGTAGTCCTGGACGGCATAACCTCCGTCGTTGTCGCCGTCGCGCGGCCTGAGCAACGGCATGAGGTGGAGGTAGGTGACGCCGAGCTCCTTGAGGTAGTCGACGCGGGCCGGGAGCTCACTCAGGCTGCCGGCAAACCGCTCGGTGTAGCAGGCATAACCGACCATGCCGGGCTGTTGGAGCCAGTCGGGCTGGAGCAGCCTCTGCTGGTCGAGGCGCCGCAGGTCGTGGTCACGCTCACGGAATCCGGCCACGGCGTGCTCGACGAGACGCAGGGCCAGCGGCTCGGCGGGGCTGTCGGGATAGAGCACGGACAGCGCTGCGACCAGATCGGGCCACCATCGCTCGATGCGCAGCTCGAGCGTCTCGCGTTCGTCGGCGGTCAGGTCGGTCAGCAGTGCCCCCGTCGACTGCTGTGTCGTGCCCGGTGCGGAGCCCATGCCCAGATTCAAGCGCACCAACGGTGTCCGGCGCGACGGCTCGCCATCACTCGAACGGGCTCGGGTCTCCGGCCCCGACGCGTGCCACGATCGGGTAGCCGTCGGAGTAGTCGACGACGGTCGTCGGCTCGAGGCCGCACTCCCCCGAGTCGATGACGGCGTCGACGACGTGGTCGAGGCGGTCCTTGACCTCCCACCCGTCCGTCATCGGGTGTTCCTCCCCCGGCATGAGCAACGTGCTCGAGAGGATGGGCTCGCCCATGGCCTTGAGCAGCTCGCGCACGACGGGGTGCTCGGGGATGCGGACGCCGACGGTCCTCTTCTTCGGGTGGAGCAGGCGGCGCGGAACCTCTTTCGTGGCCGGCAGGATGAAGGTGTACGGGCCGGGGGTGGCCGCCTTGATCGCCCGGAACACCGCGTTGTCGAGCTGGACGAACTGCCCGAGCTGCGCGAAGTCGGAGCAGACGAGCGTGAAGTGGTGCTTCTCGTCGAGGTGTCGGATGCGCAGGATCCGCTCCTTGCCTTCCGGGTTGTCGAGGGAGCACCCGAGAGCGAAGCCCGAGTCGGTGGGATACGCGATGAGCCCCCCGTCCCGGAGGATCTGGACCACTTGTCCGATCGCGCGGGGCTGGGGGTCGACCGGGTGGACATCGAAGTACCTCGCCATAGGCTCACCCTGCCATGGCGGGAGCGGCCGTGGCGCGGACTCACGCTCGCTCGGGGTCGGTAGAGTCCGCGGCCGGCACGCCTGCCATGCTGGTGGCATGAGCGAGGAGCCCCGGCCCGTCGAGGTCGTCGACAACCCGTCCCGTGGCCGCTACGAGCTGCGCGACGGAGGCCGCATGGTCGGTCACGCGCGGTACGTCGTGGTGGCGCCGGAGCAGGATGGAACCGAGCGGGTCGTCTTCTTCCACACCGAGGTCGACGCCGACCGCGAGGGGCAAGGTCTGGCAGCCCGACTCGCCGCGTTCGCGCTCGACGCGACGATCGCACGGCAACGCACCATCGTGCCCGTCTGCCCCTACATCGCCGCCTACGTCAAGCGCCATCGCGAGCCTTATGCCGCCCACGTGGCCGCTCCCACCCCCGCGGACCTCGCCGCGGTCCGCACCGCGGCGCAGCTCGGCTGATCGAGCGCCGCCACACTCAGAGCGCGAGGTCGCGCCTCGCGGCCCAGTTGTCGCAGGCCTGGCTGGGCCTCGTCTGCTCGCCGCCACAGAGGGACGGAACGGCCAGCGCATCTGTCGACGTGAGGAGGTCCGTCTCGCCCGGTCCGCTTCTCCGGGCGGCGGGGCTAGGCCACCACACGACATCGACGACCGAGCAGTCACAGGCGGCGCCTCTCGACCGCAGGCGGTCGACGAGAGAGACCGCGCGCCGCGCCCGGGACGCGCGGTAGTGGTCGGTCCACACGAACGTCCCGACGCAGGGCTGGCCCGCAAGCATGCGGTGCAGGAAACAGGCCAGGCACTCGCCGGGACGTGGCGACGCGCCCGTCACCGGGTCGAGCGGCGCCCTCGTGATGATGTGGATGACGTTGGAGGAGCGGTCGGGCGAGCGCTCTGGCGTGCAGTCGGGCATGGGATCTCCTTTCCCCGCCCAGTCAAAGTCGCCCTGGTTCGTCACGGGACCGCCCCCGGCCCGCGCTGTGGAGGACGTCGGGCCCGCCGAGGGGATGTGGACGGGTGACTGCGGTCCTGGAGATGGGGATCAGGCCGGTGCCGAGCCGCGCCTACGGATGACGACGAGCCGACCGAGCACGCCAATGCCGAGCACGCAGGCCCCGGCGGTGAGAGAGGTGACAGGAACGGCGAGCGCGAGGATGACGCAGCCGACCAGCCCCACAACCTGCAGCGACGGCGGGTAGCGTCGGTGCGCGGAGTCCTGGGTCAAGGCCGAGGCGTTCGCGATCGCGTAGTAGGTGAGCACCCCGAAGGACGAGAACCCGATGGTTCCCCTGAGGTCGCCGAGGACGACGAGCGCGCACACGACGACCGCGATCACCACCTCGGCGACGTGCGGCACGGCATACCGCGGGTGGATCGCAGCAAGGCGTTGCGGGAGGTCGCCCTCTCTCGCCATCGCGAGCGCCGTCCGGGCGACACCGGCGACGAGGGCGAGCAGCGCACCGAGCGTGGCCGCCGTGGCGGCGAGCACGATCACGGGCTGGAGCCAGTCCGGCGCCCCGGAGGCTCGTGCGGCATCGCGCAGGGGTGCGGTGCTGGATGCGAGTCCGTGCGCTCCGAGCGCACCGAGCAGGACGACTCCGGTGACGGCATAGAGCGGGACGACCACGGCGAAGGCGACGAGGATGGCGCGAGGGATGGTCCGCCTGGGCTCGATGACCTCCTCCCCCATCGTCGCGATCCGGGCGTATCCCGCGAAGGCGAAGAAGAGCAGCGCGGCGGCCTGGAGCACGCCGAGCGGTCCGGGTCGGCCGGTCGGCCCGAGCGACCACGAAGCACCGCTCTGGCTGGTCGCGACCGCGATGGCCGTCAGGGTCACGGCGAGACCGATGAGGACGAGCGTGACGATGGCCCGGGCAAGGCCCGCCGTCCTGATCACGCCCCGGTAGTTCACGGCCGCGAGGACGATGACCGCACTCACCGCCACGGGCTTCTGCCAACCCGGCGGCACGGCATACGCCGCGAAGGCCAGGGCCATCGCCGCGCAGCTCGCCGTCTTGCCGATGACGAACCCCCACCCGGCGACGAAG
This sequence comes from Intrasporangium oryzae NRRL B-24470, assembly GCF_000576595.1. GTDB lineage: Bacteria > Actinomycetota > Actinomycetes > Actinomycetales > Dermatophilaceae > Intrasporangium_C > Intrasporangium_C oryzae. The sequence goes on along the minus strand of NZ_AWSA01000055.1, from coordinate 19,817 downwards.
CCCCACCACGGGCCGAGGCGTTCGCGCCCGTAGACGTACGTGCCGCCGGACGTCGGGTACTGGGCCGCCAGTTGCGCCGACGAGGTCGCGTTGCTCAAGGCCACGACGGCAGCAAGGAGGAGCCCGAGGAGTAGCCACGCCCCGGCCGCGCGGGCGGCCGGGGCGAAGGCGGTGAAGATGCCGGCGCCGACCATCGAGGCGACGCCGATGTGGACGGCATCGGCCAGGCCCAGGTGGCGCTCGAGCGCACGGTGCTGCGACACGCGCAGCAGTCTGTCAGGTGCGCAACGTCCCATGCGTACCGAACCGAGACCGTCGTGGGGCACCCCCTGTTCGCCGAACCGCCACTCGGTCGGCGGTACCGGCCGACAGGTCTCAGCCGTGCAGCTCGCCGAGGAGCGCCGCGAACGGCGTGACGTCCTCGAAGGGGTCGGACCGCTCGGGCGCTGCGTTGCCGAGGAGCAGCCGCGCCAGCGCCGTCCCGGCGCGCTCGATCCGGGCGCCCAGGGAGCCGGCGTCGACGGAGCCCCAGTCCTCGGACGCGGCGAAGACGGCCACCGGAGCGACGAGCGCGCCGAGATGGGCGAAGAGCGGGCGCAGGGCGTGGTCGATGGCGAGCGAGTGCCGGGCCGTGCCGCCCGTGGCCCCGAGGAGCACCGGGGTGTCCCGGAGGGAGTCCTTGGGCAGCACGTCGACCAGCATCTTGAACAGGCCGCTGTAGGAGGCGGCGTAGACGGGCGTCGCGACGATGACCGCGTCGGCCTCGGCGATCGCGTCGAGGCGGACCTGCAGCTCCGGAGAGGCGAAGCCGGTGAGGACGTGGTTGGTCAGGTCGTGCGCGACGTCGCGGACCTCGACCACCTCGACGACGACCTCGCGGGGCGCGAGGGCTGCGACGGTCGCCTCCGTGAGGCGGTCGGCGAGCAGGCGCGTCGACGACGGCTGCGTGAGACCGGCCGTGATGACGGCGAGACGAAGGGCGCTCATCGGGCCACCGCCGGCTCCGACGGCGTCGCGTCCGGCGAGGCGCCGGTCACGTCATCCGTCGCGTGCACCGTCGCGTCGTGGGCGCCACCGGCCCTCCCCACGAGGCTCGCGTGCGTCGGCGCGTCGGGCACGTGAGCCGGCTTGAGCGCCGCGAACTCCTTGCGCAGCACGGGGACGACCTCCTCGCCGAGGATGTCGAGCTGCTCGAGCACGGTCTTCAGTGGCAGGCCGGCGTGGTCCATGAGCCAGAGCTGGCGCTGGTAGTCACCGGCGTACTCGCGGAACCCGAGGGTGCGCTCGATGACCTCCTGCGGGCTGCCGACGGTGAGCGGGGTCTGCCGCGTGAACTCCTCGAGCGAGGGGCCGTGGCCGTAGACGGGCGCGTTGTCGAAGTAGGGCCGGAACTCACGGACGGCGTCCTGGGAGTTCTTGCGCATGAACACCTGTCCGCCGAGGCCGACGATGGCCTGGTCGGCGCTGCCGTGGCCGTAGTGCTCGAACCGACGACGGTAGAGCTGGACCATCTGCCGGGTGTGACTCGCGGGCCAGAAGATGTGGTTCGAGAAGAACCCGTCCCCATAGTAGGCCGCCTGCTCGGCGATCTCGGGGCTGCGGATCGAGCCGTGCCAGACGAACGGCGGGACGCCGTCGAGCGGGCGCGGGGTCGACGTGAAGCCCTGGAGCGGTGTGCGGTACTTGCCCTGCCAGTCGACGACGTCCTCGCGCCACAGCCGGTGGAGCAGTGCGTAGTTCTCGATCGCGAGCGGGATGCCGTCGCGGATGTCCTTGCCGAACCACGGGTAGACGGGGCCTGTGTTGCCGCGGCCCATCATGAGGTCCATGCGCCCGGCCGAGAGGTGCTGGAGGGTGGCGTAGTCCTCGGCGATGCGGACCGGGTCCGTCGTCGTGATGAGGGTCGTCGAGGTCGACAGGATGATCCGCTCGGTCTGCGCGGCGATGTAGGCGAGCGTCGTCGTGGGGGCCGACGGGACGAAGGGAGGGTTGTGGTGCTGTCCGGTCGCGAAGACGTCGAGCCCGACCTCCTCGGCCTTCTTGGCGATCGCGATGGTCGCGGTGATCCGCTCGTGCTCGGTCGGCGTCCGGCCCGTCGTGGGGTCGGTGGTGACGTCGCCGACGGTGAAGATCCCGAACTGCATGTGTCCCAGCTCCCTAATTAATTGACGATTCAATCGTGCTCAACGCGCAGGAGCGCTCCTCCATTCCCATCCGACCCCCGCCCAGGGCACGTATGCCGCTGGGCCGACCCCGCGGCATACGTGACCGGCCGCGCATGGCAGGGTGGAGCGATGGAGCTCGCACATCGTCTCGCCGCCGCCGTGTGGCTCAGGAGTGGCGACCGGCTCCAGAGGTGGGTGCTTCGCTGGCGCAACGACACGTTCCTCGTCGGGGTCACCGGTGTGGTGCGCGACCCCGAGGGGCGCGTCCTCGTCCTGCGGCACCGCTACTGGAACGGCAACCCGTACGGCCTGCCGTCGGGGCACGTCCACCGGGGCGAGTCGTGGGAGGCCGCCCTCGTGCGCGAGGTCCGCGAGGAGACCGGACTCGACGTGGGGCGACCGAGGGTCATCGGGGCCGAGCCGGGCCCCGCAGGGCGCGTAGAGGTCCTCGCCGCGGGCACGGTCGAGGGAGGGTCCGTGCCCCGGGCCGATGGCACCGAGGTGACCGAGGCGCGGTTCGTCAGTGTCGAGGAGGCATCGACCCTGCTGAGACGCGCGCACCGAGAGATGGTCGCCCGCGCTGTGACATCCTGACGCGGTGACCGCCGAGATCTCGCCCAAGGACCGTTTCATCACGGTCTACGGGCGCAACCCCGTCCACGAGGTGCTCCTCGACCCCGACCTGCACGTCGACAAGGTCGTCATCGCCGACGGGACCCGCGGGTCGGGGATCAGGGAGATCCAGCAGGCCGCACACCGGCGCGGCGTCGAGGTCAAGTACGCCAGCGCCGAGCGGGTCAAGAAGCTCGCGGGCAACGGTCGCCAGGACCAGGGCGTCTTCGCCGACGTCGTGGCGCCTCGCATGCGTCCACTCGACGTCGCGCTCGCCACCGGGCAGCTGCGGACCGTGCTCGTCCTCGACGGCATCACGACTCCTGCCAACGTCGGCATGATCCTGCGCTCGGCGACGGCCGCAGGGATCGACGGCATCGTCGTGCCTCGCCGCGGCGTCGCCTCGATCGACCCGCTCGTCGTCAAGGCATCCGCCGGAGTCGCGTTCCGCGCCCCGATCCTCAAGGCCTTCACTGCTGCCGAGGCCGTTCACGACCTGAAGCAGCGCGGGTTCCACATCGTCGGCCTCGATGCTGGCGGCGACGACGACCTGTTCAGCGCCCACCTGCCCGAGCCCATCGCCTTCGTCCTCGGCAGCGAGACCGCGGGCCACGGCCCGGAGGTCGCCGAGCTCGTCGACACGTGGGTCTCGATCCCGATGGCCGGCGGGGTCGAGTCGCTCAACGTCTCCGCGGCCAGTGCGGTGGTCTGCTTCGAGCTCGTCCGTCGCGCTCGGTCCTGATCTGCCCAGGCGCGGCCCCCGGGTCGCGCCGACCGGTCAATCGGGCGCCTCAGGTGACGGTCCCGGAGCCCACCTCGACGACCGCACCACCGACCTCGACCGACCCGTCCTCCCGGACGGCGAGCTCGAGCCGGGAGGGGCGCCCGACCGCCGTGCCCTGCGAGACCAGCACCTCGGTCCCGGCCGCACCGTCGGCCCGCAGCCAGCCACCGAGGTTCGCGCACGCCGACCCCGTCGCCGGGTCCTCGAGGACCGCGCCGTCCTGCGTGTAGAAGAGTCGGGCCTCGATCGTCTCCGGGCCGGTCCAGGCCCAGGCATACGCGTGAGGCGGTCGACCCGGGGCGGTCATGTGGCGGGCCATCGCCAGGGCGTCGGGACGGCAGGAGCGAACCGCGTCGACGGACTCGAGGCGGACGACGACCTGCTCGACCCCGGCGTCGACCCAGCGCGCTCCGGCCGGGGCGACGAGCGTCGCGTCGAGTCCCAGTGCAGCCGCGAGCTCGGCACGGGTCGACTCCACCGGGCGACTCACGGGCTCTGGTACGGACAGGCGCCACCCGTTCTCGGTGCGCGTGACCGGGATCCGGCCCGCCGGCATGCTCAGGTGGACCGTGCTGCGATCCCCGGCGAGCTCTGCGACGACGTGAGCCGTGCCCAGGGTCGGGTGCCCCGCGAAGGGCATCTCGTGGGCGGGCGTGAAGATCCTGATGTCCGCCTCTGCCGTCGCGGCGTCGAGACGGGTGACGAAGCTCGACTCGCTGAGGTTGAACTGCCGGCTCCAGGCCTGCATGTCGCGGTCGGAGAGTCCCCGCGCGTCCTCGAAGACGCAGAGCGGGTTGCCCGAGAAGGGATCCCCCTCGATGGCGAACACGTTGAGCAGGCGGAATAGACGATCCATGCCCCGAGTCTGCCGTGGCCCGGTCGCCGGGCGCTCCCGCGCCGCTAGATTGTCGGCATGGCGACGCCCGACGGAGTCTTTCCCGGCAACATCTACCTCTTCAGGCACGGCGAGACCGAGTGGTCCCTCAGCGGGCAGCACACCGGGACCACCGACCTCCCCCTCCTCCCCCAGGGCGAGGCAGCCGCGCGGGAGCTGGCCGACGTCCTGCGCGGCCACACGTTCGAGCGCGTCCTCGTCTCACCGCTGCAGCGTGCGAGGCGCACCGCGGAGCTCGCCGGCCTGCACGACTTCGAGGTCGAGCCGCTCCTCAAGGAGTGGGACTACGGCGCCTACGAGGGGATCACGACCAAGGAGATCAGTGAGCGGCTCGGCCGCCCGTGGGAGGTCTTCGTCGACGGGGTCGAGCCCGGTGTCACCCCCGGCGAGACCGTCGAGCAGGTCTCGGAGCGTGCTCAGGAGGTCATCGACAAGGTGTGGCCCGACCTCGAGCACGGCGACGTCGCCCTCTTCGGCCACGGGCACGCCCTGCGGATCCTCGCAGCGACCTACCTGCGTGCCGACCCGCGCTTTGCCGCCCAGCTCGTCATGGACGCCGGGTCGATGAGCGTCCTCACGCACCATCGATCGACGCGGTGCATCGGCGCCTTCAACATCTCTCCCTGGCGGATCCTTCGCGACGCCGCCACAGCGTGACGGGACGTATGCCGCTCACCGCGGTGGGCGGCATACGTCCTGGTTGCGCGGAGGTCGGCTGCGGCGGGACTCAGGCGGCCGGGAGCTCCCACGTGTGGACCGGCTCGTTGGCCTGCATTCCCGCGATGTAGCGGGCGAGCATCTCCCGCAGTGCCGCGTCGCGCGACAGCCCGCGGGACTCGAGCCGCGCGACGCACTCGGTCTGCCAGGAGGCGCCGTTGACGCCGAGGAGACAGCGCTGCTCGATGATCGTGAGGAACCGGTCGCGCACCGCGGCTGAGACACCCCACCGCTCGAGGCCGTCGTGGGCCATCGGCAGGAGCCGGCGCAGGATCAGCTCGGTCGCCGGGACCTCCCCGAGCCCCGGCCAGTAGTTGCGGGCGTCGATCCCGAGCCGGGCCCCCTCCTCGAAGTTCGCTTCCGCGGCGGAGAAGCTCATCCGCGTCCAGACCGGCCGGTCCTCCTCCGCGAGGACGCGGAGGGTGCCGTAGTAGAAGGCGGCGTTGGCCAGGACGTCGGCGATGCTCGGGCCGGCGGGCAGGACGCGGTTCTCGACGCGCAGGTGGGGGCGGCCCTCGACGATGTCGTAGATCGGCCGGTTCCACCGGTAGACCGTGCCGTTGTGCAGGCGCAGCTCCCGCAGCTGGGGCACCTCCCCCCGCTCGAAGACCTCCTCCGGCTCCTCCTCGGACAGCTCGGGCAGCAGGGCCGGGTAGTAGCGGACGTTCTCCTCGAAGAGGTCGAAGATCGAGGTGATCCAGCGTTCACCGAACCAGACCCTCGGGCGGACGCCCTGGTTCTTCAGCTCGACGCTGCGGGTGTCGGTGGCCTGCATGAAGAGCGGGACCCGTGTCTCCGCCCAGAGGCGCTGCCCGAGGAAGAACGGCGAGTTGGCGCCGAGGGCCAGCTGGGGGCCGGCGAGCACCTGGGCGGCGTTCCAGTGGTCGGCGAAGCGCTCCGGCTGGACCTGGAGGTGGAGCTGGATGGAGGTGCAGGCCGACTCGGGCGCCAGGCTGTCGGAGTACCGGGCGATCCGCTCGCCGGTGGGACCCTCGAGCTCGAGCCACACGTCCTCGCCGCGCGCGTCGAGCACGGCGTTGTTGAGCGCGGTGTAGCGGATGTTCTCGCTGATCCAGTCGCCCTCGAAGTGCTCGGGCATGACGGTCGGCAGGATCCCGATCGCGACGATGCCGGTGTGCAGCTCGGCGGCCTTGGCCGAGGCGCGGTTGAGCGACTCACGCAGGTCCTGCTCGAGCTCGAGGGCCGCATCACCCGGCAGCGGGCGTGGGTGGACGTTGAGCTCGATGTTGTACCGGGCGAGCTCGGTCTGGTACGCGTCGTCGGCGATCTGCTCGAGGACCGTCTTGTTGTCCAGCTTGGGACCGAGGTCCTCGGAGACGAGGTTGAGCTCGATCTCGAGCCCGGTCATCGGCCGGTCGAACTCGAACTGGCTGTGCCCCAGCATCCGCTCGAACACGTCGAGGTCGCGTCTGACCTTCTCGCGATACTGCTGGCGCTGCTCGCGTGTGTACCTGGCCTGCTCGACGTCGGCTCCCACGTGCCGAGACAACCACACTCGCGGTCTCGGCGCGTGGGAATGAGCCCGGTGTGTCAGCCCTCGAACGCCTCCGGCGGCGGGCACGAGCAGACGAGGTGGCGGTCGCCGTACGCGCCGTCGATGCGGCTCACCGGCGGCCAGTACTTGTCGCCCGGCGTCACGCCGACCGGGAACGCCGCGGCCGTGCGGTCGTAGGGGTGGTCCCAGTCGCCCGCGATGTTGAGTGCGGTGTGCGGGGCGTGGCGCAGCATGCTGTCGGCGACGGCGATCTCACCACGCCGGACCTGCTCGATCTCCTCCCGGATGGCGATCATCGCGTCACAGAACCGGTCGAGCTCGTAAAGGTTCTCCGACTCGGTCGGCTCGACCATGAGTGTCCCCGCGACGGGGAAGGACATCGTCGGAGCGTGGAAGCCGTAGTCGATGAGGCGCTTGGCCACATCGTCGACGGTGACCCCCGTCTCGGCCGTGATCCCCCGGAGGTCGAGAATGCACTCGTGCGCGACGAGGCCGTCGTGACCCGAGTAGAGGACCGGGTAGTGCTCGCGCAGGCGCGCCGCGATGTAGTTGGCACCGAGCACGGCCATCTGCGTCGCGTGGCGCAGGCCCTCGCCGCCCATGAGGCGCACGTAGGCCCACGAGATCGGCAGGATGCTCGCCGAGCCGTAGGGCGCGGCCGACACCGGTCCGACGCCGCTCTCGGGACCGGCCTCGGGGGCGAGCGGGTGGTTGGGCAGGTGCGGGGCGAGGTGCGCCCGGACCGCGACCGGACCGACGCCCGGGCCGCCACCGCCGTGCGGGATGCAGAACGTCTTGTGGAGGTTGAGGTGCGACACGTCCGCGCCGAACTTGCCCGGCTGGGCCAGACCGACGAGGGCGTTGAGATTGGCGCCGTCGACGTAGACCTGGCCGCCGGCGTCGTGGACGAGCTCGCACAGCTCGGAGATCGTGTCCTCGTAGACGCCGTGGGTCGACGGGTAGGTCACCATGATGGCGGCGAGGTTGTCGCGGTTGGCGTCGACCTTGGCGCGCAGGTCGTCCATGTCGACCGTGCCGTCCTCGGCGGTCTTGACGACGACGACCTTGAGGCCGGCCATGACGGCCGAAGCCGCGTTGGTGCCGTGGGCGCTCGCGGGGATGAGGCAGACGCGCCGGTGACCCTCGCCCCGCGCCTCGTGATAGGCGTGGATGGCGAGCAGGCCGGCGAACTCACCCTGCGACCCGGCGTTGGGCTGGAGCGACACCGCGTCGTAGCCGGTGATCTCGCACAGCCACCCGGCGAGGTCGTCGATGAGGGCGCGGATGCCCTCCGTCTGCTCGGCCGGGGCGAAGGGGTGCAGGCCGGCGAACTCGGGCCACGTCACCGCCTCCATCTCGGTCGTCGCGTTGAGCTTCATCGTGCACGACCCGAGCGGGATCATGCCGCGGTCGAGGGCGAAGTCGCGGTCGGCGAGCTTGCGCAGGTAGCGCAGCATCGCCGTCTCGGAGTGGTGCGCGTGGAAGACGGGGTGCGTCAGGAAGTCGGAGCTGCGCTCGAGACCCTGCGGTATGCCGCTCGCACCCTCGGCCGGAAGCGTGGCCGACACGCCGAAACCGTCGAGGACGGTCTCGAGGGTCGCGGTCGTCGTGGTCTCGTCGAGGCTGAGCGAGACGTGGTCGCCGTCGACGAGGCGCAGGTTGAGCCCCCGAGCGGCGAAGCCGGCGACGACCGCCTCCGCGCGACCCGGGACGGCGACCGTCAGGGTGTCGAAGAACGCCTCGGTCTCGACGGCGAGACCGCCCGCGACGAGCGCCTCGCGCAACGCGGCCGTCTGGGCGTTGACCCGCCGGGCGATGGCGGTCAGGCCACGCGGACCGTGCCACACGGCATACATGCTCGCCATGACGGCGAGGAGCACCTGAGCGGTGCAGATGTTGGACGTCGCCTTCTCGCGCCGGATGTGCTGCTCGCGCGTCTGCAGCGCGAGCCGGTAGGCCTGGTGGCCCTCGGCGTCGATGGAGACGCCGACGAGGCGGCCCGGCATCGAGCGCTCGAGGCCCTTGTGGACCGACATGTACCCGGCGTGCGGGCCGCCGAAGCCCATGGGGACACCGAAGCGCTGCGCGCTGCCGACGGCGATGTCGGCGCCCCACTCCGCGGGCGCCGTCAGGAGGGTGAGGGCGAGCAGGTCGGCGCACGCGGTGACGAGCGCCCCCGCCGCGTGGGCGGCCGTCGCGAGCGGCGCCCAGTCGGCGACGTGCCCGGAGGCGTCGGGGTACTGGACGATGACGCCGACGACCGGCTTGCCACCGGCTGCGGCGGCGAGTCCCTCGGCGGTCGTGACCCCGCGCAGGTCGGTGACGACGAGGGGCAGCTCGATGGCGGCCGCACGGGTCCGCATGACCGCGATCGTCTGCGGGAAGACCTGGCTGTCGACGAGGACGACACCGTCGGCCGCCGCCTTGCTCGAGCGACGCATCAGCGACATCGCCTCCGCCGCCGCCGTCGACTCGTCGAGGAGCGAGGACCCGGCGACGTCGAGACCCGTGAGGTCGGTGACGACGGTCTGGAAGTTGAGCAGGGCCTCGAGACGGCCCTGGGAGATCTCCGGCTGGTACGGGGTGTAGGCGGTGTACCAGGCGGGGTTCTCGAGGACGTTGCGGCGCACGACCGGCGGGGTCACGGTGCCGTAGTAGCCGAGGCCGATGAGCGAGGTCAGGACCCCGTTGCGGTCCGCGAGCGCACGCAGCTCCTCGATCACCGCGGACTCGCTCGCCGCCGCCTCGATGGCAAGGGGAGCCTCGGAACGGATGACGCCGGGAATGGCGCGGTCCGACATGGCGTCGAGGCTCGGCTGGCCGACGACGGCGAGCATGTGCTCGAGATCCCCTGCCTCGGGGCCCACGTGGCGGCCCACGAAGTCGGAGAAGCCGGTGGCTCGGGCTGCTGTGGTCTGGTCGATCGACATCGGGGCTCCTGACGGGTTGAGCGGACGACTCACGCTCCCCGTCTGTCGCATCCCACCCCTACAGCGCGGGACCCTCCAGAGTCGCCTCACCCGCGTGGTCCTGGCGCCTGAGAGGTTCCGGGGATGTTGCCCCTTCGGCGCCTCGCAGGTGGTGGCCCACCCCGAGGACTCTCCCACGCAGGGTCGTTCGGCAACCCAAATCTACCAGCCGTACGGATCCCCGCTGACGCTGCGGCGCGACCGTGGCAGCCGCTTCGGGCGTCACGACACGACACCGCGGGCAGTCGGCTCGCGCGCGTGCGTTGGGGGCGTCGGGTCAGGCGAGGTTTCGGGCCTGGCGACGGGCGGTGAGCTCGTCTCCCGGGTGCGCGGCGAGAGGCTCGTCCTCGGCGCGCTCGCTCGGGAGCTGCGCGAGCTCCCCCTCGACCTCGCGCCACACGCGACCGACGGCGATTCCGAAGACGCCTTGGCCGCCCTGGACGAGGTCGATGACCTCGTCGGCCGACGTGCACTCGTAGACGGACGCGCCATCGCTCATGAGGGTGATCTGGGCGAGGTCCTCGACCCCGCGCTCGCGCAGGTGGCTGATGGCGACGCGGATCTGCTGGAGCGAGACGCCCGTGTCGAGCAGCCGCTTGACGACCTTGAGCACGAGGATGTCGCGGAAGCCGTAGAGGCGCTGCGTCCCCGAGCCGGTGGCGCTGCGGACGGAGGGCTCGACGAGGCCGGTGCGGGCCCAGTAGTCGAGCTGGCGGTAGGTGATGCCGGCCGCCTTGCAGGCCGTGGGCCCGCGATAGCCGATGTCCTCGGCGAGCGTCGGGAGGTCATCGGTGAACAGCAGGCCCTGCGCGCCCAGGGGGACGGGCGGTCCGGGGTCCGGCGTGTCCTCGATGGCTGTCATGCCGGCCTCCTCCTTCGACGATGCGCCTCGCGCAGACGACTACATCGTGATAACTACACTCACGTCGTTCATATCGACGGTAGAGCGCCGGATCGACACCGTCAACGACCTGTGCACAGTGAGCTGTGTGTGTCGTGTACCTGTCGGCTCAACGTTCAATGTCAAGTTGAGACTTAAGGTTGTCCGCCGCGCTCACTCGGGGTTGCCCGGATGCTCGAAGTCCTCCGCAGACACCTGGTCGAGAAACTCCTTGAAGCGCTCCACCTCGTCGTCCTCCTCCGATGAGACGACGATCGCGGCCTCGTCGAGGATCGAGGACTCGACGAGCACCTTGGCCCCGGTGCGCAGGGCGAGCGCGATGGCGTCCGAGGCTCGCGAGCTGATCTCGACCCGTCCGTCGATGATGAGCGCCGCGTGGAACACCGAGTCGCGCAGGGCGACGATGCGCACCTCCGTCAGCTCGTGGCCGAGCGCCACGAGGATGTCACGCATGAGGTCGTGCGTCAGCGGCCTGGGCGGGACGACGCCCTGCTGGGCGTAGGTGATCGCGGCTGCCTCGGCCGCCCCGATCCAGATCGGCAGGTAGCGTCCCCCGTCGCGCTCCCGCAGGAGCACGATCGGCTGGTTCGTGGGCATCTCGACCCGGACACCGAGGACGTCGACCTCTCTCACTCCCCCACCGTACCTCGGGGATCTCCTACGGGCACGACCTCATCGGGCGAGCCCGGCTCGAACCAGCGCGACGTGGAGGGCGATGCACGCGGAGAGGACCTCGGCGGCCCGTTCGTCACGGCTGCCGTCCCCCCGGCGGGTGGCGAGAAGCTGCTCGACGAGGCCGATCTCACGGTCGGCAGCGGTCCGGAAGGGACGCAGGTGACGCGGCTCGAGGCCGTGCTCCGCGAGCGCCACCGCCGCAGCGGCCACGGCGAGCGACTCCTCGCCGTAGTGGCCGTCGGGCCGTGGCTGGATCAGGCCGAACCCCTCGAGGGCATGGAAGGTCGAACGGTCGAGGCCGGTCGCCTCCCGGAGCTCCGGTCCGGTGAGGGCGATGTCCCTCCGGCGGGTGAGCTCGGCCGCGGAGGGTACGTGGGGGTCGACCGAGGGGGCGGGCGGCTTCGGCTGACCCCCCTCTGCCCCCGCATCGTCCAGCCCGCGGTCGAGGGCGTCGAGGGCCTCGCGGATCACCTTGAGGGGCCAGTAGCGATCGCGCTGCGCCGCGAGGATGTAGCGCAGCCTCGCGACGTCCGCCGCGCTGTAGGTGCGGTAGCCGGACGGTGTCCGTTCCGGGGTGACGAGGCCCTCCGCCTCAAGGAAGCGGATCTTCGAGGCGGAGACGTCCGGGAACTCCTCGCCGAGCAGGCCGAGGACCTTCCCGATCGTCAGCCGCTCGCCGTTCGGGAGTGGCGACCCAGTCGGGACGCTTCCCGGCGGCACCGCGCGCCCGGCCGAGGTGTCTGCCGCCATGGACGCGGAGGTCAGGCGGCGTAGTAGACGAGCCGGAACTTCCCGATCTGCACCTCGTCACCCGTGTGGAGGGCGATCTCGTCGATCCGCTCGCGGTTGACGTAGGTCCCGTTGAGCGAGCCGAAGTCGCGCACGACGTAGCCGTCCGGCGTCGCCGCGAAGAGCGCGTGCTTGCGCGACACGGTCACGTCGTCGAGGAAGATGTCGGAGTCGGGGTGGCGGCCGGCCGAGACCTCGGTGTCGTCGAGGAGGAACCGCGCGCCGGTGTTGGGTCCCCGGAGCACGATCAACAGGGCCGTGCCGGGTCGCAGCGCCTCGATCGTGGCCTGGTCCTCGGGGCTCAGGCCACGGGTGTCCGGCGCCTCGGCGTGCTCGGGCTCCTGCGCCGGAACACCCTGGAACCGCATCGTGCGCGGTTCGACAGTGAAGTCGTCGGGGCCGGGCTGGTCGCTCGACATGCGGTCCTCCTCGTCGCGTGTGGGCCGCTTGGCTGCCCCACCACTGTAGTTCACAGGTCTCGCCCCGAATCGGGGCGTCTCGGCCGGCCGGCCGAGGTCAGCTGAGTCCGGCCTTGTAGGCCTCGGCGTCGAGGAGCCCGTCGAGTGCCGAGGTGTCGGCGAGCCGGACCTCGAACATCCAGCCCTCGCCGTAGGGGTCGGTGTTGATGAGCTCGGGGGACGCGTCAAGGGCCGCGTTGGTCGCGGTGACCTCTCCGGCGAGGGGGGCGTAGACGTCGCTGACCGACTTCGTCGACTCGACCTCACCGCAGGCGTCGCCCGGGGCCACGGTGTCGCCCACCGCAGGCAGCGAGACGTAGACGACGTCGCCGAGCGCGTCCTGCGCGAAGGCGGTGATGCCGATGCGGACGACGTCGCCCTCACCGACACGGACCCATTCGTGGTCGCTCGTGTAACGCAGGTCTGCGGGGTAGTCGAGGTCGCTCATGTTGCTCCTGGAAGTCGGCTCCGCGCCTGGCGTGGAGATCGTGCTCGGGTGGTTCATCGGCCGACGGGTGGCAAGGGAGAGGATGCCATGCCGTACCGACACGTGTGGGTGGAGTGAACCACATTCTGGTGGCGGGTCACTCCGGGTGGGGCCTTTCAGGTCGGTCGTCCCCCGTAGGTCGCCTCCGGGGGCCGCGTCTGGGTCACGGGGAAGGCGTTGCGTTGGTCGGCTCCGGCGCCGAGTGCAGCGACCTGATCTCGGTCGACCCGAGCTCGGTGACGGTCGCTCTCGCGCCCTTCTGCCGAACCGTCTCGACGATGCCCCCGGGGATCGTCATCGCCGACGAGAGGGTCTTGGGGTCACCGATGGCCTTGATCATGAGCGGTCTGGAGATCTCGGTCCCGTCGATGATGATCGTGCCGTCGCTGTCGCCGACGAACGACGACCCGACCACGCGGACGCCGCCGACGTCGATGGCCTCTGCCCCGGCATCGCGAAGCTCCTGGATGAGGTCGAGGACGAGCGGCCCGGTGACCTTCTTGGCGGGGTCGCTGATGGTCAGCGCGATACCCGGCCCCTGGGCCCCGACGGTCCCCGCGAGGATGCCGAGCGTGTCGACGCGCTTCTGGGCCTGCGCGAGGGCCTCGGCGGTCGAGCCGGTGCCGTTCTTGAGCCGGTCGCGGGTCGCCTCGAGCTCGCGGATCTGGTCGTCGAGACGTGACGACCGGAGCGAGATGTCGTCGAGGACGCGCACCAGGTCGCTCTGGCTCAGCTCGCTCAGGCCGCGCTGGTTGGTCAGCTGGACCTGGGTGCCGATGCCGATGCCGAGCGCGACCGCCAGGAGGGCACCGAGCAGGTTGGCCTTGGTGGAGCGCGGCTTGCCCATGAGGAGCAGCCGGCGCCACGCCGCCCGGCCTTCCACAGGTCCGCGCTCGGCATCCGCCTCGTCGTGCCCTTCTGCCGGCTCCGGCGCGACCCCTCCCGACGTTGCGTCGTATGCCGCTGTGCCGGCCTCGTCGGCCGCGCTCGGCGCGGTGGTCGGCTCGGTGGTCGGCTCGGCCTCCGCCGGTGTGATCTCTTTCTCGGTGTCGTGCGCCACGGTGTCGTGCGCCCCGGTGTCCTGTGCTTCGGAGTCCTGTGTTTCGACCGTGGGTGTCACGGCGGCACTCGGGACCCCGGGCTCAGACTCTTCGAGGGTCACCGGCTCGGCCACGTGCGAGACCGCCGGCTCTGACTGCGGCACGGGAGCCTCGACCGGCGCGACCGGCTCGGGCTCTTCCGCTGCGGGCGCGACCGGCTCGGACACTTCCGCGTTCGCGACCGGCTCGGGCCCTTCCGCTGCGGGCGCGACCGGCTCAGGGTCCTCCTCCGGCGACCCCGACTCGGGCTCCTCCGGGAGCCCCGGCAGCGGCTCGTCCGAGCCAACGGTTTCGAGCTGCTGCGCGCCGGGCTCGGACGGCAGCGGACGGTCCTCGTCGGCATCCGGCTCCCGCTCGTCAGCGCCCTGGCCCGGGTCGACCTCTGCCGGCTCGACGGCTGCCGGCTCAGCGGCTGCGGCGATGCTCGAGCCCGGCTCGAGAGCGCTGTCGGGCGCCACCACCGGAGGCGCCGGAGCGGCCGCCGCGTTCTTCTTCCGCTTCCTGGCCATGGCTCAGGCCCTGAAGAGGTGACGTCGGATGGAGGCGACGTTGGAGAAGATTCGGACCCCGAGGACGACCACGACGCCGGTCGAGAGCTGTGCGCCCACACCCAGCTGGTCACCGAGGAAGACGATGAACGCGGCCACGAGCACGTTGGACAGGAACGACACGACGAAGACCTTGTCGTTGAAGATCCCGTCGAGGACGGCCCGGACCGCGCCGAAGACGGCATCGAGCGCCGCGATGACCGCGATGGGGAGATACGGCTGGAGCCATACCGGGACGGACGGATCGAGGAGCAGGCCGACCATGAGCCCGACCAACAGGCCGATGGCTGGAATCACGTGGAGCTTCCCTTCTGGGCGCGCCGAGGGCACACACGGACCTCGAGGAGCGAGAGCTGGCGGTTCATCACGGGCTGTTCACCGACCCGCGGGGCAGATCGGTCGATAAGTCTGCAGGGGCCGGGCTGGGTGTTGGGGTCGATCGGTCCGACGTGGAGGGCCTGGACGTGGGCGAGCCTACGTCGCTGCCGAGGGGCCGCGCGACCTCCAGCCGCACCGCGGAGTCTCCGGGCACGGTGAGGTGGTCCGACGCAGCGAGGGAGGAGCGGATGCCGAACTGCTGGTTGAGCTGCGAGAGGTAGACCCCGGCGAAGGACGGCTCGAAGAGCTTCTGCATGCGGTCGGGGTCGCCGATCGTCGTGATCACATAGGGACGCGCGAGGGGCCGGAAGTCGACGATGATCGCTTGACCGGCGAAGCGAATGGCGGCGGTCGAGGTGAGGCGGTGTCCGTTGATCGAGATCGCCTCGGCGCCGGCGCCCCAGAGACCGTTGACGACGATCTGGAGGTCTGCCGCGCTCACCTGTCCCGAGTCGAAGCCGGTGGTCGGACGCGAGCCCGCGTCGGCGTTCGGGTCACCCGGGGCGTCGTCGACCGTCAGGGTGAGGCCGGGACCGGTCACGGGAACCGCACCGGCCCGGACCTCGAGCTTCTTGAGCGTGTCGCTGAGGTCCGCGCCACCTGACTGCCGGAGGGCGAGCGCTTCGTAGTCCTGGACCTGCCTGCCGAGCGCGGCGATCTTGGCCTCCTGGGCCGTTCCCTCCGCCTGCAGCGACTCGATGCGGCGGACGAGCTCTGCCTTGGCCGCCGCCGCAGCCGTCGGCTTCGGCCGAAGGGCCTGGGCCGCCGTGGCGAAGAGGAACCCGGTGAGGATGGCGAGCACGACGACGATGACCGTCCGCGTCGAGGTCGCAGCCGGGAGCCCCGCCGCGGTGCGGCGGTCGGCGGCCTCCTGGTAGCCGGGGTCGAGGGGGCGCTCGAGCATCGAGGTGAGCAGCGTCATCGAGGCGTCCGGCCGCCGCTCGGGGTTGCTCGAACCGGTCGGGTTCACGGGGGTCGTCATGACGTGGCCACCTGCCCGGCCCGCGACAGGACGGAACGGGCCTGGACGGCATACAACACCGCGGCGAGCCAGTAGAGGACGATGCCCCACCAGGCGAAGGCCCAGCCCACGGGCTGGGCCACGGCGCCGAGCCAGTCGGAGCGGTCGGCGAGCAGGAGCAGGGGGAAGGCGTAGAGCAGGTTGAACGTGGCGGCCTTGCCGACGAAGTGCACCGGCAGCCCGACCTGGCCGCGCCGGCGCAGCACGAGGAGCATGATCGTCATCACGATCTCGCGGGTCACGAGGACGACGACCAGCCAGACCGGGATGATGTCACGCCAGGTCAGGCCGATCAGGGTCGTCAGGATGTAGAGGCGGTCGGCGACGGGGTCGAGCAGCTGCCCGAGCCGGGACTCCATGTTGAACTTGCGGGCGATCTTGCCGTCCGCGTAGTCGGTCACTCCGGACAGCATGAGCACCACGAGCGCGAGTCCGTCACGCTCGGTGACGATGGCCCAGAGGAAGACGGGGACGCCGACGAGGCGGAGCATCGACAGCACGTTGGGGAGGGTGAGGAACCGCTGCGACACCACGTGCGTGCGCTCCTCCGCTCGGCTCTCCCCGTTCACGGGACAGAGCCTAACGCCCGGGGCAGCCCAGACCGCACCGCGCTCCGGCGTCCCGTTCCGCGCGAGGTTCCGCACCGGGGCTGACACTGGGGCTGGCACCGGGTGCCGCAGCGTCCACAGCCCCGTTCGACGCCGGATCAGGCGCCGGGCCCCTCTGGCACACTCTCCCCCATGGCAGGCGGACACGCGCACACCCACGGGCCTCCCGCACGTGACCCGCACACCGGCGAGGACCTGGTCCGGGTGAGCGCATTGGCCCGGAACGCGCTGACCGCCTTCCTCGTGCTCGCCGCGGCCGCCACCGTCTTCGGGCTCGTGCGCTACTGGCCAGGCGATGCCAAGACGAGCCAGAAGGTCGCAGCCTCCGACTTCGCCGCGCCCGGCGTGACCTTTCCCGTGGCCACCGTGAGGTCGGTCCTGCCGCTCTGCCCCGCGGACGCCGGCGGAACGCCGACGGGCGAGGGTGACGGCCAGGGCAGTGGGCAGCAGGGCGGATCGGTCACCTGTGGCGCCCTGACCGTGGCCCTCGAGGAGGCGCCGGACAGGTCCGTCCCGGTGTCCGTCCCGCCCGCCATCTCGACCTCCGGGCTGCAACCCGGTGACCGGGTCCAGCTCCTACGGATCCCGGCGAAGGACGGCAACCCCGAGTCGTACTCGTTCCTCCAGGTCCAGCGGGGCGCTCCCCTCGTCCTCATGTTCGGCCTCTTCGTGGTCGTCGTGGCGTTCGTCGCACGGCTCAAGGGCCTTCTCGCGCTCGTCGGCCTCGGCTTCGGCGGCGTCATTGTCGTGTCCTTCATGCTTCCCGCCCTGCTCGCCGGGACGCCGGGGCTCGTCGTGGCGCTGATCGGCTCCTCGGCGATCATGTTCGTGGTGCTCTACCTCGCCCACGGGCTCTCGATCCGGACGAGCACGGCCCTCGCCGGCACCCTCTTCGGCGTCGGGATCACCGCAGTCCTCGGGCTCGTCGCCGTCGACGCGGCCCGGCTGAGCGGGGTCGCGAACGACGAGGCCGCGACCCTCGCGTCGTTCGTCCAGACCCTGAGCCCGCGAGAGCTGCTGACGTGCGCGATCATCGTCGCCGGCCTCGGTGTCCTCAACGATGTGACGATCACCCAGTCGTCGGCGGTCTGGGAGCTGCGCGCGGCGGCCCCCTCGATGGGCCGTGTCGAGCTCTTCCGTTCCGGGATGCGCATCGGGCGCGACCACATCGCGTCGACGATCTACACGATCGTCTTCGCGTATGCCGGCGCTGCGCTGCCCGTACTGCTCCTGCTCTTCATCTACGAGCGCCCCGTCCTCGACCTGCTCCAGACGGAGTCCCTGGCGGAGGAGATCGTCCGCACGCTCGCCAGCGCGATCGGCCTCGTCCTCGCCGTGCCGGTGACCACGGCGATCGCCGCACTGACCGTGGGCGGGGACCAGCCGTCCAGGGACGTAGTGCCCGCCCGCATCGAGCCACTCCCCCGGCCGGGCCACGCGGACACGGCCGCGGCGTGGGGACCGCCCCTGACGCGCGCGGACGCGCGTGCCAGGGCGCGCTCTCGCTGAGCTGCCGTATGCCGCCGGGCCGGCGCTCGGTGCGGCCGGCCGCGGGCGGCGCTCGCCTTTCAGTGGTGGAAGGTGCTCGGCTGCTCCTCGCGCGGCATCGGACCGGAGAGGTCGTCGAGCCAGTCGACCGCCGTCCGGAGGTCCCGCAGGAACAGCTCGGCCATGTCGTGGCTGAACCCGTTGCGCACGACGACCCGCAGGACCGCGAGGTCCTCGCGCTTCGGGGGCATCGTGTAGGCAGGCACGAGCCACCCGTGCTCGCGCAGCTTGCGTGACACGTCATAGACGTCGTACTTCGTCACGGCCTCGCTGACGGAGAAGGTGACCACCGGCAGCTCCCTGCCGTCCGAGACGACGTCGAACTCGGGCATCGCCTCGAGCGTCCGGGAGATGTGCACGGCGACGTCCTGGCAGGCCTGCTGGACCGCCCGGAACCCCTCCTTGCCCAGTCGCAGGAACTGGTAGTACTGCAGCACGACCTGGGCCCCTGGGCGGGAGAAGTTCAACGCGAAGGTCGGCATGTCGCCGCCCAGGTAGTTCACGTGGAACACGAGGTCCTCGGGCAGGTGCTCGGCATCCCGCCACAGGACCCAGCCCACTCCGGGGTAGACGAGGCCGAACTTGTGCCCGGACGACTGGATGGAGACGACGCGTGGGAGGCGGAAGTCCCAGACCAGGTCCGGCTGCACGAACGGGGCGATGAAGCCCCCAGAGGCGGCGTCGACGTGGACGGGCACGTGGACGCCGCTCGACGCCTCGTACTCGTCGAGCGTGGCGCAGATCTCCTGGACCGGCTCGTAGCTGCCGTCCATCGTCGAGCCCAGCACGGCCACGACCCCGATCGTGTTCTCGTCGACGTGGTCGAGCAGCCGGTCCGGGGTCAGGTGGAACACGTCCCCCTCGAGGGGGACGTAGCGGGGCTCGACCTCCCAGTAGTTGGCGAACTTCTCCCACACCACCTGGACGTTGCCCCCCATGACGATGTTCGGCCGGTCCGCGGGCTTCTTCGCGGCGCGCCGAGCCTGCTGCCACCTGCGCTTGAGGGCGAGCCCCGCGAGCATGCAGCCCTCGGAGCTGCCCGTCGTCGATGTCCCCACGCTCGCCTCCGAGGACGGCGCGTTCCAGAGGTCAGCGAGCATCCGCACGCAACGGGACTCGATCTCGGCCGTCTGCGGGTACTCGTCCTTGTCGATCATGTTCTTGTCGACCGTGGCCGCGTAGAGACGGTCCGCCTCGTCGTCCATCCACGTCGTGACGAACGTCGCGAGGTTGAAGCGGGCGTTCCCGTCCAGCATCACCTCGTCCATGACGATCTGGTATGCCGTCTGCGGCAGCATCTCGTGGTCGGGAAGGCGGTCCTTCGGGACGTGGAGCATTCCTGCCCGTGTGAACCGTGGGACGACGCTCAGGTCCTCCGCCTCTCGTGAACGTGCTTCATGGACAGCCATGCGAACCCCTCCGTCTGATCGGTCGTCCGTCACATGGAACGCCCGGACCCCGCGGACGGTCGTCATCCCGCATGGGTGATTCCCTGGGTGCAGACGGCCCACACGCAACACCCGTCCCCCGGCCGACGACCCCCGACACGACAAAGGGCCGGACCTACTTGCGTAGATCCGGCCCAGTCCGATGTCTCGAGACATCACACGGTCGGGCTGACAGTGTCTGATTCCACGACATAGTTG
>NZ_AWSA01000054.1 GCF_000576595.1 Intrasporangium oryzae NRRL B-24470 | reverse complement strand
CGGGCCGGGGCGTCTTTCGCATACCCGAAAACACGTGCACCCCCCCACCCGGCCAAGAAGCAGGGCGCCGCACCACACTTCGGGTGCGACTCCAGGTCCCCTGCCGGGGTGCCGTGAACCGCCGGACGTCCGAGACGGGCAGGGCGTAGGGTTGTGGCCGTGCCTCAACTCATTCCCTCGCCCACGACAATTCCCGTTCCGGGTGGCAAGGTCATCGACGAACATGTCGGGGCGGTCAACACGCCCGACGCCGGCCTGCAGAGCTCCGTTTCAGTCGCCCACATGAAGGCGCCTGCCGGCTGGTCCGAGCCCTTCCAGACCCCGGAGTTCGACGAGGTCACCGTGGTCCTTGCGGGCCAGGTCATCGTCGAGCACGACGGCGGCACGCTCATCGTCGACGCGGGTCAGAGTGTCATCACCCGCGGGGGCGAGCGGATCAGGTACTCCTGCGGGCCGGAGGGCGCAGAGTACGTCGCCGTGTGCCTCCCGGCATTCAGCCCTGAGACCGTGCACCGTGAGGACGAGGCGTGACGACCGACGACCTGCGCCACGCCCCCAAGGCGCTCCTTCACGACCATCTCGACGGTGGGCTGCGCCCCCAGACGATCATCGAGCTGGCCGACTCGGTCGGTTACTCGGGGCTGCCCGCCACGGAGGCCGAGGCCTTGCGGCTCTGGTTCCGCGACAGCGCCAACTCGGGCTCGCTGCCTCGTTACCTCGAGACGTTCGACCAGACCCTCGCGGTGATGCAGACGGCCGAAGGGCTCTTCCGCGTCGCGAGTGAGTGCGCCCAGGACCTCGCTGCCGACGGCGTCGTCTATGCCGAGAGCCGCTATGCGCCCGAGCAGCACCTGGTCGAAGGCCTCACCCTCGAGGACGTCATCGAGGCCGTCAACGCGGGCTTCCGCGACGGCGAGGCGAAGGCGGCAGCCGAGGGCCATCCGATCCGGGTCACCGCCCTGCTCACGGCGATGCGCCACGCGGCCAAGTCGACGGAGATCGCCGAGCTGGCGGTGCGTTACCGTGACGAGGGCGTGGCCGGGTTCGACATCGCCGGTGCCGAGGCCGGTTACCCGCCCACCCGGCACCTGGACGCCTTCGAGTACCTCCGGCGTGAGAACGCGCACTTCACGATCCACGCGGGCGAGGCCTTCGGCCTCCCGTCGATCTGGGAGGCCATTCAGTGGTGCGGGGCTGACCGGCTCGGTCACGGTGTGCGGATCGTCGACGACATCGCCGTCGACGGCCGGCCATTCAACGACTGGATCGAGTCCGTCCAGGACGAGCCCGGCGCGCTGGTCGAGCTCGACCTCGGCCGCGTGACGCTGGGACGACTCGCTGCGTACGTACGCGACATGCGCATCCCGCTCGAGATGTGCCCGAGCAGCAACCTGCAGACCTCTGCGGCGCTGTCGATCGCGCTGCACCCGATCACGTTGCTCAAGCGGCTGCGTTTCCGGGTCACGCTCAACACCGACAACCGCCTCATGAGCGACACGTCGATGTCGAAGGAGGCGGGCCTTCTCGTCACCGAGGCGGGCTGGACGATGGAGGACCTGCGCTGGGTGACGATCAACGCGATGAAGTCGGCCTTCATCCCGTTCGACGAGCGTCTCGCGCTCATCGACGACGTCATCAAACCCGGGTATGCCGCCCTCGGTCACGAGGGTCCGCCGACCACCTGACGGAGAGTGCGCCGTCAGGCCAGGGAGGCCGCGACGGCCGCCTCGACGTGCAGCCGGGTGGTGGGGAACACAGGAACGGGGGAGTCGGCCTGCCCGATGAGCAGCTCGATCTCGGTGCACCCGAGAATGATGCCCTCGGCACCAGCACCGACGAGGCGGTCGATGACGCCGCGGTAGGCCTGACGGGACTCCTCGGTGACGATGCCGAGGCAGAGCTCGTCGTAGATGACTCGGTGGACCAGGGAGCGGTCCTCCGAGGCCGGCACCAGCACCGTGAGCCCGTGCCGGGCGAGACGGTCGCGGAGGAAGCCCTGCTCCATGGTGTAGCCCGTGGCCAGCAGCCCTACCCGTGAGAGGCCCGCAGCTCGCACGGCGCCGGCGGTGACGTCGGCGATGTGCAGCAGCGGGATGGTCGTCGCCGCCACGATCGGTTCGGCCACCTTGTGCATGGTGTTCGTGCAGAGGAGGAGCAGCTCGGCCCCGCCCGCCTCCAGCCCCGCCGCCGCGTCGGCGAGGAGCGCGCCGGCAGCCGCCCAGTCTCCGGATGCCTGCATGCGCTCGACCTCCGAGAAGTCGACCGAGTGGATAAGCACGCGTGCCGAGGCGAGGCCGCCGAGCCGTTCCCGGACGAGCTCGTTGGCGAGGCGGTAGTACTCCGCCGTCGACTCCCAGCTCATGCCGCCGAGCATCCCGATCAGCCTCACCGTCACATCCCTCTCGATCGGGAGACGAGGGTCGCCAAGGCGCTCTCGGCCTCGCGAGGCGTGATCGGTCGGGCGCCCTGGGCCGAGGCCGCGGCGACCACGTGCGGCTCGTCGCGCAGCAGCGCGAGACCGCGGCGCACGAGGATGTGGGGCGGCTTGCGCCGCTCGGCCAGGTCGCGGGCGAAGCGTCGGGCCGCGGTGACGTAGCGGTTCTGGCGCACGCAGAGCGCGTCGGCGAGCAGGCTCTCGGCGTCCAGCCGATCGACGAGCCGCGCCGCGAAGAGACCTTCGGCGAGGATGTAGTCACCCCGACCTGCCGTGACGACGTGGCGGCCGGTCACCGCCGAGGCGCCGATGTCATAGACGGGAACCTCGACGTGTCCGACGTCGACCAGCTCGCGCAGGGCGTCGACGGCGGCCTGCGCGTTCCAGGAGTCGACGTGGTCCCAGTCGGGGATGCCCAGCGGCGACCGAGGCAGGTGCGGGTCGTCGTGCTCGCGGTAGAAGTCGTCGAGGCGGACCACCGGCCAACCGTGGGCGTCGCTGAGCCGGGCGGAGAGGCGGCTCTTGCCCGCCCCGCTCGGGCCGGTGATGAGGATGATCCGCCGGCGTCCCTCGGGCGCGAGGGGGTCGACGGCGTGGTGCGCTGCGTCCACGTGCAAAAGGCCTCAGAGGCCCTTGGGGTGCCAGACCGTCTTGGTCTCGACAAAGGCCCGGAGGCGGGTCAGCCCGGGATCGGCGGACCAGTCCGGCTCGACCGGCGCGCCACCGGCATCGAGCGCCGGTCGCAGCACGCGCTTGACGTTGTCGGCCGCGGCCACCTCGAGCGCCCCCCAGTCGATGCCGTCAGCCCCGGCGACCCCGGTCAGGTCGATCGCGTTGACGTCGCGGTGCGCCGCGAGCCACGGCGCCACCTCGGCCGTCTGGGCCGTGATGAGGTTGACGACCCCACCGGGGACGTCGGACGTGGCAAGCACCTCGCCGAAGGTCACGGCGGGGAGTGGTCGCGCGGCCGATGTGACGACGACGGCCGTGTTGCCCGTCGCGATGACGGGGGCCACGACCGAGACGAGGCCGAGCAGCGAGGACCGTTGCGGTGCAAGGACGCCCACGACACCGGTCGGCTCCGGGGCCGACACGTTGAAGAACGGACCGGCGACGGGGTTGAGGTTGCCGAGGACCTGGGCGATCTTGTCGGTCCACCCGGCGTACCAGACGAGCCGGTCGACCGCTGCGTCGACGACGACCCCTGCTGCCCGCGCCGAGAGGCCCTCACCCGCACCGACCTCGTCGATGAACTGCGCCCGACGGCCCTCGAGGACCTCGGCGACGCGGTAGAGCACCTGACCGCGGTTGTAGGCCGTGGCGCCGGCCCACCCGCCGAGCGCCCCGCGTGCTGCGACGACCGCGTCACGGACGTCCTTGCGTGAGCCCATGGACGCGTTGGCGAGGAACTCACCGGAAGCCGACTGGACGGCATACGACCGGCCGGACTCGCTCCTCGTGAACTTCCCGCCGATGTAGAGCTTGTAGGTCTTGCGCACGTCGAGGCGGCTCATCGGACGGCTCCCGTCGCGGAGGTGGACAGGCTGGCGGGTGCAGTGGTCACGTAGGCCTCCAGCCCGTGCCGGCCGCCCTCGCGGCCGTAGCCGGACTCCTTGTAGCCGCCGAACGGCGAGGTCGGGTCGAAGCGGTTGAACGTGTTGGCCCAGACGACGCCGGCGCGCAGCTGGTCGGCCATCCAGAGGATGCGCGAGCCCTTCTCGGTCCAGACGCCTGCGGAGAGCCCGTATGCCGTGTTGTTCGCCTTCGCGACCGCCTCCTGCGGCGTGCGGAACGTCAGCACGGAAAGCACCGGTCCGAAGATCTCCTCGGTCGCGACGCGGTGCGTCTGCGAGACGCCGGTGAGCACCGTCGGCGGGAACCAGAACCCCTTGGCCGGCAGTGAGCACTCGGGGCTCCAGCGCTCGGCGCCCTCGGCGACACCCGCGTCGACGAGGGAGGTGATCCGGTCGAGCTGGGCGCGGGAGTTGATCGCCCCGAGGTCGCTGTTCTTGTCCATCGGGTCTCCGACGCGCAGGGTCCCGAGCCGGCGCTTGAGCTTGGCGACGACCTGGTCGTGGATGCTCTCCTGGACGAGCAGGCGCGAGCCGGCGCAGCAGACCTGGCCCTGGTTGAAGAAGATCCCGTTGACGATCCCCTCGATGGCCTGGTCGAGCGGGGCGTCGTCGAAGACGATGTTGGCGGCCTTGCCGCCGAGCTCGAGCGTCGCCTTCTTGGGGGTGCCGGCGATGGACCGGGCGATCGCCTTGCCGACCTCGGTCGAGCCGGTGAAGGCGATCTTGTCGACGTCGGGGTGCTCGACGAGCGCCTGGCCGGTCGTGCCGTCGCCGGTGACGATGTTGACGACGCCGGCGGGAAGGTCGGCCTGCTGGCACACCTCCGCGAAGAGCAGCGCCGACAGCGGCGTCGTCTCGGCGGGCTTGAGCACCACCGTGTTTCCGGTCGCGAGCGCCGGCGCGATCTTCCACGCGAGCATGAGGAGCGGGAAGTTCCACGGGATGATCTGGCCGACGACGCCGTGGGGGCGCGGGGGCGCGGCCCCGGAGGGCGACGGGCCGGCATACTCGAGCTTGTCGGCCCACCCCGCGTGGTAGAAGAAGTGCGCGGCAGCGATGGGGACGTCGACGTCGCGCGTCTCCTTGATCGGCTTGCCGTTGTCGAGGGTCTCGAGGACCGCGAACTCGCGGGCGCGCTCCTGGAGGATGCGGGCGATGCGGAAGAGGTACTTGCCGCGCTCCGCGCCGCTCATCCGCCCCCAGACCCCCTCGTAGGCGCGGCGGGCGGCGGCGACCGCCTTGTCGACGTCCTTGGGACCCGCCTGGCTCACCTCGGCGAGGACCGACTCGTCGGCGGGGTTGATCGTCGGGAAGAGCGCCTTCGGGCGCGTGAACGCGCCGTCGACGAAGAGGCCGTACGACTTCTCGATCGTGACGATCGCGCGCGACTCCGGCGCGGGTGCGTACTCGAACGGGGGCATGACACGCCTTTCCAAGGGTCTCGGCCTGTCGGCTCAGTCGATCGTGACGTAGTCAGGACCGGAGTAGGCGCCGGTCGTGAGCTTCTGTCGCTGGAGGAGGAGGTCGTTGAGCAGGCTCGACGCGCCGAACCGGAACCACTCGGGGGAGAGCCAGTCCTCGCCCGCGATCTCGTTGACCATGACGAGGTACTTGATGGCGTCCTTCGTCGTGCGGATGCCGCCGGCCGGCTTGACCCCGACCTGAACGCCGGTCAGCTCGCGCCAGTCGCGGACCGCCTCGAGCATGACGAGGGTGACCGGGAGGGTCGCGGCCGGGGACACCTTGCCCGTCGAGGTCTTGATGAAGTCGCCACCGGCGAGCATCGAGAGGTAGGAGGCGCGGCGCACGTTGTCGTAGGTGACGAGCTCGCCCGTCTCCATGATCACCTTGAGGTGGGCGTCGCCGCAGGCCTGCTTGACCTCGGCGATCTGGTTGAAGACCGTGAGGTAGTCGCCGCTGAGGAAGGCGCCGCGGTCGATGACCATGTCGATCTCGTCGGCGCCCGCCTTGACGGCGTCGCGGGTGTCGAGGAGCTTGACCGGCACGCTCGCCCGGCCCGACGGAAACGCCGTGGCGACCGCGGCGACGTGGATCCCGCTGTCGGCCAGGGCCTCCTTGGCCGTCGCGACCATGTCGCCGTAGACACAGACCGCCGCGGGCCGAGGAGTCGTCGGGTCGAGCGGGTCGGGGACGAGGGCCTTCGCGCAGAGCGAGCGCACCTTGCCGACGGTGTCGGAGCCCTCGAGCGTCGTGAGGTCGATCATGCCGATCGCGGTGTCGATGGCCCAGGCCTTCGCGGACGTCTTGATCGAGCGGGTGCCGAGGGACGCGGCGCGCGCCTCGCACCCGACCTGGTCGACGCCGGGCAGGCCGTGCAGCCAGGTCGTGAGCGCGTGGTTCGTCAGCCGTGAGACTCCGAGGACGTCCTTGGCCGCGGCCGCGAGGTCCTGTGCGGTGCGGGCGGCAGTGCTTACAGTCACCCCGAGAGTCTATCCACGGTTCGTCCAGCGGCTGTTCGCATCGTGGACGGTCCGGCGGGGGCCTGCGGGACTTCTGCCCGCACCCTCCGTGAGAGACTCGAGGCTCCACGCGCGTGAAGGAGACCCGTGAGCCCGTATGCCGCCGAGCCCCCCTCGGACACCCCGTCGCCCGCCCCCTCGGCCGGGTTCCGGGACGCGAGGACGCTGCGGCCGGGATCGGCCCTCGTGATCGGTGCCCTCGGGGCGGTGTGCGGCTTCATACTGCTCGGCCTGGCGCTGTTCGCGACCGATCGCAGCTGGGCGCTCATCTCGTCAGTCGTCATGGCTCTCGTGCTGCTCTGGCTCTTCATCATCCGCCCCTGTGTGGTGATCCATGCGGAGGGCATCCGGCTCGTCAATCCCCTTCGCACGGCCGACCTCACCTGGCCCGCCATCGAGGAGGTGCGATCGCGCTGGGCCCTCGAGCTCTTCTCGGGCGGGGCGCGCTACACCGCGTGGGGTGTCCCCGCCGACCCGGCCCGGCCGCGCTACGGACGCGGGATGTTCACCTCCGGCGCCAACAAGGTGATGGGCGGACGCCAGGTGCCCGCGGGAGACAGTCGACCCAAGATCGAGGCGCAGACCGTCGCCGCCGAGGTCGATGCCCGGATCGCCGCCGACCGCCTGCGCAAGGACGGTCAGACTCCGGTCATCGCTGTGCAGGCCTGGGACCCGCTGGCGGTCGGCGCACTCCTCAGCGCTGTTGCCTTCTTCGTCATTGCCGTCTTCGTCGCCTGACGACGCGGTCGGTGACGGGCAGCCCAACCTCAGAGCGCGGTGAGCCGCTCCAGCTCGGCCCGGATCGCCGAGAGCCGGCGGTCGGCCTCTGCTCGGGCCGTGACCAGGTGGTCGGGACCCGCCACGGGCTCGATGACCTCGAGGTAGACCTTGACCTTGGGCTCCGTACCACTCGGCCGGACGATCACGCGCGAGTCGTCGGCGAGGAACCACCGCAGACCCTCGGTCGGCGGCAGCCCGCCGTCGCCCCGGCTGAGGTCGTCGATGCGCGTCACGTCCAGGCCGGCCACCGTGGCGGGTGCGTCGGTGCGCAGCCGCTGCATGAGCGGGTCGATCTGGGCGAGGTCGGAGACCCGGACGGAGAACGAGTCGGTGGCGTGGACGCCGTGCGCGACGGCCAGGTCGTCGAGGAGGTCGACGAGGGTCCGGCCCTGTGCCTTCAGCCCGGCGGCGAGCTCGGCGAGCAGGAGCGCGGCGCTGACGCCGTCCTTGTCGCGGACGAGCCCCGGGGCGACGCAGTAGCCGAGGGCCTCCTCGTAGCCGTAGCGCAGCCCCTCGACACGGGAGATCCACTTGAAGCCCGTGAGCGTCTCCTCATGGCGGATGCCGGCGGCCGCCGCGATCGAGGCGAGCAGCCGAGAGGAGACGATCGAGTTGGCGAAGACGTCGGTCGGCGCCACCCCACGGACGACGACGTGGGCACCGAGCAGGGCGCCGACCTCGTCGCCACGGAGCATCCGCCAGCCGCCGACGGCCGGGTCGAGGACGGCCGCCGCGCAGCGGTCGGCGTCGGGGTCGTTGGCGATGACGAGGTCGCAGCCGACCTCGCGGGCGCGGGCGAGGGCAAGGTCGATGGCGCCCTTCTCCTCCGGGTTGGGGAACGCGACCGTGGGGAACTCCGGGTCGGGACGCGCCTGCTCGCCGACGGCGTCCGGTGCGGCGAACCCGGCCCGGACGAAGGCCTCGCGGACCGTTGCGTGCCCGACGCCGTGCAGGCTGGTGTGGACGATGGAGAGGTCCCGCGCCGAGGTGGGATCGAGGACGGTGACGACCGCGTCGAGGTAGTCGTCGAGCAGGCCCGGGCCGAGGGTCTCCCACCCGTCGGCGGCCCGTGTGACGTCGGCGACCCGGTCGACCCGGTCGATGTGCGCGGCGATGAGGCCGTCCGAGGGCGGCACGATCTGGCTCCCGTCGCCCAGGTAGACCTTGTAGCCGTTGTCCCGGGGCGGGTTGTGGCTCGCCGTCACCATGACCCCGGCGTCGGCCCCGAGGTGGCGGATGGCGTAGGCGAGGACCGGGGTGGGCAGGGGCTCGGGCAGCACGAACGCGCGGCCGCCCGCCGCGACGACCACGGCGGCAGTGTCCCGCGCGAACACGTCCGAGTTGTGACGGGCGTCGAAGCCGACGACGACCGTCGGCGCGGGACCGGCCCCTCCCTCGGCCTGGAGGAAGGCAGTCAGGCCGGCGGCGGCGCGGATGACGACGCTGCGGTTCATCCGGTTGGGCCCGGCCCCGAGCGCGCCACGCAGGCCGGCCGTCCCGAACTCGAGCATGCCGGAGAACCG
The DNA here is from genome assembly GCF_000576595.1 of Intrasporangium oryzae NRRL B-24470. Lineage (GTDB taxonomy): Bacteria > Actinomycetota > Actinomycetes > Actinomycetales > Dermatophilaceae > Intrasporangium_C > Intrasporangium_C oryzae. Next base: position 17,839 of record NZ_AWSA01000054.1, on the reverse strand, counting down.
GTCGGCGAGGTCGCGGAGGGCCGCGTGGTCCCCACCCCGGGCTGCCTCGACGAGCAGGTCCAGCTCGGACCGGGTCACCGCGTCCGGGTCGTCGTCGCGCCAGGCCTGCGCAGCGGCATACAGCGACGGCTCGTCGACCGTCGTGGCCATCAGATCCGCCCCACCACGTCGGCGAGGAGACGGCCGCACCGCTCCGCGGCGGCCTGACCCGCCTCGAGGACCTCCGCGTGGCTGAGGGGGGTCTCGGAGATGCCGGCCGCGAGGTTGGTCACGAGCGAGATGCCGAGGACCTCCATCCCGCACTGGCGGGCGGCGATCGCCTCGAGGGTCGTCGACATGCCGACGAGGTCACCACCGATGACCTTGGCCATCTGCACCTCGGCGGGTGTCTCGTAGTGCGGCCCGCGAAACTGGACGTAGACGCCCTCGTCGAGGCCCGGGTCGACCTCCTTGGCGATCTCCCGAAGCCGCGGCGTGTAGAGGTCGGTGAGGTCGACGAACGTCGCGCCCTCGAGGGGCGAGGCGGCCGTGAGGTTGATGTGGTCGCGGATGAGAACGGGTGTCCCCGGCCCCCACGAGGGGTTGAGCCCCCCGCAGCCGTTGGTGAGCACGATCGTCGTGCACCCCGCCGCGCTGGCGGTCCGGACGGCGTGAACGACCGACCGCACGCCACGCCCCTCGTAGAAGTGGGTGCGCGTGCCGTAGACGAGGGCCCGGCGCCCCGTGTCGCCGATCGCGACGGAGCGCATGCTGCCGGAGTGGCCGGCGACGGCCGCGCGGTGGAAGCCGGGCACGTCTGCGTTGTCGACCGTGGCGAGCGTCGCACCGATCAGGTCGCCCGTCTGGCCCCACCCGGAGCCGAGGACGAGCGCCACGTCGTGGTGGTCGGCACCGGTGCGCTCCGCGATGACGGCCGCGGCCCGGGCCGCCACGTCGAAGGGGTCGGTGGCCGGGTCGTTGAGGTCGAGGGGTGCGGTAGTCACGTTGGGACTCTACCGAGGGCCTGCCGGGGCACGGGTGCGTTCAGGGCGCCGGAGTCACGCGTGTATGCCGCGAGCGCGCCGAGGAGCGTGGACACCGTGTCGCCGACGAAGGTCCCACACTCTGTGGGGGGCTTGAGCAGGGCTGCGAGCAGGACCCCCTCGAGTGCGGAGACCGTGGCCTCGGCCTGGGCCCGCGGGTTCGCGCGGCCGCTCCGGCTCACGGTCTCGCCGACGACGTCGAGGAGCTGTTCGCGCCAGGCGGCGAAGACCTCGGCGAGGGCCGGCTCGCGGGCCGCCTCGAGGGAGAGCTCGAGCCGCGCCACGACGAGGTCGCGGTCGTCGAGCCAGGCGACGAAGAGCGCGGTCGTCTGATCGGCGGCGTACCCGGAGTCGCCGGGCCGCTTCGCGAGGCGCTTGGAGAGGGCGGTGATGTCGTCGGCGAGCCGGTCGGCGACGTACTGCGCGAGCGCCGTCTGGAGGGCGAGGCGCGTCCTGAGGTAGGCGGAGCACGTCCCGAGGGGGAGGCCGGCACGGGCGTCGACGGCGCGGTGGGTCAGGCCGCGGAGGCCTCCGGAGGCGACCACCGAGACGGCGGCCTCGAGCAGGTCGTGCATGCGGGGGGACAGGGGAGTGGACCGGTCTGGCATGGGATGTCCTCGTCCGTCGCGATCGGGCGCCGGGCTCGCGGCACGACGCATGCATCGAGCGTATCGGCCGTCTTGCCGGCGCGCGGGGAGCGACATATTCTACAAAAGTAGAAGGTTTCTACATTTGAAGAAAAGAGTTCGTCATGGAGATCCTCACCGGAATCACGCCCTACATCGTGCTCGTCTTCGCCGTCGCGGCACTCGCGGTGGCCCTCGCCGCCGGAGCCACAGGGGTGTTCCTGCTGCGCAACCGGGCCCTGCGGGTCCGGGCGGGCCTGCCCGTCCGGGTCTACTATCGCCACCTGGCCTGGGGCCACTGACCAGGGGCCGCGGCGCGGGGGAGCGGGCGTCTGACCGGGGACAGACCCGCGGAGCCGCCCGTCGAGGGAATGGTTGGATGGACCGGTGATCACGCGAGAGACAAGAGTCGTCATCGTCGGCGGCGGCCCCGGTGGGTACGAGGCCGCACTCGTCGCAGCCCAGCTGGGCGCACGGGTCACGATCATCGAGAAGGACGGTCTCGGCGGCGCGGCCGTGCTCACCGACTGCGTCCCGAGCAAGGCCCTCATCGCGACCGCCGACTACATGTCCGACTTCGAGGTGGCCTCCCGCCTCGGCGTGCGCCTCCAGGACCGCGAGGGCGACGAGGTCTCGGACGCCGTCGCCGAGGCCGACACCGTCAACGACCGGATCCTCGAGCTGGCCGCGGCCCAGAGCTCCGACATCCACGCCGGCCTCGAGCGTGCCGGCGTCACGGTGTTGCGCGGCGTCGGTCGCATCGAGCGCCGTGACCTCGTCCGGGCGGAGACGACCGACGGCCAGAGTCTCGAGCTCGCCGCCGACGTCGTCCTCGTTGCCACGGGAGCCACCCCGCGGGTGATGCCGACCGCCGTCCCCGATGGCGAGCGCATCCTCACGTGGCAGCAGATCTACGCGCTCGACGAGCTCCCGGAGCGGATCGTCGTCATCGGATCCGGCGTCACCGGCGCCGAGCTCGCCCAGGCCTACCTCGGCCTCGGCTCGGAGGTCGTCCTCGTGTCGTCGCGCGACCGGGTCCTGCCGGGGGAGGACGCCGACGCTGCGACCGTCATCGAGGACGTGTTCCGCAAGCGCGGCATGGAGGTCCTCAGCCGGTCGCGTGCGGCGAGCGTCGAGCGGACCGAGTCCGGCGTCGTCGTCACGCTGACCGACGGGCGCACCGTCGAGGGCTCCCACGCGCTCCTCGCCGTCGGGTCCGTCCCGCAGACCAGGGGCCTCGGCCTCGAGGACATCGGGGTCGAGCTCGCCGAGTCCGGCCACATCCAGGTCGACCGGGTCTCCCGCACCAGCGTCACGGGTGTCTACGCCGCGGGCGACTGCACCGGTGTGCTCCCGCTCGCCTCCGTCGCCGCCATGCAGGGCCGGATCGCCATGTGGCACGCTCTCGGCGACGCCGTCACCCCGCTCAACGTCCGGGGTGTCGCCGCGAACATCTTCACCGAGCCCGAGATCGCGACCGTCGGCATCAGCCAGGGCACGGCCGACGAGTCTCCCGACGTCGAGTCCGTGATGCTGCCTCTCGCACGCAACCCGCGGGCCAAGATGCAGGGCATCACCGACGGGTTCGTCAAGCTGTTCTGCCGCAAGGTCTACGGCACGGTCCTCGGTGGCGTCGTCGTCGCACCCCGCGCCTCCGAGCTCATCCATCCCGTGGCGCTCGCGGTGCAGAACCGCCTCAGCGTCGACCAGGTGGCGAGCACGATCACGGTCTACCCGTCGCTCTCGGGGTCGATCGCCGAGGCCGCCCGCCAGCTCCACCAGTCAGGCTAAGACGCGGGGAGCTGGGCGACGCACGGTCGGCTACCGAGCGTCGCCGCTCGCGTCCGTCTCGCCCGGCCGAGGCCGGGCCCCGGGCTCCGGTCAGGAAGACTCCTCGCCAAGGTCCTGTGGCGACGGCTCGGTCGGGATGACGTCGACGGGGTTCTCGCGCGCCCACCGCTCCTTGCGCTCACGGGAGACCGACTCGCGCAGCTTCTTCTGGAGCGGGTAGACGATCGCGGCGACGACGAGGACGATGATCAGACCCGTCGGCGAGAACCCGGTCGGGGGTGGGGTCTGACTGATCAGGGCAGCAATCACACCCGCAGTCTGCCAGAGGCGTAACCTCGGCCTGAGCGGCGGCCCCGCTGGGTCGCCAGGGTGATGGAGCCCGGAGCCGCATCCATGCCAGGCCGATACCCCCACGCGGAGGACACCGATGAGCGACTGGATCAGTAGGGCGAAGGACTTCCTCCTCGGCCACCCGGAGCCGCGCCCGGCCGAGCCGACGCCGGTGCCCGACATGCCGGAGGCGCCCGACGTGCCCGTCCCGAACCTCCCGGACGAGCCCCTGCCGGACCTGCCCGACACCCCTGCCCCGGACTGGACCGGTGAGCCTGGGCCGGACGTCCCGGACAGCCCCCTGCCGGACTGGTCGGACGAACCGTCGGCGGACGTGCCGCAGGAGCCCGGTCCGGACATCCCCGACCTGCCCGTCCCCGGCGAGCAGGACCTCCCGGGCGACGGGCAGCCGAACCGGCCCTGAGCGGGGGGCCCGAACGGGACGATTCGGAAAAGCTAGGCCTGCGGCTCCTTGATCTCGGCGAGGACGGCGCCCGACGTCACGGTCTCGCCGACGGAGGCCTTGAGCCCCGTCACGACGCCGCCCTTGTGCGCCGTGATCGGCTGCTCCATCTTCATCGCCTCGAGGACGATGACGAGGTCGCCCTCGGCGACGGTCGCGCCCTCCTCCACGGCGATCTTGACGATCGTCCCCTGCATCGGCGCGGTGAGGGAGTCACCGGAGGCCGCGCCGCCGGCCCGGCCGCTCGCCGAGCGCTTCGGGGCCTTCTTCTTCGCGCCCGCACCGACCGCGCCACCGCCGAGCGAGAGGCCACCGGGGAGGGACACCTCGAGCCGCTTGCCACCGACCTCGACGACGACCGTCTGGCGCTCCTCGGGCTCGCCGGCATCGGCAGCCGGCCCACCGGCATACGGCGGGATCGTGTTGACGAACTCGGTCTCGATCCACGTCGTGTGGACCTTGAACGGCTCGGCCGGGTCGGCCGGCGCGAAGTCTGGGTCGGCGACGACAGCCCGGTGGAAGGGCAGGACCGTCGGCATGCCCTCGACCTCGAACTCGGCCAGGGCCCGGCGCGCCCGCTCGATGGCCTGCTGCCGGGTCCGTCCGGTGATGACGAGCTTGGCGAGCATGGAGTCGAAGGCTCCGCCGATGACGTCGCCCTCGACGACGCCGGAGTCGACGCGTACGCCCGGGCCCGACGGGGTGCGGTAGACGGCCACCGTTCCGGGGGCGGGCAGGAAGCCGCGGCCGGCGTCCTCACCGTTGATGCGGAACTCGATCGAGTGGGCGTGCGGCTCGGGGTCGGGGTAGTCGAGGGTCTCGCCGTTGGCGATCCGGAACTGCTCGCGGACGAGGTCGATGCCGGTGACCTCCTCGGTCACCGGGTGCTCGACCTGCAGACGGGTGTTGACCTCGAGGAAGCTGATGTCGCCCTGGGGACCGACGAGGAACTCGCACGTGCCGGCGCCGACGTAGCCGGCCTCCTTGAGGATCGCCTTGCTCGCCCGGAGGAGCTCGGTGTGCTGCTCCTCGGTGAGGAACGGCGCGGGCGCCTCCTCGACGAGCTTCTGGTTGCGGCGCTGGAGCGAGCAGTCGCGGGTCGACACGACGACGACGTTGCCGTGCTTGTCGGCGAGGCACTGGGTCTCGACGTGGCGCGGGTGGTCGAGGAAACGCTCGACGAAGCACTCGCCGCGCCCGAACGCCGTCACGGCCTCGCGGACCGCGGAGTCGTAGAGGTGGGGGATCTCCTCGATCGTCCGGGCCACCTTGAGACCGCGGCCGCCACCGCCGTATGCGGCCTTGATCGCGACGGGCAGGCCGTGCTCCTGCGCGAACGCGACGACCTCGTCGGCGCCGCCCACCGGGTCCTTCGTGCCGGGCACGAGCGGCGCGCCCGCCTTCGTCGCGATGTGGCGGGCTTTGACCTTGTCGCCGAGGGCGTCGATGGCCGCGGGTCCAGGACCGATCCAGACGAGGCCCGCATCGATGACGGCCTGCGCGAAGCCGGCGTTCTCGGCGAGGAAGCCGTAGCCCGGGTGGACGGCGTCGGCGCCGGCCTGCTTCGCGATCTCGAGGAGCTTGTCCTGGCGGAGGTAGCTGTCTCCGGGGGTGGCGCCGCCGAGGGCGTACGCCTCGTCGGCGACCTTGACGTGCAGGGCATCCCGGTCCGGCTCGGCGTAGACCGCAACCGATGCGATCCCACTGTCCTTGCACGCCCGCGCGACGCGGACGGCGATCTCACCACGGTTTGCGATCAGGACCTTGCTGATGGATGCCATGGGCCGGAGCCTAGCGGCTGGATCCAGCCCCGCCCCGTGAGCCGGCGAGACTCCTCGGTGGTCGTCGCGTGAGGTCGAGCACACACGAGGGTTCGTGTGCCGGGCGGCCCGCTCAGCGGCATACGAACCGGCGCGCCGGGCAGTAGATTCCCGTCATGGGCCTGTTCTCCCGCAAGAGCAAGGATCAACCCGCTCCCGCCCCCGGGCCGGACGTCGATGCTCCCGACTGGGAGGGCGACGAGGACGACGTGACCGAGATGCACACCGGTCGTCCGGAGTCCCGTCCGCTCACCGAGTACGAGCGCTCGCGTGTCCTCGCCTCGCTGGAGAAGGCTGCGGAGGAGGGCATCGACATCGACGACCTCGCCTCGATCGGGGCAGCGTACGACGCGGCCTACACGCGCTGGACGGCGAACCCCGACGCGGAGGGCCCCGACGCGGTCGTCGACCTGTACGCGGTCGCCATCGGCGAGCACCTGGCCCGGCACAGCTACCGTGAGTGGGGGGTCGTCACGGACGTCTTCGGCACCGACCTGGGCTTGGTCGACGCGCGTGCCGACACCGTGATCGTCCCGCACAACCTCGTCGGAGCGCGCTGGATGCGCGGCGAGCTGGGGTGGATTCCCGGCGTGGTGGGCCATCTCGTCGGCCTTCGGCCGCGGGCCTCCTGACCGGACCCTAGGATCGCGGGATGGACCCCGCCACCCCTGACCGCACGAGCCGGAGAGATCTCGAGGAGGGAATCGAGCGCGACTTCACGCGCAAGATGTCCTACGGCGACTACCTGTGCCTCGACCAGCTCCTCGCGGCGCAGCGCCCCCTCAGCGAGCCTCCGCAGCACGACGAGCTGCTCTTCATCATCCAGCACCAGACGTCGGAGCTCTGGCTCAAGCTGCTCATCCACGAGCTGCGCTCCGCGCGGGACCTGCTGCGTGGCGACGAGCTGGCACCGGCGCTCAAGCGTCTGGCGCGCGTCAAGCACATCCAGCACACGCTGACCGACCAGTGGTCCGTGCTCGCGACGCTGACGCCCAGCGAGTACGCCGAGATCCGGCCGTTCCTCGCCACGAGCTCGGGCTTCCAGTCGGCGCAGTATCGCGAGGTCGAGTTCCTCCTCGGCAACAAGAACGCCGACATGGTCGCGGTCTTCTCCCACGACGAGGCAGCGCGGAGCGCTCTCGACGCGCTGCTCCACGAGCCGAGCCTCTACGACGAGTTCCTCGCCTACCTCTCCCGGCGCGGGTATGCCGTCCCGGCCGGACTGCTCGCCCGTGACTGGTCCCAGCCCTACCGCCTCGACGAGCAGCTCGTCGAGGTCTTCGCCCAGGTGTATGCCGCCCCCCACGAGCACTGGGGGGTCTACGAGACGTGCGAGGAGCTGGTGGACGTCGAGGACAACTTCCAGCAGTGGCGCTTCCGGCACCTGCAGGTCGTCCAGCGCACGATCGGCCAGAAGGTGGGCACGGGTGGGTCGAGCGGTGTCGACTTCCTGCGTCGGGCTCTCGATCTCACCTTCTTCCCGGAGCTCTACGAGGTGCGGACGCGGATCGGTCAGTGACCCGGGTCGTCCCGAGCAGACGGGGTGGTCGGGCTCGGCAGGCGGAACCCGGTGTCGTCAGCCCGCGCGACGGTCGTCACCGCCGTGTGCGGGCTCGCACTGGCAGGGACACCCGGTGAGGCAGGCAGCCTCGAGGTAGCAGCCGTCGGGGCACGTGCACTCGATGAGAGGCGTCGGGGGAGCGGTCACGCGCGGCTGGGGCCCTCGGATGAGCCGACGACGACGGGCCAGGTCGGGAACCGTCGGGTGGTCCTCCTCGGCGAGGACGGGGCTCACGTTGCGCTGCCGGTCACGCTCCTCGCGCCGGTGGTACCACGCGCGGGCCTCCAGGCGGTCGTAACGCGGTGACTCACGACGTTCGCGCGGCTCCCGGTCCGGCGGAGCGACGTCGAGGTGCGCGGGAAAGCGGCGACCGGCGTTGTCGCGCACGGCGTCGGCTGGGACGGGCCCGACCTCGCGTCCGGATTCGTCGACGACCACGAGCCGCAGCCCCGCGACGCGCAGGATGGCCGACAGCACGGTCGGGCTCGTGTGGCCCTTGCCCGCCTCGATCCGTGCGATGGTGCCGTGGGAGACCCCGACCGCGGCCGCCAGCTCTCGCTGGCTGAGGTCGGCCATGCGCCTCGCGCGTGCGACGAAACGGCCGGGCAGGCCGGTCTCGGCCCAGTCGAGCTCCTTCGAGTTCTCCGTCATGTCCGAACCGTGCCAGCCACCGCCGACAGTGCCATCAGCCGGGGGCTCCGGCACTGCCCAGGATCGGTGGGCAGTGCCGTAAGGGGTGCGGCGGGTTGGGTGGCGGGGGCTACGGCACTGCCCAGGATTGGTGGGCAGTGCCGTAGCGCATGCGGGCAGGGCGCGTCAGGCGGCGGTCTTGGCCCGGACCTGGCGCTTGATGCGGGCGAGCATCGCGACCATGCCGCGCATGCGCAGCGGGGAGACGGCCTCGGCCAGGCCGAACCGCATCGGGGCGTCGTCGGGCACCGCGAGCACCTCCGCCGCGGTGAGCCCGTCGAGGCCCTCGTGGAGGATCCCGGCGAAGCCGCGCGTCGTCGGGGCCTCCGCCGGAGCGTCGAAGAAGAGGTGGACGGGCCGGTCGTCGAGCGAGGTCCCGTCCTCCACCTCGACGGTGAGGAAGAGCGGCGACTGGCACTCGTCGACACGTTCGAGCTGGTCGAGGTGACCGGCATACCGCTCGGGCAGGCCGGGCAGCTCGTCGCTGAACTCGAGGAGCAGCTGGAGCTTGAGGTCGTTGCTCGCGGAGCTGAAGTCCTCGGCGATCTCGGCCAGGGACGGCGGGAGGGGAGTGGGGGCGGGGGAGCTCATCGTCGGCTCGTCACCTCTCGATCGGGACTCGGACGGCGTTGCCCCACTCGGTCCACGAGCCGTCGTAGTTGCGCACCGAGTCGAAGCCGAGCAGGTGCGTGAGGACGAACCACGTGTGCGACGAGCGCTCGCCGATGCGACAGTAGGCCACGACGTCGTCCTGCGGGCTGAGACCCTGCTCCGTCAGGTAGATCGCCTCGAGCTCCTCGCGGGACTTGAAGCTGCCGTCGTCGTTGGCCGCGCGGGCCCACGGCACCGACTTGGCGCCCGGAATGTGGCCTCCGCGCATGGCGCCCTCCTGGGGGTAGTCGGGCATGTGGAGCAGCTCGCCGGTGTACTCACCCGGGGAGCGGACGTCGACGAGCGGCGTGCCGAGGTGGGCGAGGACGTCATCCTTGAACGCGCGGATCGGCGCGTCGTCGCGCTCGGCCACCGGGTACTCGACGGGGGTCGGCTCGGGGACCTCACGGGTCAGCTCGCGGCCCTCCGCGATCCACTTCGCGCGACCTCCGTCGAGGAGGCGGACGTCCTCGTGGCCGAAGAGGCTGAAGACCCACAGGGCGTAGGCCGCCCACCAGTTGCTCTTGTCGCCGTAGATGACGACCGTCGTGTCGCGCGAGATGCCGCGCGAGCCGAGCACCTCGGCGAAGCGGGCACCGTCGATGTAGTCACGGTTGACCGGGTCATTGAGATCGACGTGCCAGTCGATCTTGATCGCGCCGGGGATGTGACCCGTGGTGTAGAGGAGAACATCCTCGTCCGACTCGAGCAGGGCGATGCCGTCGGGGCCGCCGACACGGCCGGCCGCGATCTGCTCCGCGAGCCACTCCGTCGTGACGAGGCGCTCGGGGTGGGCGTAGGCCGAGATCTTCGCGTCTTCAGCAGTCATGCCCTCATCGTGTCACGCAGACCGGTCAGCGTTCCTAGGGGTCTCCATAACGCCGGGTTTCGACGGCGACGCTGCCCCTCAGCCGAGCCGCTCGAGGTCGTCGCGGCAGGCCCGCTCGAACTGGCCCAGCTCGGCGATGGCGTCCTGCACGTCGCGCAACCGCTGCTCGAGGTCCGCTCGACGCTCGTCGATCTGCCCGAGGACGTACTCGAGCTGCGTGCGGCGCCCCCGGGGGGCGTCGAAGAGGTCGATGATCGTGCGGATCTCCTCGAGCGGGAAGCCAAGCCGCTTGCCGCGGAGGATGAGGGCGAGCCGGGTCCGGTCGCGCCGGTGGTAGACGCGCGTCGTGCCCCGGCGCTCCGGCGTGATGAGGCCGAGGTCCTCGTAGTGGCGGACCGTGCGGTGCGTCACGCCGAACTCCTCGGCGACCTGGGCGATCGTCCACGTCCGGCCCGCGAGCGGGACGGGGGCGGAGGGCTCAGGGAGCGCCGCCTGGGTCCCCGGCGAATGCGGCCCCGACGCATCCTCGGCGGTGGCCACCTGCGACGCGTCGGTCGGCGTCGGGTGCGCCGCTGCATCGGCGGGTGCACTGCGGCTTGTCATGCGACCGATCTTGCTTTACGTTTACGTCAACGTCAAGCAGTGCCACGAGCACGTGCTGCGCCTCCGCGAAGGGAACACCGATGTTCGAGCTGAGCCAGGACCACGAGGACTTCCGCAAGGTCGTCCGGGACTTCGCCGAGAAGGAGGTCGCCCCGAACATCGCCAAGTGGGATGCCGACGCCTACTTCCCGACCGATCTCGTGCCCAAGATGGGCGACCTCGGGCTCTTCGGGCTCGTCGTCCCGGAGGAGTACGGCGGCAGCGCCGGAGAAGGCGGCGGCGACTTCACGAGCCTCTGCGTGGCCATCGAGGAGCTCGGCCGCGTCGACCAGTCGATCGGCATCACGCTCTCGGCCGGGGTGGGGCTCGGGATCAACCCGATCCTCACCTTCGGCAACGACGAGCAGAAGGAACGCTTCCTCCCGGACCTCGTCGCGGGCCGGGCGCTCGCCGGGTTCGGCCTGACCGAGCCCGAGGCCGGCTCCGACGCACGCGCGACGCGCACGAAGGCCGTCCGCGACGGCGACGAGTGGGTCATCAGCGGCGCCAAGGCGTTCATCACCAACTCGGGCACCGACATCACCTCGGTCGTCACGGTGACCGCCCGGACGGGCACCGAGGACGACGGCACCGCGCAGATCTCGGCGATCCTCGTCCCGGCGGGCACCCCCGGCTTCACGGTCGAACCCGCGTATCACAAGCTCGGCTGGCACGTCTCCGACACGCACGGCCTCACCTTCGAGGGCTGCCGGGTCCCGGCCGGCAACCTCCTCGGCGCGGAGGGTGAGGGGTTCAAGCAGTTCCTCAAGACCCTCGACGACGGGCGCATCGCGATCTCCGCGCTCGCCGTCGGGTGCGCGCAGGCCTGCCTCGAGCTCGCAACCGACTATGCGAAGACGCGCACCGCCTTCGGCCGGCCCATCGGCGTCAACCAGGGGATCGCCTTCCAGATCGCGGACCTCGCCGTCATGGTCGAGGGCGCCCGGATGCTGACGTACAAGGCCGCCTGGCTCAAGGACGAGCTCCACGCGGGCCGCCGCTCCGTCAAGGAGGTCAAGCACGCCGCAGCGATCGCCAAGCTCTACTCGACCGAGGCGGCCGTCACGGCGACGCGCATCGCGACCCAGGTGTTCGGCGGCAACGGGTTCATGGAGGAGTTCCCCGTCGCCCGCTTCTACCGCGACGCCAAGATCCTCGAGATCGGCGAGGGCACCTCCGAGGTCCAGCGCATGCTCATCGCCCGCGGCCTCGGTCTCCCGCAGGCCTGAGAGGAGCCGTCGTATGCCGTCCTCCGACCTCCCGAGCGCCATCGCGACCGACCCGCTCGCCGACCCCCGGGTCGCCGACGTGCGGGCCCGGCTCAGTGCGGCATACGCCGCCTCGGCCTCGGCCCCCGACAAGGCGCAGGCGAAGCTCGACGCGCAGGGGAAGATCTACGTCCGCGACCGCATCGCCCTGCTCTTCGACGAGGGATCCTTCGTCGAGGACGGACGCTACGCCAACGCGACCCAGCCCGGGCTGCCGGCCGACGGCGTCGTCACCGGCCGGGGCACCGTCGACGGGCGCCCCGCGATCGTCATCGCCAACGACCCCACCGTCAAGGCCGGATCCTGGGGGGCGCGCACCGTCGAGAAGATCGTCCGCGCGACGGAGATGGCACTGCGCGAGGAGCTGCCCGTCTTCTGGTTCGTCGACTCGGCCGGGGCGCGGATCACCGACCAGGTCGAGATGTTCCCGGGCCGGCGCGGCGCCGGCCGGATCTTCCACAACCAGGTCGCCCTCTCGGGCAAGGTGCCCCAGATCTGCTGCCTCTTCGGCCCGAGCGCCGCAGGCGGCGCCTACATCCCGAGCTTCTGCGACCTCATCATCATGGTCGAGGGCAACGCGTCGATGTACCTCGGCAGCCCCCGGATGGCCGAGATGGTCGTGGGCGAGAAGGTCACGCTCGAGGAGATGGGCGGCGCACGGATGCACTGCACCGTCTCCGGGGTCGGCGACCTCCTCGCGAACGACGACGAGGAGGCCATCGAGCTCGCCAAGCTCTACTTCTCCTACGTGCCCGGCAGCTGGCGTGACCAGCCCCCGACCTACCACCCCGAGGATCCGGCCGAGCCGCTGACCCGGCACACCGTGCCCGAGCGCGAGTCCGTGCCCTTCGACATCCACGACGTCATCGAGGGTCTCGTCGACGACGACTCCTTCTTCGAGCTCAAGCCGCTCTGGGCCGCCGAGCTCGTCATCGGCTTCGGCCGGCTCGATGGACAGACCGTGGGCATCGTCGCCAACAACTCGATGGTCAAGGGCGGAGTCCTCTTCACCGACAGCGCCGACAAGGCGGCCCGCTTCATCTGGCTCTGTGACGCCTTCAGCATCCCGCTCGTCTACCTGGCCGACGTGCCCGGGTTCATGATCGGCTCCGAGGTCGAGCGCGGCGGGATCATCCGCCACGGCGCCAAGATGGTCAGCGCCGTCGCGTCGGCGACGGTCCCGCAGTTCTGCATCGTCGTGCGCAAGGCGTACGGTGCCGGCCTCTACGCGATGGGCGGCCCGGGCTTCGCGCCCGACGCGACGATCGCGCTGCCGACGGCCCGCATCGCCGTGATGGGCCCGGAGGCCGCGGTCAACGCGGTGTACGCGAACAAGATCGCCGAGATCACCGATCCCGACGATCGCGAACGCTTCGTCGCGGACCGGCGCAGGGAGTACGAGGAGGACGTCGACATCGAGCGGCTGGCGGCCGATCTCGTGCTCGACTCGATCATCGAGGCCGACGAACTGCGTTCCGACCTGATCCGCCGTCTGGCCTATGCTTCCCGGCGTGACCGTCACTTCAGCGAACGCCGCCGTGCGGTCCCACCTGTCTGAGTCCCGCCTGGCCCACGCCCTCGAGAACCCCGACCGCGACGCCGAGCGCCGGCAGCCGTTCTACCGGCGGTTCGCGTTCTGGTTCCCCCTCGCGGTGTATGCCGTCTCGCGGATCTACGTGCTCGTCGCCGGCATCGTCCTGGCCCGGAACCAGATCGCCCTGCCCATCGGGACCCCGAACATCCGCATCTTCTTCCCGCTGCCCGCGTCCCCGGGCTACCTGTCGGCGATGACGAACTGGGACGGCCAGTGGTATCGCGTCATCGCGGAGAACGGCTACCCGGCCGTGCTCCCGCGGGCCGGCTGGGGCGGGATCGACATGAACCCGTGGGCCTTCTTCCCGGTCTTCCCGCTCACCGCCGGAGCGATCATGAAGGTGACCGGCCTGCCGTTCGTCGTCGTGGCTCCGATCCTCTCGACGCTCATCGGCTTCGCGGCGATGTACTTCCTCTTCAAGCTCGTCGACCAGGCTGTCGGGCGTTGGGAGGCGATCGTCGCGGTCGTGGCGACCTGCTTCTACATCGCCTCGCCGGTGTTCTCGGCGTCCTACACCGAGTCGCTCGCCCTGCTCATGGTCGTCGTGGTGCTCCTGCTGCTCCGGGCGCGCCGTTACGCCTGGGTCGTTCCCGCCCTGCTCGTGCTCTCCCTCAGCCGCAACGTCGTCATCGCGATGGTGCCGGTGATCACCGCCCACGCGGTCGTGCGCTGGTGGCAGGGCGACGAGGGGCCCCACCCGAAGCGGTTCCGCTGGGGGATGGCGGCGCTCGCGGCATACGCCGGCGCCCTGACCTTCCTCTGGCCGAAGATCGTGGCGATCGCGACCGACACCCCCAACGCCTACGAAGAGACGATGCTGGCCTGGAACATCCAGACCAAGGTCAAGCTCTACATGTGGTGGAACCTGCTCTACGCGTACTGGGGCATCTGGGGGCAGCTGCTCGGGGTCCTCGGCGTCGCGGCCTTCGCGTGGTTCATGCTCACGAAGAACTCCTGGCGCTGGGGCCCGGAGATCTGGGGCTGGGCGGGCGCCTACCCCGCCTACATCATCCTCGTGACGAGCACCACCCCGAGCCGGGTCCGCTACGCCCTGCTCGCCTTCCCGTTCACGCTCGTCATCGCGTGGTTCCTCAAGCTGCGCTGGTGGGAGCGGTGGCGCTACTGGCTCCTGGCCGGGATCGTCGTCGTCGGAGCCGTCCAGATGTGGTGGTGGCTCGAGCACTACCTCGTCATCGAGAACCTCACCGACGACCTCTACCCCTGACCGGTCGTAGGCCCTGACGGCCCGAAGGCCGACCGCACGACCCTTGGGCGCTCACTCCTCGTCGTCGTCGCTCGCTCCCACACCGCCGACGACGTCGAACCACTCGACCCCGGCGTCGGCGAGCAACTCGCGCAGCAGCGGCAGGGACAGGCCGACGACGTTGTGGTAGTCGCCCTCGATGGCCGTGACGAACGCGCCGCCGAGTCCGTCGACCGTGAAGGCGCCGGCGACGACCAGCGGCTCGCCCGTCGCGACGTAGGACTCGATCTCCGTGTCGGAGAGCTTGGCGAAGTGGACCGTGGTCGACGCCGTCGCCCCGAGCGTCGCGCCCGCGCCGTCCTCACGGTCGTCGACGAGCCAGTGGCCCGTGTGCAGGACGCCGGACCGACCGCGCATCCGACGCCAGCGCGTCACCGCCTCGGCCGGGTCGGCGGGCTTGCCGTGGACCTCCCCGTCGAGCTCGAGGACGGAGTCGCAGCCGAGGACGAGGGCCGACACGTTGCTGCGGGAGGCGACGTCCTCGGCCTTGGCCCGCGCGAGGAGCAGGGCGACGTCGGCGGGATCGAGCCGGCCGTAGCGCTCGAGCGCCTCGGCGACCGCGAGGTCCTCGTCGACGTCGCTCACCATGATGAGCGGCTCGACGCCGGCGGCGCGGAGAGTCGTGCGGCGGGCCGGGGAGGCCGAGGCGAGCACGAGCGTGACGGGGGCGGACTCGGGAAGCAGGCTCGGCGGCATAGCGCCGAGAGTAGCCGAGCGGCCGGACCCGTCCGTGACGGATCCGGCCGCTCGGTTCGAGCCGGTGCCGACCGCGCCCGGCGACGCCTCAGGCCTCGCCGAGAACGGCCGAGCGGAGGGTGTCGAGCCCAACGCCGCCGAGGTCGAGGGCGCGGCGGTGGAAGGCCTTGAGGTCGAAGGCGTCACCCTCGCGGCGCTTGACCTCGTCACGGAGCTGGAGCCAGAGGCGCTCGCCGATCTTGTAGCTGGGCGCCTGACCGGGCCAGCCGAGGTAGCGGTTGAGCTCGAACCGCAGGACCTTCTCGTCCATGAAGCCGTAGCGGGTGAGGTACGTCCACGCCTTGTCGTAGGTCCACTCGCCGCCGCCGACCTCCTCCGGCGCCTCGAACCCGCAGTGGACGCCGATGTCGATGACGACGCGCGCCGCACGGAGCGACTGTCCGGCGAGCCAGCCCATCCGGTTGCCCGGGTCGTCCATGTAGCCGAGCTCGGCCATGAGCCGCTCGGCGTAGAGCGCCCAACCCTCGCCGTGGCCCGAGGTCCACGACTCGAGGCGCCGCCACCGGTTGAGCAGCTCGGACCGATAGACGGTCTGGGCGACCTGGAGATGGTGGCCGGGGACACCCTCGTGATAGACGGTCGTCAGCTCGCTCCACGTCTTGAACTCGGTGTTGCCCTTGGGCACCGACCACCACATGCGCCCGGGGCGGCTGAAGTCGTCGCTCGGCCCGGTGTAGTAGATCCCGCCCGTCTGGGTCGGGGCGATCAGGCACTCGATCCGGCGGACCGGCTCGGGGATGTCGAAATGGACGTCGGCGAGCTCGGCGATGACCTCGTCGGCCCGCTCCTGCATCCAGGCCTTGAGGGCGTCGGTGCCGTGGAGCTGGTAGCGCTCGTCGGCGTCGAGGATCTCGACTCCGCGCTCGACGGACGCGCCCGCCTCGAGTCCATCGGCGATCTGCGCCATCTCCGCGTGGAGGGCGGCCACCTCCGCCTGGCCCCAGCGGTAGGTCTCCTCGAGGTCGACCGTGGCCCCGAGGAAGTAGCGAGACTCGAGCGCGTAGCGCTCGCGGCCGCACGCGTCCGCCTCGGGGGCGTGCGGCAGCAGCTCGCGCTCGAGGAAGTCGGCCAGGTCGCCGTATGCCGCTGACGCCGCCTTCGCCGCATCGGCGAGCTCGGCCCGGACGCCCTCGTCGAGTGGCTCGTCGCCGGCCTTGGCGTCGGCGACGAGCTTGGCGAAGTAGCCGTCGTCGGCGACGAGGTCACGGGTCTGCTCGGCGCAGGCGGTCACCTGCCGGCGCGGCGACACCTGGCCGTTGTCGCGCGCGGACAGCAGGGACTGCCGGTAGCCGTCGAGCGCCGCCGGGATCCTGGCCATGCGGACGGCAACGGTCCGCCAGTCGTCCTGGGTGTCCTGCGCCATGAGATCGAAGACGTCGCGCACGGCCTGCACGGGCGAGGCGAGGACGTTGAGGTCCATCGCGTCGAGACCGGCGGCATACCGCTCCTCGGACAGCTCGAGGCGCTCGGTCATCGCGGCGACGGTGACCCGGTCGACGTCGTCGACGGGCGCCGCGCCGGCGAGCGCCGCGAGCGTCTTCCGGCGCAGGTCGGAGTGGGCGGCGAGACCGGCCGGCGAGAGGTCGTCGAGCTCCTCCTCGTGGCCGGGGATGCCGAGGTTGGTGGCCGTGATCGGGCTGAGGGTGACGAGGGCGTCGAGGTACGAGTCGGCGATCCGGTCGACATCGGTCTGCTGGCGAGGCGCCTCGGGGGCTGGGATGGCAGTCACGAGGCCGAACGTATCCCACGTGCGGGGCCGGATGGTCGCGTGGCCTCGGCCCTTCTCGGTCCCGCCCCTCGACGCTGTCGGTCGGGGGGAGCGTCAGTCGCTGCTGTTCGAGGAGTCGCCCTTGCCTCCGCCCGAGACGACGAGAACGACGACGCCGTCGGCCGTCTGCTGCCCCGCCGACGGCCACGTCCCGAGCACCTGGCCGCCGCCGTCGCCCGACGGGATCGTCACTCGGGTGACGCGCACGTCCTCGTGCCCGAGGCGCTCCGTCGCGGCCTTGGCATCCGTGCCGACGAGGCCGTCGGGGACGACGAAGGACGTGTTGGCGTGGTCGGGGGCGTTGCCCCGGCTGACGACCAGGGCGACGGTCTGCCCGCGCTTCATCGGCTCACCTTCGCCGGGGAAGGTCCCGAGCACGGTGCCCTCCGGGTGCGTCGAGCGCACGAGCACCCATCGCACGCTGACACCGAGACCGATGAGCTGCTGCACGGCCGCGTCGCGCTGGCTCCCGACGACGCCGCTGGGCACGGTGCGCCCGTCGGGGGGCGTGGTGCTCGTGGCCCGCGTGGACGGAGCCTGCGAGGTCGCCGAGGGACGGGTTCCGCCTGCGGCCGTGGGAGTGGCATCGGAGCCCGGGAGCAGCACGAACACCAGGGTCGCGACGAGGGCCACGACGACCGCCCCGAGCCCCCACACGAGGGCGCCGCGGCCGGGGTCGCGCCGTCGGGCGTCGTGAGCGGGTCGTCGCGTCGGGCCAGCGCCGACCGCACCGTCGGCCGTCGGGGGCGCTGCCGGGTAGGGGG
>NZ_AWSA01000053.1 GCF_000576595.1 Intrasporangium oryzae NRRL B-24470 | reverse complement strand
AGTACCCGATGATCCGCTGGCTCGAGCGCAACGGGTTCAGCGTCAGCTACGTGGCCGGGGTGGACACGGCACTGCGCCCACAGGTGCTCGAGAAGCACTCCGTCTTCGTGTCGATGGGGCATGACGAGTACTGGACCAAGGAGCAGCGCGCCAACGTCGAGGCGGCACGGGACCGGGGGATGAACCTCGCGTTCTTCAGTGGCAACGAGATGTTCTGGCAGCACCGCTGGGAGGCGAGCGTCGACGGAAGCGCCACGGCCGGCCGCACCATGACCTGCTACAAGGACACGCACGACGACCAGCAGCTGACGAGCGAGTGGACCGGGACGTTCCGAGACACCCGGTTCCCGGCCAACGCGTCCGGACGCCCGGAGAACAACACCAGCGGGACGATCTTCCGCGGCAACGGGGAATGGTCCGAGAACTACGTCATCCGGATCCCACAGGCCTACGGAGCGCTCCGGCTCTGGCGGGACACCCCGGCTGCGACCCTGGCGGCGGGTGCCACCTTCTCGCTGCCGGTGGGTGTCCTCGGGTACGAGTGGGATGTCGACAGCGACAACGGCTTCCGGCCCGCGGGCCTCTTCCGTCTCTCCGACACGACGGTCGGCAGCGACATCCGGATGCTCCTCGACTACGGCAGCACCTACGGCTCCGCAACCCTCCGGCATCACCTGACCGAGTACCGGGCACCGAGCGGCGCCCTCGTCTTCTCGGCCGGGACGATCCAGTGGTCCTGGGGCCTCGACGCCGAGCACGACCACCCCGGGACGCCGGCCAGCCCGACGATGCAGCAGGCCACGGTCAACCTCTTCGCCGACATGGGCGTGCAACCCGAGACGCCGTCGGGTGTCTCGGCGGCCACGAAGAGCACGGACACCGAGGCGCCGACGACCCAGCTGACGAGTGCCGCGACGACGGTCACCGGCGGCGCGTGGGTGACGATCCGAGGCGTGGCCGGCGACGCGGGTGGTCGGGTCGCGGGCGTCGAGATCTCGACCGACGGCGGATCGACCTGGCACCCGGCGACGACCGGCCTTGACTCGTGGACCTACCGGATGGTGACCCCGGTGAACACGTCCTACCAGATCCGCACCCGCGCGGTCGACGACTCGGGCAACATCGGGTCGGTCGCCACGTCCAACACCGTCAGGGCCGGGTCGGGTACGCGGTGCCCGTGCAGCATCTTCACGGCGCCCGGTGCGTTGTGGACGCCGCAGGTGGCCAACCAGGGCGACACCGGGTCGGTCGAGCTCGGCATGCGCTTCCGGGCGAACCGGGACGGCAGGATCACCGGCGTGAAGTTCTACAAGGGCTCGCTCAACACCGGCAAGCACGAGGTCAGCGTGTGGACGACCGACGGGCACCGAATCGGTGCCGGTGTGGCCATCAACGAGACGTCCTCAGGCTGGCAGACCGTACGGCTCGGCGAGCCGGTTCCGGTCACGGCCAACACGAGGTACATCGTGTCCTACCACGCCCCGAACGGCCGCTACTCGGTCACGCGCTCCTTCTTCGCGGGCGCGTTCACACGGCTCCCGCTTACGGCACCGGCCAACACCTCGACCGCCCCCAACGGGCTGTACGAGTACAACGACGACGCGGTCATGCCCGCGCACGGCTACAGCGCCACGAACTACTTCGTGGATGTCGTCTTCGAGTGATCGCGACTCAGCGGATCGGCTGTCCGGGCCCGATGCCGACGATCCGCATCGCGACGACGTGGTGGTCGACGACGTCGACGGTGAGGCGCTGGCCGATGCGGAGCAGTCGCAGCCCGCTCGGGTCGAACGCGTCCTGCGTGAAGGGCAGCTCGAGCCCGTCGTCGAGCAGCACCGACCCCGATCGGTCGGCCGGGTCGAAGGTGTGCACGGTGGCCTGCATGGAGTGAATCCAACCAGATCCGAGCCGTTCGATGACGGCGCTGGTCGCCGGACCCAGCCCGAGCACGCGAGCCCGGGCCAGGGAGGTCGCGTCGTCGACGTCGGTGCGCAGCCGCGGGAGGTCGAGGTCGAGCCGCGTGGCCCCGCCGGCCTCGTGGCTCGACGCGCTCCCCGGGCCGAACCGTGGCCGGAACGACCGTCCGCAGCGCAGGACCGTCCCGGTGCCGTCGGCGTCGGGGACGAAGGAGTCCGCGTGGAGGGCCGCGGCGTCGAGGGCCGCGCAGAGGTCCGGGGGTGTGAGGCAGGGCAGGTCGCCGAGCAGTGCGGCGGCCCAGGCGCCGGTCGGCAGCACGGTGAGGCCGTGGGCGATCGCCCCGTTGAGACCCGTGTCGGGGTCGGCGACGACGCGGACTCCGCGTGGCGCCCACGCCTCGGCCAGCCCGGCGTCGGCCGTGACGAGGAGGACCCTCCCGGCGCCCACCGCGCCGACCGCGGCGGCGATCGTGTCGTCGGCGATGGCACGGCTGAGGACGGCCCGGTCCGGGCCCGCGGGCCGGGCCAGCCGCGACTTGCCGTGCCTGGTGTCCTTGACCGGGATGACGACGTGCCAGCCGTGCGGCGCCACGATCGTCGGGGGGTGCGGGGGAGTCGTCATTCTCGGCCAATCGTCCCACTCGCCGCGTCCGCGCTCGACAGTCGGCCGTGAGGTGGACAAGATGAGGGCTGCGCGCGACGGTGCGTCGCGCGGTCTCGAGGAGGTCGTCGGAACGTGAGTGGTGCACGCCGCAGGAGGCTGCCCTTCGCCTATCGGTTCGCTGCGCTGCTCTTGCGACCCCTTCTCATGGCGCTGACAAAGCGTGACTGGCGCGGTGTCGAGAACCTCCCCGCCGAGGGCGGCTTCGTCGTCTCGACCAACCACATCTCGTACGTCGACCCGCTCGTCTTCGCACACTTCATGTACGACAGCGGTCGCGAGGCCTACTTCCTCGGCAAGGAGAGCATCTTCCGGATTCCCCTCGTCGGATGGCTGCTCCGCAAGGCCGGGCAGATCCCCGTCCACCGCAGCTCCGCGGCCGCGGCCCACGCCTACCGCGCAGCGGTCGACGGGGTCCGTGAGGGCAAGGCGCTCGGGATCTTCCCGGAGGGGACGATCACCCGCGACCCCGACCTGTGGCCGATGCGCGGCAAGACGGGCGCGGCCCGGGTCGCCCTCGAGACCCGGTGCCCCCTCGTCCCCGTGGCGCAGTGGGGCGCGCAGGAGATCCTCGCGCCCTACGGCAAGCGCGTCCGCCTCTTCCCACGCAAGACCATGCACATGTATGCCGGTCCCCCCGTCGACCTCAGCGACCTCTACGGCAAGCCGATCGACACCGCCGTGCTGCGCGAGGCGACCGACCGGCTCATGGACCGCATCACCGAGCTCCTCGAGGTGCTGCGCGACGAGAAGAACGTCCACGAGCGGTTCGACCCGAGGCGCCACGGGGTCCCCGAGATCGGCAACCCGATGAGCCACGAGGACATCGGGCGTCCCGCGCCCGAGGCCAAGCGGAAGGGGGACCGCCGATGACGCACGTCGCCGTGATGGGCACGGGCAGCTGGGGGACGGCCTTCTCTGGGGTGCTCTCCGACGCCGGCTGCACGGTGACGATGTGGGCGCGCCGTGAGGAGATGGCCGAGCAGATCAACGCCGGCTGCAACCTCGAATACATGCCCGACCTGCGACTGCCCGAGACGGTCCGGGCCACGACGGACCCCGTCGCGGCGTGCAAGGGGGCCGACATCGTCGTGCTCGCAGTCCCGTCACAGACCCTCCGGTCCAACCTCGCCGAATGGGGCCACGCCATCCCCGGCGGTGCCGACGTCGTCTCGCTCATGAAGGGGGTCGAGCTCGGCACGACGAAGCGGATGAGCGAGGTCATCGCCGAGGTCGCCCGGGTCGACCCGAAGCGGATCGTCATCCTGTCCGGGCCCAACCTCGCCCCGGAGATCGCCGCCCGGCAGCCCGCAGCCAGTGTCATCGCCTGTGTGGACATGGCCGGTGCCGATCGCGTCGCCGCGGCCTGCGCGACTCCCACGTTCCGGCCCTACACGAGCACCGATGTCGTCGGCGCCGAGGTGTGCGGTGCGACGAAGAACGTCGTCGGCCTCGCCGTCGGCATGGCCGAGGGGATGGGGTTCGGCGACAACACGAAGGCGACGATCATCACGCGCGGCCTCGCGGAGACGACCCGACTGGGCCTCGCGCTCGGTGCCGAGCCGGAGACCTTCCTCGGTCTCGCCGGCGTAGGCGACCTCATCGCGACATGCATGTCGCCCCTGTCGCGCAACCACCGGTTCGGGGTGCGCCTCGGCCAGGGCATGGCCGTCGACGAGGTCATCGCCGTGACTCGGCAGACCTCCGAGGGCGTGAAGTCGTGCGAGTCGATCCTCAAGCTGGCGCAGGACCACGGGGTCGAGATGCCGATCGTCGAGCAGGTCGTCGCCGTCGTCCGCGACGGTCACTCGGCCAAGGACATCGGACCGCGGCTGATGTCCCGTGACCTCAAGCCCGAGAAGAGCTGAGCACCAGGGCAGTCAGTCCTGCCCGAGTCCTCGTGTCAGGGCGGCGTCGAGGTCGGACCACAGGTCCTCGACGTGCTCGATGCCGACCGACAGGCGCAGCAGGTTGACCGGGACCGACTCCGGCTCGGACGGGTGCCGCCGACGGCGCTCGATCTGCGACTCGACTCCGCCGAGGCTCGTCGAGTGGAGCCAGACCCGGGTCGCGTCGCAGACCCGGTCGGCGGCGGCAGCGTCGCCCGCCACCTCGATCGCGAGCATCGCGCCCGACCCCGGGTAGCGGACCCTCGCCACGCCCGCGTGGTCGGCGAGGCGCGCGGCGAGCTCGGCGGCATTCGCGCTCGCCCGCTCGAAGCGCAGGCCGAGCGTGCGCAGCCCACGGAGCGCGAGGAAGACCTCCATCGGGCCGGCGATCGCGCCATGGAGGGTGCGGTGCCGGAAGACCCGCTCGCCCAACGCCCGGCCGCGATCGGTGTCGGGGACGACGGTCGCCCCGAGGACGACGTCGGAGTGGCCGGACAGGTACTTCGTCACCGAGTGGACGACGACGTCGGCACCCAGCGTGAGGGGCCGCGAGAGCAGGGGAGTCGCCAGGGTGTTGTCGACGACACTCGTCACGCCGAGCTCGCGGGCACGCGCGAGGACCACGTCGAGCTCGGTGACGTCCATGAGCGGGTTGGTCGGCGACTCGAGCCAGAGCAGGTCGGCGCCGTCGAGGGCCGCGAGGAAACCGGCCGTGTCGGTCGCGTGCACCCGGACGACCGTCCCACCCGCCTCCTCGAACGCGCGCATGAGGTCGTACGTCCCGTTGTAGGTCTGGTCGGGCGCGACGACGGTGCCGCCCGCGCCGACGAGGGAGAGGGCGGCGGAGATGGCGCCCATCCCCGACGCGTGGATGAGCGCGCGGCCGCCCTCGAGGCCGCCGAGGGCCTGCTCGAAGGAGCTCCACGTCGGGTTCCCCGACCGCGCGTACGACACGTCGCCGTCGGCGGCATACGTCGACGTGAACTCGACCGCGGTGTTGACGGGGGAGCCCGCGCGCCGCTCGGGGCGCCCCGCCGAGACGAGGTAGGTCTCCACGTGCTGGCTCGTCGACTCGTGCTCAACGCTCACCGGGTCAGCGTACGAGCGGCCCGCAGCCATCGGGATAGAGTCTCGTCTGATGACCACGGACCAGCCCCCGCAGCCCTCCGCCTCGAGCCGTCGCCCGCGCGTCGCCATCGTCTTCGGTGGACGTTCCTCCGAGCATGCCGTCTCGTGCGCCACCGCCGCCGGGGTGCTCCGGGCGATCGACCGGACCAAGTACTTCATCGTCCCGATCGGCATCACCCGTGACGGCCAGTGGGTGCTCGTCGCGGACGACCCGACCCGCTTCGAGCTCACGGCCGGCCAGTCGCCCGAGGTCAAGCCCGAGGAGGCCCACATCGTGCTGCCCCTCTCGACGCGCGAGACGTCACTGACCGTCCTCGAGCCTGGCGAGCCGCCCCGGGCGCTGGGCGAGGTCGACGTGGTCCTGCCCCTCCTGCACGGGCCCTTCGGCGAGGACGGCACGCTCCAGGGCTTCCTCGAGCTGTCCGACGTCCGCTACGTCGGCTCTGGCGTGCTCGCCTCCGCGGCCGGCATGGACAAGCACTACATGAAGGTCGTCTTCGCGGGCCACGGCCTGCCGGTCGGCCCGTATGCCGTCATCACCGACCGGGCCTGGCGCAGCGACAGGGCGGCCGCGATGGACGCCTGCGAGGGCCTCAGCTACCCGCTCTTCGTCAAGCCGGCCCGGGCCGGCTCCTCGATGGGCATCACCAAGGTCGAGGACCCGAAGGACCTCGAGGCGGCCATCGAGGCGGCCCGCGAGCACGACCCCAAGGTCATCGTCGAGGAGGGCATCCGCGGGCGCGAGATCGAGTGCGCCGTCCTGCAGGGTCACGGCACCGACGCGCCGCGCACGTCCGAGGTGGCCGAGGTGGCCGTCCACGACAACCACGCGTTCTACGACTTCGAGGCGAAGTACCTCGCCGAGGCCGACGTCGACCTCAGCTGTCCTGCGGACGTGCCGGCCGAGGTGTCCGCTGAGGTCCGCCGCCTCGCGGCCGAGGCCTTCGAGTCGCTCGGCTGCGAGGGGCTGGCCCGGGTCGACTGCTTCTACACCGAGGACGGCCGGGTCCTCGTCAACGAGATCAACACGATGCCGGGGTTCACCCCGCACTCGATGTATCCCCGGATGTGGGCCGCGTCCGGACTGGCCTACCCGGACCTCATCGACGAGCTCCTCTCGCTCGCGCTCGAGCGACGCGTCGGCCTGCGCTGAGCGGGTCGTCCTTCGACGCTCGTATGCCGCGGGGCCGGCTCGCTCAGGTGCACGTCCGTCCGGTGGTCGGCAGGGCTCGCGCCGCCTCGGCGAAGGCCGGCAGGAGCAGGGACACGGGGCCGTACGCCGACGGGGCGAGGACCTCGATCGCCGGGTCGCGGCCGTAGGTCGTCGCGGCCGTCCCGTCGCTCAGCTCGCGAACGACCCAGTCGACGCCGTCGACCGTGACGCACGGGTCGGTCGTCGGGCCGAGTGCGTCGAGTCCGCACCGGGCGATGATCGCGGGGTCACCCCAGGCGGCCGCCGAGGCGGACGCGGGCGAGGTCGCGACGCGGGCGTGTCCCGCCACGGTCGTCGGCCACCCGATCGAGCCGCACACGGGCGCCGAGGCCTGCGGGGCGAGCGCGACCTCCGGGGCGCGCGAGCAGCCGGGGAGCAGCGCGACGGCGGCGCAGAGGAGCGCCGCCGTCGCCGGACGTCTGGTCAGGGGTGCCTCAGACGTGGACGATCGTGCAGGTGAGCGTCCGGGTGATGCCCGGGACGTCCTGGAGCTTGGCGATGACGAGCCGCCCGAGGTCATCGACGTTGGAGGCCTCGACCCGGGCGATGACGTCGTAGGGGCCGGTGACGTCCTCGGCGAGCGTCACGCCGGTGATCCCGGCGATCTGCTCGGCCACAGTGGCCGCCTTGCCGACCTCGGTCTGGATCAGGATGTAGGCCTGGACCACGGGTCACCTCACTGGTGTTGAGTCGGTGTTGAGTCGGTGTTGACTCGGTCTGTGTCACGCATGTGACTGGTGCTGCGGACGCCGGATGTGCCGAAGGCGTTGCCCTGACGCTACCTTGCCTTGGGACGTTCGTCCCGAGGAAGACGTCCGCGTCGTCACAGAAGAGGTGTGATTCGTGTCAACCCGTCCGGGCCCGATGATGACGGGCGGCACGCCCCTGCGGACCCTCGACGAGGAGGACGTCCTCGCGCGGATCCTCCCGCTCCTGCCGGGGTCCCAGGCCCTCGACGTCGCGCCGGGCGACGACGCCGCCGTCGTGCAGACGGGGGCGCGGACGGTCGCGACGACGGACACGGTGGTGCTCGGACGTGACTGGCTCGACGCGTGGTCGTCCGGCGCGGACATCGGGCACAAGGTCATCACCCAGAACCTCGCCGACATCGCCGCCATGGGCGGGGAGCCGATCGGCGTGCTCCTCACCCTCGTGGCCGACCCGGAGCTGTCGCTCGAGTGGGTCGTCGACCACGCCCACGGGCTCGCCGACGAGTGCGCCGCCGCAGGGGTCGCGGTCCTCGGCGGCGACCTCTCCTCCGCCCCCGCCGGGGTCGTCATGGTCTCCGTGACGGCCCTCGGGCGACTCGAGGGTCGCCCGGTGCTCCGCTCGGGAGCGAAGCCCGGAGACCAGCTCGCGGTCTGCGGCAGCCTCGGGCTCGCCGACGCAGGACTGCGGCTGCTGCAGGCGGGCCGGGCCGAGCGGCATACCGAGGCCGTCGCGCGACAGCGGCGCCCGCGGTCACCCCTCGACCAGGGACCTCGCGCTGCCCGCGCGGGCGCGACAGCCATGCTCGACGTCTCCGACGGCCTGCTGCGCGACGGCGGGCGGATCGCCCGCGCGAGCGGAGTCGTCATCGAGATCGAGTCGGTCGCCCTCGAGCCGGACGTCGCGGCCCTCGCCGGAGCGCTCGGGGAGACCGCCGCCCTCGACTGCGTCCTCAGCGGCGGTGAGGAGCACTCGCTCCTCGCGACGTTCCCGGCGGGGACGCTGCCCGAGGGCTGGCGCCGGATCGGATCGGTTCGCTCGGCCGCGGACGGCGAGCCCCCGCGCATCCTCGTCGACGGTCACGCGGTCGCGCACACGGGCTGGGACCACTTCCGGCCGGACTGAACCTCCCGACCCGCTGAGCCCCGGGACGACGAAGGCCGGTCCCCGAGGGGAACCGGCCTGTCGGTCGTGCCTGTTGGTCGAGCGAGGGGCAGGGTCAGCGAACGACCTTGCCGGCCTTGAGGCACGAGGTGCAGACGTTGACACGCTTCGGCGTCACACCGCCCACCAGCGTCCGAACGCGCTGGATGTTGGGGTTCCAGCGGCGCTTGGTGCGGCGGTGCGAGTGCGAGATGTTGTGACCGAAGCTCGGTCCCTTGCCGCAGACGTCGCAGTTGGCAGCCACGGGTATCTCCTGAAAGTCGATGTAGACGAAAGAACTGGTGCTCCCTCCCGGGCAGACCGGGTCACACACGCGGGGCGTGCGTCACCCGCCGTGCACGAAGGGAACCGGTCAAGAGTAGCCGACGAGTCACCTCGGGCCAAAACGGCAGGATCGCCGCCGCCGACGGGGTCACGCGTACCGAGCCGCCGCCTGCACGAGTTCCACGCCGTAGGAGGGGCCGTGTGAGACGGCGTGGACCGCGAGCGGGTGGAGCTGGTGGAGGGCGACGCGCCCGACCCAGCCGTCGGGGAGCCCCGCCGCCTCGGCGTAGGCGGCCTCGACCCGTGACTGCCACGGGAAGCCGAAGAGGGCGAGCATGGCCAGGTCGGTGAGGCCGTGCCCACCGTGGGCGGCCGGGTCGATGAGCACGCCGCCCGTCGCGGTGAACACGACGTTGCCCGACCACAGGTCGCCGTGGATTCGCGCCGGCGGCCGGCCGTCGTCGAAGTCGCCCTGGGCGAGCCGGTCGCAGACACGCTCGACGATGCGGGCCCCGCCGGCGGTGAGGTGGCCGGCCTCGACGGCGCGCCGGACGAAGGGACGCACCCGCTGCTCTGCGTAGAAGAGCCCCCACGACGCGGTCGGCTCGTTGGACTGGGGCTGGCGTCCGATCCAGGCGTCGCCCGACCACCCGTCCGGTGGCGCACCGAAGGCGTCCGCACCGAGCGCATGGGTCGCCGCGAGCGCGCGGCCGAGCTCCTCGGCGGCTCTCGCGGTCGCGGCCGCCGGCTCGAGCCGCTCGAGGTCGATGTGCCGTTCGCCGACGTCGTGGACGCCGACGCACCGCGCCCCGCCGACCGGTGTCGCCTCGGAGAGCCATCCCAGGCCCGCCGCCTCGACGGCGAAGAAGCCGGCGGGTGCACCGGACCACGTCTTGCGGTGGACCCTGACCGAGGGGCTCGACACCCCACCCACGGTAGACCGGCACACACACGGCGAACAGGGTGCATGCTGGCGTCTGGGGGAGGCGCTAGCCTCCCCACCATCACGAGCAGGAGGAACTGGATGCCCGGCGCAGGACCGACGCCCGAGGAGGCACTGCAGCTCCTCGACGCCAACGCCATGCGCCGTTGGGCCGTGCTCATCCGCTCGGCGTACGCCGCTCGGCGCGCCGAGATCGATGCTCTCAACGTCTTCCCTGTGCCCGACGGCGACACGGGGACCAACCTCTTCCTCACCGTCGACGGGGCCATCGAGCGCACCCTCGCCGAGGACGACTCGCCGACGGCCGGAGAGCTTCTCGAGCGGTTTGCCGCGGCCCTCCTGTGGACGGCCCGGGGCAACTCGGGCGTCATCCTCAGCCAGCTCGCGCGTGGCTTCGGCGAGGTGTGCCGTGACGCCGTCTCCGTCGACGCTGCCGCCCTCGCGGCCGGCCTCGCCCGCGCGGACGAGCGGGCCTGGCACGCCGTGACGGACCCCAAGGAGGGGACGATCCTGTCGGTCTCGCGGGCCGCGGCCGCCGCTGCTGCCACCGCCGTCGGCGATGGCCTGTATGCCGTGTCCGCCGCCGCGCTCGAGGCCGCCCGGACCGCCCTGGCCCGGACCCCCGAACAGCTTCCCGTCCTCGCCCGCGCCGGCGTCGTCGACGCGGGCGGGGCCGGCCTCGTCATCCTCATCGAGTGCCTGGAGAGACTCTGCGCCGGTGACGACGGCCGGGTCGTCCTCAGCCTCGGGCCGACGGACCGTCGCTCGCGCTTCTGGCCGGACCCCGCGACGGCGGCCGGGGCGGTCGTCCGGCCCCTCGACTCCGATGCCGTGGCCGGCGGCGAGGGCGACACCGGGCCCGAGTACGAGGTCATGTACCTCCTCGACGCGCCCGACGAGGACGCGGTCGAGGCACTTCGGTCCCGGCTCGTCGAGCTCGGCGACTCCGTCCTCGTCGTCGGGGGCGACGGCCAGTGGAACGTCCACTGCCACGTCGACGACGCCGGCGCAGCCGTCGAGGCCGGGATCGAGGCGGGGCGTCCGCACCGGATCCGGGTGACGCGCCTGCGCACCGAGCGCGGCCTCGACCACGAGGGTGCCGCCGCCGCGCCCGACGAGTCACACGGGCGGGCCCTGCGCGAGCGCGGGGGCGGCTCGGGGATCGTCGCCTGCGCGGCCGGGGCAGGCCTTGCCGACGTCTTCCGGGCGGCGGGCGCGGTCGTGCTCGACTCGGGTCCCCGGCGGCGGGCCTCGACGGGCGCCCTCATCGACGCCGTCCGCAAGCAGCACCACCGGGGCGTCTCGGGAGTCGTCATCCTCCCGAACGACGCCGAGACCGAGCTCGCGGCGGCCGCCGCGGCGCGGGCCGTCGCCGACGAGGGAATCGACGCGCACGTCATCCGCTCGCGGACCGCGGTCCAGGGGATCGCGGCGCTCGCCGTCTTCGAGCCGGGCGCACCGGTGTCCGCGAATGTGCTTGCCATGCAGTCCGCGGCCTCGGCGACGCGGCACGGGGCCGTGACGGTCGCCTACCGGTCCGCGCTGACGAGCGGCGGACCCTGCGAGGCGGGCGACGTTCTCGGGGTCGTCGACGGCGACATCGTCATCGTCGGGTCCGACCAGGCAGCCGTCGGACGAGAGGTCGTCCACCGCCTCCTTGCGAGCGGCGGGGAGCTGCTCACCGTCGTCATCGGTGCAGACGCCCCCGCGGGGCTCGCGGCGGTGGTCTCCGCGGCGGCCCGCGACGAGCATCGCGGCGTCGAGGTGTCCCAGATCTATGGCGGGCAGCCCGTCTACTCGGTGCTGCTCGGGGTGGAGTGAGGACGGCCCGTGCTGACCGAGGACTCGCCGCTCACCAAGCTCGTCAAGAAGTCCGACGCGGAACAGCTCGGGCGCACGAAGGGGCTGCGCACCGTCGGTGACCTCTTCGAGTTCGTGCCCCGCCGCTACCTCCAGCCCGGGCAGACCACCGACCTGTCCCAGCTGCGCCCGGGCGAGGACGTCATGGTCGTCGCCGAGGTCCTCAAGGCGTCCTCGCGGGCGATGCGCAACCGCAGGGGGAAGATGCTGACGGTCGTGCTCGGCGACGAGCGGGGCAACGAGCTCGACCTCACCTTCTTCAGCGCCTACGGCCACGAGGGCAAGCTCCGTCCCGGCGCGCGGGGCTTCTTCGCGGGCACCGTCGGCGCCTACGGCCGGCGCCTGCAGCTCACGCATCCCGACTACGAGCTCTTCGAGAGCGACCGCGAGGTCGACGCCGCGGTCGAGCACTACCAGACCCACCTCATCCCGGTGTACTCCGCCACCGGGAAGATCTACTCCTTCCGCATCCGCACGATGGTCCAGGTGGCCCTCGACTCCGTCGAACGGATCCGGGAGCCCGTCCCCGACGAGGTCCGCGGGCGCCGCGGCCTGCTCGGCCGCACCGCGGCATACGAGCTCGTCCACCGTCCGCGGGTCGACGAGGAGCCGGGCCGAGGGCTCACCCGGCTCAAGTACGACGAGGCGTTCGTGCTCCAGACGATCCTCGCGCAGCGTCGCAGCGCCACCGAGGCCGAGCTCGCCACGCCCCGCCTGCCGCGACCCGGTGGCCTCCTCGCCGCATTCGACGCACGACTGCCGTTCGAGCTGACCGCCGGCCAACGCGAGGTGGGCGCCGTGCTCACGGACGAGCTCGCCCGCGACCGGCCCATGAACCGGCT
Organism: Intrasporangium oryzae NRRL B-24470; assembly: GCF_000576595.1. Lineage (GTDB taxonomy): Bacteria > Actinomycetota > Actinomycetes > Actinomycetales > Dermatophilaceae > Intrasporangium_C > Intrasporangium_C oryzae. The sequence goes on along the minus strand of NZ_AWSA01000053.1, from coordinate 17,295 downwards.
GCTCCAGGGTGAGGTCGGCTCGGGCAAGACCGTCGTCGCCCTCCGCGCCATGCTGGCCGCCATCGACGCCGGTGGGCAGGCCGCACTCCTCGCCCCGACCGAGGTGCTCGCCGCCCAGCACCACCGGTCGATCACGACGATGCTCGGCGACCTCGCCGAGGGAGGGATGCTCGGCGGCGCCGACATCGGCACGAAGGTCGTCCTGCTCACCGGCAGCCAGAGCGCGCCCACCCGCAAGCGGTCCCTGCTCGACGCCGCGTCGGGCGAGGCCGGAATCGTCGTCGGCACGCACGCCCTCATTCAGAAGCACGTCCAGTTCGCCGACCTCGCGCTCGTCGTCGTCGACGAGCAGCACCGGTTCGGCGTCGAGCAGCGCGACGCCCTGCGCGAGAAGGGGGTCCGGCCGCCACACGTCCTCGTCATGACGGCCACCCCGATCCCGCGCACGGTCGCGATGACGGTGTTCGGCGACATGGAGACCTCGACCCTGAGCGAGCTCCCTCGGGGGCGCTCGCCGATCACGACCCACGTCGTCGACGCCGACCGGCCCGGCTGGGTCGAGCGCACGTGGCAACGCGTCGCGGAGGAGGTCGCCTCCGGACACCAGGCCTACGTCGTCTGCCCTCGGATCGGCGACAGCGACGCCGGTCAGAACGACGGCCCGGGCGCGCCGCTGTCGTCCGACTCCTCCGACGAGGAGGCCGGCGACTGGGACGTCGCCGAGGAGGAGGGGCCGCCGCGCGAGCTGACCGGTGTCTACACGATGCTCAACCAGCTGCGCGCCAACCCAGCCCTCGCCGGGGTGCGCATCGAGGTCCTTCACGGCCGCCTCGACGCCGACACCAAGGAGGCGACGATGCGCGCCTTCGGCGCCGGTGAGATCGACGTCCTCGTCGCGACGACGGTCATCGAGGTCGGTGTCGACGTCCCCAACGCCACCGTCATGGTCGTGGTCGATGCCGACCGCTTCGGCATCTCGCAGCTCCACCAGCTCCGCGGCCGGATCGGACGCGGCTCGGCGCCGGGTCTGTGCCTGCTCATGACCGCCGGCGCCGGCGACCGGGCCGCGGAGCGCCTCGCCGAGGTGGCGGCGACCACCGACGGCTTCGAGCTCGCCCGCGCCGACCTGCTCTTCCGCCGCGAGGGCGACGTCCTCGGCGCCCGGCAGAGCGGTCGCAGCAACTCCGTGCGCCACCTGCGCCTCGGCCGGCGCGAGGACGAGCAGATCATCGCCGACGCGCGCGAGGACGCCTTCGCGATCGTGGCGGCCGACCCCGACCTCCGCGGCCACCCGGCCCTGGCGGCCGCGGTCGCGATGCGGCTCGACGAAGAGCAGGCCGCCTACCTGGAGCGAGGCTGACATGACACGGATCATCAGCGGCGTGGCCGGGGGACGACGCCTCCAGACCCCGCCCGGGTCGTCGACCCGTCCCACCTCCGACCGGGTCCGCGAGGCGCTCTTCAGCCGCCTCGAGCATCGGGAGCTCCTCCACGGGACGCACGTCCTCGACCTGTACGCGGGCTCGGGAGCCCTGGGTCTCGAGGCCGCGAGCCGGGGAGCCGCCTCCGTCCTGCTCGTCGAGTCCCACCGGGCGGCGACGAAGGTCATCCGCGCCAACATCGCCCTCGTGGGAGTCCCCGACGTGCGCGTGCTCACCGAGACGGTCGAGCGCGCGCTGGCCGCAGGCCCGCCCGGCGGCATACCCATGGACCTCGTCCTGCTCGACCCGCCGTACGACGTCTCCGAGGAGGCGCTCGCCGGGGTCCTGGCCGCCCTGGTCGACCGCGACTGGCTCGCGCCCGAGGCCTTCGTCGTCGTCGAGCGCTCGACCCGCTCGCCGCAGCCGACGTGGCCCGAGGGCCTCGAGCTGTCGGGGGAGAAGCGCTACGGCGAGACGACGATGTGGTTCGCCGAGCCGACGCCGCGCGAGGTCGTGGCCTAGGGTTTGGGCGCCGCGCACGGCCAGCGGCTAGGTTTGGGCCGTGACGACCCCTGTGCGCCGGTGTGTCTGCCCGGGCTCCTACGACCCCGTGACCAACGGCCACGTCGACGTGATCACGCGCGCCTCCGGGCTCTTCGACGAGGTCGTCGTCGCGATCCTGCACAACCCTGTGAAGCAAGGCACGTTCACGATCGAGGAGCGCCTCGACCTCGTGCGCCAGTCTGTCGGGCACCTGCCCAACATCCGGATCGGGGCATGGGCCGACCGACTCGTCGCCGACGTCTGCCGCGACGTGGGAGCCGTGGCGATGGTCAAGGGGCTGCGCGGAGGCACCGACTTCGCCTACGAGCTGCCGATGGCCCACATGAACCACCACCTCACGGGGGTCGAGACCCTCTTCCTCGCCTCCGACCCGACCCTCCAGCACGTCTCGAGCTCCCTCATCAAGGAGGTCGTCCGTTACGGTGGCGACGTCGCCGGGCTCGTCCCCGACGTCGTCCTCGCTGCCCTTCGTGCCCGGCTCTAGCTGATTTGGGCCCACGCGGGCCCTCCGGTAGCCTTGGACGTCGGTCCACGTCCGTCTTGGCGCGGACCGAGCCCTCAACCCTGCGCAGGAGTCATGGACCGCCCCGATCCCCGTTCACCCCTGGTGCTCGACACCCGGGAGCTCGTTCGGCGACCCGGGACGATGCTGGAGCTCCACCGCGAGGTGACGTTCCCCGACGACCTCGGCACCGATGTCATCGCGATCAAGGCCGGCTCCCCGGTCGAGGTCGACGTGCGACTCGAGTCCGTCGTCGAAGGGGTCCTCGTCACGGGCTCGGTCAGCGGCACGGCGAACGGCGCCTGCGTGCGGTGCCTGGATCCCGTCGACCTCCCGGTCGAGGGGACCTTCCAGGAGCTGTTCGCCTACGCCGATCGGGCGGCGCACCACCACGAGGTGGGAGCCGACTCGGATGAGGACGAGGTGCATGAGCTCGTGGGCGACCTGATCGACCTCGAGCCCGTGCTCAGGGACGCCGTCGTGCCGACGTTGCCGTTCCAGCCGGTGTGCCGGGAGGACTGCCCGGGGCTGTGTTCCGAGTGTGGGATGCACCTCGCAGAAGACCCGGACCACCACCATGAAGTGATCGACCCACGGTGGTCGTCGCTCAGCGGACTGCTGAGCGAGGACCCGCAAGAGAAGAGGAACTGACGTGGCTGTCCCGAAGCGGAAGACGTCGCGATCCAACACCCGTTCGCGTCGCGCGAACTGGAAGGCTACGCCGACCACGCTCACCACGTGCCCCCAGTGCGGTGCCGCGGCTCAGCCGCACATCGCCTGCCCGTCCTGCGGCAGCTACAAGGGCCGTCACTACGCCGCCGCAGAGCGCACCGAGCACCAGGCCTGACCACCGCCGTGGACAACCCTGACACCCAGGGTGTTCCGGCGGTGCCGCAGCGGCCCGTCGATGCCCTGATCTCCCACCTCCACGAGGTGGTTGGCCAGGACATCGACGAGCCGCTGCTTCTGCGTGCCCTGACGCACCGCTCGTACGCCTATGAGAACGGCGGCCTGCCCAACAACGAGCGTCTCGAGTTCCTCGGCGACTCCGTCCTCGGGCTCGTCGTCACCGAGACGCTCTACCGCGAGCACCCCGACCTGGCCGAGGGGCAACTGGCCAAGCTGCGCGCCGCCGTCGTCAACATGCGCGCCCTCGCCGACGTCGCCCGCACCTTCGACCTCGGCGAGTTCGTCATGCTCGGCAAGGGCGAGGAGGCGACCGGTGGCCGCGACAAGGCCTCGATCCTCGCCGACACGATGGAGGCGCTGATCGGCACGGTGTTCCTCTCGGCGGGCATCGAGCGCGCCGCGGACTTCGTCCACCACCACTTCGACCCGCTCATCGAGGAGGCGGCGACCCTCGGGGCCGGCCTCGACTGGAAGACGAGCCTGCAGGAGATGGCCGCCGGGCACGCCCTCGGCTCGCCCGACTACCGCGTCGAGGAGCAGGGGCCCGACCACGAGAAGGAGTTCCACGCCCGCGTCGTCGTGGGCGCGGAGGTCCTCGGTGAGGGCCACGGCCGGAGCAAGAAGGAGGCCGAGCAGAAGGCCGCCAAGCAGGCGTGGCAGGCCCTCGAGGGCCGCGGCACCCCCGGCGCCGCCCCGGCCGCCGACTGAGGCGACCGTGCCGGAGCTTCCCGAGGTCGAGGTCGTCCGCCGTGGCCTCGCCGAGCACGTCGTCGGTCGTCACATCGAGCGGGTCCGGATCACCGGTGCCCGGGTCGCCCGGCGCCACGTCGCCGGGCCCGACGACCTCGCGGCACGCCTCGAGGGCGTGACCGTGACGGCGGCCTCACGCCGCGGCAAGTACCTCTGGCTCGTCCTCGACGGCGAGGACGCGCTCATCGTCCATCTCGGCATGAGCGGGCAGATGCTCGTCGAGCCCGCGGACGCACCGCTCGAGAAGCACTGCCACGCCCGCTTCGACTTCGGCGACGGGGACCCGCAGCTCCGGTTCGTCGACCAGCGGACCTTCGGTGGCCTCGCCCACTCGCCCCTCGGGGACGACGGGATCCCGCAGGCGGTCGCCCACATCGCTCCGGATCCGTTCGAGGCGGCGTTCGACGGACCGCGTGTCGTGGCCCGGATGAAGGCCCGCGACAGCGCCGTCAAGCGCGCCCTGCTCGACCAGACGCTCGTCTCCGGGATCGGCAACATCTACGCCGACGAGGCGCTCTGGCGGGCCAAGGTCCACGGCGAGCGGCTCTGCTCGCAGCTGTCCAGACCCGCCCTGACGCGCATCCTGGGCCACGCCCGGGAGGTCATGGCCGAGGCCCTGGGCCAGGGTGGGACGAGCTTCGACGCGCTCTACGTCAACGTCAACGGCGCGAGCGGCTACTTCGACCGGTCCCTGCACGCCTACGGCCGGGCCGGGACCCCCTGCGACCGGTGCGGAACCCTGATGCGCCGCGAGCAGTTCATGAACCGTTCGTCGTTCTCGTGCCCGGTGTGCCAGCCCCGTCCTCGACGGCGCGCAGCAGACGCTTGAGGGGGACCGTCGGGTCCTCGGCCGCCGCAGGGTCGATCGTCAGGCCCTTCTCGAGGCCTCGCTTGATGGCGATGTAGTCGTGCGGGCTGCCGAGGCACTCGCCGCCGACGAGCAGGCCGTCCCGGTAGCTGAGCAGGGTCATCGTCTCGGGGTCGGCGCCGCCCCGGCGGACGGTGAGGTCGGCATCGGCGACGAGCCCGGCGATCTGCAGGCGCAGGTCTGCCTGGTCGGACCAGAACCACGGCACCGTGTCGTATGCCGCCGGGTGCCCGAGCAGGGTCTCCGCGGCCGTGCGTGCCTGGTCCGTCGCGTGCGGGACGCTCTCGAGGCGGGTCGGACCCGGACGCCCCCGGAAGAAGGGGTTGGGGCCCACGGCGCAGTCGCCCGCGGCCACGGTCCGGCCGTCCGAGGCGAGGGCGTGCTCGTCGACGACGATGCCAGCGGCGCTGACCTCGAGACCGAGCGAGAGGGCGAGGTCCGTCCGGGGGACGGCGCCGACGCCGACGACGACGAGGTCGGCTGAGAGCAGGGTGCCGTCGGCCAGCTCGACGGCGCGGACGGCTCCGCCCTCATCGCCGTGGAGGGCGACCGCCTCGGTCCCGAGCAGGATCCGGGTGCCGCGTCGGGTGTGCGCCGCGAGGTAGACGTCCGAGAGCATCGGCGTGATGGCCCGGGGGAGGAGGCGCCCGGCGACCTCGACGACCGTCACGGACTTGCCCACGGCCCGGGCGCCGGCCGCCACCTCGAGACCGATGAAGCCGCCGCCGATCACGACGACCTCGCGCGCCGGCCCGAGACGCGCAGCCAGCGCGTCCGCGTCGTCGAGCGTCCGCAGGCAGTGCACGCCGAGGAGGCCGGCGCCCGGGAGGTCGAGGGCCCGGCTCACCGCCCCCGTCGTCAGGGCGAGGCGGGCGAACTCGATCGCCCGTCCCGACGCGAGCCGCGCGATGCCTCCTGTGCCTCCTGTGCCTCCGTCGACTCGGCGCTCGACGGAGGTGACGGCGTCGCCGGTGACGAGCTCAATGCCGTGCTCCGCGAGCCATTCGCGATCGCGCAGGACGAGCGTCTCGCGCGCGACCTCGCCCCGGAGGTAGCCCTTCGACAGCGGCGGCCGCTCGTAGGGGGGCGTGTCCTCGTCCCCGACGAGGACGACCGGGTCCGTGTCGCCGAGCTCGCGCAGCCGGGTCGCGAGCGACAGGCCGGCCTGCCCGGCTCCGACGACGATGGTCCCTGGGTGCGTGCGCGCCATGCCGGCCAGCCTAGGCGAGCGGTCGATGGCAGTCTGGGGCCCATGAGCGAGATCCCTCACGTCGTCGCGGTCCTCGGGCGCGGCCTCGTGGACCCTGACCAGGCCGTGGTCACCGCGGACGACCTGGGCCTGACCCGGGGCGACGGCTGCTTCGACTCCGCCCGGGTCGTGACCGACCTGGCCGGCGTGCCACTGGTCGTCGACCTCGACGACCACCTCCACCGGCTCGGCCGGTCCGCCCGAGCCATGGCGATCGACATGCCGCACCTGCTGGAGTGGACCCGGCTCGTCGAGGAGGCCCTCAGCCAGTGGTCCACGCCCGGCGAGGCGGTTCTCAAGCTGGTCCTGACCCGGGGCCGCGAGTGGCGCGGGGGTGGACCGACCGCGATGGTGACGATCACCCATCGAGGTCCCTCGGCCGTCGCGGGGAGCCCGCGAGCCATCACCGCCGTCACCCTGACGCGCGGGCACCCGTCTGACGCCTTCACCGACGCGCCATGGCTCCTCGGCGGGATCAAGACCCTGTCCTACGTCGTCAACGTCGCGGCGCAGCGCGAGGCGAGGTCGAGGGGAGCCGATGACGTCATCTTCACGACGACCGACGGCTACGCCCTCGACGGCCCCACCTCCGGGCTCCTCGTCGCCCGCGGTGGAGCCCTCCTCAGCACCCCGACCGGGGGGACCGGCATCCTCGAGTCGGTCACGGTGGCGGCGATCTTCGAGGCGGCCCGGGCCGACGGCCTCGAGACCCGCTACGAGCTCGTCCCCGTCGCGGACCTCCACACGGCCGACGGCGTCTGGCTCGTGTCGTCAGGTCGCGGCCCCGCCCTCGTCACGGCTCTCGACGGCCGCCCCCTCACCACGGCGCCGGGCCTGGCCGCGCGCGTCGCGGGCTGGGCCGGGTTCTGAACGGCCCGCACCACGGGACCCCCTGACCGAACCGTCCTCGCATCCGGCTCACAGACTTCTCGCGCACACTGCTTGACGTTTGTGCCCGACCGAGGAGAGGGATTCCGAGTGGACCGACGACCCCAGCGTCCTCGTCGACGCCACAGGCCGGCCGGGCGGCCCTCACGGGCGCACCTGCGTGACCGGCTGGCGCTCGGAGCAGCGACGGTCGCGGCGCTGGTCATCGGGGCGGCGCCGGCTGTCGGACAGTCCATCAGCGACGGGACCCCGGTCAGTGTCCCGGGGCCGGCCGCCACGGTACTCAGCGTCGACCACCATGGCCAGGGGCGCCTCGTCGAGGCCTTCGGGGACATCCACCGGGCCCGCACCATCGCGGTGATCGTGCCCGGGGTGGGATGGACCGGCCCCCTGCTCAGCGACGAGCGCGACGCCGGGCGACGGCACCCCGCCGTCCAGGCCCGCAGCCTCCTCGCCGAGATGGAGCGACTCGCGCCCGGGGTCCCGGCAGCCGTCGTCGTCTGGCTCGACTACGACCCGCCGGAGGGTCTCGGTCCCGACGCGGCGCGCTCCGACCGGGCGGTCGCCGGCGCTCCCCGGCTCGCCGCCTTCGTCGACGGGCTGCCCCACACCGCGACCGTCAGCGTCGTGTGCCACAGCTACGGGTCCGTCGTCTGCGCGCACGCCGCGCCGCACCTGGACGTCTCCTCCCTCGTCGTCGTGGGGTCGCCCGGGATGGACGTGTGGTCGCGAGCAGGCCTGCACACCTCCGCCACGGTCTGGGCCGGGATCGCACCCGGTGACCCCATCGGCGTCGTCCCCCACAGCCGGATCGACGGGTACGGCCACGCGGCCGACCCGACCGCACCGGAGTTCGGGGCGAAGGCGCTGCCCGTCGACGGCGCTCGCGGCCACAACGGCTACCTCGTCGCCGGCACAGGGTCACTCCGGGCCATCGCGCAGATCGCCATCGGCGAGGGCGCCAGGGTCCACGTCCCAGCGCCGACGGACAGCGCCACCGAGCCGGTCCTGCCCTGAGCCGGCCCGACGGTGGGTCCGTCGCCTGCGAGAATGGCGCGACCGACGCTCGAGGAGGAGCCCCGATGAGCCACGTGCCCGATGGTCCGGAGTCCGTCTTCACCTACGGCGCGCCGGCGCTCAAGTTCGGCCCCGGCTCATCCGACGAGATCGGCTTCGACCTCTCGCTCCTCGGCGCACGACGGGTCCTCGTGGTGACCGACCCAGGCGTGGCCGCGACGGGGGCGCCGGACCGCGTGGCCGAGCGGATGACGGCATACGGCATCGAGGCGGTCGTCCACGACTCTGCCCACGTCGAGCCGACCGATGCGAGCATCGCCACGGCCGTCGAGCGGGCCCGGGCGGCGGGCCCCTTCGACGCGTTCGTCGCCGTCGGCGGCGGCTCGGCCATCGACACGGCCAAGGCGGTCGACCTCCTCCTGACCAACCCGGGCGAGCTGATGGACTACGTCAACGTGCCCGTCGGCGCCGGCCGGGCGCCGGCTAGCCCGCTCGCCCCGCTCGTCGCGGTGCCGACGACGACGGGCACCGGCGCCGAGAGCACGACGATCTGCGTCCTCGACGTGCTCTCGCTCCAGGTCAAGACCGGCATCAGCCATGTCCGGCTCCGCCCGGTCCTCGCCGTCGTCGACCCCCGGCTCACGATGACCCAGCCGCCCGGCGTCACGGCGAGCGCGGGGATGGACATCCTCTGCCACGCCCTCGAGAGCTGGACGGCGCGCCCGTACACGTCCTACGAGCGCAAGGCGCCCGAGCAGCGCGTGCCCTACTGCGGCGCCAACCCGATCTCCGACATGTGGTCCGAGCGGGCGATGCGCCTCCTCTCCGGCGCGTTCCGCACCGCCGTCCGCGACGGCTCCGACGAGACGGCCCGAGGCGACATGGCGCTCGCGGCGACCTTCGCGGGGCTCGGGTTCGGCAACGCCGGTGTCCATGTCCCGCACGCCAACGCCTACCCGATCGCCGGGCGCGTCAAGGACTTCCACCCCGAGGGCTACCCCCAGGACGAGCCGATGGTGCCGCACGGGATGGCCGTCGCGTTGACCGCTCCCGAGGCGTTCCGGTGGACGTTCGACGCCTCGCCCGAGCGGCACCTCGCGGCCGCCCGCTTCCTCGACCCCACGGCCGAGCCCGGCGCCGACCCGGCCGCCCTGCTCCCGAGGGTCCTGTGTGACCTCATGCGCGACATCGGCCTGCCCGACGGCATCGGCGGGGTCGGCTACGACGCGTCGGACATCGACGGGTTGGTCGACGGCGCCCTGAAGCAGCAGCGCCTCCTCGCGACCTGCCCGAAGCCGGTTCGTGCCGACGACCTCGCCGCGATCTTCGAGCGTTCGATCCGGCTCTGGGAGTAAAGAACTGGCACACCGCCCCGCCGAGCGGCATACAGTGCCGCAGTGACGACTGCGCCGACCCCGCTGCCCCTGCCCGCCCCGACCGACTGGCTCGACTGGGTCGGGACCCGCGCCGACGAGCAGCTCGCGCGCACGCGCGAGCTCGTCGACGGGCTGAAGTCCGACCCGCCGGCCGAGCCCCTCGAGGTCCTTCGCGTGTGGAACGACGCGCAGGTCGCGCTGTCGAACGCCGCCTCGGTCGGTTCCTTCTTCTCGGAGGTCCACCCCGACAAGGCGGTGCGCGACCGCGCCGACGAGCTCATGCAGGCCGTCCAGAAGCTCGACACCGACCTCGGCCTCGACACCGAGCTGTATGCCGTCTTCGCGGGTCTCGACGGGTCCGGCCTCGATGCCGACGCGGCCCGGGTCCTCGAGCGCACCCTGCGCGACTTCAGGCGTTCGGGCGTCGACCGCGACGAGGCGACCCGCGAGCGGCTCCGCGCGTTGAGCGAGCGTGCACTGCTGCTCAGCCAGGACTTCGGCAAGAACATCCGCGAGGGCGTCCGCAGCGTCCGGCTGCGGCCGGAGCAGCTCGCCGGCATGCCCCAGGACTGGATCGACGCCCACCCGGTCGACGACGAGGGGCTCGTCACCGTGACGACCGACTACCCCGACGTCGTCCCCTTCCGGACCTTCGCCCACGACGCCGAGGCCCGTCGGGCGCTCGTGACGCAGTTCCTCACCATCGCGTGGCCCGACAACGACACCGTGCTGCGTGAGCTCTTCGCCGTGCGCCGCGAGCACGCCGAGCTCCTCGGCTACGCCACGTGGGCCGACTACGACGCCGAGGTCAAGATGATCGGTACGGGCTCCGCCATCGGCGAGTTCATCGACCGGATCACCGAGCTCGCGGCCGAGAGCGCCCTGCGCGACAAGGGCGTCCTCGTCGAGCGGCTCCGCCAGGACCGTCCCGACGCCACCGACATCGACGGCGCCGACATGGCCTACTACGCCGAGCTCGTCCGCAAGGAGCAGCTCGCCGTCGACGCGCAGCGGGTCCGCACCTATTTCCCGTTCGAGGCGGTCCGCCAGGGCCTGCTCGACGTGACCGGCCGGCTCTTCGGGCTCGAGTGGGCGCCCGTGCCCGACGCGGGCACGTGGCACGAGGAGGTCGCGTCCTACGACGTGTCCTTCGGGGGCGAGCGGATCGGCCGGATCCACCTCGACCTGCACCCGCGCGACGGGAAGTACAAGCACGCCGCCCAGTTCGACCTCGTCCGCGGCGTCGCCGGCGTCCAGCTCCCCGAGGGCGTCCTCGTCTGCAACTTCAACCGTGGGCTCCTCGAGCACGACGAGGTCGTCACGCTCTTCCACGAGTTCGGGCACCTCGTCCACCACGTCCTCGCCGGCCAGCAGGAGTGGGTGCGCTTCTCCGGGGTCGCCACGGAGTGGGACTTCGTCGAGGCACCGAGCCAGATGCTCGAGGAGTGGGCCTGGGACGCCGACGTCCTCGCGACGTTCGCGCGCAACGCCGACGGCGAGACGATCCCGGCCGAGCTCGTCCACGCGATGCGCCGCGCCGACGACTTCGGCAAGGGGTACGACGCGCGCACACAGATGTTCTACGCGGCGATGTCCTACGACTTCCACACCCGCGACACCGACGACCTGACGGCGCGCCTGCGCGAGCTCATGGCGCGCTACTCGGTCTTCCCCTACCTCGACGGCACCCACATGCACTGCGCCTTCGGCCATCTCGACGGCTACAGCTCGGCGTACTACACGTACATGTGGTCGCTCGTCATCGCCAAGGACATGTTCTCCGCGTTCGACCGGGAGGACCTGTTCGACCCCGAGATCGCGGGCGCCTACCGCGACAAGGTCCTCGCGAGGGGCGGCAGCCGCGACGCGGCCGACCTCGTCGAGGACTTCCTCGGCCGGCCCTACACCTTCGACGCGTACGCCGCCTGGCTCGCCGAGTGACCGCGGCACCGGTCACGGGATGGGCAGGTCCTTGAGCACGACCTTGGTGCCCGTATGCCGCTCCGAGAGGGTGGCGAGCGCCTGACGGACCGTCTTGGCGAACAGGTGGGACCCCTTGAGGCTCGGGTGGATCCGGTCGGCCTGCAGCTGCTCCGGGTGGTCACGGACGGCGCTCGCCCAGTCGGCGACGATGACGTTGGGACGCGTCCTCGCGATGAGGTCGAGCGTGGCGTTGTCGGTGTCGACGCGGGAGAACGGGCCCATGAGGTTGACGAGGACGACCATCCGACCGGGCCCGAGCAGGTCGAGGACCTTCTCGACCTCCGGCTCGTCGACGCCGGCGTTGGTCCCGAAGGCGAGGACGACCGCACGGCGGTTGCCGTCGCCGCGGGCCCGGATCGCGGCGAGGCCGTCGGACCAGCGCCGGTTGGACTTGGCGTCCATCCGGATCCCGGGGAAGTAGTAGGCGAGCGCGTGGACGCTGCCGACCATGATCGAGTCGCCGTAGGCGTCGATCTCGGGTCCCTTCGGCATGGTGAAGCTCGCGTTCGCCACGCCCGAAGCCAGGGTCGTGGGGGCGGCCGCGGCGGACGGCGTGGCCGAGCCCGGCCCGGTCGACATCGATGTCGACGTCGGCGCCAGCGTCGGGGCCGCGGCGCCGGCCTCGGCCGCCGCCTCGTTGGCCTCGAGCATCCGGGCCGTCTCCGACTGGTCGGGCGCCGTCAGCACGATGACGGTCGTGACGACGGCCAGCGTGGCCAGACCGGCCGCGAGGACCTGGCGGGACCGGCGCGACCAGCCGATCACGGTGCGTCCCACGTGGCGGGCCACCCCACCGAAGCCGTGGCGGCGGAACGGCGTCTCGACGGCGCGGTAGGTCAGGTCGGCGAGCGCCACCGTGACGACGACGCACCACAGGCGCGTGAGGAGGTGGCTCGTCGTGCCCGGCGCCGAGGGGTTGTCGTGGGCGACGAGGAGGATGACCGGCCAGTGCCAGAGGTAGATGGAGTAGGAGCGGGTGCCGACCCAGGTCGCGACGCGGTGGTCGGCGATCCGCTGCCAGGCCGTCGGGCCGCCCGGGTGCCGGTCGAGGACTCCGAGGACGAGGACGCCGGCGGCGACGGAGGCGACGAAGATGCCGCCGCGGAACGTCGCGGTGTGCTCGTCGTCGAGGAGGAGCAGCTCCGCGAGCAGGACCGCCCCTGCCAGCGGGACGGCATACAGGCCGACGCGCCCCCAGCCCGAGGGGACGATCCGCGGGGCCAGGGCCGGGGATGCCCAGGCGAACGCGAGCGCGGCACCGACCATGAGGCCCATGAGGTGGGTGTCGGTCCCGTAGTAGACGCGCGTCCCGTCGGCACCGGGGGAGTAGAGGACCGCCATGAGGACCGTCGACAGGGCGGCGAGCGCGGCCGCGAACCCGACCCGGGCGCGCCCCGGCGCGAGGCGGACCAGCAGGAGGACGGTCAGCGGCCAGAGGAGGTAGAACTGCTCCTCGACCGCGAGCGACCAGAAGTTCATGAACAGCTGCGGGGCCGTCTCGTCGAAGTAGCTCGACCCGGCCGCGATCTCGACCCAGTTCGTCGAGAAGGTCAGCGCGCCGGCGATCTGGCGCCCGACGTGGACGAGCAGGTCACCGCTGACGAGGCGGGCGATGAGGACGCTCGCCGTGACGCAGAGGACGAGGGCGGGCAGCAGGCGTCGGGCCCGGCGGGCCCAGAACGCCCCGAACGCGATGCGTCCGGTGCTCTCGTGCTCGCGAACGAGGAGGGTCGTGATGAGGAACCCCGAGACGACGAAGAACACGTCGACGCCGAGGAAGCCTCCGGGCAGCCAGGGGGCGTTGAGATGGAAGACGAGGACGGCGACGATCGCCAGGGCGCGGATGCCGTCGAGCCCCTCGATGCGGGGCGGGCGGCGGCCACGCGAGCGCATGGCAGGGCGGCGGTCGGCGTTGCCGATGGGGGTCTGCACCGACGTCGTCACGTCGCTCCCTCCTGCCGCCGGCAGCGTGGGAGGTCACTGCCGTGCCCTCCTGTGAGCATAGGGACGGGCGTGGCGCACGTGGTGGAGGCACGCGGCATACGGTGGGGTCGTGGAGCGTGAGGAGAGCCAGTCGTCCGCAGCCCGGGACGTCGCGCGGGTCGCGATCTTCGTCCGTGGCCGGGTCCAGGGGGTGGGCTTCCGCTGGTGGACCCGGGCGCGGGCCCTCGAGCTCGGGCTCGTCGGCCATGCGCGCAACCTGGCCGACGGGCGGGTCGAGGTCGTGGCGCAGGGGTCGCCCGAGGCGCTCGCACGCCTCGAGACGCTGCTGCGCGAGCAGCCCTCGACGAGCCGCCGACCGGGTCACGTCGAGGGCCTCGTGGTCCAGCAGCACGTCCCGAGGGACGGAATCGCCGGATTCACGGAACGGTGAGCGACCTAGGCTGGCGCCCGTGACTGACGACGCGCCCGAGGTCCCCGCAGAGCTCTCCCGCCTGCGGAGCAGCATCGACAACATCGACGCCGCGCTCGTCCACCTGCTCGCCGAGCGCTTCAAGTGCACCCAGCAGGTCGGCCGGCTCAAGGCCGAGTGGCACCTCCCGCCCGCGGACCCGGCGCGGGAGGAGCGCCAGATCGCCCGTCTGCGCACCCTCGCCCACGACGCCGGGCTCGACCCCGTCTTCGCCGAGAAGTTCCTCGGCTTCATCATCGCGGAGGTCATCCACCACCACGAGCGGATCGCGTCCGGCGACGAGTAGCCGGCTGCCGGCGGGAGGCCGTCAGTAGAGGGTCGCCTCCTGCCGCGCGGCGAGGGCGGCGTCGTACTCCGCCGCGTCGGCCGCCGACGCGAAGCCGCCCGCCTCGAGCGTCATCTCACCCGGCGTGGGCAACGCCGCGCGGCCCGCGGGAACCCCGTCCCAGAGGCGGCTGCGCCGGATCGCCCGTGCGCACTGGAAGTAGGCGCGCTCGACGGTGACGACGAGGACGGAGGCCGGCAGGGTTCCCTTGACCTCGTGACGCGCGAGCTCCTCGGGGTCGGTCGAGACGACAGCCGTGCCGCGCACCCGCAGCTCCTCGCCGTGGCCGGGGACGAGGAAGAGCAGGCCGATCCGCGGGTCGGCGACGACGTTGCGCAGCGTGTCGAGGCGGTTGTTGCCGCGGCGGTCGGGGACGACCAGGGTGCGCTCGTCGCGCACGGCCACGAAGCCGGGCCGGTCGCCCCGCGGCGACTGGTCGAGGCCGCCGTCGCCGACGGTCGCGATGACGACGAAGGGCGATGCGGCGATGATCCTGGCCTGGCTCGACGTGATCGTCGCCGACTCCTTGGCGAGCGCCGGCCCCGTCGGGGCGGTCGGGTAGACCTCGAGCAGCCGGTCGAGCGTGGTCACGATGTGCGGGTCGGTGGTGGTCACGGCGCCAGCGTATGCCGCCGTCCCCGCCCCCTCGCCTCCCCGGTCCGCGCGCGGCGGGCTAGTACGCTGGCCGGGATCGTCGCTGGCTGGACAAAGGAAATCTCGGGTCGTGTACGTCAAGAGCCTCACCCTGAAGGGCTTCAAGTCCTTCGCCTCGGCGACCCACCTGCGTCTCGAACCGGGCATCACGTGCATCGTCGGACCCAACGGCTCGGGGAAGTCCAACGTCGTCGACGCCCTCGCCTGGGTGATGGGGGAGCAGGGTGCCAAGTCGCTCCGCGGCGGAAAGATGGAGGACGTCATCTTCGCCGGCACCGCCGGCCGGGCGCCGCTCGGCCGCGCCGAGGTCGCGCTGACGATCGACAACACCGACGGGGCCCTGCCGATCGACTACACCGAGGTGACGATCGCGCGGACGATGTTCCGCAACGGCGGGTCCGACTACGCCATCAACGGCACGGCCTGCCGTCTGCTCGACATCCAGGAGCTCCTCTCCGACAGCGGCATCGGCCGCGAGATGCATGTCATCGTCGGCCAGGGCCAGCTCGACACCGTCCTGCGGGCGACGCCGGAGGAGCGTCGCGGCTTCATCGAGGAGGCCGCCGGGGTCCTCAAGCACCGCAAGCGCAAGGAGCGCGCCCTGCGCAAGCTCGAGACGATGGAGGCCAACCTCACCCGGGTCCAGGACCTCACGGGCGAGATCCGCCGCCAGCTCGGCCCGCTCGGCCGCCAGGCGGAGACGGCGCGCAAGGCGGCCGTCATCCAGACCGATGCCCGCGACGCCCGGCTGCGGCTGCTCGCCGACGACCTCGTCCAGCTGACCTCGACGCTCGAGCAGGAGGTCGCCGACGAGTCGGCCCTCATCCAGCGCCGCTCCGAGGTCGAGGAGTCGATGCGCGACCTGGCGGAGCGCCTCGCGGTCCTCGAGGAGGCGGCCGAGCAGGCGCGGCCGGCCCTGACCCGGGCCCAGGACGAGTACGTCTCCCTGGGCCGGCTCGTCGAGCGCATGTCGGCCACCCTCTCCCTCGCGGCCGAGCGCGTGCGCCTGCTGAGCCAGGACGACGCCGAGGAGGCCGGCGCCTCGAGCCGCGACCCGGAGCAGCTGCGGGCCCAGGCCGCCCAGGTCCGCCAGCAGGAGCGCGAGCTGCTCGAGGAGGTCGCCGAGGTGACGGCGGCCCTCGAGGCCGCGGTCCTCGCGTGCACCGATGCCGAGCGCGCCCACGCCGAGGAGCTCTCCCGGATCGCCCGGGCCTCGCGGATCGCCGCGGACCGTCGGGAGGGCCTCGCCAAGCTCGGCGGTCAGGTCGGCGCCAGGGCCTCCCGGATCGAGGCCCGAGAGGCCGAGATCGGACGGCTGCGCTCCACGGCCGAGCAGGCCGCAGCCCGCGCCGCCGAGGCCGAGCGGGAGTTCGCCCGCCTCGAGGCGAGCGTCGCCCACGACGAGGAGGGTGAGGAAGACCTCGACACCGCCTACGAGGAGGCCGCCGCGCGCCTCGAGGACGCGGAGGCGGAGCTCGCCCGCTGGAAGGATGCGGAGTCGACCGCCGAGCGGGCCCGAACCGGTGCGGCGGCCAGAGTCGAGGCGCTCGAGCTCAGCCTGAGCCGCAGGGACGGCGCGGCCGTCCTGCTCGCCGCGGCCGACGAGGCCCACGGCATCATCGGCTCGGTGGCCTCCCTGGTCATCGTCGAGCCCGGCCTCGAGAACGCCGTCGCGGCGGCCCTCGGCCACGCCGCCGAGGCGCTTGCCGTGCCTTCCCTCGAGGCCGCGTCCGCGGCGATCGACACGCTGCGCGCCGACGACGGCGGCCAGGTGAGTCTCCTCGTGCCCGAGTCGGCCACGCCCGTCGACCCCGGCTCGTGGCCGTCGATCGACGGTGGGGCGCGGTGGGCCCGCGACGTCGTCGACTGCCCGGCGGCGGTGCGCCCGGCCGTCGACCAGGTCCTCGACCGCGTCGCCCTCGTCGACGATGCGCCCTCGGCCCGCGCCCTCGTCCTCGCGCATCCCGGGGTGACGGCCGTGACCCGCGACGGTGACGTCTTCGCTCCGGGCACGGTCCGTGGCGGCAGCAGCTCCGCGCCGAGCCTCATCGAGCTGCAGGCCGCGCACGATGCCGCCCGTGCCCAGCTCGCCGAGGCGACCCGGGCCGCCGAGCAGGCGCGCTTCGAGGCGGCCGCGGCCGAGGCGCGACGGGCGGAGATCAACGAGGTCGTCGAGTCCGCGCTCGAGCGGCTCCACGAGAGCGACGCGCGCATGTCGGCCATCGCCGAGAAGCTCGGCTCGCTCGGGCAGACCCTGCGCATCGCCCGCGCCGAGGTCGAGCGCACCGAACGGGCGATCGCCGACGCCCGGGCCGCCCTCGAGACCGACCAGGCCGAGCACGAGGCCCTCCTCGAGCGACTCGAGGCTGCGAGCGG
>NZ_AWSA01000052.1 GCF_000576595.1 Intrasporangium oryzae NRRL B-24470 | reverse complement strand
CTGTCAACGGTGTCTCGGGACATCACACTGGTCGGGGTGACAGGATTTGAACCTGCGACCTCTTCGTCCCGAACGAAGCGCGCTACCAAGCTGCGCCACACCCCGTGATGCACTCCCCGCCGGATTTCGCCGAACCGGGCAGCAGTCAGGAATGCTAGTACACGACCGCCCACATCTCCGAATCGGATACCTCGCCCGGACAGCGCCCCCCTCCCGGCCACGACGGACGCGAACGTATGCCGCTCAGCCGGCTCAGCGGCATACTGCTCAGTCGCGTGGGACGAGCGTCAGGAGCGTGGCTTCGGGACGGCACGCGAGCCGGACGGGGGCCGTGGGCGACGTGCCGAGGCCGGCGGACACCTCGAGCCAGGCGGCTCCCTCAGGGGCCTCCGAGGACGGCCGGTGGCCCGCACCGGGCCACCACCGCGACAGGCCCTTGGCCCGGCTCGTGTCGAGGTCGCAGTTCGTCACGAGGGCGCCGTACCGGGGGACGCAGACCTGCCCGCCGTGCGTGTGGCCGGCGATGAGCAGGGCGGCTCCGTCGTCGGCGAACGCGTCGAGGACGCGCTGGTAGGGCGCGTGCGTCACCCCGATGGTGAGGTCGGCCTCGGGGGAGGCCGAGCCGCGGACGAGGTCGAGCCGGTCATAGCCGAGGTGCGGGTCGTCGACGCCGACGAAGTCGAGGCGCAGGCCACGCACGGTGAGGGTGTCGCGGCGGTTCGACAGGTCGACCCAGCCGCGCGATCCGAGGCCCCGGATGAGGTCTGCGGTGGGGAGCCGGTTGCTCGTGCCGAGGCCCTCGGCGTGGTTGCGCGTGAGGTAGCGGAAGGGGTTCTTGACCTTCGGCGAGAAGTAGTCGTTGGACCCGAGCACGAAGACGCCGGGTCGGTCGAGGAGCAGCTCGAAGGTGTCGAGCACCGCGGGCACGGCGTCGGGCCCGGCGAGGTTGTCACCGGTGTTGACGACGAGGTCGGGGTCGAGCGAGGCGAGGCTGTGGATCCAGGTCGACTTCGCGCGCTGGCGGGGCAGCAGGTGCATGTCCGACAGGTGCAGCACACGCAACGGGTCCGCGCCGGCCGGCAGCACCGGCACCTCGAACCGCCTGAGCACGAAGGCGTTCCGCTCGATGAGCGACGCCCAGCCGAGCACCCCGGCTCCGGCGAGGCCGAGCCCGAGCACGGTCCGAGTCACAGCACGCATGGCGCCATCCTTGCACCCCGGTGGAAATCGGAGAGGGCAGCGACGCGCACCTGAGAGACTGACCCCCATGAGCACCCTGAAGGAACAGCTGCAGTCCGACCTCACCACCGCGATGCGCGAGCGCGACCAGGTCCGGGCCGGCTCGCTGCGCATGGCCCTGACCGCCGTCACCAACGAGGAGGTCGCGGGCAAGGAGCACCGCGAGCTCACCGACGACGACGTGCTCAAGGTGCTCACCAAGGAGGCGAAGAAGCGCCGTGAGGCCGCCACCGCCTACACCGACGCCGGGCGCGCCGAGCTCGCGGCCAAGGAAGAGGCCGAGCTCGCGATCCTCGAGGCCTACCTGCCCAAGCAGCTCACCGACGACGAGCTCGCGACGATCGTCCGTGAGGCCGTCACGGCGTCGGGCGCGACGGGGATGCCGCAGATGGGCCTCGCGATGAAGGCCGCCAATGCGGCCGTCGCGGGCCGCGCCGAGGGCGGGCGCGTCGCCGCCGTCGTCAGGCAGGTCCTCGCCGGCTGACACCGGGTCGCAGACAGCCGAGGGGGCCGGCGCGTGAGTCGCGCCGGCCCCTTCGGCTGCCCTGAGTGCCCCTACGGGTGCTCGGGGCGCCGTATGCCGCTCAGCCCCGTCCCGGCTTCGTCGGCTTTCCGTTGGGCTTGCCCGGCGGCTGGAAGACCGTCGGCTGGCCCTGGTTGTTGCCGCCGCCTCCACCGCCGCCTCCGCCTCCGCCGCCTCCGCCGGAGGGGTAGATGGTGATGTCGCTGCCGTCGGGCGCCTTGCCGCTCGGGGACGTCCCGACGATGAGGCCGGACGGGAGGGACGACGGAACGGCGCTGCCGACGGTGACGGAGAAGCCGGCGTCCTGGAGGGCCTTGGTGGCGTCGGTGATGCTCATGCCGCGAACACTGGGAACGTCAACCATCGAGCCCTTGGAGAACTTCGCCGACGGCTCGGGGAACGTGAGCCGCGGAGTGCCCGCGAGGGCCCGGTTCATGATCCCCTTCCAGATCGGCGCCGCGATCGCCGCGCCGTGCATGACGGGGTAGAACTTGCCGCCGACCGTGACGTTCTTCATGACCCGGGTGCTGGGGTCGTACGGGGTGCCGACCCAGACGGCGGTGACGAGGTTCGGCGTGTAGCCGACGAACCACGACTCGTTGTTGTTGTCGGACGTCCCGGTCTTGCCGGCCGACTGGCGAGCGCCGCCGTCGAGCTGGTTTCGGATGCCCGAGCCGTGGGTCATGTTGTACTCGAGGAACTTGTCGGTGGCGCGGACCGCGTCTGGATCGGCCACCTGCTGGCACGTGGTCTTCGGCTGGGCGATGACCTTGGCGCCCTGCGTGATCTTCGTGACCGCGACCATCGTGCACCGCTTGCCGTCGGAGGCGAGCGTTGCGTAGGCGTGCGCCACACCCTGCGGGGAGACGTCGGACGCGCCGAGGATGTACTGCGGGGCGTAACGGCCGATGACCTCCCCGTCGGACTGGTGCAGGCCGAGGCGGATCATCGTGTCGCGGACCTTGCAGCCGCCGAGCTTCTCGGCGAGGGCGACGAACGCCGTGTTGGTCGACAGGGCGGTCGCCTTCATGAGGGTGATGCTGCCGCCACCGAACGGCGTGTCGTTGTGGACGGGCCACCTGTCACCGGGACCGCAGTTGCCGCGGCCGCCGGGCCACTCGCTCGGGGAGTACCAGGCCGGTGAGTCACCGGCCGCCTTGGCGTTGACGGACGAGTTGAGGCTCATGCCCGACTCCATGGCCGTCAGGAGCGAGAACGCCTTGGCCGTCGAGCCGAACTGGAAGCCGCCCGAGCCGCCGTACTTCTTGTCGAGCGCCCACGCGATGCCGGTCTTGCCGCTGCTCTCCCGAGCCACGGTGTAGGTCGTGTTCTGGGCGAAGGCGAGCACCTTGCCGGTGTTGGGCTCGGTGATGTAGGCGGCCGAGCCGACCCTGGATGGGTCACCGATCGGGACCTTCTTGGTGATCTCCTCCTGGGCGATCTGCTGGACCCTCGGGTCGAGGGTCGTCGTGATCGTCAGGCCGCCCGTGTAGAGCAGGCGCTTGCGCTCCTCGACCGTCTTGCCGAGCTCCGGCATGGCGAGGACGTAGTTGATGATGAAGTCACACCAGTACGGGTAGGGCGAGGCGAGGCACGTGCTCTTGGGCATCGTGACCCTCATGTCCTGCTTGAGCGTGCGCTTCTTGGCGTCGGTCCACTGCTTGTCGGTGATCCGGCCGAGCTCGTGCATGCGGTCGAGGACGACGTCGCGCCGCGCGATGGCCCGGGTCGGGAAGTGCACCGGGTCGGTGGTGCCCGGGTTCTGCGTCAGGCCGGCGAGGAGGGCGGCCTGCGAGAGGCTGAGCCGCGACGCGGGGATGCTGAAGTAGTGCTGCGCCGCGGCCTCGACGCCGTAGGCCTGGTCGCCGTAGTAGACGAGGTTGAGGTAGCCCTCGAGGATCTGGTCCTTGGTCATCGTCTTCTCGAGCGTGATGGCGTACTTCAGCTCGCGGAGCTTGCGCATGTAGTCCTTGCGGACCGCAGCCTGCGCGGCCGCCTTGTCACCCGCGTTGAGCGCGGAGTACTGCAGCGAGACCTTGACGAACTGCTGCGTCAGCGACGAGGCACCGGACGTCGTCTGCCCGGTCCGGATGTTGGAGATCGCAGCGCGGATGACGCCCTGCAGGTCGACCCCGCCGTGCTCGTAGAAGCGGTGGTCCTCGATGGCGACCTGGGCCTCGCGCATGATCGGCGCGATGTCCTTGAGCGGCACGACGATGCGATTCTGCTCCTGCGGCGTCGCGATGACGCTACCGTCAGCGGCGAGGATCTTCGACTGCTGCGCCAACGGGTCGGTCTTGAACTCGCTCGGCAGCTCGTTGAAGACGTCGACGCCGCTGCGGGCCAGGGCCCCCGTCGCGCCCACGGCCGGCATCAGCAGCCCCGCTGCCAGCAGGCCGAGAACGAGGGCCGAGGCGAGGAAGGCACCGAGCAGGCTGATGACGCCGCTGATGGACGTGGTGCGTGAAGACATGGGCCCAAGGGTAACCGCTGAGCCTGTTCCAACCCCGGTTCCGAGATGGGCGCCCGCTGCACGGACCACGGCCTGAGACGCGATGACTAGTCACCGCCACCGACGAAATGGTCCATACGGCCTATGTCGGGGTGCATCACACGCTCGTAATGTCACATTTGGGCCGAAGGGGGGTCCACCTGATCGGGGTCTTCATGACCCGTGATCGGCCCGGCGTCGTGGGAGGTGTCGGGCAGGGAGGGGTTTGAGTCATGAGCGTGGTCCCGATGACGAGTTCGTGGGTCGAGGAGTGGGCCAGCCAGGCGCTCTGCAGCAGCCAGGACCCGGACGCGCTGTTCGTCCGCGGCAAGGCGCAGCACGACGCCAAGGCGGTCTGCAAGGCCTGTCCGGTGCTCGCCCAGTGCCTCGCCGAGGCACTCGACAACCGGACGGAGTTCGGGGTATGGGGGGGCATGACCGAGCGGGAGAGGCGGGCATTGCTGCGCAAGCGGCCCGACATCGTGTCGTGGAAGGCCGCCCTCCGCTCGGGCATGGCTGCTCAGTCCAAGCACGCCTGAGCCGCACCGCAGTTCTCTCGAGGGTCGTGAAGGGGTCACGACCCCGAGAGTGCGTCCCCGACCTCCCGGAGGCCCTCCAGGTCGTGGACGTCGCGTCCGAGCGCAGGCACGTGCACAACCGGTATGCCGGGATGCCCCAGTGAGAAGCCGTCGGCGAGCTCGCGCTGGCGTTCGGCCGTGCGCACGAGCGAGGCGTGCAGGCGAAGGACGCCCGCGGCATTCGTCGCCGATCGGGGTCCGGCCCCGTCCTCGAGGGACTCGGCGACGGCCTGCGCCCGCGCGGGGGTGAGACCCGAGGCCGCGACGCGGGTGATCCGGTTGACGACGAGCCCGGCGAGCGGCATACCGTCGGCCTCGAGGCGGTCGACGAAGAACGACGCCTCGCGCAAAGCGTCGCGTTCGGGTGCGGCGACGACGAGGAAGGCGGTCCCGTCCTCCGAGAGGAGGCGGTAGGTCTCGTCGGCCCGCTCGCGGAAGCCGCCGAACATCGTGTCGAGCGCGTTGACGAATGTCTGGACGTCGCTCAGCATCTGGCCGCCAAGGATCTTCGTCATCGTCGAGCTGACGAGCTGAACGCCCATCCCGAAGACCTTGAGGCCGGCTCGGCCGCTCGCCTTGGCCGGCGCGGTGAGCAGGCGGATGAAACGGCCGTCGAGGAAGCTGCCGAGCCGGTTGGGGGCGTCGAGGAAGTCGAGGGCCGACCGGGACGGAGGGGTGTCGACGACGATGAGGTCCCAGTTCTCGGCGCTCGCCTTGAGCTGGCCGAGCTTCTCCATCGCCATGTACTCCTGCGTCCCCGCGAAGGACGAGCTGACGGCCTGGTAGAAGGGGTTGGCGAGGATCTGCTCGGCCTTCTCGGGCTCGGAGTGCGCGATGACGACCTCGTCGAAGGTCCGCTTCATGTCGAGCATCATCGCGTCGAGGCTGCCGCCCTTGGAGGTGTCGATGGCGTGGACCGGCCGGGGCGTGTTGTCGAGCTGGGTGAGGCCGAGCGACTGGGCGAGGCGCCGCGCCGGGTCGATGGTGAGGACGACGACCTTGCGGCCTGCCTCGGCGGCACGCAGGGCGAGCGCTGCGGCCGTCGTCGTCTTGCCGACGCCGCCGGACCCGCAGCAGACGACGATGCCGATCGAGGGGTCGTCGATGAGCCGGTCGACGTCGAGCCGTGGCGGCGCGGGCACCGGGGGAGTGGGCGCCGGGGTCATCGGACCATGCCCTCGGCGACGAGGACCTCGGCGAGCTCGCGCACGGCGACCGCGTCGACCCCGCCCGGCAGCGCCGGGAGCGTCACGATCGGCAGGCCGGTCGACTCGAGGAGGGCGAGCTGCTCGCGCTCGAGGTCGACGCGCAGGGCGTGGTCGCGGGCCTCGTCGAGCAGGCCCTCGACGAGTGCCGGGGTCACCTTCACGCCGGCCTCGGCGAGCTGGGCGCTGATGGACGGCTTGTGCAGCCGGCCCTCTCTCGCCTGGTCGAGGGCCGCGTCGTCGAAGAGCGGCTCGCGGACCATGTTGACGACGATCGCGCCGGGGTGGAAGCCCTTGGCGCCGAGCTCCTCGATGGACTCGAGCGTCTCCTGGACCGGCATCTCCTCGAGGAGCGTCACGATGTGAACGACCGTCTGGCCGGACTGGAGCAGCCGGGTGATCGACTCGGCCTGCGAGTGGATCGGGCCCATCCGCGCGAGGTCGGCGACCTCCGAGTTGACGGAGAGGAAACGGCCGATCCGCCCGGTCGGCGGGGCGTCGAGGACGATCGAGTCGTATGCCGGTGGGCTGTCTCCCTTGTGCCGGCCGTCCTGGCGCCGTCGGTTGGCTTCGTAGATCTTGCCGATGAGCAGGACGTCGCGGACCCCCGGCGCGATGGTCGTCGCGAAGTCGATCGCGCCGAACTTCTCGAGGAGCCGGCCGGCGCGGCCGAGCTTGTAGAAGAGCTGGAGGTACTCGAGCAGGGCGGCCTTGGGCTCGACCGACAGGCCGACGATCTCGCCGCCGCCCGCGACCCGGGTCACGGGCGTCTCCTCGGTCCCGAGCGGTGGCACGTCGAAGGTCTGGCTGATGCCTTGCCGACCCTCGACCTCGGTGAGCAGGACCCGGTGATGGTGCGCTGCGAGGCCGATCGCGAGGGCCGAGGCGACGGTCGTCTTGCCGGTGCCCCCCTTGCCCGTGACGATGTGCAACCGCGCGGCGCCCCACGGCGGTGCTGCCGGGACCCCCTCCTCCTGCGTGCTCGTCACGCCTCCCACCCTATTGCGACCTCGGCGGCGGCGTTCGACGGTCCTCTGGGTCTCCGAGGTTGTGGGTCGACGTGGAGCGCCGGGCGGAAGGGCTGGGTTTTCAGCTCGAACCGGGCCGACCGGAGCACGTGTCCCCACCCCCGAGCCGACGACGGCCGCGTCCACAGGTCCGGGCACAACGTGGGGCAGGCATGCGGGCTGAGCCTCACGCTGGCACGGTGAGAGGACCGGAGCGGCGACGAGCGGCGCGCGCGGTTGCCGCCGACCACGACGGTGTCGTGTCGCGCCGCCTGCTCGCCCACGCCGGCATCGGTTGGGCCGACGTGGCCGCCGAGGTCCGGGCGGAGCGGTGGGTCCGACACGGTCGACAGACCGTGGCCGTCCACACGGGGCCGCTGACCCCGCTCGCCCAGTGGTGGCGCGCCGTCTGGGAGGTGGGGCACGGCATTGCGGCGCTCGACGGCGTCACCGCGTTGCTCGCCGCGGGCCTGACGGGCTACGACGAGCAGCTGGTCCACGTCTCGATCGTCCACCACCATCGGGTGGCTCCGGTCGAGGGCGTGCGACAGCACACGATCACCAGGCGTCGGCCGGACGAGGTCATCCGGGCCGGGGTCCCGCGCGTCCGGCCGGCTGTGGCCGCGATTCGGGCTGCGCACTGGGCGGCGAGCGATCGGCAGGCCGCCCTCATCCTCGTCCTGACCGTCCAGCAACGGCTCGCGACCCCGGCCGCCCTCGAGGACGTGTCGAAGGTGGTGCGCGGCCGGCGACGGCGTGCCCTCGTGCAGAGGGTGCTCCGGCACCTGCGCCACGGAGCGCAAACCCTCGGCGAGGTCGAGCCGGAGGCCCTCATAGAACAGGTGGAGGCGGCGCTGCGCCTCACGTCGGCCGGCGGTTGATGTGAAGTGCCGGGCTGGCAGGCCTGGGGGTCACAGCAACCCACGACGTAGGAGGAGGTCAGGGCACGAGGGAGCGGACGGCCGCGACGACCCGGGCGAACGCCGGCTGCTCCGGGTCGATGAGCGAGAAGTGCCCGGCGGCCGGGACCACCTCCACCGACACGTCGCCGCCGGCCGCCCTGGCGCGAGCCACGTAGGCGTCCGCCACCGACGCGGGCACGACGTCGTCCTCGCTCGCGTTGACGAGCCGGACCGGCACCCGGGGCGGCAACGAGGTCATCGGGTCGGCGAGGTCCCAGGCCGCGCGGTCGGAGGCCGGGTCGCCCGCGAAGGAACGCACGGCCCCCGCTCCGAGGTCCATCCGGTCCGCGGCGTGCAGGTCGACGACCCCGGCGAGCGAGACGACCCCGGCCAGCCGCAGGGCAGGGTCGCTAGACCACTGCTGACCGGCCGCCCAGGCCACGAGCTGGCCCCCCGCCGAGTGCCCGACGAGGACGACCGGTCCCGGCAGCTGCGGGTCACGAGCGACCGCCGCCACCACCGCGCGCACGTCGTCGAGGGTCCCGGGAACCCCGCCACCCGGCATACCGGCTCGTCGGTACTCCGCGACCGCCACGTGGAAGCCTGCGTCGGCGAAGGCCTGCGCTTCGGGCCCGGCGTGGGTCCGGTCGTACTCGGGCCGCCAGAACCCGCCGTGGACGACGACGACGGTCGCCCCGACCGGCGTCACGCCGGGAGGCGGGAGCCGCACGTCGTAGACCTGGGCGGGGTCCGGGCCGTAGGACCGCGTGGCAGCCGGTGGCGGGCTCGGCCGGGAGAGGACGTCCTCGGACTGTGGGTCTGGCGCGGTCGTCACGGGCGCGACGCTAGCAGCGGCCCGGCCGGGCGTCGCGGCGCCGTGGGCCGCCGAGGTCCCGGCCACGGTCGGTGCCGGGGCGCACGCGGTGAGGGCCGGCGCGCCACTGAGTAGGGTGAGGGCCATGACCACGTGGGAGTACCTCACCGCACCGCTGCTGATCCACAACACGAAGCAGATCCTCGACAACTTCGGAGCCGACGGCTGGGAGCTCGTCCAGATCGTGCCCGGCCCCGACGGGACGAGCCTCGTCGCCTACTTCAAGCGTCCGAAGGGCTGAGCGCCGATGTCCGCCGTCGAAGACCGCCTGTCCGAGCTCGGCCTCACCGTACCCGAGCTCGTCCCACCCGTCGCTGCCTACGTCCCCGTCGTCCGTGACGGCAACCTCGTGTTCACCTCCGGCCAGCTCCCCATGGTCTCGGGCGCGCTCGCGGCCACCGGCAAGGTCGGGGCCGAGGTCGACGCCGACACCGCGAAGGGCCTCGCCGAGACGTGCGCGCTCAACGCGATCGCGGCGATCAAGTCCGAGGTCGGCGACCTCGACAAGGTCGCCCAAGTCGTCAAGGTCGTCGGCTTCGTCGCCTCCGACCCGAGCTTCACCGGCCAGCCGGGTGTCATCAACGGCGCGAGCGAGCTGCTCGTCAAGGCCTTCGGTGACCGTGGCGTCCACGCGCGCTCGGCGGTCGGCGTCGCCGCCCTGCCGCTCGACGCGCCCGTCGAGGTCGAGGTCATCGTCTCGGTCGCCGACTGACCACCCGAGTGATCACCCGAATGACCGCCCGAATGACCACCAGGCCGACACGCTGAGACCGACCGTGAGCCGCCTCTTCCCCCTCACCACCACGCCCGGCATCGCCGACGCGGCCCTGCGCTGGCTGGCCGGGGAGCGCTGGGAGGAGGCGGCCCCACGGCGGGCCAGCACGGTCATGCTCGTGCGCGACGGTGACGCGGGTACGGAGGTCTTCCTCCTGCGCCGCGTGTCGCAGATGGCGTTCGCGCCGAGCACGATGGTCTTTCCGGGGGGCGGCGTCGACCCGCGCGATGCCGACCCGGAGCTGCCGTGGAGCGGCCCGAGCCCCACCGAGTGGGCGGCTCGTCTCGGTTGCGCGACGCCCGAGGCGCAGACGTACGTCGCCGCCGCGGTCCGCGAGGTCTTCGAGGAGTGCGGCGTCCTCCTCGCGAGCACGACCCCCGACGGCCCGCTCGCCGACGTGAGCGACCCGTCGTGGCGCGGAGTCCGTGAGCGGCTCGTCGACCGCGACCTCTCGCTGGCGGAGGTTCTTCTCGAGCACGGCCTGTACCTCCGGTCGGACCTCATCGTGGCCAAGGCGCACTGGCTCACCCCCGTGTTCGAGCCGCGACGGTTCGACACCTGGTTCTTCGCGGCCCTCATGCCGGGGCACCAGGTCGCCGACGGCGCGACGAGCGAGGCCGACCACGCCGCGTGGTTCGCCCCCACCGCGCTCCTCGAGGCGTATGCCGCCGGGTCGGCCTCGATGCTCCCGCCGACCGTGATCTGCGTGGAGGCGGTCCGCGACGCCCCGAGCGCGGCCGAGTTCGTCGCCCACAGCGCCGACCTGCCGCTCGTCATGCCGGAGGTCGTCGACACCCCGGACGGGCCGGCGATGCGCATCGTCGAGTACGGGCCGTCCGGCGAGGAGGTGATCCCGTGAACGGAGCGCGCCCCGACCCCGAGTGGGCGGGAGGCCTCGTCAGCGAGCGGGCCCTCTGCGTCCTCTGCCCCAACCCGTCGCCGATGACCCTCGACGGGACGAACAC
The DNA here is from genome assembly GCF_000576595.1 of Intrasporangium oryzae NRRL B-24470. Taxonomy (GTDB): domain Bacteria; phylum Actinomycetota; class Actinomycetes; order Actinomycetales; family Dermatophilaceae; genus Intrasporangium_C; species Intrasporangium_C oryzae. The sequence continues at coordinate 19,664 of NZ_AWSA01000052.1, read as the reverse complement.
GTGGGTGCTGGCCGAGCCCGGGTCCGACGAGGTCGTCGTCGTCGACCCCGGCCCCCTCGACGAGGGGCACCTGCGGACGGTGCTCGACCATGTCGCCGACTCGGGCCGCCGCGTCTCCCTCACGCTGCTGACCCACGGCCACCTCGACCACGCCGAGAGCGCCGACCGGTTCCACGAGCTCACGGGGGCGCCGGTCAGGGCGTTCGGTCGCGGCCACGACGACATCCGGCCCAACGAGCTCATCACCGTCGGCGGCCTCGAGGTCCTCGCCGTGGAGACGCCCGGTCACACGAGCGACTCGTTCTCCTTCGTGCTGCCGGGCGACAACACGCTCCTCACCGGCGACACGGTCCTCGGGCGTGGCACGACCGTCGTCGCCTGGCCCGACGGCGACCTCGAGTCCTACCTCGCCTCCCTCGACCGCATTGAGGGGCTCACGCAGGCAGGCACGGTGACGAGCATCCTGCCCGGCCACGGTCCGTTCGTCGCCGACGCGGCCGCGACCGTCACCTTCTACCTCCGGCACCGGGCCGAGCGGCTCGAGCAGGTCCGGGCCGCGGTCGCCGAAGGGGCCCACACGGCATACGACGTCGTCGAGCGCGTCTACGCGGACGTGCCGCGCAGCGTGTGGCCCGCGGCGGAGCAGTCGGTGCAGGCCCAGCTCGACTACCTGCGCACCCACCCCTGAGAGCGGCCTCAGCGCGCTGTGATGTGAGACGCCGGGCAGGGCCCCGCGTGGTTCACCTCAAACCAAGTCAGCGGGCGCGACGCTTGAGCCGCTCGACGTCCTGGAGCAGCACGGCCCGGGCCTCGAGGCGGAGCCAGCCGCGCGTCGCGAAGTCGGCGAGCGCCTTGTTGACCGTCTCGCGCGAGGCGCCGACGAGCTGAGCGAGCTCTTCCTGCGTGAGGTCGTGGGAGACGAGGATGCCGCCCTCGACGGGCCGGCCGAACCGCTCCGACAGGTCGAGCAGGGCCTTGGCGACCCGGCCGGGGACGTCGGTGAAGACGAGGTCGGCGAGGTGTGCGTTGGTGCGGCGCAGGCGCTGGGCGAGCGCGGCGAGGAGGGCCTTGGACACCTCGGGCCGGCCCGAGAGCAACCCCGTCAGGGACTCGTTGCCAAGGCCGAGCAGCTGGGTCTCGGCGACGGCCGTGGCCGTCATCGTGCGCGGGCCCGGGTCGAAGAGGCTGAGCTCGCCGAACATCTCGCCCGGACCAAGGATGGCGACGAGGTTCTCCCGGCCGTCGGGGCTCGTACGGCCGAGCTTGATCTTTCCCTCGGCGATGACGTAGAGCGTGTCGCCACGGTCACCCTCGTGGAAGAGGACGTCGCCGCGCTCCATGCGGGACCGGCTCATCTCGGCCTGCAGGGCCGTCGCCGCTTCGTCGTCGAGTGCCTTGAACAGAGGGGCGCGCCTGACCACATCGAGATCCACGGGGTCAGTGTGCCACGTCACGTATGCCGCTGGGCCCGGTCCCGCGGTACCCGTCGCGGGTGCGGGGTCTGCGGCAGGTGTGCCCGTGGTGGGCATCGGGTGTGGCTCGGGTGGGGATCGGGTGGGGATCGGCTGGGAACAAAGGGGGCACGGAGGTCACTCGCGGGCGGGACACAGCCGTCCGGCATACAGTGTCGTCTGTGTCAGCCAGCGCCACGGTGAGCCGCGACGAGAGCCCGGTCGCGCTCACTCGGCGTGCCCGCAAGATGTACCGGTCGCTCCACGAGCGCTACCCCTACGCGCACTGCGAGCTCGACTTCACGACGCCGCTCGAGCTGCTCGTCGCGACGATCCTGTCGGCGCAGACCACCGACGTGGGGGTCAACAAGGTGACGCCGATCCTCTTCGCGAAGTACCGCACGGCTGCCGACTATGCCGGTGCCGACCGCGTCGAGATGGAGACGATCGTCCAGCCGACCGGCTTCTACCGCGCCAAGACCGACTCCCTCATCAAGCTCGGGGCGGCCCTCGTCGAGCGCTTCGACGGCGAGGTGCCGCCGCGGCTCAAGGACCTCGTCACGCTGCCCGGCGTCGGGCGCAAGACCGCCAACGTCGTGCTCGGCAACGCGTTCGACATCCCGGGCATCACCGTCGACACGCACTTCGGCCGGCTCGTGCGCCGCTTCGGCTGGACCGAGGAGGACGACCCGGTCAAGGTCGAGCACGAGATCGGCCGGCTCTTCATGCGCAAGGACTGGACGATGCTCAGCCACGTCGTCATCTTCCATGGCCGCAGGACCTGCCACGCCAAGAAGCCGGCCTGCGGCGCCTGCCCGATCGCGCGCTGGTGCCCGTCGTACGGCATCGGCGAGACCGACCCGGTCAAGGCCGCCAAGCTCCTCAAGTTCGAGTTGGCCCCGAAGTGACGAGAGTGGTCAGCGGCATCGCGTATGCCGGCACGTCGGGTTCCATCGACCCGTCCCCGACGCTCGGGGACGGGGCCCTGCCGCGGCCGGCCTGGATCGACGAGCTCGCCGACCGGCTCGAGAAGGTCGCGCCCGAGTGGTTCTCGCGCTTCATGCCTCCGGAGGAGGGCGGACGCGAGTCGGCGGTCCTCATCCTCTTCGGCCCGCCGCCCGCAGGGGCCGCCGACGACGGCGAGCACGTCGTGCTCATCGAGCGCTCGCACACGATGCGCACCCAGCCGGCGCAGATCGCCTTCCCGGGGGGCTCCCGCGACCCGGAGGACCCCGACCTCGTCGCGACCGCGCTGCGTGAGGCTGAGGAGGAGACCGGAGTCGACCCCGCCGGCGTCGACGTGGTGGCCCAGCTGCCCTCGCTCTTCCTCGCGCCGGCGCAGTTCGTCGTCGCGCCGGTGCTCGGCTGGTGGGCGAAGCCCTCGCCGATCGGGGTCCGTGACCCGGCCGAGGTGCACGACGTGCTCTCGGTTCCGGTCTCGCACCTCGTCGAGCCGTCGTCGCGCTTCTCCGTGACGCACCCCTCCGGCTATGTCGGCCCGGGATTCGACCTCGACCACCTGTTCCTGTGGGGGTTCACGGCCGGACTGCTCAGCAGCGTGCTCGAGCTCGGCGGTGTCGCACGGGAGTGGGACGACTCGGTGCAGCGCCCGCTCCCCGAGCGTTACCTCGTCGGGCGGCGAGGATGAGTGGTGGCGTGCTGATCGACCTCGCAATCCTGCTCGTGCTCGGCGCGTATGCAGCGTCCGGCTACCGGCAGGGGCTCATCTCGAGCGTCTTCTCCCTCCTCGGGTTCTTCGCGGGGGCGATGCTCGCCGTCTGGCAGCTGCCCAACCTCCTCGCACGCTGGCCCGCCGTGGCGGATGACACCCGCACGCGCGTCGTGGTCCTCGTCCTCGGGGTCGTCCTCCTCGGGTGGCTCGGCCAGTACCTCGGGCACCTCGCGGGGGGAGCCGTCCGCAAGCGGGTCGAGCTGCCGTCTCTTCGTCAGGCCGACTCCGTCCTCGGGGCGATCGTCGTGACGCTCGCGGCCGCGGTCATCGTGTGGTTCCTCGGTGGGTCGCTGCGCACCGTCGTGAGTCCGCCTCTCGCCAAGGCGATGTCGGAGTCGAAGGTGCTCCAGGCGGTCAACGCCGTCGTCCCGGAGCAGACCGGTGAGATATTCGCCGGGTTCCGGGGTTTCCTGTCGAGCCAAGGGTTCCCGCAGGTCTTCGGGGGTCTCGCGCCCGAGCCGATCAGGCCGGTCCAGACGCCCGACCCGGCCATCGCCACGTCAGGCGCCATCGAGCAGGCTCGGCGCTCGGTCGTCAAGGTCACGACGCGTTCGGAACGGTGCGACCGCGGCCAGGAGGGCACCGGCTGGGTGCTCAGCCCCGGGCGCGTCGTCACCAACGCCCACGTCGTCGCCGGGTCCGAGGTCGTCCGCGTCCAGGGTCGCGGGCAGCTGCTCGCGGGGCGGGTCGTCGTCTTCGACCCCGACCGCGACCTGGCGATCATCAGCGTTCCCGGGCTCGAGGCGCCGCCCCTGCAGCTCGGGGAGGACCTCGGTCGGGGCGACTCGGCTGCGGTGCCTGGCTACCCGCTCGACGGCCCGTACACCGTCGTGGCCGCCCGGGTCCGGTCGCTCCTCGACGCTCGCGGCCTCGACATCTACGGCAAGGACCGCGTCGTCCGCGAGATCTACTCGCTCAACACCAAGGTCCAGCCGGGCAACTCCGGCGGTCCGCTCCTCGACGACCGTGGCCGAGTGGTCGGGGTGGTCTTCGCGAAGTCCCTCGAGGACGACCGCACGGGATACGCCTTGACCCTGAACGAGGCCAAGCCGGTGCTCGAACAGTCGCCGTCAGCCGGCCGCGCCGTCGACACCGGCGCCTGCCTCGCCGGCTGACCCCGGCTGACCCCGACCCGCACGACTTCTTCGCCCGGGCGGGGTTGTTGTGGTGATTCGGCGGGTTTGGCCGGATCTCTTTCGCCGGGGCGGGGTTGTTGTGGTGTGTCGCGCCGGGGAGCCCAGCTTGTCCGCCGGGGCGGGGTTGTTGTGGTGATTCGGCGGGCTTGGCCGGATCTTCTTCGCCCGGGCGGGGTTGGTGTGGTCGGGGGGCAGCGGCATACCGATGACGTATGCCGCTCGGCTGGGTCCGCGCCCACCCCGGGGTTCCGGCGAAGCGGCCCGAGGGGGTGACCCGGCTGCCTAGGGTGGATGGATGCGGATCGACTCGCTCGGCCTCACGACCGACCTCGCGATCCTGGAGCTGCAGGGTTCGACGGTGGTCGACCACGGCGACCATCTCGTCGTCCGCACCGAGGCGAACCCGACCTTCTGGTGGGGCAACTTCCTGCTGCTCCCCGCCGACGTGCCCCGCGACGAGATCCCCCGCTGGGTGGAACGGTTCGAGGCGGAGCTGCCGGGGGCCCGGCACCGGGCGTTCGGGTTCGTCTCGGCGGAGGGCGACCACAGCGGGTGGGTGGACCTCGGGTATGCCGTCGAGACCGACGTCACGCTCGTGTCCGGCTCGGTGCCCTCGGCAAGCCCCCTCTCCGGCGGCCTCGAGATCCGGACTCTCGAGAGCGGCGAAGACTGGTACCAGTCGGCCATCGTCGGCGGCAGCGGCGTCCCCGACGACGAACGGGACGACCGCCTGGTCTTCGAGACACGGCGCGCCCGGTCCCAACGGGGACTCGTCGAGGGTGGTCACGCCCGGTGGTTCGGGGCGTTCGCCGGGAACCGGCTCGTCGGCAGCCTCGGTATCGTCCGGCTCGGGTCGGTGGCCCGCTACCAGGACGTCATCACCCTGCCCGAGTTCCGCCGCCGGGGGATCGCCGGTGCGCTGGTCCGGGTCGCCGGTGAGTGGGCACTGGCCCAGCCCGGCGTCGAGCGGCTCGTCATCGTGGCTGAGGAGGGCGGCCCCGCGATCGGGCTCTACAGCCGTGCGGGCTTCGTCGAGTCCTCGCGCCATGCCGGGGCGAGCCGGGCACCCTGACCGCGCCTGATCTGGACACGAGGTCTCAGGAACCGAGACGCTTGGCCCATGCAGGTCTCGTTCGTCACCGGTGACGGGATCACCGACCACCCCAGCGCCGAGGTGGAGGGGCTGCTCCAGCGCGCGGACGGCTTCGTCTGGCTCGACGTGCCCGAGTACGACGCGGACGCCGACGCGCTGCTCGCCGGACCGTTCCGTGCCCACGCCCTGGTCCGGCAGGCCTGTGCCGAGCGCAACTTCGTGCCGACCGTCCATGCCTACGAGCACCAGCTCTTCGTCATCCTCCACGCGCCCCTCGCGGGTGAGGGCGGGCACGTCCACGTCCTCGAGCTCGACCTCATCGTCGGTGAGCGCTACCTGGTCACGGTGCACGGGCCGCGCAACCCGGTCGTGCGGGAGGAGGCCGCGACCGAGGAGACCCGGGCCGTCCGGGCGCGCATCGAGGCGGGTCGGCTCCGACCGGCGACCGCGAACGACCTCGCCTACGCCATCGCCTCGGCGCTCGCCCGTCGGCAGAGTGCCGCGGTCCGTGCGGTGGCCAACCGCCTGCCCGCCCTGGAGGCGAAGGTCATGGCAGCCGACTTCCACCGGCCGGAGGAGCTGCTCGAGGAGCTCTTCCTCCTGCGCCACGAGCTCATGACGTCACGGACCATGGCGGCCCAGGCCCACGACATCCAGGCGCGCGTCGCCTCGCTCGAGCGGTTCGTGCCGGACGAGACGCGGCGCCATGCGAGGGACCTGGCCGAGCAGTTCGACCGGGTGCGCGGGCTCGCGGACGGCGAGGTCCAGTTCCTCGTCGGCGTCATCGACCTCTACCAGACCCGCGTCACGACGAAGATGACCGTCGCGATGGAGCGCCTCGCGGTCATCGCCGCGATCACGCTGCCCGTCACCGCGATCGCGTCCATCTACGGCATGAACCTCATCGGCAACGAGGGCACCGATCCGGTGCATCTCACCATCGTCCTGGCGGTGATGACGGCGATCAGCCTGTGGCTGCTGCGCTGGGCCCGGCGCCAGGGTTGGTGGTGACGCGCCCACGGACCGTACCCGGGGCCGCCTCCGTCCGGGACGGAGGCGGCCCGTCGATCGTGCCTCGGGCGTATGCCGCTGGGCTCAGTCCGCCTTGACGGCGAGCACCGGGCAGGTTGCGTCGAGGAGCAGGCGCTGGGCCGTCGACCCGAGGAGGAGCTTGCCGACCGGGCTCCGGTGCCGGATCCCGATGACGAGCATCCGGGGCCGTTCGGTCTCGATGGCATCGAGGATCTGGTCGGCCGGGTCCGTGCCGTGCTCGATGCGCCGGACCTCGTGGGGGACGCCCGACTCCGAGAGCTCCTCGTCGAGCCGACCGAGGTCGGCCTCGGGCGCACGGTGTGCGTCGACGAGCTTGTCGTCGCGGGACATGTTGATGACGAGGACGGACTCGTCGTGCGCCTTCGCCTCGGCGATGGCGGCCGTCAGGGCGGCCTCGCCCTGGGGGGTGGGGATGTAGCCGACGAGGATCGTCATGGCGTGACCTCCGTGCTCGTGGGTGAAGCGGACCGGTCGGCTCCCGCGCCACCGACACCACCGCCGGCGCCACCTCCAGCGTCGGGACCGTCGTCCGGACCGCCCGACCGGGCGGACCAGGCGCGCTGGGCGAGCCTACCGAGCGGCCAGAGCAGCACGACCGCGATGATCGCGTAGCAGACCCACGCCACCGGACCGCCGACGAGGCCGCCCAGCTCGCCGCCGCTCAGCTGGAGCGACCGGCGGCCCTGCAGCTCGGCGAGCGGGCCGAGGATGACCCCGATGATGAGCGGCAGCACGGGCAGGCCGAACCTGCGCAGCCCGAAGCCGAGCAACCCGAGCGCGAGCAGGAGGAAGAGGTCGAACGGCTGGGCGTTGACGGCATACGCGCCCATCGACGCGAAGAAGAGGATCCCCGCGTAGAGGTAGGGCCGCGGGATCTGGAGGAGCTTGGCCCAGGCGGGGGCGAGTGGGAGGTTGAGGACGAGGAGCATCGTGTTGCCGATGAAGAGGCTCGCGATGAGCGTCCAGACGAGAACGGGCTGCTTCTCCATGAGCAGGGGTCCGGGCTCGAGGCCGTAGCCCTGGAGCGCGGCGAGCATGATCGCGGCCGTCGCGTTCGTCGGCAGCCCGAGGGCGAGCATCGGGACGAGTGTGCCCGCCGCCGAGGCGTTGTTGGCGGCCTCGGGGCCGGCGACGCCCTCGATGGCGCCGTGCCCGAACTCCTCGGGTCGCTTCGCGAGCTTGCGCTCGGTCATGTAGGACAGGAACGTGGGGATCTCGGCGCCGCCCGCCGGCAGGGCGCCGAACGGGAACCCGTATGCCGTCCCGCGCAGCCACGGCTTCCACGAGCGCTTCCAGTCCTCCCGGCCCATCCACGGCCGGCCGACGGGGATGACCTCGGCGGCCTTGCGCCGGAGGTGGGCCGCGACCCAGAGCGCCTCGCCGACGGCGAAGATGCCGACCGCGACGACGACGACGTCGATGCCGTCGGCGAGCTGCGCGACGCCGTAGGTCATCCGCTGCTGGCCGGTGACACGGTCGATACCGATGACGCCGATGGCGAGGCCGATGAGCAGGGCGGCGAACCCGCGGATCCGCGAGCTGCCGAGGACGGCGCTCGCGCCAACGAAGGCGACGAGCATGATCGCGAAGTACTCCGGCGCGCCGAGGCTGACGGCGAACGAGACGACCTGCGGCATGACGAGGACGAGCAGGAGGGTGCCGATCGTGCCGGCGATGAAGGAGCCGATGGCGGAGGTCGCGAGCGCTTGGGCGGCGCGCCCGGCCTTGGCCATCTTGTTGCCCTCGATGGCCGTGACGACCGAGGCCGACTCGCCGGGCGTGTTGAGCAGGATCGAGGTCGTCGAGCCGCCGTACATCCCGCCGTAGAAGATGCCGGCGAAGAGGATGAGCGCCTGGGTCGGCTCGAGACCGTACGTCACGGGCAGGAGCAGGGCGACGGTCATCGCGGGGCCGATGCCGGGCAGGACGCCGACGGCCGTGCCGATCGTGACGCCGAGGAGCGCGATGAGCAGGTTCATCGGCGTCAGGACGTGCCCGAAGCCGTCGAGGAGGTTCTGGAGGTTGTCCATCAGAGGATCCCTTGGAGGATGCCGGCGGGCAGGTTGACCCCGAGCCCGATGGCGAAGGCGTAGAACGTGGCGAGCGCCAGCGCGAGGCCGAACACGAGCCCGCGCACGTGGTGGCGGTTGCCGAGGGCGTATGCCGACCCGGCGAAGAGGACCGTCCCGCTGATGACCCAGCCGAGCGGCTCGATGAGCACGGCGTTGAGCAGGAAGAAGAGGGCGAGCAGGGCGAGGGTCTTCCAGTCGGAGGGTGCCGTCAGGTCGACGTCCTCACCCTCCTCGGCCGCGCCCACGCCGCCACGGGCGACGTCGACGGCGTAGAGGACGGCGGTGAGGAGCAGGAGGACGCCGAGGATGACGGGCACCGGGCGCGGGCCGACGGGGTCGTTGCTGCTCGTCGCGTGCCCGATCCGGGTCGCGTCGAGCAGGAGCAGCGTGCCGAGGAGGGCGAGGCCCGCGCACAGTCCGTACTGTGCGCGGTCCCCGCTCGCCTTCTCGGGCACCCGGTCCGTCGCGCTGTCGACGACGGTGTCCCCCACGGTGTCGTGGGTGTCGGGGGTGCGGTCCGACATGGTCAGCCGGCCAGCCCGAGGGTGGTGAGGACCTCGGCGACGGCCTGGTCCTGGGCCTTGAGGAAGGTGCCGAAGTCGTCTCCGGTCACGAAGGCGTCGGTCCACCCGCGCTTGGCCATCTCGTCCTTCCACCCCTGCGAGGCGTGCATCTTCGTCAGCGCGTCGATCCACGTCTGCTTGTCGGCGGCGGAGATGCCGGGAGGGGCGACGATGCCGCGCCAGTTGGTGAAGACGAGGTCGATGCCGGACTCCTTGAGGGTCGGGACGTCCGGGAGGGCGGGGATGCGCTGCTCGCTCGTCACCGCGAGGATCTTCACCTGGCCGGCCTTGACCTGGTCCATGAACTCGCCGAAGCCGCTCGCGCCGAACGCGATCTTGTTGCCGATGAGAGCGGGCAGGAGCTCGCCGCCGCCGTCGAAGCCGATGTAGCTGACCTGCTTCGGGTCGATGCCGACGGCCTTGGCGAGCTGCATGGGCAGGAGGTGGTCGGGGCCGCCCGGCGAGGAGCCGCCGCCGACGTTGACCTTCTTCGGGTCCTGCTTCCAGGCCGCGACGAGGGCGGTGATGTCGGGGTAGGGGGAGTCCTTCGGCACGACGATCGCGCCGGCCTCCTCGATGAGCTTGGCGATCGGGGTCGTGTCGTTGAGCGTGGCGGCGCTCTTCTGCGTGTAGGCCGCGCCGACGACGCCGAGGCCCATCTGCATGGCGAGCTTGCCGTTGCCCTTCTCGTTGACGGTGCGCTGGAGGCCGACCGTGCCGCCGGCGCCGGGGAGGTTGAAGACCTGGATGCTGCCGGTGATCTTCGCCGTCTCCATGACCTTGGCCGCGGTGCGGGCGGTCGTGTCGTAGCCGCCGCCCGGGGAGTTGGGGACCATGATCTGGAGGTTGGAGGCGGGCGCTGCGCCGGCTGCGGCGGCGGTCGAGTCGGTGTCCTTGGCGGCGGTGGCGCCGCACGCGGTGAGGGTGAGGGCGGCGACGGCGAGGGTTGCGCCGACCAGGACGGTCGGGCGCGGAGTGCTCGTGCGAGTGCTCATCGTTGAGGTCTCTTTCGCATTCTGTGGGGCGGAACGGCATGATCGTGCCCGCGCCACGACGCGGTGTCGCCCTTGTGTCAGCAATGAAGGTTGAGTTCGTTTTGGTCAAGCAGAGAGTGCGCCGGTTGACCCTCGCGGGCCAGCTCCTCGTCGCCCAGCTCGTCATCCTGCTGACCGTGCTCGTCGCTGTCGCGCTCGTTTCGCTCGCTCAGTCGGAGGCCACCTTCACCCGCACGGAGGGGCGCCGCGTCTTCGCCATCGCCGAGCAGGTCGCGAGCATCCCCATCGTCCGGGCCGAGATGAAGCCGGGCGCCGTCGTCAACGCGACGCCCGCCGTCGTCCAGTCCACCGTGACGCAGTATGCCGTGACGATCGTCTCGATCGCCGACCCCTCCGGCGTCGTCCGGGTCTCCTCGGACCCGACCCTCGACGACACGAGGCTGCCGATCGGGTCGCCGAAGGTGGCCGCGGGCGCGAGCTGGACCGGTCCGATGGACGTCGGCGGGGAGCGGATGCTCGTCGCCCAGACGCCGGTGCTCTTCGCGCCGACCTCGTCGGACGACGCGGGCGCACCGCATGTCGGGGCGCACATCGGCACGGTCATGGTGGCCGTGCGGATGCCCTCGGTCGTCGACCGCCTGCTCGGTGCCTCGTCCTACCTGCTCACCTACCTCGGCCTGGCCCTGCTCCTCGGCGGGATCGGGTCGTGGCTCCTCGCGCGCTGGATCAAGCGCCAGACGCTCGGCCTCGAGCCGAGCGAGATCACCGGCCTCGCCGAGAGCCGCGAGGCGATGCTCTTCGGCCTCGCCGAGGGAGTCCTCGCGCTCGACACGGCCAACCGGATCACGCTCGTCAACAACGTCGCGCGGCGCCTGCTCGACCTGCCGGAGCACGCCGTCGGGATGCGGATCGGCGACCTCAACCTCGGGCCCCGCCTCCGCGACGTTCTGCTCGGGGTGGGGGACGAGACGGCGGTCGGCGGCGACGGGAGCGAGCCCAGCGGCATACGGCCGGAGACGCCCCGGGACCAGGTCGTCCTGCGCCGCGGACGCGTCCTCGTCATGAACCGGATGGAGGTCCGCAAGGACGGGCGAGCCCTCGGCTCGGTGACCACGCTCCGCGACCGGACCGAGCTCGCCGCGCTCGAGCGCGAGATCGGGTCGTTCCGGAGCACGACCGAGCTGCTCCGGGCCCAGGCGCACGAGTTCGCCAACCAGCTCCACACGATCTCGGGGCTCATCCAGCTCGGCGAGCACGACGAGGTCGTGCGCTTCGTCGACTCCGTGAGCGAGCACCGCGCGCAGCTCGACCTCACCGTCTCGCGGCGGATCCGCGACACGGCCGTCTGCGCCCTCGTCATGGCGAAGGCGGCGCAGGCGACGGAGCGGCGGGTCGAGCTGCGGATCTCCGACGACACGGCACTCGGCGCGATCGCCCCCAAAGACTCCGCCGACGTCGCAGCCGTCGTCGGCAACCTCGTCGACAACGCCATCGACGCTGCCGCGAGCGCTCCTGCTCGTCCGGCCGGCGACACGTGGGTCGAGCTGACGATCCGCCAGGACGCGAGCACGGTCGAGGTCATCGTCTCCGACTCCGGACCCGGCGTGGCGCCCGAGCTCGCCACGGAGGTCTTCACCCACGGGTTCACGACGAAGGCCGCGCAGGCGGGGGAGCGCGGCATCGGGCTCGCACTGACCCGGCTCATCTGCCAGCGGCGCGGCGGCGAGGTCGACGTGGCGAACACCCCCGAGGGCGCGCGGTTCGCCGCCCGGCTGACGGTCGACACCGTCGCGACGCTCGAGCCGGCTGAGTCGCCCGAGCCGGCTGAGTCGCCCGAGCCGGCCGAGGGCGTCGACCCGGCCGATGCCGTGGCCGAGGCCGTCCGATGACCCGCGTGCTCGTCGTCGACGACGACTTCATGGTCGCGCGCATCCACCGCGGCTTCGTCGACCGGGTGGCCGGGTTCGAGGTCGTCGGGACCGCGCAGACGGGCGCCGAGGCGGAGTCCCTGGTCGCCGAGCTGCGGCCCGACCTCGTCCTGCTCGACCTGTACCTGCCCGACCGCTTCGGCCTCGACGTCGTCGCCCGCCTGCGCGCTGCCGGCGAGACGTGCGACGTCCTCGTCATCACGGCCGCCAAGGAGGCCGACTCGGTCCGCGCGGCCGTGCGCCACGGCGTCGTGGGGTATCTCCTCAAGCCCTTCACGTTCGCCGACCTCGAGCTCCGCCTCCAGGCGTATGCCGCCGAGCGGGCTCGCTCGCTGAGCGGTGACGACCTGACGCAGGCTGAGATCGACGCGGCCTTCACGCCTCCCGGAGTGGCGCGGCCCGCCACGGTCACGCTTCCGAAGGGGCTGTCGGCCGAGACCGCCGAGGCTGTCGAACGGGCGCTGCGTGACAGCGCAGCGACGATGTCGGCCACGGAATGCGCTGAGGCCGTGGGGATCTCGCGGGTGAGCGCTCGCCGCTACCTCGAGCACTTCGTCACGGCGGGAAGGGTCGAGGTGTCCCTCCGGTACGGCGCGACGGGACGGCCCGAGCGGCGGTACCGCTCGAACTGAGGCTGGGCGGGTGTCCTGCCGGAGCGGCCGCCCAAGGGACACGTCAGGGCCCAGCTGGTGGTGGCAACCGGTCAGGGGAGGGCCTGGTCGGCGCGCTCGGCCCACCGGTCGGCCCAGGCGTTCATCGTCTGGAGCGACGCGACGAGGAACCGGCCCTCCTCGGTGAGGCGGTAGCCCTGCTCGGACCGCTCGATGATGCCGGCCGCCGTGAGCTCGGCGAGACGCGAGCTGAGGACGCTCGACGACGCGCCGCCGCACGCCGCCTGGAGGGCGCGGAAGCTCGGGGCGGGTCGGTCCCGCAGCTCCCAGAGGACGCGGAGCGCCCACCGGCGGCCGAGGAGGTCGAGCAGGACCATGATCGGTCGTCCCGACGCCGACGAGGGGACCGGCCGGCCGGGGGTGGGAAGGTCGCGGGGGGGCACCCCCTCAGGGGTGGGCAGGTCGGGGCCGCTCATCTGGATGCCTCGGCCACGGCGGCGAGGGTCGGCGTGCCAGGCTCCTGCGGGAGCCGGGTCACCCGGGTCACGAAGCTGATCGCGTGATACCAGCCGGTCAGGAGCAGCAGGTCGATCGCGCCCTCCTCCCCGACGGCGGAGACGAGGTCAGCCCACTCGGCGTCGTCGAGGTCGTGGCGGTCGACGAGGGCGTCGACGGCGCGCAGGACCGCGCGGTCGCCCGGGTCCCTCCAGCAGGCGTCGTCGGGGTCGCCGTGCGCGGTGGAGACGGCCTGCTCGGGGCTGAGCCCGACCTTGTCGGCGAACGCTGCCACGTGGACACCCCACTCGTAGCTGCTGCCGCACCGGGCCGTTGTCCGGTCGATGACGAGCTCTCGATGCCGAATCGACAGGGACAGCTGACGCGACAGGTAGTAGCGGCCCCAGCCGTGGATCGCGTGGGCGCGCTCGGGCTTGCGGGCGAACAGCCGGAAGACGTCCAGCGGCGGGCCGAGGACGTCGAGCGCCTCCGCGGTGGCCGGGTCGAAGGGCGCTTCCACCGGAGCGACTCGAGGTTGATGCTTTTGATTCAGAAGCATGCCAGCAGGCTAAGCCCTCGACCGGCATCGACGGAAGAGGCCCAAACACGCTGTTCAGGGACACTTTCTGTACTTCCGCCGGGACTCTGGTCAGCCTAAGGTCTGCGCCATGCTTCGAAAAAGAGAGCACCTGTCATGAGGACCCGTCAAGCCGGCACCCTCGTCCTCGGCGCCTACGTCCTGTGGGGCTTCTCGCCCCTCTACTGGCTCTACCTGCGACCCGGGAGCCTCGTGGAGATCGTCGCGCACCGGGCCATCTGGTCCGTCGCCGCCGCCGTGGCCGCCGTGGTCGTCATGCGGCGCCTGCCCCAGCTGAGGCACCTCCTGCTCGACCGCCGGCTCCGGTGGCTGCTCGTCCTGTCGGGCACTGCCCTGCTCGTCAACTGGCTCGTCTTCATGGGCGCAGCCGACCGGGGCGAGGAGGTCGACATCAGCCTGGGGTACTTCATCAACCCGCTCCTCACCGTCGTCATCGGGCGCTTCGTCCTGCGTGAGGCCGTGCGGCCCTGGCAGTGGTGGGCCTTCTGGGGCGCCGCCGTGGGCACAGTGGTGCTGACCGTCGATGCACGGACGCTCCCGGTGACGGGCTTCGGTCTCGCACTGTCGTGGGCGGCATACGGGCTGGTGAAGAAGAAGGCCGCCGTCGGCGCCGTCGAGTCGCTCGCCTTCGAGACGGCGCTGATGGCACCCCTCGCCCTCGGCTACCTCGTCGTGATCGGCGCGCGGGGGGAGGGCCACTTCACGAGTGCCGGTCCGGTTCATGCCGTGCTGCTCATCGGCAGCGGCCTCGTCACCATCCTGCCGCTCCTGCTCTTCAGCGCGGGTGCGCCACGGATGCCGATGGTGGCGCTCGGACCGATCCAGTACGTCGGGCCGTCGATCCAGTTCGTCATCGGGGTCCTGTTCCTGCACAACGAGATGACCACCGGCCGCTGGATCGGCTTCGGGTTCATCTGGGCGTCCCTGGCCGTCTTCGCCGCCGACGGCATCCGGACCGCGCGTGCTGCTCGATCCAGCGTGCCCACCTCTTCCGACCGCGAGGACGCCCAACCCGTCGAGACGGGCGCCCACCAGGTCCGGGTGGGGTAGGCGTACCGCGGCTCGGTGCACCGACCGCACCACAGGCGCACGCCGTGGTCCCAGCCTTCAGGCGTCGCGGCCCGTCTTCGGCTCCCTCGAGGCGCTTCTGGGCCTCAGCGGCAGCCCCAACCGTCGAAGGGCTGCCTCGTACGCGAGGTCCAGAACGCCGGGGTCGTCGTTGAGGACGAACTTGAGGTCGGCGCCGAGCAGGAGGGCGTGCAGCTCGAAGGCCAGTCGAGCCGGGTCCTCGTCCTCGGGGAGCTCATGCTGCTCGATGGCGGTGACGGCGAAGGACTGCAGCAACGACGTGAAGTCCGACTGGATGGCGGCGAGGCGGTCCTTGACCGGGCCGGGCCTGGCTCCCAGCTCGAGCGATGTGGCCGCGAAGAAGCAGCCTCCGGGGAAGACGCGGCGACCGACGTAGCTGCAGAAGGCATCACAGGCGGCCGCGAGCTGGGCCACCCCCGCGGGGGCCGCGAGAGCCGGCTCAACCACCTCCTCGAACAGGATCTTCTCGGCCTCCGCCACGGTGGCGAGCTGGAGCTCCTCCTTGGACCCGAAGTGGGCGTAAAGGCCGCTCTTGCTCATGCCGATGGCCGTGGCGAGGGTCCCGATCGACAGGCCGTCGAGCCCGTGCACGGTCGCCAACGAGGCTGCCGCGCGCAGGATCGCCGCCCGGGTGCGCTCCCCGTCGGCACGTCGCTGCCGCTGTCTACGGCCGGACTCCGCGGTTGTGGTTTCCATGTTGACAACTTAGCACGACCGTTCGTACTTTCTAGTTAGTACGAACGATCGTGCTAACTCTGGGGCTACAGACCTGGACCCAGCGAAACGACACAAAGGAGACTGCAATGCCTGCCACCCATACCGTCAACGGCGTCGACCTCGAGCGCCTTTCCGCCACGATCAGCGCCGTCACGGCCGAGCCGTCGTTGGCCCGGTTCGAGTTCCGCGCCGGGAACCAGTGGCTCGACGGCGGCCACAGCCGCACCACGATCAAGGGTTTCTACGGCGTCGGGCAGGAGGACACGACGCGCACCGAGGCCTTCACCGTGGAGGCCGACGAGCCCCTCGTGCTCCTGGGCCGAAACCAGGCGCCGAATGCCGGCGAGTACCTGCTGCAGGCCCTTGCCGCCTGCGTCACCGGCACGGTCGTCTACCACGCTGCCGCTCGCGGCATCACGCTGGACGGCCTGGAGTGCACCGTTCACGGCGACGTGGACCTGCAGGGCTTCCTCGACCTCGACGAAGGGGTGCGGCCCGGCTTCGAGAAGATCCGGGTGACCATGACCGCCACCGGGGACTTCGACGACGAGCAGCTTGCCGAGCTCGCCAGTCTGGCGCGGTTCTCGCCGGTGCGTGACAGCGTCAGCAGGCCGGTGCCGGTCTCCGTCGACATGGTCCGCGGGTAACCGCTCGTGCCAGGGACGGACCGGCCGACCGGCCTCGCTGGGCCGCTGCACTCACCCGGCGCGGCTCTCCGGCTCGGTCGCGTGCGGACGGTGCGTCCCGAAGACCCGGTCGTGGTACGTCAGGGGCCGGCCCATGCCGCGCTCCGCGGTGACCACGTCGCCGATCAGGACGACGTGGTCACCCGCCGCGACCCGCTCACGCACCGTGAGGACGATCCACGCGTGCGTGCCGTCCAGCCGTGGCACACCGTCGACGAGGCTCCACTCGACACCCGCGAACCGGTCCTCGTCGCGACGGGCGAACGTGAGGGCGATCGCCTCCTGCGTCGAGCCGAGGACGTTGACCCCCACCCTCGAGCCGACCGTCAGCACGGAGAGCAGGTGGCTGGAGCGCTGGAGCGCGATCGTCATCAGGGGCGGCCTCATGGAGAGGGAGTCGAACGCGGACACGGTGGTCCCGCTCGGGACGCCCCCGGCATACGTCGTGACGACGGAGACGGGCGCGGCGACGTGTCCCATGGCGCGACGGAAGTCGCGCTCGAGCCGCTCGGCACTGCTGCCGAGCTCAGCCGGCTGACTCATGGCGGCTCCTCCGGGCTCGCTCCGAGCGTTCGCGCGCGGCGTCGGCCCACGGGCTCCACAGGAACCACGTCGGGACCGCGCGGGTGACCTGCGGCAGTCCCTGGACCTCGATGTCGCCCGCGAGGACCGCCTGCCGCCATCCCCGAACGCCCTGGAAGACCTCCGCGAAGGTGGCCGTCGTGGCGCTGGCCACGACGTCGGTCTCGAACCCGGGGTGCTTCACGCAGACGGACGACGTGCCCCGGTCCAGCAGGAGCCACACCGTCTCGGAGGGCTCGCGGAAGCGGAACTCAATGACGGTCCGATGGGGTGGAAAGTTCCTGGGCTCGGTCCGCAGGTGCATCCACCACATGAGGGTCGTCGGCGGGACGGTGTGCGGCTTCATGCCCTCGTAGAGCCACTCGATCGCCCATCGGCCGAGGGCGTCGATGACCTCCTCGAGCTCACGCCCCGCCTGGGTGAGGTGGTACTCGTGGCCCCGACCGCTCGGGGCCGGCCACGTCTCGACCACCCCTCGACGCTCCAGGTGGCGAAGCCGCTGCACGAGCAGCGTCCGAGAGATGCCGGGAAGGGACCGGGCGATCTCGTTGAACCGGGTGCTCCCGAGGAGCAGCTCGCGCACGATGAGGGGCGTCCAGCGGTCGGCGACAACCTCCGTCGCCATGTTCACAGGGCAGTAGTCGCCGTATTCAGCCATGCCCACCAGCCTCGGGGACGCAGCCCGGCATGGTGAAGTGCAGGATCTGGACCACATCGGTCGCGATTCGGCACTGGATGAGAGGCGGCCCGGCGCCGGACCGTTGAGGCATGACAGCAACCACCACACTCACCCACCAGCCTGACTCATCCTCCAAGAGGGCCTCTCTCGTCGAGCGGGCAGCGGCGATCGGACCGCTCCTCGCGCAGAACGCGGCCCGGCACGACGCCGAGGGAACCTTCGTCACGGAGTCCTACGAGGCGCTCGGCGAGGCCGGCCTCCTCAAGGCCGCCGTCCCGATCGAGCTCGGGGGCGACGGCGCCACGATCGCCGATCTCGCGGCGCTCCAGCGCGAGCTCGGACACCACTGCGGCGCAACGGCGCTCGCCAGCTCGATGCACCAGCACGTCACGGCGTTCACCGCGTGGCGCTACCGCCGCAACCTGCCGGGTGCCGAGGCCACGCTCCGGAGGATCGCCCAGGACGGGATCGTCCTCGTGTCGACGGGCGGCGGCGACTACACCCACCCCAGCGGGACCGCGCGCAAGGTCGACGGCGGGTATGTCGTCTCGGGCCGCAAGCGGTTCGCCAGCCAGTCCGCTTCCGGCACGGTCGCCTCGACGATGTTCACGTACGACTCCCCGGACCAGGGGACGCGCGTGCTCAACGTCGCAGTGCCGCTCGCGGGCGAGGGGGTGAGCGTCGTCTCCACCTGGAACAGCCTCGGGATGCGCGGCACGGCGAGCGACGACCTCCTCTTCGAGGACGTGTTCGTTCCCGACGAGCGAGTGCTCGCGAACCGACCCCACGGTGTCGTCGACGGACCCTTGCAGGTGATCTCCTCGATCGCCTTCCCGATCGTCGCCGCCGCCTACCTCGGTGTGGCCGAGGCGGCCTACGAGGCGGCGCTCGCCGCGGCCGCCGGCAGGGCCCAGAGCGTCGTCGTCCAGCGCCAGCTGGGGCTCATGAAGCACAAGCTGCAGGTCGCGTCGTGGGCACTCGACGGCGCCCTCGAGGCGGTCGGCGACGACCCCACGCCCGACCCCGGCACCGTCCTCGCGGTCATGATCGCCAAGAGCGAGGTCGCACGAGCCGGGATCGAGGTGTGCGACCTCGCGATGGACGTCGTCGGCGGGTCCGGCTACTACAAGGGCTCGGTCGTCGAGCGGTGCTACCGCGACATCCGGGCAGCCAAGTTCCATCCCCTCGACCCCGAGACGACGCTCGTCGAGACGGGGCGGCACGCCCTCGGCGTGCCCGGCGTCTTCGGCGGCTGACGCAGCCAGCGAGCCCGAGTGACAACGCATGGGCCGGGTGCCTCCTCCGAAGCACCCGGCCCACGTATGTTCACTTCCGAGTCACCGGCAGCCGTTTCAGGTGTATGCCGCCCAGCGGGTCTGCCTCACCGGTGACGTGGGCGTCGGCCGCCCCTGCTCCGAGCGGGGCCGGCCGACGCGGCGTCCACCGCTACTTGAGCTTGAACTGGGCCTTGACCGTGCTCTTGTCCTGCGTCGTCATCGTGACCAGGTAGCAGGTACCGGGCTTCTTCGGGGTCTGCCAGTTCTGGACGAACTGTCCGGCCGTCGTGTCGTAACGCAGACTCGTCCCGCCCGTCGTCGTGAACTCGATGTCGTCCACGGGGGCCGACGTCTGGCAGGCGATCATGGTGGCGGTGAACGAGGTGACGATGGACGTGCTCGTCAGCTCGACCCCGTCGCGGAAGACCTCGAACTTGAGGGGAACCGTCGACCCGTTCTTGACGGTGTTGAGCGTGGTCCCCATGTCGACGGGCTGGTAGAAGCCGCTGGGGGTCCAGGACCCGATCGTGAAGGTCCCTGACCCGGTGCTGGCCAGGTGGTTGGCGTCGCCCGTGTACGTGCCCGTGGCGGTGGCCGTTCCGACCTCGACGTTGTGCGCGTAGCTGACCGGCGCGCTCGTGTCGAGGCCACCGACTCCCTTGGCCCTCGCCGTGCAGGGCTCGATCGGCGATCCGGTGAAGGTGACGCTGGAGGGGTTGCAGGTCACGGTGACCTGCGACGGCGCCTTGTCGATCGTGAAGGTGGCCGACCCGTCGCCGCCCAGGTGGTTGCTGTCGCCGGCGTAGCTGGCGGTGGCGGTGGCGGTGCCGGCGTCGGTGTTCTTGTCGTAGGTGACGGTCAGGGCCTGCTTGAGTCCCCCTGCGCCGGTGACCTCGGCCGTGCACGG
>NZ_AWSA01000051.1 GCF_000576595.1 Intrasporangium oryzae NRRL B-24470 | reverse complement strand
GCTCAGACCCACCTCAGGTACGAAGAGCCCACGAAGTGGACTGCGTCGGTCGCCATCTCCCGGATCGAGGCGGCCTACCCCTCCGTCGGCACCTTCCAGGCCCTCGCCATCACCGGTCGGTCCGGAGGCGGCGACTGGAGTGGGCGTACCGCGGGCGTCCGGGTGATCGGATCGGCGGGAACGGCCAGCGTCACAGCGGATGCGTTCCGGGCTGCGCTCGGTCTGCGCAGCACGTGGTGGTCCGTGACCTCGGCTCCGCCACGCTCGACCGCGTCCATGCCGCGCGACCTGTCCGCCGACGGGCTCGCGGACGCCCTCGTCCCGAGCGGGTCGAGCCTCTGGTCCCTCAAGTACACGGGCACGATGGGCTTCACGGCCGGGACGATGTCGTCCGCCTGGAGCGGCCTGCGCCTGACGGCCGGGATCGGGCCGTTCGACCCTGACAACCTCGGCGACGTCGTGGCAGCCACGAGCGACGGCAACCTCTGGCTCTACCCTGGCAACGCGTCCGGGACCCTCGACCGGGGTCGGACGTGGATCGGCAGCGGCTGGGGGAGCGTCGACCTCATCATCCCGGTGGGCGACCTGTCCGGGGACGGCTACACCGACTTCCTCGGGCGGTTCACCGATGGCAGCCTGCGCATCTACCGCGGCAACGGCACGGGCACGGTCGCCTCCTTGGAGAAGATCGGCAGCGGCTGGCAGATGTTCTCGCAGATCGCGCCGGGAGACTTCGACGGCGATGGTGAGACCGACCTGGTCGGGGTTCGCAAGAGCGACGGTCGCCTCGTGTTCTACGCCGGAACCGGTGCCGGCACGGTCCGCGCGGGAGTGCTCGCCGACACCACCCTCGACTGGCGCTTCGCGAGCGAGGTCAAGGGGATCGGCGACCTCGACGGCGACGGCCGCGACGACCTGCTGATCCGGCGGGCGAGCGACGGCGCCCTGCGGGTCTACTCGGTGACGGGAACGGCGACGGTCGGCACACCGGCCGCGGCCGGAACGTGGTCGGGCACGACGAGCTGGGCCCAGTAGGCCCGAACGGATAGGTCCGAGTGACGAGACCCGAACGAGGAGGGGCCGGCGACAGCCTCGCCGGCCCCTCCTCGTCCCCGGTTCTGCTCAGCCCAGGTCCACGCTGAAGTCGGGCTCGGTCCGCTCGCGGACCTCGTCGACGGTGACGCCGGGAGCGAGCTCGCGCAGGACGAGCCCCGAGTCGGTGACGTCGAGGACGCACAGGTCGGTGATGATCCGCTGGACGACGCCGCGACCCGTGTAGGGCAGCGAGCATTCGCGGACGATCTTGAAGCCGCCGTCCTTCGCGTTGTGCTCCATGAGCACGATGACCTTCTTGGCGCCGTGGACGAGATCCATCGCGCCGCCCATGCCCTTGACCATCTTGCCGGGAATCATCCAGTTGGCGATGTCGCCCTTCTCGCTCACCTGCATCGCCCCGAGGATCGCCGCGTCAACCTTGCCGCCGCGGATCATCCCGAAGCTCGTGGCCGAGTCGAAGAAGGCCGCGCCCTTGCGCAGGGTGACGGTCTCCTTGCCCGCATTGATGAGGTCGGGGTCCTCCTCGCCGTCGATCGGGTAGGCGCCGACGCCGAGGATGCCGTTCTCGGACTGGAGGACGATCTCGACGTCGTCGGGGACGTAGTTGGGCACGAGGGTCGGCAGCCCGATCCCGAGGTTGACGTAGGCGCCGTCGCTGAGCTCGGCGGCGGCCCGGGCGGCCATCTGCTCACGGGTCAGAGCCATCGGTCAGCCCTCCTGGCTGGGGGAGTGGGTGGGGGTGTCGGTGCTGGAGTCGGCGCTCGGGTCGGCTGCGGCAGGGCGCGGGCGCACGGTCCGTCGCTCGATGCGCTTCTCCGTCGCCTGAGCCGGCGTGAGGGGCAGGACTCGCTGCACGAAGATGCCCGGCAGGTGGATCTGGTCGGGGTCGAGCTCGCCCGGCTCGACGAGCTCCTCGACCTCGGCGACCGTGATGCGCCCGGCCATCGCGCAGAGCGGGTTGAAGTTGCGGGCGGACTCGTTGAAGACGAGGTTGCCGTGGCGGTCGCCCCGGGCCGCCCGGACGAGCCCGAAGTCGGTCGTGATGGCCTGCTCGAGGACGAAGGTCTTCGTCTCGCCCATCCAGTCGAAGTCCTGGGTCTGCTTGGGCGGCGACGCGATCGCGACGGTGCCGTCAGCGGCATACCGCCAGGGCAGGCCGCCCTCGGCGATCTGGGTCCCGACCCCGGTCATCGTGAAGAAGGCGGCGATGCCGGAGCCTCCGGCGCGGAGGCGCTCGGCGAGCGTGCCCTGCGGCGTCAGCTCGACCTCGAGCTCGCCGGAGAGGTACTGACGCTCGAACTCCTTGTTCTCGCCGACGTAGGAGCTGATCATCCGACGGATTCGCTTGTCGCGCAGCAGGATCCCGAGACCCCAGTCATCGACGCCGCAGTTGTTGGAGACGGCCTCGAGCTCGCTGATCCCGGCGTCGTGGATCGCGGCGATGAGGACGCTGGGGATGCCGCACAGGCCGAACCCGCCGACCGACAGCGACATGCCGTCGCTGATCCCGGCGATGGCCTCTTGGGGTGTGGAGACGACTTTGTCCATGGTCCGGACTCTATCCGCGGCCGGGGTGGCTGCGGACGTGGGGGCGCGCCACAAGATCGCCGGATCGGTGGTGCCGGACACCGTGCGCCGCCGCGCTCGCGCGACGGCCCGCGTCCGATGCCCTTCGGGTTCGTATGCCGGCCCGCCGGCTCGCGTCCGAGGGGCGCGGTCCGCGCCCGGCGGCATACGTCGGGGGCCGAGTCTGCTTGGGCACGAGGCGAATTACAGGTCTGTAATTGCCGTGAAGCGGTTGTGGCGTCTGTGACCTGAGTGCATAAATGGTGCAGTTGGGTTTTCTGATCCGTCCCGTCCGGCCCGCTCGGGCGGGCCCGGCCGGAAGTGAGATGCCATGGGTGCACGTCGGCGGACGATCGGACTGGCGCTCACGGTCCCGGCGCTGGCGGTGCCCTCGGCCGCGAGCGTGGCCGAGGCGGCGACGCCGCCCCCACCGACGAAGCCCCTGCCGACCGCGCTCGACGTCTTCGTCCCCTACCAGGGCCAGACGATCTGCGACCCGCGCCCGCGCCCCGGCGTCCTCGCCTTCGCGAAGCTCATGACCTCGCACTACGGCATGGGGTCGACGGCGCTCATCGGACGCACGTGCGGGACGGGACCCTCGGAGCACTACGACGGCCGCGCCTGGGACTGGATGCTCAACGTGGCCAACCCGGCCCAGGAGGCCGTCGCGCAGTCGGTGCTCGCGTGGCTCACGGCCCCGGACCGCAACGGCGTCAAGGGTGCCATGGCGCGCCGGTTCGGGATCATGTACATCATCCACAACCGCGTGATGTGGCGTGCCTACGCGCCCGAGCGCGAGTGGGCCCCGTACTACGGCGTCTCACCCCACACCGACCACATCCACTTCAGCTTCAACTACGACGGGGCCGCCGGGCGGACGTCGTGGTGGACCGGGAAGGCCACGACGTCGTACCTGACGACCCTTCCGCCCGCCGCCGGCTCGGTCATCAGCGTCCCGGCGACGCCGACCGTCCTGTCCTACGGCATGTCCTCCGAGGCGGTCCGACAGCTCCAGGTACGCCTCGGCAACCTTCCGACCACGGGGTACTTCGGCGACCTGACCAAGGCGCGCGTCATCGCCTACCAGACCTTCGTCGGCCTGCCGGCGACCGGCGTCGCCGACCTCAGGACGCAGGAGATCCTCGCGAACCGGGGCTGGAAGACGGTTGCGCAGGCCTATCCGACGCTGTCGTTCGGCATGAGCTCGCCGGCGGTCAGGACCCTCCAGACCAAGCTGGGCCAGCTGCCCGTCACCGGATACTTCGGTTCGCTCACGAAGGCACGGGTCGCGGCCTACCAGAAGTTCGTCGGCCTGCCGGCGACCGGGGTGGCCGACCCCGTGACCCAGTCCCGGCTGTGGGTCCGCGGCTGGTCGGGGACACCGGCGGGGACGCCCACCTATCCGACCCTGTCCTACGGGATGACCTCCCCGGCCGTGAAGACGCTCCAGACGAGGCTCGGCGGCCTGCCCGTCACCGGGTACTTCGGTTCGCTCACCAGGGCGAGGGTCACGGCATACCAGAAGTTCGTCGGCCTGCCCGAGACGGGGATCGCCGACAACCGCACGCAGCAGGTGCTCTACAGCCGCGGCTGGTCCACCGCGAGCCCGGCGAGCCTGAGCACCCCACGCCCCGATGAGAGCCCCGAGAAGGGCCACGAGGAGGGACCGGCCATGACGGAGCTGGGCGCGAGTTCCGCGGCGGTGGTCAGCCCCGCGGTCGCCACGGTGTCGACGGCGACCCGCTACACGGCATACAAGGACCTCACGCTGGGGGCGGGCGCGCGGGGCGCCGCGGTCCGCGAGCTCCAGCGAGCCCTCGGTGGCGTCGCCGTCGACGGCGTCTTCGGGCCGGTCACCCAGGCGAAGGTCGTCGCCCTGCAGCGTTCGCACGCGATGCCGACGACCGGCGTCGTGACCCCGGAGCTGTGGGACCTGCTCGAGGCACGGGACTTCCCCTTCATCTCGCTGCGCACGACCGTCCTCCGGGTCGGAGACATCGGACCGAGCGTCGCGGCGGTCCAGCGCCTCCTCGGCATCCCGGCCACGGGGGTCTTCGACATCGCCACTCGCGCCGCAGTCAAGACCGCGCAGGCGCGGGCGGGGCTCGCGAGCACCGGGGTCGTCGCGTCGCGGACCTGGTCGCTCTTCGACCGGCTCTCGGCCTAGCCGCCCGGGCGGCCGTCGACGGTGACGCCCTCGGCCGCGAGCCGCGCAGCGAGGTCCCGCTCGGGGCCGCGGGTGAGCACGACCGACCCGTCGGCGGCCCACGCGGACAGCGCGTCGCTGAGGACCCGGGGGAGCGTGTCGTCGAGGACGACGCGCGGGGCCGCGCCCCAGTCGGGTCGTGGGACGACGAGGGAGCCGTATGCCGTGTCGGCGCCGTCGCCGACGAGCGCCGGGTCTGCGTCCTCCGCCTCGGCCATGGGGCTGAACCGGTCGCCGTGCGTCGAGAGCTCGCGTGCCTCGTCGACCGCACCCCCCGAGTCGCCCGCCTCGGGATGGCTCCGCGCGAGCGCCGGGAGGCTCACGAGGATCGCGTCGCCGCCGTGGTCGGCGGCCCGCTCGGGCGAGGTCGTGACGAGCACGTCGGCGCCCGTGGCGGCGGGACCGACGGCGACCGTCGCGCCCACGGACCACGTCGCGAGCGCCCAGTAGAGGGCGCGCCAGTGCGGCGGCAGGTCGAGCCCGACCGTCGTTCCCGGGCCGGCGGCGGCGTCGTCCTGCAGGAGGTTGGCGGCCTTGGCCACCCAGTTGGCGAGCACTCGGGCGCTCAGCTCGATCCGCTCGCCCTGAGTCGGCCCGGGCTCGTCGTCGTACCAGGTGAGGCGAGGACGGCCAGGGTCGGAGGCGACGATGCGGGCCAGGACCTCGATCGGCTGGGGCGCGGTCATGCGGTCATCCCTTGACGACCCCGTCGGGCACGGTCCCGGCCGGGGGCTCCGTCAGGGGCTCGTCGTTCTTGAGCGCGGCGAAGAGGGCCCTGGCCCGCTCGGTGTCCCACTTGATGGCGAGGCCGGCATACGTGCGGTAGGAGAGGTCTGACGTCGGCACCGACAGGGACAGGCCCTGCCCGTTGCTCACGGCTCGCATCGCCTGGAGGACGCGGACGGCGTCCATGAGGCCGGTCTGGTCACCCACGACGAGCCCGAGGGCCGCGGAGTCGGAGAAGGACTTGTAGCGCCACGGCACGAGGACAGTCGACGGCGTCGCCGCCTTCTTCATGAGGGCGCCGAGGAACTGCCGCTGGCGGGCGGCCCGACCGATGTCGCCCATCGGGTCCTCGTAGCGCGAGCGGACGTAGCCGAGGGCGTTCGGGCCGTTGAGCGTCTGGCAGCCCTTCTTGAGGTCGATGCCGGCCTTGGGGTCCTTCATGTTGCGCGGGACGCAGATGTCGACGCCGCCCAACGAGTCGACGACGGAGGCGAACCCGCCGAGACCGATCTCGACGTAGCCGTCGATGTGGATCCCCGTCACGTTCTCGACCGTGGTCGTGAGCAGCTTGGCCCCACCGAAGGCGTACGCAGCGTTGATCTTGTTGGAGCCGTGGCCGGGGATCGGCACGAAGGAGTCGCGGGGGAGCGAGACCATGACCGGCTTCCCCCCGCTCTCGGAGACGTGCACGAGCATGATCGTGTCCGTGCGCTTGCCCTCAGCCGAGCCGGTGGCGAGCGCCTTGCGCTGCGCCTGGGTCAGTCCCTCACGGCTGTCGGAGCCGACGAGAAGGTAGTTGTAGCCGGACGTGTCCACGGGGCGGGTGCCGTCGGGGATGTTGTCGACGCGGGCGACGGCGTTCCAGGCGTTCATCGGCACCCAGACGAGCCAGCCGATCGCGGCGAGGAGCACGAGCCCCACGACGACCAGCGTGCGCCGCAGACGGCGGCGTCGCTCGCGGGACATCCCGGTAGGCGGTCCCGTGGGGCCGCCGGCATCACCCGGGGGGCCACCGGGATCGCCCGGGTCGTCTCCGCGCACCCGGGTCCCGGTCGGCGCGGAGCCCGCGGACCACGGTCGCGGACGGGTGCGGGTGTCGACGACGTAGCCGTCGTCGGCGTCCGGCTCCGGGCCTCCCGTCGTCGCCGTGGGGCGGGGGACCCTCCGCCGGGTGTCGACGACATAGGCGTCGTCGGGGTGTGGCCGGCGTGGCGCGCCGCGGTCAGTCGGCATCTGCTGCCTCCAGGTCGGTCAGGGCGGTCACGTCCGTCATCCCGGTCGGAGCAGACAGACCGGTGGGGTCGGTCGGGTCGGTCGGTTCGGGCGGCTGGGTCGCGGCGGCCGGAACGGCCACGCGGCGGCGGGTGGGCGGGACGGTCTCGTCGAGGGCGATGCGTCGCGCGAGCCGGGTGTACCGGGTCTCCATGTCACGGAAGCGGCGAAAGGTCGTGACGACATAGCCGAAGAACGCGACGACGAGGCCGTAGAGGATGAGGTCGGCCCCGCGACCGATGCCGAGGTTGGCGGCGAGGTTCTGCCACACGAGCGGGTCGAGGATCGACCACACGGCGAAGGCGGCCAGCAGGAGCAGGCCGATCCGGCGGAGCGCCTGGGCCCGCTGGCCGTAGCTGGCGAGCAGGCGCCAGGCGATGACGAGCGTCCCCGCGATGAGGAGGAGCTGGATGAGGACCTTGTTCATCGCCAGATCAGCTCCGCGAGGATGTTGACGGAGTTCCAGAGGGACTGGCCCTTGGCCTTCGAGTAGTCGGTGTAGAGGATGTGCACGGGTTCCTCCGCGTAGGCGACCCGTCGGCCGTCGAGTCGCATCGCGCCGATCTGGGCGACGATCTCCGAGGCGTGGGCCATGCGGTTCTGGGTGATGTCGAGGCGCTCGACGACGGACCGGTTGAGGACGCGCAGCCCGTTGTGGGCGTCGGTGAGCCGCGTGCTCGTCGTGAGGTTGGTGTAGGAGACCGCGGCGCGCAGGACCAGGCGCTTGAGCGCCGTCGCCTCGGTGCGCTCGTCGAGGAAGCGGGATCCGAAGACGACCTCGACGTCGCCGGAGCGGATCCGGTCCATCATCGCCTCGACGTCACTGACCTGGTGCTGGCCGTCGGCGTCGAAGGTGACGACGTAGCGCATGGCGGGGTCGGAGAGGGCGTAGTCGAAGCCGGTCTGCAGGGCAGCACCCTGTCCGAGGTTGACCGGATGGCGCACGACGACGGCTCCGGCCGCCTCCGCCCTGTCGGCCGACGCATCGGTGGACCCGTCGTCCACGCAGACGATGTTGGGGAAGACCGGCAGGCACTGCGCGACGACGTCGCCGATGACGGATGCCTCGTTGAACAGCGGCACCACGAGCCACACGTCGTCATTCTGCATGGGTCCAAGAGTAGTTCGGCGAACGACGCGGCCCGCCCGCTGCCACGCGGGCCCCCGCCCCCTCGGCGGCCATTCGGACGGATCGGACGCCTCGAGGCCCCGCGGGCGCTCGGGACGGCGTGGATGTCGGGGGCGACCGGTCACGCAACTAGGCTCGGAACCACCATGACGGATTCCTGGCTCGCCGAGCCCGCTCCAGCGCCGCCGGGCCCCGCCGCCCTGCGGATCGCCGTGATCGGCCCGACCCACCCGCACAAGGGCGGGGTGGCGGCCCACACGACGATGCTCGCGCACCATCTGGCCGACGCCGGACACCACGTCACCCTCGTCTCGTGGGCGCACCTCTACCCGTCGCGTCTGCGGCGTGCGGACGTCGTCGCGCCCGCCGGCGTCCCCGAGGTCCCACCCTTCCCGCGGACGGTCCGGGCTCTCAGCTGGGCTAGACCCGGCACCTGGCTCGGTGCCGGGCGCCGGCTGCGCGCGTTCGACACCATCGTCGTCGTCCACTCCATCCCCTCGGCGGCGCCGGCCCTGCTCGCCCTGCTCCGCGCCGCGGGCGCGACCCCCGGCTCCGCCGGCCCCCGGCCGCAGTCGATCGTCGTCTGCCACGCCGTCCTGCCGCTCGAGCACCATGCAGGCGACGCCCGGCTCGTCGGCGCGCTGCTGTCCCACGTCGACGCCACGCTCGTGCACAGCGCCGACCAGGCCCGGCTGGCCAACGACCTCGGCGCGCGCCGCGTCTGGGTCGCGGACCTGCCGCCGCACGTCCCGGGAGGAGACCCGATCTCGCGCGAGGCACGGCCCGGGCCCGTCCGGTTGCTCGCCCTGGGGCTGGTCCGTGACCACAAGGGGTTCGACGTGCTGCTCGGCGCCATGCGCGATGTCCCGGGGGTCACCCTCACCATCGCGGGCGAGCTCTGGGGTGACACGCGGGCGACGATCGGCCGGCTCGTGGTCGACCCGAGGCTGGCGGGACGGATCGAGATCCGCGAGGGCTACGTCCCGGCCGACGCCCTCGCCGCGCTCCTCGCCGACCACGACGTCCTCGCCCTGCCGTACCGCTCCTCCACCGCCTCCCAGAACGTCGTGCTCGCCCACGCCCACGGCCTGCCCGTGCTTGCCACCGACGTCCCCCCGTTCTCCGACCAGGTCGAGGACGGCGTCAACGGTCTGCTCGTGCCGCCGGACGACGAGGCAGCGCTCGCGGCGGCTCTGCGACGCCTGACCGACCCCGAAGTCCGCCGCACCCTGGCCGAGGGTGTCCACACCCCGGACCTGTCCGGGTCGTGGGCGAGCTACCTCGGCACGATCGAGGCCCTGTCCGTCGACGAGAGCGCCCTGACCGATCCCGACGCCCACGAGCCGTACGCCGCGCCGTCCCAGGACGAGGCCCTCGACACCGACGACGGTCTCGATCTCGACGGCGCGTACGCCGCCCCCAGCCACGTCGACGGCCCGGTCTGGTCCATCCTCCGGCGGGAAGCAGCCCGCCACGCCGGATCGCTGCGGGGCGGGGCGGCCCGCCTGCGCCACGTCGCATCGCGGGCGGTCTCGTCCCGCCGGCCGGTCCTCGACCTCCGGCCGGAGGACCTGCCCCACTGGGTCCTGGCGACCGACGTCCTCGGCGACCCCGACGAGGCCGACGACGCCCGCCGGCTGGCCCGGCTCCTCGGCCTGCCCCGATCCCTCGACAGCGTGTCGGCCTGGGCCGCTCTCGGGGCCCTCGCGGCCATCGTGCGCGTGCGCGACGACGGACGCCGGAGCGCGGTCATCGTCGACGAGACCGGCACCCGCTCCCTCCTGTCGCGATGGGCCCGAGCGGTCGGTTTCGCGCCCGTGGAGATCGAGTTCACCGGGGCGCACCCGAGCGTCGCGGCCCTCGACGTCGACGCGGGCTCGCTCGACGTCATCGTGCGCATCCACCCGCGAGGGTGCGACGGCACCGACGTCGACCAGGTCATCGAGCAGGCCGCCTGGGCGTTGCGTCCTGGTGGCCTGCTCATCGTCACGGTTCCGATCGGCCCACCCGGGGCCCACGGCGCCGTCGGCCCCGCCGACGTCCGGGCGGTCATCGCCCGCGGGCACGATCTCGGCTTCGTCCTCGTCGGCGAGCTCGACGGCGACGTCACCGCACGGATGCGCGACGCCGCCGTCCGCGCGCGTGCCGACGACGCGGCATACGGACTGGTCCGCCTCACCCTAAGGAAACGCTGACGTGACCCGACAACGACTTCTCACCATCGTTCGCGTCGGCATCGCCGTCGTGACGCTCGCGGCCGTCGTCTACGCCGTGGTGAAGAACTGGGCCGACGTCTCCGTGCACCTCAAGGAGATCTCGTGGCAGGAGTTCGCCCTCGCCTCGGTCGCGGCCGCCATCGGGACCTGGTTGACGATGATCGGCTGGAAGACGATCCTGCGCGACCTCGGCTCCGACCTGCCGATGGCCCCGGCGACGGGTATCTACTTCGTCGGGCAGCTCGGCAAGTACCTCCCCGGCTCGCTCTGGTCGGTCCTCGTCCAGGCCGACATCGCGAGCCACCTCAAGGTGCCGCGGAGGCGTACGGCCGTCACCGGGCTGCTCGCCCTCGGTCTCTCCCTGCTGACCGGGCTGCTCGTCGGCCTGCCTGCGGGCTCGCTGCTCCTGCGCCGCGACTCGGACGGGTTCGCGTGGTGGACGCTCCTCGCCATCCCGATCGTCGTCGTCCTGCTCTGGCCTCGGCTGCTCAACGCCATCATCGCGCGGATGCTCACGCTCCTGCGCCGCGAGCCCCTCGAGCACGACCTGTCGGGCCGCGCCGTCCTGCTGTCGGTCGCGACCTTCATCGGGGTCTGGCTCTGCTTCGGCGCCCACACGCTGCTGCTCGCGCATGCGGTCTCCGAAGACGGCGCGGCACATCCCGACCTCGTCGTGGCGTCGGTCAGCGGCTACGCCCTGTCCGTCTCCCTCGGCATGCTGACGATCGTCCTGCCGGCCGGGCTCGGTGCCCGTGAGGGACTGCTCACGCTCATCCTGGCCACGGCCATGCCCACCCCGGCGGCGGCGGCCGTCGCGATCGTCTCGCGCTTCATCGTGACGATCGTCGACGTGCTCGCCGCCCTCGTCGGCTGGCTGTACGCCCGCTCGCACCATCTCGTCACGGAGCGTCGCGCCGAGCAGTCGGAGCGGGCCGAGCAGAGCCTCTAGGGGTTTTCAGCCGGTCAGACCCGCTCGAGGACGAAGACGGGGATGAGACGGTCGGTCTTCGTCTGGTAGTCCGCGTAGGACGGGAACCGGTCGACGCAGACGGCCCACCACCTCTCGCGCTCCTCGCCGGAGAGCTCGCGCGCGCGTGCCCGGAAGGTCTCGGTGCCGACCTGGAGGTCGATCTCGGGGTTGGCCTTGAGGTTGTGGTACCACTGCGGGTGCTGGGGCGCCCCGCCCTGGCTGGCCACTGCCGCGAAGGCGCCTTCGTGCTCGACCCGCATGAGGGGGACCTTGCGGATCGAGCCGGACCGGGCTCCGCGCATCGTGAGGAGCACGACGGGACGGTTCTGGATGTGGACCGAGTCCGTGGTGCCGGTCGCCTCGATCGTCTCGACCTGCTTGCGGACCCAGCCGCTCGGGCTGGGGACGTACTCACCGGTGATCGTCATGTCGAGGCAACAGGACGGGGCCTCCGGTCATTCCGTGCGCTTCCGGGCCGTCAAGGGTGGTGCCGTGTCGTCCCGGTTCGTTCCGTGTCCATCCGGGTCGTTCCGGGTCGAGCACCGCTTTTCCGCCGGGGCGGAGCTGTTAGGGCCTGACCCGGCCGGGGGCGCCGACATCTCTCCGCCCCGGCGGAGTTGTCGTGCCGTATGCCGCCGTAGGCCGCCAGTGGCCGCCAGAGGCCGCCAGGGGCCGCCGGTCAGGCGGCGCCGGGCTCCGGTGCGGCGGACCAGGGGAACTTCTTGACGAAGTCCTCGACGACGGTCGTGTTGAGGCCGCCGCAGAGCTGGCGGTGGCCCATCTGGTTCTTGATCACGCCCGTCTGGAGGTTGACGTCGGCGCCCCAGTGCGAGAGCGCGTACTTCTTGCCCGCCGGGAACGCGCCGTAGGACGGGTCCCACGGGGAGATGATGAACTTGCCCGCCGACTCCTTCATCGCGTTGATCTTCGTCGAGAGCGCCTCGAAGCTCGCCGCCTGGGTCGTCGCGAGCGAGGGGTCATACCAGAGGATCGTGTAGCCGTGCTCCAGGTTGTGCACGAGGTTCTCGATGGCGGGCGCGTCGCCGACGGTGTAGACGCGGCGCTTGTCGAGGGCGGGGGTCGCGAAGTGCTGGCCGCTCGACGGCGGGACGGTGGAGTACTTGATCCGGAGCACGTCGGGCTTGTTGGTGCCGGGGCCGACGTGGTCGCTCGACCCGCTCGCGGGGTCGTTGGTGATCGGGTCGCACGCCGCCGCGGCGACGTCGCCGCTGATCGCGTCGAGGGCCTGGTTCTTCTTGTTCTGCTCGCCCACGATGGCCCACGTCACGGCCGCGGCGATGATCGCGATGACGGCGACGCACGCGCCGATGACCACGAAGAGGCGGCGGCGCTCGGCTGCCTTCTGCTTCGCCTGCATCGCGGCGACCTTCTCGCGCCGGTCTCGGCTCGTCTCGCGGGCCATCGTTCCTCGTTCCGTGGGCTCGTGCGTCGGGGTGGCTGGGTGCCGTGACGTCGCCTTCGACGCCGCCCCGAGTGTAGGCGAGGATGTTGTGGTGTCCGAACCTGTCTCGCGTGTCTGGCGCTCCGAGCGGGAGATCCACCTGCGCGCGCAGCTCGGCACCTTCCGGCGGGGCTCAGGCGACCCGACGTCGCGATGGGGGGCTGACGGCTCGGTCGTGCGCGCCGTCCAGACTCCCGAGGGGGTGGGAACCCTCCACCTCGTATGCCGTGGGGCCGACTCCGTCGTCGAGGCACGGGCGTGGGGTCCCGGGGCCCAGTGGCTCCTCGAGTCGGTGCCGGCGCTGCTCGGCGAGGGTGACGACGCGTCGGGTTTCGTCGCGCACCACGACCTCGTCGCCGACGCGTGGCGCCGCTTCCCGCACTGGAGGGTGCCCCGGTCGGGCCTCGTCCTCGACGCGCTCGCTCCGGCGGTCATCGAGCAGAAGGTGACGGGGCAGGAGGCGTTCTCCGGCTACCGCGCACTCGTCCGCCGGTTCGGTGAGCCGGCTCCGGGGCCGTTCGGCCCTGCGCTCGTCGCGCCCCCGACCGCGTCCGGCTGGGCGCGGATCCCCTCGTGGGCGTTCCTCCAGGCATCGGTCGACGGGGCACGGTCGCGCGCCCTCGTCGTCGCGGCGCGCTCGGCCGGCCGGCTCGAGGAGGGCGCCCGGCTCGGTGCCACGGAGGCCCGTCGGCGCATGCAGTCGCTCCCGGGTATCGGCGTGTGGACGAGCGCCGAGGTGGCGCAGCGCGCGCTCGGCGACCCCGATGCGGTGAGCTTCGGCGACTACCACGTGGCCAAGGACATCGGCTGGGCCCTGACCGGCGAGCCCGTCGACGACGCCGGCCTCGCCGAGCTCCTCGAGCCGTATGCCGGCCATCGCTATCGCGTCCAGGCCCTGCTCGGCCTCGCCGGCCACCGCCGCCCGCGCCGTGGACCCCGCATGGCACCGAGGCGCCACCTGCCCACGCGCGCGCGCTGAACGGCATACGCGACGGGTCTCGACGCGGCGGTGCACCGCTCGGGTCGCGTTTCTTCGCCCCGGCGGACTTGTCGTGGTCGTGGGTGCCGGTGTTGCCTGGGTTCCTTCGCCCCGGCGGACTTGTCGTGGTGACGGGCACGTATGCCGCTGAGCGCGTCAGCGGCATACGTGCCCTTCTCGGTGGTGTGGGGTTCTCAGACCGCTTCAGCAGCCGGGGAGACGGAAGCTCGCGATGCGGGTCTGCCAGCCCGCGGTGCTCGTGGCCTGGCCTTCGGCGGTGTAGTACTCGTTGACGTACCAGAAGGTGCAGTCGTCGACGGGGTCGATGTTCATCGACGTGTAGTCACCCCAACGCGAGTTGGTGGTTCTCTGCACGCCGGTGCCGTCGATGACCGTCCCCTCGCCGAGCGTCATCTGCCCGAGGGGATCGTCCGCGAGCCGGCCCGTGTAGCGGATGCCCGGGTAGACATTGACGCCGTTGACGACGCTGTAGCCGAGGGCCATGTCACCGCGCCTGTCCTGTGCGACGCTGCCCATCCACCGGTGGACGCCGTCGGCGGGAGCGTAGGTGCCCTGCTGGTAGAGCGAGTACGTGCCGTTGACGCGCCGCAGCTCGTACCACCGCATCCCGGCCATGCCCGGGGTGGCCTCGACGGACTGCGTGGTGACGAGCGACTCGTGGTCCTTGAAGTTGCGGTAGGCGAGGCGCCACGTCGGCCGCTGCCGGTAGCTGAGGATGTCGAGGTACTGGTTGGGGTCCGTGATGCCCGGCTGGGGCAGGCAGTCGCGTGCGGTCGGGGCGCAGGGGAAGTTCGAGTCGAACGCCGCCACAGGCAGCTGGCTCGTCAGCTGCACCGATGCCGTCGGCGTCGAGCGCCACTTGACGCGGAGGTCCCACACATTGAGCGCGTCGAAGGTCGCGCCGTAGCCGTAGCTGTCGTCCTGCGTGCCGACGAGCGGGATGGCCGTGTCGGTCATCGGCTTCTGCTTCCCGTCGATGTCGCCGGGCAGCAGCCCGTCACCGACGAGCGGGAGCATCCCTGGTTCGTTGCCGTCGAGGAAGAACCGGACCGCCCGGGCGGGCTGGCCGTTGAGCATCTTGTTCTTGTCGAGGGCGTAGACCCCGATGCCGTACTCGGTCGTCGGGCCGAACTCACGCGTCGTGATGACGTAGGAGTCGGTCCACACGCCGTACTTCGGGTAGTCCGGGAAGTTGGGCCCGGTCGAGAAGGCGTACCGGTAGTACGTGCCGGTCGGGTCGCCGGTGGTGGACACGGCGACGCAGTTCCAGTACTCCGGCCCTCGGGTCGTGAACTGGCTGAGGATCCACCGGTCGGCCAGCTGGTCGTAGAGGACGACGGGGTCCCCGGACGGGTCCGTGCAGTCGGGCACGGCGAAGCCCTCCCAGAGCGCACCGATGGCCGTGGGGCCGAGCAACCTCGAGCCGGCCTTCGAGTAGACCGCGAACGTGAGGTTGACCATCTCGACGTAGTGGTTGGGCCCGACGTCGCCGATCGGGTCGGGTGGGTTGACCCGGCCACCGAAGATGGTGAAGTTGTCCTGGTTGGACAGGCCCTCGAAGTTGGCGAGGGTCGGGCCCACGGTCGCGGTGGCGGCGGATGCCGTCTGCACGGCCGAGTCGGCGGTGGACCGGCTGGTGGGTGTGGTCGCGCCAGGCGCGCCCCGTTCCGGGGGAAGCTGGGCCGAGCCCGGGTCGACGACGTGGGGTGTCCGCGCGAGCACGGACAGGGGTGCCGAGACGTCGTGGGCGACGTTGTCGGTGAAGACGGGACGGGCGTGGTCGGCGATCCTCGCTGGTGTCGTGGCGGAGGCCGGAGCCGCGAGCGCGGCGGCGACCAGGGCGGCACCGGTGAGACTCGCCGCCAGCGCGCCCAGGGCCTGGGCGTGGCGGTGTGTTCTCACGGCAATGCTCCTCGGTGAGTGGTTCCTGACCCGACCCATGGTTCTCCCGTATGCCGCCGGGCGCGGGCGAACCGGCAGATCCACGGCCGCTCGGGGCGGGAACCCGGGCGCAGGCCCGGCGCGCCAGCGCGTCGCGTCCCGTGCGCGGCACGCCTGCTGATGACACCATGAACCATGCGGGTGCTCTTCTCGACCACGGCGGGGGCCGGTCATCTGGGCCCCCTGGTGCCCCTCGCCCGGGCGTGCCAGACCGCCGGGCACGAGGTCGTCGTCGCCGCGCCGGTGTCCTTTGCGGACCCGGTCCGTCGGGTCGGGTTCGAGCACATGGGTTTTCCCGAGGCGCCTCCTGAGGCGCTGGGCCGGCTCATGGCCGGGCTCGAGAACCTGTCGCTCGACGAGGCCAACGCCCGCATGATCCAGGACGTGTTCGGTCGGCTCGATGCCTGCGCGGCGCTGCCCGGCATGACGGGGATCATCGAGCGGTGTCGCCCGGACGTCGTCGTCCGCGAGATGTGCGAGTTCGGCTCGTTGGCGGCGGCGGAGCTGGTCGGGGTGCCGCACGTGCAGGTGGCTCTCGGGATGCACGAGCTGTGCGACCGGGCCGAGCCGCTCCTCGCCCAGCCGCTCGCCGAGCTCGGGGCGCTCGTCGGCATGACCGACGGGCGCCTCTCCGCCGCGCTGCACGACGAGCCGGTGTTCAGCACCGTCCCGGAGCGGCTCGACGAGCCCTACCGCCACACGCCGACGGACGCGGCGCCGCGCATGCTGCGCTTCCGTGATGCGTCCCTGTCGGTGACTCCTGGCTCGCTGCCGGGCCACTGGGGCAAGCCGACCGACCCGCTCGTCTATGTGACGTTCGGGTCGGTCGCCGGGTCGTTCCACCAGTCCGGCGGCCTCTTCGCCTCGACGCTCGAGGCGCTCGCCGAGCTCCCCGTCCGGGTCCTCCTGACGACCGGGGAGTCCGGCGACCCGGACGCCCTGCGGCCCTGGCCGGACAACGCGCACGTCGAGCGCTGGTGGCCGCAGGTCGAGGTCATGCCGCACGCCGCGGTCGTGGTCGGGCACGGGGGCTTCGGCACGACGATGACGGCCCTCGCCGCGGGAGTCCCGCAGGTCGTCGTCCCGCTCTTCGCCTCGGACCAGGTCCTCAACGCCGAGCGCATCGCGGCCGCCGGAGCGGGAGTGCACGTCGACGGCGGGACGGGCTCGGCGGCATCCATCTGCGATGCCGTCACCGAGCTGCTCACCCATCTCGAGTACGGCGCTCGCGCCCGCACCCTCGCGGCCGAGATGGCCCGGCTGCCGGAGGTCGCGGAGGCGGTCCCGGTCCTCGCCGAGCTGTGCGGGGCCGGCTGAGCCTCAGGGGACGTGGCGTTCGGCGTCGACGGTCGAGCGGAGCGCGACGAGCTCTAGCGCGTGGTCGCGCAGGGCGATGTCCTCGTCGGACACCGGCGTCCAGGGCCGGGCCGGGACGGCATGGCCGTCGGCGTCGAGGGGGACGAAGACGATGAGCGAGTGGGTCGTCAGCTCGAGCTCGCCGGTCGCGGGGTCACCGGAGCGGACGTGGACGGCGACGTGCATGCTCGAGGTGCCCGTGAGCAGCAGGCGCGCCTCCACCTCGACGAGGTCGCCGATCCGGAGAGGGCGGTAGAACCGGACCCCGCCCGAGTAGACGGCGACGTTGTTGGCCGAGCCGGTCCACCGGGTCGCGAGGACGTGGGCGGCCTCGTCGATCCACCGCATGACGATCCCGCCGTGGACCTTCCCGCCCCAGTTGACGTCGGTCGGCGCGGCGAGGAAGCGCAGTGTGACGCGGGGTGCGGTCCCGGCGTCGCTGTACGTCTGTGCGGCCATGGCCGTCTCGATGTCAGCGCGGAGCGCGATCCGCCGGACTGCGCTCTCCTGCCACTGCAGCTCCTCCTCGGTGTGGGGCTCGAAGGGCGGCACCGGGGTGGGGCGGCCGTCGCCGTCGACGGCGACGAAGATCATGAGGCATTCGGTCGCCTCGACGAGCTCGCCGTCGCGAGGGTTGCCGCTGCGGACCGTCACGAGGACGTGCATGCTGCTGCGGCCGGTGTGGATGAGCCGCGCGGTCGCCTCGACGAGGTCGCCCACGGCGACGGGCCGCGTGAAGCGGACGTTGCCGACATACGCGGTGACGGAGTACGTCCCGCTCCAGCCCGCGGCGGCGGCATACCCGGCCTTGTCGATCCACTCGAGGACGCGCCCGCCGCTGACGTTGCCGGAGTACCCGGCGTCGGTGGGTGCGGCGAGGAAGCGGAGCGTGATCTCGCGGGCTCGGGACATACGGGTCCTTCCTCGGTGGCCGACAGGGAAAAGCGTCGCAGGTCAGGGGCCCTCGCGTGGCCGAGTCCGCATCACTGAGACGTATGCCGCAGAGCCGCCTGTCGCGGGACGTGTCCGTCGTGCTCCGGCTGGGAGTGCGTGTGCATCCGCGCGGCGTCGGTGGCGGCGTCATGAGGCGCGCGGGTCGGGCTGATGCGGCGTAGCGTCGGTGGGGTGACGGAGCAGCAGGTCTACGAGGTCGTGCAGGAGTTCGACGGGTTCGAGCTGCGCCGGTACGCGCCGCACGTCGTCGCCGAGGTGTCCGTGCGCGGGTCGTTCGACGACGCGGGCAACCGGGCCTTCCGGACGCTCGTGTCCTACATCGGAGGGAACAACCGCTCGCAGTCCTCCGTCGCGATGACGGCACCCGTCGTGCAGTCGGAGTCGGGCGGCGCGTCCGGGGCGACGGCGTCCGGGTCCGGCTCGTCCGGCGAGAAGGTCGCGATGACCGCTCCGGTCGTGCAGCAGCCGGCCGACGGAGGGGAGGGCGACTTCGTCGTCGCGTTCGTCCTGCCGGCGTCGGTCACGCTGGAGACGGCGCCCGTCCCGCTCGACGAGCGGGTGCACCTGAAGGCCGTCCCGGCGAGGCTGGCGGCGGCGGTGCGCTACTCGGGCCGGTGGTCGCAGGAGTCCTACGAGCAGCATCGTGCGGAGCTCGAATCCGCCCTGACAGCAGCGGGATTCGACTCCGTGGGGCCGCCGCGGTTCGCGAGGTTCGACCCGCCGTGGAAGCCGTGGTTCCTCCGGCGCAACGAGGTCGTCCAGGACGTCACCGAGAGGTCGCCGGGCCCGACGACCTGACCGTCGGTCGCCCAGAACGCCGACGCGACACCGCGATCCGTCGGGCACACGATGGAGTGGCCCGGCGAGCGGCAGGTCACTTCGACGGCTGCGGCGTCGAGCACTCCACCTTCGGGTTGATGCCGACGTAGTTGAGGGGACCGGCGATGACGGTGACGGCGACGGTCGTGAGCTTGCTGCAGCTGGCGTTGTCGGAGGAGAAGTAGCCGCGCTGGAGGGCGGCGAAGATGCCGATGAGGAGCCAGATCAGGACCACGATCGTGCTCGTCTGGGTGCGGGTTCGGGTGCGAACGCTCATGGTGACCTCTCGAGGCGCGTGGTCGCCGCGGGGGAGGCGGCGAAACCGGGCAAACAGGATGAAGAGCGCTCACTCTGTCAGAGGAAGGCGTGCCGTGGTGGCGCAGCGCCCGCGAAACCGACACGAAGTGAGCTCGCGGCCGGACCCACGGGTACACCGAGGAGCACCCACGACGAACGCTTCCTCCTGAGGGCAGCGTCCAGGCGGGCGACGCGAGGAAGGTCACAGCGCGAGTCCATGGCCCATGGCGGTGGTCCCAAGGGTGACGCACCACAATGCAGGGGTGCCAGGGCCCGCAACCATCGACCAGTCCCGTGCAGCGACCGCGTGGGCGACTCGCCGCAGACGAGCCGACGCCCTCCTGCTGGCGCTGGTGGTTGTTCTCACCGCCGTCATCACCTACCTCGCGGCGCACGCCGTCTTCGTCCAGCTGAACGACCTGCTGCGCGGGGACATCAAGCTGCACAACGAGGTCGTCACGGGGCAGGCCGACCGGTCCGCGGCCGGATACACGATCTACTACCTGCTCCTGTCCTGGGTCGCCGGTGGCTCGACCAGCCCCGAAGCGGTTCGAGTCGCGTCCGAGACGCTGCTTGCGAGCGCCATGGCGGCGAAGGCGGTCGTCACTCTTCTCATCACCCGAGTGGCGACGAGGACCCTGTGGCCCAGCCTTGCCGTGACGGCCTTCCTCATGGTGTACGTCCCTGTGGACCTCACTCTGTCGCCGGAGATGTACTTCGGCCGCCTCATGGGCTCGATCTGGCACAACTCGACAACCGTGGTCCTCATCCCCGTGAGCATGCTTCTGTTCTTCGTTGCTGTGACGTTCCTCGTCGCTGATGCCCCAGGAAGGGCTTACTGGATCGCGGCGCCGGCGCTCATCGTGCTCGACGGACTCCTCAAACCGAACTACCTGTTGGCCCTCCTGCCCGCCCTCGCCCTCCTCACCGGAATGGTGATGCTCCGTCGCCGGCGCACGACCCGGACGTGGCTCTCGACCGCTCCACCCGTGGGGAGGTTCCTGGCCATGGCCCTCCCGGCGGCAGTCCTGCTCGTCACCCAGTACGTCCTGGCCTACCAGGACGGGGGCGTCGCCTACACGAACGGCATCCGGCCCTTTGCCACGTGGTCCCTGCTGGCCTCGTACGTGCCGGGCGGCATTCCCGTCGTCCTCCTCGAGACCTTCCTGCTCCCGGCCCTCGTCACCGTGCTGCTCTGGCGTCAGGCCCGACGGTCCGCGTACGTGCTTGGGGCATGGCTGGTCGCGGGGATAGCCACCGCGCAGTTCGCCATCTTCGCCGAGTTCACCGCGTCGGGTGCGCTGCTCACCCACGGCAACTGGAGCTGGGGGGGCGACGTGGCGGTCTACGTCCTCTACACGGCCGTGGCCATTCTGTGGGTCCGTCACAGCGCGCTCCTGCCGTTGTGGGCCAGAGCACTCGTCTACGTCGTCGCGGCAACCTACCTCGCATCGGGCGTCATCTACCTGGTCCATCTCGTGACCCCCGACGGCCCCGGCTACCACTAGTTCTCGGCGGCACGCTAATTTCTCAGCCGCACCCTGATGAAGCGCACCGGGTGTCGTCGCCTCGTCGGGAGCTACCCCGCCTCCGAGGGGCCTCCGGCCGGGCTCACCACGACGTGGGCTTCTCGGGCCGGTAGAGCCAGACGTCGAAGAAGTGGTCCAGGTCCATCCCGGAGGTCTTCTCGGCGAGCGCGATGAACTGGGGCGTCGTGACGTTGCCGTAGCGGTTCTCCTGCACCCAGGTGCGCATGATCCGGAAGAACGTGTCGTCGCCAACCTTCTGCCGCAGCGCCTGCACGGTCATCGCGCCACGGTTGTAGATCGTCCCGTCGAAGAGGTGTGCCGCGTTGCCGGGGTCGCCGGGTGGGGGCGTCCAGAAGGACGTCTTCGAAGCGGGCGTGTTGTAGAGGGTGTCGAAGTAGCTCTGGGCGCTCTTCTGGCCGTTGTGCTCGCTCCAGATCCACTCCGACCACGTCGCGAAGCCCTCGTGGAGCCAGATGTCCGGCCACTGGCTGAGGGTGACCGAGTCGCCCAGCCACATGTGCGAGAGCTCGTGGGCGACCGTCGCCTCGTCCGGCATCCGGTCGAAGACGGGTTTCGTCTGGGTCTCGAGCGAGTACCCCACCTCCGGGGCGTTGTCCGCGACCGAGCCGACGGCGTTGAACGGGTAGGGCCCGTAGATCGACTCGTAGAACTCCACGATCGCCGGGAGCTTCCGGAAGACGTTCCCGGAGGGAAGGGTCGGGTCGATGGCGATGTAGGAGGGGATGCCTCCGACCTGCGAGACCGTCAGGTCGAAGCGACCGAGAGTTGCCGTGGCAAGATAAGGGGCCATCGGGTCGCTCTCTCGCCACACCCAGGTCGTGCGCCCCCCCGCCGACCGGTTCGAGACGAGCACGCCGTTCGCCATCACGGTGAGGCCCTCGGGGACGGTGACCTCGAAGTCGAAGGTCGCCTTGTCCTGGGGGTTGTCGTTCACCGGGTACCAGCTGGGTGAGCCTTGCGGCTCTCCGACCACGAAGGCGCCGTCGGCGGTGGGGACCCATCCCTCGATCGAGCCGTCGGGGTCGGTCACCACCTGCGGCACCCCGGAGTAGGCGACGGAGACGGTGAACGATCCACCGGCGCGCAGCCCGTGGCTCGGTGTGATCACGAGCTCCTGACCGCTCGCACGCTCGTAGGTCGCGGGAGAGCCGTTCACCGTCAGCTCGGAGATCGTGAAGCCCCGCAGGTCGAGATCGAACCGCGAGAGATTCTGCGTCGCGGTCGCCGTGATGAGCGCCGATCCGCTGAGCTGCTTCGAGCCGGGATCGTACCCAAGGTGAAGCGAGTAGTTGGCCACGTCGTAGCCGCCATTTCCCGCGAGCGGGAAGTAGGGGTCGCCGAGTCCCGAGGACCCTGGCGAGAGCTGACCGCTCCCGCGCTCCCCGCGCTGACCAGGACCAGCGCAGACGCCGCGATCAGCGCACCCTGCCATCGTGTGAACATCCCGGCCCCCTCGGTTGTCAATGTGGACGATTCGAGCGTAGGACGCGGACCCGGCCTCGATGTCCGCTTTCAGCCGATGCGTATCGGCCTCATGGTTCCGTCCTCATCGCCCTCCACCAGCGTCCGAGCTTCCAGCGCTTCAGGCGTGTCGGCCATGGAGCTGTGGGCCCGGGCGCGCGCAAATGGTCCTTGGGGTGGCCCTCATCGAGACGAGGAGACCCGTTGAGAGGACGGGAGTGCGACCTGGACCGGGGTGGTGGTGCCGTTGATGATGGCGACGCCCCGTCCGGGGAGGCGATGGCGGGGGACCTCGACGCGGGTGCGGAGCAGCTCGCCGTCGGAGGGCGATGTCGGGCAGAGGACCAGACCGGTCTGGTGGCGGGCAACCTCCACGACGAGCCCTCGGTAGATCGCTGACACACGGTGGACATCGACAGCCACCGCGCAGTACCCGCCCGAGCTGTCGAGAAGTCGCACCGCCTCGAGCAGGGCCGGCTCGATGGCGGTTCCGTCGAGGTCCTCGGCGTCGTCGACGACGATCCCGAGCTCTGGGCTCGCCCGGCGCAGCTCGATGAAGCGCTCGGTCTCCGAAGGGCGCAGGAGAGTCACGCCGGGTATGCCGCCCAGCTCGGTGAGCGGGGAGCGCCGGGTGGTGATGACGGCGAGCGGCCGTCCGGCCGAGGCGAGCTGGTTAGCGATGAGCGTGAGGGCGGTCGATCGTCCGCTGCGTGATGGTCCGACGACGAGCAGTGCTGGCGGCGCCGTGGCGAGATCGAGGCCGAAGGTTCGCGCGTCGTCGCCGCCGACGCCGAGCCGGAGGAGACCCGGTGTCGGCTCGCCCTCGTCGAGGGTCACCGTCTCGGGCAGCGGCCTGACGTGCCAGGGGAGTCGGCTGGGCGCGACGTCCCGGTGGCGCGCACGGACCATCGCCGCGACCGATGCGATCGCCTCGCGCTGGGCTGCGGGGGAGGGGTTCGGTCCGGCATGCGCGAGCTGGACCTCGGCGCCCGTGTGGAGGTCGATCGCGCGGCCGGGGGGTCGTCGCCCGGCGGCGACGTCGGGGTCGAGGCCGGCGAGTGTCATGTCGAGCGGGTCGGGCATGGGCAGCACGAGCCTGCGCTGGAGCAGACCGGCCAGCCGCCCCGACACCAGGCCTCGCCCGCCGGTGACGACGACGCGCACTCCGGTGGCGAGGCCGTCCCGCGCGAGTCGCAGCAGCTCCTCGGTCGGGGCGCCATGCTCCACCTCGTCGAACGCGTCCTCGAGGCTCTCCCATCCGTCGACGAGCAGGACGACCAGCGGAGTCGCCCCGCTTGCCGCCGTGCCTCCGGAGCGGCTGTGCGCCGCAGCCTCGTCGAGCAGTCGGACGACGAGCCGCCGGGCCGGCAAAGGGTCGTCAGCGCCGACGACGGAGCCGACGTGAGGCAGGTCGCGCAGCCACCCCAACGGGCTTCCGGACCCGGCGAGGACGTGGACGTGCAGGTCGGCGGGCGACCACTGCATGGCGAGCTCCAGGGCCAGGGCGGTCAGCGTCGACGACCTCCCGCTTCGAGGGCCACCGGCGATGCCGACGTGGCCGTCGGTCATCGGGTCCCAGCGCAGCACGTCCTGCCGCTGCTCGTGCGGCAGGTCGACGAGCCCGAGACGCGCGCCTCTCGGCTCCGCGGACACCCCGTCAGGACCGCTGCCGTATGCCGTGTCGCCCCTCCGCGCGCATCTTGGGTCCGTGGGCAGCGCGTCGAGCGAGACATCGGTGGGGAGGGGAGGCAGCCATGGCGATGCTCCGGGTTCGATCGAGAGCAGGTCTGCGGCTGCGCGGGCGGCGTCGACGAAGGCGGCGAGCTGGGTGCGGCCCAGGGAACGCTCGGTTGCGTCCTCCGGAACCGGCCAGGGGCGGGCCAGCCCGCGGAAACCCGTGCGCCAGACCCGGACCGCGGCGCCCGACTGCCGGGGCGCGGTCTCGCCGGCCGGATCGGTGACCGGCGCCCCGGCATACGCGGTCTGCACCTCGACGAGGCGCTGACCGGCGGTGCGCACCCACGCGCGGCCCGGCATACGGTCGCTGATGGACGCGGCCTCGGGGCCCTCGATGACGTCGTCGCTGTCGGAGCGGTCCCGCACCCGGAGCGCGACGCGCAGGGAGATGTTGGCCCGCATGTCCCCGGTGATGATGCCCGCGGGCCGCTGGGTGGCAAGGACGAGGTGGATCCCGAGCGACCTGCCGACGGCAGCGATGCGCACCAGGCCCGCCACGAAGTCCGGCAGCTCGTCAGCGAGGAGCTTGAACTCGTCGACGACGAGGACCAGCCGGGGGATGCCGGGCAGGTCTCGGCGGTCACGGGTCGTGATGGAGGCGTAGTCGTCGAGGTCCTTGGCGCCCGCCAGCGCGAGGAGCCGCTCGCGGCGCTTGAGCTCGGCGTCGAGGGAGGTGAGAGCCCGGGTCGTCAGGCCGTGGTCGAGGTCGGTCACGACACCGAGCGTGTGGGGCAGCCTCGCGCACTCCCTGAACGCAGATCCTCCCTTGTAGTCGATGAGGACGAACGCCAGCTGGTCGGGACAGTTGGACACCGCGAGCCCGGCGACGAGCGTCTGGAGCAGCTCGGACTTGCCGGCCCCGGTCGTCCCGCCGACGAGGGTGTGCGGCCCGTCCCGGCCGAGGTCGACGGTGAACGGCCCCTCCTGCGTGACGCCGAGGGTGGCACGGGCAGAGCCTTCGGTCGATGACCATGCGAGGACGAGAGCCTCCGGGGAGGTCGGGTCCACGCCACGGGCGAGGTGGGCCTCCCTGAACCCCACCGACGTCGGCAGCGAACCGGCACTCGGCTCCGGTGTGGCGTCCACCATGGGGGCGAGGTGGCGCGACATGCGCTCGAGCCAGGACGGCGACGGGAGGTCGGGCACGACGT
This sequence comes from Intrasporangium oryzae NRRL B-24470, assembly GCF_000576595.1. Taxonomy (GTDB): domain Bacteria; phylum Actinomycetota; class Actinomycetes; order Actinomycetales; family Dermatophilaceae; genus Intrasporangium_C; species Intrasporangium_C oryzae. Next base: position 5,490 of record NZ_AWSA01000051.1, on the reverse strand, counting down.
CCCCCAGGATGCCGTCGGCGTCGGTGACGGTGGCCCGGACGCGCGGGCCCGGCACGAGCTCGACGACGGTCGCGGTCTCCGCTGGGAGCCGATCACGGTCGGAGTCGACGCAGAGGACGTGGAGGCCGGCGGCGGGGCCGTCGCGGAGCAGGGTCGCGATCCCGGGCACCGACCGCAGGGCCTGAGCACCATCGAGGACGAGGACCACGGACCGGGCCGGCGGCACGTCCGAGCCCGGACCCCGACGCTCCTCGACCAGGGTCAGCAGCTCGGCAACCCGTCGCGCGACGGCCGCTTCGTCACTGGTGTCCGCGACCGCTGCGATCGATGTCTCGCCCAGCGACAGGTGGGGGAGCCGGGTGGCCCAGCCCCAGTCGGCCTCGGGGGTCGGGGAGTCCGTCAGGAGGACCAGGCTGAGGAATCGTGGTGAGTGCCACGTGCACAGCTGGGTCAGCACTCCGCCCGTCAGGGAGAGCGCGGTCTCCCTGGCCCCGGCGATGCCGATGACCCCGGCCGTCACGAACGAGCACAACGCCGGCACGTCGGGACACAGCACGGCGCCCGGCGGATGGTCCCCGGAGAGCTGGACGCGCGAGGGTTGGTCGGCCGTCCCCAGCCGCACGACGAGGTGATCGGCGTCGTCCGGACGACGTTCCCACAGCCGTCCGTCCCGGCAGCGGGCGAGCTGCCCCACGACGGCGAGGTCCGGGTGTTCGTCGTGCCGCACGCCGCGCTCAGCGGCGACGGCCCGCTCGACGGCTGCGGTTGCCGCCTCGACCTGCTGCCGGTGCGCCGCGACGAGGCGACGGTAGGACCTGCGCCCATGGCGGCGGTCGCTCCACCACTGGCCGACGAGCAGCACCGGGGACATGAGCGCGAAGAGGAGCATGATGGGTGACCGGAGAGCGACAGCGAGCGCGGTCGAGAGCACGAGCGGGGCGATCGAGGCGAGCAGCGGGAGCCGCTGGCCCTCTGGCCGGCTCGGTACCCGAGGGAACTCGACGGAGTTCGCAGTCGGCGCCCGCACGAAGCGCGGCGGCCGGTGGAACCGCACGACTCCCGCCGAGGGCGCGACGGCGCCGGACGGTGCCTCGGGCCGGCGCAGCACGAGGGTCGTCGAGCCCAGCCGCAGCCGGGCGCCGACGTCGAGGCCCAACCCAGCGCCCGGGACGGGTATGCCGTCGACCAGAGAGGGGTTGGTCGGCTCGAGGTCCCTCACGGAGACCCCCGAGTCGGACACCGAGAGCACGCTGTGCACGCGGGACACGCCGAGGTCATCGAGCCTGATCCCGCAGTGGACGGCCCGGCCCACGACCTGCTCACCGCGAGCCAACGGGAAGGTGCGGCCTGATGCCGGGCCGCCCACGATGGCCAGCTCCAGCAGCGCGACCCGGCCCGGCGGCATACGCGCCGGTGACCGGGAACCCGCGTGGCGCACGGTGAGGACGGCCCCTCGCACGAGGTCGCCCTCCCCGAGGGGAGCGTCGTCGGCGACGAGGCTGCCGTCGACGTCGTACGCGAGCCGGTCGTCGCCCGGGCCGGTGAGGTGCCTCGCGAGGTGCGGTCGCAGGTCCCCGAAGACGGTCCCGGCCGGAGCCTCGACGAGGACCTCGACCATGGGCTCGGTGGGCACGATCGCCGCGCGGGCGTCGACGATGCCGAGGCGGATGCGCACTGGGTCTCCCTTCTCGTGCGCCCCAGCCAAGAGCATCCGGCGGCACGGCGGAGTGCCCTTTCCACAGCTGTGGAGAAGCGCGGCGGCGGCCCTGCCGGCCTCCCTACGATGCGGCGGTGTCGGGTGCGCCCTTCCTGCGTTCGACCTCACTGGCGTCGGTTGCCCACATGTCGCGGCGGCTTGACCGAGTTGTGATGCGACAGCATCTGACTTCGACGAGACGAATCGGACAGATCACGCCAAGATGGGCGCGAACCACACGGGGAGGTGTCACAGGGTGTCCACGCAGGAGGCGGTCCGCCACGTCGAGGGCGAGGTCCGTGAGCTGATCCGGCGCTCCGGCCTCGACCCGGCGCACCAGTCGCTCGAGGTGCCCCGTCTCGTCCAGGACGCGGTCCAGGACTACGACGAGCGTTCGCTCCACGGCGGGCTGCCGTCCCTCGGCGACCCGCAGTCGGCGGTCCACTCGATCCTCGCCGTCGTCGCCGGCTACGGGCCCCTCCAGCAGTACTTCGACGACCCGACCGTCGAGGAGATCTGGATCAACGAGCCAGGTTTGATCTGCTAGAGGTTCTTTCTGTTCATTGGGCCAGTAGGACTCGCGACACCAGCCGACGATCCGGGTGCGAACGTCCAGCACTATTCGCCGACGCGGAGCGCACTAGGTCAGAGGTCGTTGGGCCAGATGAGCGTTGTGGTGGTGACGGGTTCGATTGGTCCGCCGTAGTTGGGTCCGGTGCCGGGCATGCCTGGCTGGTTGGGTGGACTGTCGACGGTGATGGTGTGGGTGCCGGGTGGCAGGTTCGTGAAGGTGGCGTGGGCGTGACCGTCACGATTGGTGGGCTGTCGGGACTCGAGGATGCGCCCGGATTCGTGGGTGACGACGATGCGCAGCGCATGCCGGCGGTCTTCGCCGTCGATGTCCGCCTCGATCTGCAAGGCCTCTGCGGCAAGGGTGAGGTCGGGTGCCCGGACGCGGACCTTGACGGGTTGACTGGCCCTGCGTCGGACGGATGCGGTCGTGAGGATCTCCTCGATCTGGTCCAGCGCGGCCGGGTTGCGGTGGAGGTTTCCGTGCCCATCCCGGACCCGGAAGACGCGCGGGGTGTCGAGGGGCTCGTCGTGGCCGATGGCGCCGGTGAGCGGGACGGTGCCATCGCCGTAATCGTTGTCGGCGCCGAACGTCTCGAAGGCGGTTGCTGTGCCGTCCGGGTTGATCGAGATGGTAGTCGTCGTTGGTTGTCGTGTGCCGACGATCGCATGGGAGATGGTCTTGCTGTCTGGGCGGCTTACTTCGGCGTCCTGGAGGGTGGTGTAGAAGCTCATGGCGTCGGTGACCCGTGCTGACGGCAACGGCAACGCGGCGTGCGCGGTGGTCTTCTGGTAGTCGCGCGGGCCGTTGGTCATGCAGGCGTACTCAGGCATCAGTTGGTACAGCGACGGCAAGGACCGGGCGAAGGTGGTTAGGTCGACGTGCAGGGGACCGATGCCTGGGGTAACGCCGTTGACCAGTTGTTCGACGGCGGAGGCAGCTCCTCTCCAGGGCGTGCCGAGGGTAATGAGGCGGCGGGTGTGCCCGAATCCGCCGCATTTCTCGATGTACCAACGGGCCACGAGCCCACCCATGGAGTGGCAGACGAACACCAGCTGCGCGTTCGCGTAGCGGCCACCTTGGCTGCGCCACCGGTCCAGGGCTGGTTCGACGATGCCGGCGAGGCGTTGCCCGTTGTACCGGTTGGACAGGCGCCAGTCGTACGGGACCGTAAGGAGGTTACCGGGGCGTGGATCGCCCGGTTGGTGTCGTCGGTAGCCGAGCTGTTCGAGGTGCTCGACCAGCGGGGTGTACCCCTTGACCGGGGTCCAGACCCCGGGGATGGCGTGCACATCCGGCATGAGCTCGACCGCTTCAACCCTGTCGCCGGGGGGCTCGTCCCCGCACCCCTCGGGAATGGGGAAGTCCTGGATTCGCAGACGGCCGGTGAGGTTGTTCCATACCGCTCCGGCCGTGGGTGCCCAGACCAGATTCTCGGCTGCTGACCGATCGCGAGTGCTGACGCCAAGGATGCTGCCCATGATCCCCGGCAGCACAACGACCAGATCCGTGTCAGTCATACATCGGCTCCTAATGGGTTTCGTCGGGAGCTCGCGTGCCCGCGGTCGGCTGCAGCCTCGTCACTAAAGGGATGAGCGTCAGGACCTGGCCTTGGACGCCGCCGATCTGGGCGAGGTCGGCGATCCAACTGTCCCGGCTTTCCGGGGACTGTTCCAGGGCGGCTGCCAGCGCCTGCGCCGCGTCGTCGGGCCGGTCATCCAGAACGTTGGCGACCGCGAGATAGAACCCGGCCTCGGCGACATCGATGCCCGTCGTCGCGGCATGCCACGCGACAATCGCCATGGGCCGGAGGGCTCGGGCGTCGTCCGTGAGCGCGATCTGACGGAGCACCGACGACAGGTTCACAACGCCCTCAAGGCCAGCGAACGCGGCTTGGAGCAGCCCGGAGTGGGCATGATCGGCCGCCAGATCGAGCAGAGCCAGCGCCACATCGCCCCGAGGGCTCTGCCTCTCCCCGGCAACCTCAGCTACGGTCTCTCGGGTCGCAGGGTCGATCAAATCCTCGAGCACGTCCGTGAGCATCTGTTGCTGAGTGCCAAGGTCGGCGCCGACAAAAGCCCAAGCGAGCTCGCGCAGGGTCAGCCGCTGGTACGCCTCGTTGGTGCCCACGATTCGGGCCTGTTCGCGCAGCTCTCGGAGGCGCTCCTGCTCGTCGCTGGGCACGGTCAGCATGGCCTCATTCATAGCCGCGTCCGCCTCCCGCGCCAGCAGGTCCGGGTGAGCCGCGAGGTAGTCGCGCTCGGACCCGAAGGTGGGTGTGTTGACCCACGTCCGCGCCTCCGCCAGCAGGTCTGGATCCAGGCTCGCCCAACCCGGGAGGTCCTCACCGCTGTGGTCGCGCCACGCCACCTCAAATGCGGGGCGCGTGTTCTCAAGGCCGAGGTGACGACGCACTTCGTCACGCAGAGCAGCCTGTATGCCCTGATCGTCTACGGCCAACTTGCAGGCGTCGGCTAACCACGCGGCCGCCGCGGGCTCCCCCCGCGCGACACCGGCGGAACGATGCCCGAGCAGCAGCGCGCGAGAACTCGGATCCAGGGTCTCCAAGGCAGACGACCAGGCATCCTCGACGTCGCCCTGGTCTGAGTCGTCCAGCCGCAGGCCGAGGTTGTTCAACGCCATGGCGAGGCCGCGCAGGTAGACGGGGTTCTCGGCCGCGAGCACCCGGTAGGTGTCGACGGCTTCCTGGGTGGGTGGGAGGGCGTCCGCTCGCCGGCCCAGCTCGGAGAGCCGGACGCCGAGGTTGTTCAGCGCGCTGGCGAGGTCGGGCAGGTAGGTGCGGTTCTCGGCCGCGAGCACCCGTCGGAGGTCGACGGCTTCCTGGGTGGGTGGGAGGGCGTCCGCTCGCCGGCCCACCTCGGAGAGCCGGTTGCCGAGGTTGTTCAGCGCGCCGGCGAGGCCGGGCAGGTAGGCGGGGTTCTCGGCCGCGAGGACCCGTCGGAGGTCGACGGCCTCCTGGGTGGGTGGGAGGGCGTCCGCTCGCCGGCCCACCCAGGAGAGCAGGACGCCGAGGTTGTTCAGCGCGCTGGCGAGGTCGGGCAGGTAGGCGCGGTTCTCGGTCGCGAGCGCCCGGTAGGTGTCGACGGCCTCCTGGGTGGGTGGGAGGGCGTCCGCTCGCCGGCCCAGCTCGGAGAGCAGGACGCCGAGGTTGTTCAGCGCGCTGGCGAGGTCGGGCAGGTAGGTGCGGTTCTCGGCCGCGAGC
>NZ_AWSA01000050.1 GCF_000576595.1 Intrasporangium oryzae NRRL B-24470 | reverse complement strand
TGCGAGGAGGGCGGGCATTGCTCATTCTGGGACGTTCCGCTCACATACTGAGACGCGCCTAGGCGGGCGAGCGAGGCGGGGGCGTACTCCAGCGACCCAACTCGTATCACTGAGGTGTGAACACACCTAGGTCCGAGGTGTGTGGTCTATCTGTGTTCTGTCGCTCTCCTAGGGAGGACGAGAAAAGATGATGTGTTCACACCTCGGTGATACGAGTTGAGGCCCACGAGGGCCCAACGTGTAAACGCTGACGCAGTGACAAGAGTTGGCACCGGGCCGCCCGCTCCCCCGCGTCTGGACGCTCCCCACTCCGGCGCCGCGTCACCGGCCACCGGGCACGCGGGGACGGCGGAACGCGCCGCGACGGCGGCCACGCGGGGCGGAGCCGGACGAAGAGAGCCCCGCCCTAGCGAGGTAGGACGGGGCTCAGATCCGCCGGGAGAGAGGCATTTACGGCTCCCCGGCCTCGGCCACGATGGTGCGCTCGGCGAGGTAGACGGCGAGGGCCGCGGCGTGGAGGACGGATTCCTCCGGCGTGAGCGGCCAGACGCGGACGGTGGGCGCGTCCGTCCAGCGGCTCGGCGCGTCCGGGTCGACGGCCTCGCCGGCCTCCGCGGAGGCGATGGCGGCGAGGTCCTTGGGAGTGAGATCGGTGCTCATGCCGCGCTCCCTTCGGCCATGACCACGACGCGGCCAGAGGTCGCGGCCTCGTCACGTTGAACGCCGGAGACGTGGACGGGCTGGGTGACGAGGGTGACGCGGGAAGCGTCCAGACCGTGAGCGCCGCGGCGACCCTTGGTCACACAGAGGATGGCGACGTTCGGCGCGAGGAGTGCACGGAGTCCTTCCACGTCGTCGGCCGCGCTCATGCGCTCCCACGCCGCGGCGTAGGTCTCGCCCGTCGGCACCAGTCGGACCGTGGGGCGCTTCGGCCGGGAGGTGATCTCGGCGCGCTGAGCCTTGAGGGCGCCGAGCTGCGCGGCGAGAGAGGCGAGGTCCGCGTCGTCGGCGTCCATCGCGTCCTTCACCTGACGCATGGCGCGCTCGATCTCCGCGAGGTCGACATCGTCGGCGACGATCTCCATGCGCTCCACGATCTCCAGGTGCCCGATCTCGTCGAGGAAGCGTTCCCGGACATAGGCGTCGAGGAGGTCTGCGGTGACGCTCACCCCGGCGCAGGTCCGGCCGTTCGAGCGCGCGGAGCAGGCATAGCCGACCGTGCCGCCGCCGTTGCTCCGCGGGTAGAGCGGCGCTCCGCACATGCCGCACGACACGACGCCCGAGAGGAGTCGGTTGGAGCGGGCGCGACGGCGGCGCCGACTGTCCTCGGAGATCGGCTTGCGCACTCGGAGGCGGTTCGCGAGCCGGTGGAACGTCTCCAGGTCGAAGAGCGGCGGCCACACCTCCGCGGGAAGTCCGGTCTCGTCGTCGCGGAAGAGCTGGCCGTGATGCGTGACCCGGCCCAGTGCCGTGTCCGCGGTGAGGATCTGCGTGAGCGCTTGCACGGTCCACTCCCTCCGCTGGCCCTTCCGGGGGCCCGTCTTGTGGACCGCGTGGCGCGTCGGCACCTCTCGGTCGTTGAGGTCTCGGACGACCGCGTAAACGGACTCGCCGTTGAGGATGCGCTCCGCGGCTTCTGTCACGATGGCCGATTCGGCAGGGCTGTGAACGAGGACGCGGCCGGATCCGTCGGGGTTGGGGGCCGACATGTAGCCGTAGGGAAGCGGCCCTCCCGTCCACCGGCCGACGGTCACCCGCTCGGCGATGGAGGCCCGGACGCGGGTGCGGACGTTCTCCCGCTCCTGCTCCGCGATGGTCGCGAGGATGGACGCGATGACGCCCCAGAACGGCGCCGCGGAGTCCACAGAGTCCTTGACGGTGACGAAGCGGGCGCCGGGGACCTCTGCGAGCACCTCCATGAGGCGACCGAGAGCTGGGATGCCCGCGCGGCTCCAGCGGTCGAACTTCCACGCGAGGAGGACGTCCACCTCGCCACGGCGGAGGAGATCGAGAGCGCGGGCGGTGCCGGTGTGGTTCTTGGCTCCAGAGACACCGTCCTCGCAGATGACGTGCTCGGGGAGAACCTCCCAGCCCTCCGCGGCGGCGCGGGCACGGAGGTCCTTCTCTTGGACGGTGAGTGAGGTTGAGTCGTCCTTGCTGACGCTGAGGCGGAGGTAGAGGGCGGCGCGAAGCTGGCGTGTCATGGCGGTTCTCCTAGGTTGGCCGGGCTGGCTCCATGGAGTTCTGCGAGTCGCGAGTCGCGTGCTCACTCGAAGAACCGCACCTTGGCAAGCCCGGTGTGCCCGGGATGTGCACGGTCCATGCCAACAGCGCCCGCGAGGCCGTCACCAAGATGTGCACCCTGCCGCTGCTCGCCGGCGAGAACGTGTCGAGCCGCTTCGTCGTGCCGACCGTCGCCGGCTCGGTCGACCTCGTCATCCATGTCGCGCTCGAGCGCGACGGGGTGCGTAGGGTCCGTGAGATCGTCGCCGTCCCCGGGCGGGCGGAGGGCGACGTCATCGAGATCGCCGACCTCTTCGTCACGACTGGTGGCCGCCTCGTCCGTGCCGACGGCTACCCCCCGCGTCGGGAGGCGTTCGAGCGTGCCGGCTACGACATCACCGCGCTCCTCGCGCACGAGGGCAGCTGATGTCCCCGCTCGCCATCGGCCTGGTCCTCGGGGCGGGCGTCTTCTGCATCTACTGGTCCTGCTGGCCGCAGGAGCGCCGCGAGGACTCTGCCTCCTCGCGTGGCGGGTTCACCGCCGAGCTGCGTGACCACCTGCACCAGGCGGGCTACGCGTCGATCACGCCCGGGAACGTCCTCGTGGGGTCGGTCGTCCTCTTCGGCCTCGTGTTCCTCCTGGTCATGCTCGTGGCGCGCGTCGTGCCGATCGCCGTCTGCTTCGGCGTCATCGCAGGCTGTATGCCGGTCTCGATCGTCCGCATGCGGGCTCGCCAGCGCCGCAACAAGCTTCGCGACCTCTGGCCCGACGCGGTCGACAACATCACGTCCGGGGTCCGGGCCGGCCTGGCGCTCCCGGAGGCGCTCGCCCAGCTCGCCGTCCGGGGGCCGGAGGAGCTGCGGCCGGCGTTCGCCGCCTTCGCCGAGGACTACCGCACGAGCGGCCGGTTCCACGACTGCCTCGACCGGCTCAAGGACCGCCTGAGCGACCCGGTCGCCGACCGCCTCGTCGAGTCGCTGCGCATCGCCCGCGAGGTCGGCGGCAGCGACCTCGGCAAGCTGCTCAGGACGCTCTCGACCTTCCTCCGCGAGGACTCGCGGACGCGCGCCGAGCTCGAGACACGGCAGAGCTGGACGGTCAGCGCCGCCCGGCTCGCCGTCGCGGCGCCCTGGATCGTCCTTGCGATGCTCGCGCTCAAGGGCGACTCCCTCGGTGCCTACTCCTCGCCTGCCGGCTGGCTGGTCCTGGCCATCGGAGCGGGCCTGTGCGTCGTCGCCTACCGGGCGATGGTCTGGATCGGGCGCCTTCCCGAGGAAGAGAGGGTGCTGCGTTGACGGCCGCCGACGTGGTGCTGCGCCGCCTTGCCGACGCCGGCTGGTCCTGGCCGGGCGCGGCGATCGGGGTGCTCCTGCTCGCGGGGCTGTCTCTGGTCGTGGCCGGCCTCCCGCACGCACGCCGCCCCGGGCTCCATGAGCGGCTCGAACCGTACCTGCGCGACGCGCCGCGCCCGTCCCGCCTGCTGTCATCACACAAGCCGGCCAAGGGACCGTTCGGCCTGGGCGAGCTCTTCGCGCCCTACATCGCCCGGCTGGGTGGCGTCGTCGAGCGAGTCCTCGGCGGTGCACCCTCGGTGGCCCGGCGGCAGCAGCGGGCAGGCCTGCCCGTCGACATCGACCGGTTCCGCGCCGAGCAGGTGCTGTGGGGCGCCGCCGGTGGCGTCGTCGGCCTCGTCGGGTCGGGTCTCGTCGCCGTGTCGAAACGCCATGTCTCGGTGCCGATCCTCGTCCTGCTCACCTTCATCGGGATCGGGCTCGGGGTCATCGTGCGCGACACGATGCTCTCGAGCGCCGCCAAGCGGCGTGAGCAGCGCATGCTCGCCGAGTTCCCCACGATCGCAGAGCTGCTCGCGCTCGCGGTGAGCGCCGGCGAGGGGGCTACCGGTGCCCTCGAGCGGGTCTGCCGCCTCTCGCGCGGTGAGCTCTCCGACGAGCTGCGCCGGTGCCTCGCTGACGCCCGAGCGGGGGCCAACCTGCCCACGGCGCTGCAGGGCCTCGCCGACCGCACCGGCCTGATGAGCCTGAGCCGGTTCGTCGACGGGATCGTCGTGGCTGTCGAGCGAGGGACACCCCTGGCCGAGGTGCTCCGCGCCCAGGCTCAGGACGTCCGCGAGGACGGCCGCCGCACCCTCATGGAGGAGGGCGGCAGGAAGGAGATTCTCATGATGGTCCCCGTCGTCTTCCTCATCCTCCCGGTGACGGTGCTCTTCGCCCTCTATCCCGGCCTCAGCTTCCTCCGGTTCCGACTCTGACCCGCCGCACCCGACACCACCACGTCCGCACCCCAAGGAGACCCACGATGAAGACCACCCTCGCGGCGACGCACCGCCAGCACCGTTCCGCTGTGCGGACAGCGCCCCGCCTCACCGCCCGGTTCGCCACGCGCCTCACCGCACGCGTCGCGACGCGTGTCGGCGGCCGTGACGATCGCGGCGACGTGCCCGGCTGGGTGCTCATCACGCTCATGACGGCCGGCCTCGTCACCGTCCTCTGGGCCGTCGCCGGCGACCAGCTCGAGCAGCTGTTCACCGACGCGATCGCCGGGGTCACGGGCCCGGGCGCCAACTGAGCGCGGGTTCGGCACCGCGGCACACGGCATACGGCACCCCCCGATGACGCGACCCGTGCGCTGGCACCCGTCGGGCCACGGCGGGGCCGAGCGAGGCTCGGCCGTGGCCGAGTTCGTCATGGTCGTGGGCCTGCTTCTCTTCGTCGCGCTCGCCGTGTTCCAACTCGGGCTCGCCCTCTATGTCCGCAACACGCTCACCGCAGCGGCATCGGAGGGGGCGCGCTACGGCGCCCGCGCCGACGCGGACCCGGCCGACGGCGCCGACCGCGCCGCGTCGCTCATCACGAGCGCGCTCAACGCCTCCTTCGCGTCCGACGTAACGGCCGTCGCGGGCCAGACCCCCGCAGGCGTGCGGATCGTCGAGGTCACCGTGACGGCGCCGCTGCCCGTCATCGGGCCGATCGGCCTGGCGGGCGGCCTGACGGTGACGGGCCGCGCGTTCGCGGAGGAGCAGGTCGGGGGAGCGCCGCCGTGACCCGGTGGTTGCAGCGTCGTCTCGGGGTCGCGAGCGGGGCGACGGCGGGGGCGGATGAGGACGGCCGGGCCATCGTCGAGTTCGTCTTCCTCGGGATCCTGCTCCTGCTGCCGCTCGTCTACCTCGTCCTCACGGTCGCCCGGATCCAGGCGGCCGCGTTCTCCGCGTCGCTCGCCGGACGGGAGGCGGGCCGCGCGTTCGTGACGAGCCCGACCGAGAGCGACGCCGAGGCCCGTGCCAGAGCCGCCGCAGCTCTCGCCTTCGCCGACTTCGCCTTCGACCGGGGCACGTCGCTCGCCCTCGAGTGCGACGGCTCGCCCTGCCTGCGCCCCGAGGGCACCGTCACGAGCACCGCGCGCATCGAGGTCGCGCTGCCACTCATCCCCGACTTCCTGGCGGACCGCCTCCCGAGCACGGTCTCGATCTCGTCGACCCACGTCGCGACCGTCGACCGCTTCGTCGCCCGATGACCCCCTTGCGTATGCCGCTGGGCTCGCTCGCGACCCGCGCGCCGTCCGCCGGGGGTCCGGCTCGAGGCGAGGACGACGGCCAGATCGGCGTGCTCGTCCTCGGGCTCTTCGTCCTGTGCACCGCCCTGATCCTTGGCGGGATCGACGTCACCGCAGCGCAGCTCGCGCGGATGCGGCTGCTCGACACGGCGGACGCGATCGCCCTCGACGCGGCCGACGCCGTCGACGAACGGGCCGTCTACGAGGATGGCGTGACCGAGCTGCTCGCCCTGACCGACGAGACGGTCCGCGACGCCGCGCACGAGCACCTCGACCGGACGCCACGACCGACCGGAATCACCGACTGGGCCGTGGTGGACCAGACGGGGTCGCCCGACGGCTCCACCGCGGTCGTCACCCTGTCGGCGCGGGCGAACCTCCCGATGACCGGCTGGTTCCTCGAGTCGCTCGGCGGGGGAGTGACGATCACCGTCACCTCCCGCGCCCGCGCCCCGCTGAGGTGACCGCTCTCCGCAGCGGCCGTCACCGGCTCCCGCGGTCGAGCATGCGGCCGGCCCACGACCGGTTCTCCCGCAGGGCGATGTCGCGCATGAGCTTGGACAGCCGGTCACGACGGTCGGGGCCGTCGTAGGGGTCCATCATCGCGGCATACGCGAGGCCGTGCTGGCGCATCGTCTCGGACGACTGGCGGTCGGTGACCCAGTTGAGCTGCCACTGGAAGAGCTGCTGGAGCCCCTGGATGACGACGACGAGACCGCCGAGGCTGGCCGTCACCCATGGGCGGACGTCGAGAGCGGCGCAGATCGTCACAGCGGCCGCGATGACGATCGTCGCGACCTTGGAGGACTGGTAGGCGACGCGGTTGCGCCGGGAGCCCTTGCTGAAGAAGGCGAACTGGCTCTGGAACGCCAGCCAGACGAGATCCGTGACGTCGTCCGGGTTCGTCGGCTTCGGCAGCTCGTCACCCATCATGTCCGGGACCTCGCTCATGGCTCCCAGTGTGATCGTCAAGGTTTGTCTCCGTTGGTGTTTCGGATGACGACCACCTTCCGGCTACACCGGCCCGTGGGCGGTGTTCCCGCGCACCGACGGGCCGTCGCCCCGAGCTTCGTGGTCGTCATCCAGAACGCAGCGTCAGGACAGCGGTGCACGGGCACGACGGGGTCGGCGGCGCCGTGGGTGACGAGGGCCGGCACGGTGGAGCCGGCTCGTGTCGTCGAGGTAGTCGACGGCGCCCCAGTCGACTCCATAGCGCAGTCTGGCGATCTGCTCGGCGGTCCAGATCACGGAGGCCGGAACGGCCCGCCCACCCGGCAGCTCGTCACGGGCACCGTAGGTGACCCTCTCGGACAACGACAGCATCGGCGCGTCGAGGACGACAGTGCTCCCGGCACTCCGCCGCGAGGAGTTCTCGAGGAACGAGGCCACGATGCCTCCACGCTCGACGCGCGTCACCGGTGCCGTATGCCGCTGGGCTCGCTCCCGGCATACGGCACCGTGCGCCCGTGGCCGGGTTCAGTGCAGGCGGACGGCCACTCCCTCGGCGGGCCGGCCCGCCGGGATCGCGAGCGCCCCGATGACGGCGATGACGAGGGCGGTCACGGCGAGGCCGACGAGCCCTGCCACGACGCTGTCGGCGAGGGCCGTGGCGGCCGAGGCCGTGACGATGCCGGACAGGGCGGCCACGCCGACGGCAGCTCCGAGCTCGTGGGCCGTGTTGACGATGCCCGAGACGACGCCGGCCCGGCCCTCGTCGGCGTCGCCGAGCGCCGTCGTCGTTGCGGTGACGAACCCTGCGCCGAGACCGACGGCGGTCAGGCCCGTCGCGACGAGGAGCAGCGGTGTCGAGTCCACCTGCCAGGCAGCCAGGCCGAGGCCGACGGCGGCGACCGCGAAGGCGACGGGTGCCACCGCACGGGGGCCGTGCGCGCGCACGGCTGTCGAGCCGAGGTGGGCGCCGACGACGGTCCCGGCCGCGAGGGGCAGGAAGGAGAGGCCGGTCTGGAGGGCCGACCAGCCGAGCCCCCGTTGGTCGTAGAAGCTCAGGACGAAGAAGAGGCCGACGAGGATGGCGCTCGACGCGAGCATGATGAGCGCGCCGGTGGCGACCCGGGGCGTGCGGAGCAGGCGCGGGTCGACGAGCGGGTCCTGCGTGCGCCGCTGGTGCGCGAGGAAGGCCGCATACCCGAGCCCGGCGACGGCGAGGAACGCCACGCCGACTGCGGTCACGGACCGGTCCTGGCCGATGCGCGTCAGGGCGTAGATGAGAGCGCCCGTCGCGGCCGTGACGAGGAGCCCGCCGAGCAGGTCGACGCGTCGGGTCGAGGCGTCGGGAGCCTCCTGGCGGGCCGGGACGAGCCGGGCGACCCCGGCCATGACGAGGACACCGATGGGCAGGTTGATGAGGAAGATCCACCGCCAGCCCGGCCCGGAGACGAGCAGTCCACCCACGATGACGCCGACGCTGACACCGGCCCCGCCGATGGCGCCGCACACGACGAGCGCCCGGTGCCGAGCGGCGCCGGTGTAGGCGGTGGTGAGGGTCGCGAGCGCCGACGGCGAGACGAAGGCCGCGCTGAGGCCCTGCGCGGCCCGGGCTGCGACGAGGGCCGGGCCGCTCTGGGCGGTCGCGGCCACGGCCGACGCCACGGTGAAGGCTGCGAGTCCGAGGAGGAGGACCCGTCTGCTGCCGACGACGTCGCTGACCCGGCCGCCGACGAGGAGGAAACCACCGAGGGCGAGCACGTAGGCGGTGACGACCCAGGGTGTGAGGCCGGGGCCGAGGGCCAGCTCGGCGGCGAGGTCGGGTAGGGCGACGTTGGCGACGGTGATGTCGAGGATGAGCATGAGCTGGACCAGGGCGATGACGGGCATCAGCCAGGGGGAGGCGTTGCGGGCAGCGGTTGCCTGGGGTGGGGCGGGGTGCTCGGGGGCGGTGGAGCGGTGCATGAGGATCTCCTAAACTTTACATTGATGTAAAGACTGTGAGCTCTAAGGTATACACCCGTGTCAGGGATATGGGAAGGTGTCCGTATGGAACGAGCGAGGCGGGCAGATGCGGAGCGCAACCGCGAGGCGATCGTCGAGGCCGGCATCCGGCTCCTCGCCGGGGACTCCCGCGCGAGCATGGCCGAGATCGCGGCAGCGGCCGGCGTGAGCCGGGTGACGATGTACGGCCACTTCGCGTCGCGCAAGGACCTCGTCGGCGCAGTCTTCAGCCGCGTCATGGACGAGTCGCGCACGACGCTCGAGGGCGTCGACCTCTCCGGAGACGAGATGGCTGCCCTCGAGCGGCTCGTCCTCGCGTCGTGGCGCATCGTCGGCCCCGGGCGGGTGCTCCTCGCCGCCGCCCGGGAAGAGCTCGGCGCGGACGGCGTGCGCGACCGCCACGAGGACGCGGCCCGGCGCCTCGAGACCCTCGTCCGTCGCGGGCGCGCGTCGGGAGCGTTCCGCACCGACGTGCCGACTGCGTGGCTGGTCACCTGCTACCAGGCCACCCTCCACACGGCCGCCGACGAGCTCCTCGCCGGGCGCCTTGCCGAGCGCAGCGCCGACCGGATCGTCCTCGCGACAATCCGCAGCCTCTTCGCGGCGCCCGCGTCCTCTGGCTCCTGACGACGCCGCCTGCCCCGGCCCTCGGGGTCCGGCGCGAGCCGGATCCGCCGCTGGTGGGGAAACGGGAACGACGCCTGAGGGCGCTCCTAGGCTGAGGGCATGACCACGGGGAAACCCCCGCACGACGGCGACGACGTCACCGCCGGCCCGACGCCGGCCTCCCGCGGCGGGCTGAGGGCGATCCTCGCGATCCGGCCCTTCCGCAACCTCTGGGCCGCGGGCGCCCTCTCGAGCCTCGGCGACTGGCTCGCCCTGCTCGCGACGACGGCGCTCGCGGCCGAGCTCGCGAGGGGCGGAGTCGGCCAGTACCTCGCCGTCTCGGGAGTCTTCATCCTGCGCATCGCCCCTGCGATCGTGCTCGGCCCCCTTGCCGGCGTCGTCGCGGACCGCCTCGACCGCCGCATCACGATGATCGTCGGGGACCTGCTCCGGTTCGCCCTCTTCGTCTCGATCCCGGTCGTCGGGACGCTCTGGTGGATGTACGTCGCCATCGTCATCGTCGAGTGCGTATCGCTCTTCTGGAACCCGGCCAAGGACGCGACCGTGCCCAACCTCGTGCCGCCCGCGAAGCTCGAGCTCGCCAACCAGCTCAACCTCGTCGGCAGCTACGGGACCGCCCCGATCGCGGCCCTTCTCTTCTCCGGCCTCGCCCTGGTCAGCGAGCCGCTGCGGATCCTGCTGCCCGCGCTCGACGAGAGCGGGACGTTCCTCGCCATCTACGTCAACGCGCTGACGTTCCTCGTCAGCGCATGGATCGTCTCCCGCGTGGCCTTCCCCCCGCGCGAGGCCGCCCGCGAGCACCTCGCCGCCGAGTCGGTCTACCGCACCGTCGCCAACGGGCTGCTCCTCGTCAAGCAGCGCCCCTTCGTGCGCGGCCTCGTCGCCGGGATGCTCGGCGCGTTCGCCGGCGGTGGCCTCGTCATCGGCCTCGCGACGCGGTTCGTCGCCGACATGGGTGCCGGCGCCCCCGGCTACGGCCTGCTCTTCATGGCCGTCTTCACCGG
This sequence comes from Intrasporangium oryzae NRRL B-24470, assembly GCF_000576595.1. GTDB lineage: Bacteria > Actinomycetota > Actinomycetes > Actinomycetales > Dermatophilaceae > Intrasporangium_C > Intrasporangium_C oryzae. The sequence continues at coordinate 20,470 of NZ_AWSA01000050.1, read as the reverse complement.
GATGGCCTTCGGTCTCGTCCTCGGTCCCCGGTTGCTCGCCGGGTTCTCCCGTCCGCGGCTCTTCGGGGCGGCCCTGACCGGCGCGGGCATCGTGCTCCTCGTCCTGGCCGTCGCCCCGGTCCTGCTTCTCGTCCTTCCGCTCGCGGTCCTCCTCGGCTGCTTCGTCGGCGTCGGCTGGGTCATCGGGTACACCCTGCTCGGCCTCACGGTCGAGGACGAGATCCGCGGGCGGACCTTCGCCCTCGTGCAGTCCCTCAGCGGGGTCGTCCTCGTCCTCGTCCTCGCCGTGGCTCCGCTCATGGCCGCCGCCTTCGACGCCGGCCTCGGGCTGCCCCGGACCTTCACCCTCGGCCCGGTCACCCTGACGTACACCGGGGCGATGGTCACCTACCTGCTGGCCGGGCTCGCCATGGTCGGGGCCGGCGTCGGTGCGTGGCGCAGCATGAACGACCGTCCCGGCGTCTCCCTCGTGGCCGAGGCGCGCGAGGTGCGCCGCCAGCGCCACGACGGGCACTGACCTGCCCGTATGCCGCTGGGCGGGGCAGGGCCCAACGGCCCTGTCCCTGCGTGGCGAGGGAGACCTAGCCTGAGGCTGCCCAGTCGTGGGCACTGGGGGCATCGGGGATGTCGATGATCCGGCACCGGTTCAGCAGCGCGAAGGTCGTGGCCGCGCTCGGCGGCCTGGTCGGCCTTGTGGGTGTCGTCGGCATGCTCCTCGGCATGCTCCTCGGCATGCTCCTCGGCATGCTCTTCGGCCCGCTTCCGGGCGCCGTCGCCGGCGCACTGCCGCAACCGGTGACGCGAGCTGCGGTGGCGCCTCCCGACGCCAAGCCGGTGACTGCACCGATCCCGGTCGCCCAGCCCCCGGCCACGGACCCTGTGGTGACGCAGGCGGCCGTGTTGCTGACGCCCGAGTCGGGGCCCGTGAGCACCACCGTGACCGCAAGGACCCAGGGATGGTGCTCCGCGGATCTCTCCTTCGTCTGGACCGAGTCGAGGCAGCCCTGGGGCGAGACGGTTCTAAAGGACGGGTGGTTCACCGCGACGACCACTGTCCCCCCGGAGTTCTCGCCCGGCTCGCACGAGGTCAGCGTCCTCTGCGCCGGCGACCACCCGCTCGACTGGGAGCCGGCCGCCTTCATGGTGGTGCCACCGACGGTGTCGGTCGACCCGCTCGAGGGCGATGTCGGAACCGTGGTCTCGGCGACGCTTCCCGGCTCCTGCCCCGGAGACGTCACGGTCTCCTGGGACGGCGATCCCGCTCTGACTTGGGGGACCGCGGAGTCGCGAGACGGGGCTTACCGGGCGACCACGACAGTGTCACGTGGGCTCTCCACGGGGAGTCATCGGGTCACCGCCTCGTGCACGGTCTACGGCAAGGTCCTCTTCTCGTGGGAGTCGGAGGGATTCACCGTGACGGTGGCGACCAGGCCACCTGACACGACCTCGACGCCCGTCCCGCGCGTCGTCATGCGCCCCGACAAGGCGACAGCCGGCGCGGACGCCACGGCGGAGGCCTCCGGCTTCGTGTGCGGCCAGGTCGTCTTCCTGTGGGACGACGTCGGGCGTGCTGGCGCCTCGCCGGTGGCCGCCGACGGCACAGCCGGCACCACCGTCACCGTGCCGTCGGCGTTCACCGGCCGGCACACCTTGGTCGTGCGGTGCGAACCTGCGACCGACCAGGTCGCCCGCACCGACTTCACGGTCGAGCCGGCCGGCTCCCAGGTGACCACCACGACCGACGTGGGCAGCAGTGACACGGCAGACCAGGAGCAGGGCGGAATCGTGACACCGTGGGTCTGGGTCGCCGTCGTGCTCGCCGTCGTGCTCGTCGCTGTGCTCCTTCTTGCCGCCTTCCTGACTGCGGTGGCGCTGCGCGGTCCACGTAGCCGCCGGTGGGTCCGCGGCCACGTGCGGGTCATGCCGGGTCGTCGCGCCGCCGACGGCATCACCATCGTCGACACGCCGGTGGATCCCCGCGGGCCTGAGGTCAGCGTGCGCCTCGAGCCGCATCCGCATCCGGGAGAGCACGTCATCGAGGAGATGGGGACATGAGCGCACCAACAGGACCGGGCCGACTCACGATGCGGATGATCCTCGGCGCCGACCGGGAGGCCGAACGAGGAGAGGTCGTGGGTGCCCTGCTCAGCGAGAGGAAGGCCGCCTCGGGGGCGCTGCACGGCATACGGTCGCTGTCGACGGCGGCGCTCGAGTCCGTCGACCGGGAGGTGGGCGCCGTCGTCGAGGACCTGCTCGACCTCGACGTCGCCGACGTCCTCGTCGGGTGCTGGCGCAAGCACCGCGCCCTCACGGCGGCCGCCAGACGGACCCTCGCCACTCCGGGGAGCGAGGAGGTCGTCGACATCGCCAGCCGGCAGGTGCGGGCCGGATACGACCCCGACGTCGACCTCCTCGTCGACGGGCGCACCGTCAAGACCTTCCGATTCACCCTCGAGCTCGTCCTCGACGCCAGCGGACTCGCTGCCATCGTGCGCCACGGCGACCTCGTCGGCATGCGGGGTGGGGCCTGTGACGTGACTGCGACGCTGAGCTTCGAGGGCGAACAGCTGCTGCGCCGGCAGGCCCATCTCGACCCCGCCCTCCTCGTCCGGTTCGACCCGCCGCTCGACCTCGTCGACCCGCAGGCGCTGCCGGGGGCGGAGCGGAGCACCGCTGCACTGCCGTAGGCTGTTGCTTCGTGGCTGTTGATTTCACCCTGGAGCTCAAGGACCTGCGCGCGACGATGGACTCGGTGCGCAACGTCACCGACCTCGAGGGCCTGGGGAGGCGGATCGCCGACCTCGAGGCGCAGGCCTCGGCGCAGGACCTGTGGGACGACCCCGAGAAGGCCCAGCAGGTGACGAGCGCCCTCTCCCGTGCCAACTCCGAGCGAGACCGCGTCCTCGAGATGGACCAGCGCATCGAGGACCTCGAGACGCTCGTCGAGATGGGCACCGAGGAGTCCGACCAGGCGACGATGGACGAGGCCGAGCGCGACCTCGTCCAGCTCAAGAAGGACGTCGGCGAGCTCGAGGTCCGCACCCTGCTCTCCGGCGAGTACGACGAGCGCGAGGCGGTCGTCACGATCCGCGCGGGCGCCGGCGGCGTCGACGCCGCCGACTTCGCGGAGATGCTCATGCGGATGTACCTCCGCTGGGCCGAGCGCCACGGCTACCCGACCAAGGTCATGGACACCTCGTATGCGGAGGAGGCCGGCCTCAAGTCCGCGACCTTCGAGGTCAACGTGCCCTACGCCTTCGGCCACCTGTCCGTCGAGGGCGGGACCCACCGCCTCGTGCGGATCAGCCCGTTCGACAACCAGGGCCGCCGCCAGACGAGCTTCGCCGCCGTCGAGGTCATCCCGCTCATCGAGAGCGACGACTCGATCGACATCCCCGAGAACGAGCTCAAGATCGACGTCTTCCGCTCGTCGGGCCCGGGTGGCCAGAGCGTCAACACGACCGACTCGGCCGTCCGAATGACGCACATCCCCACGGGCATTGTCGTCTCGATGCAGAACGAGAAGTCCCAGATCCAGAACCGCGCGGCCGCCCTGCGGGTCCTCCAGTCGCGGCTGCTGCTCCAGCGTAAGGCCGAGGAGGCCGCGGTCAAGAAGGAGATGGCCGGCGACGTCAAGGCGAGCTGGGGCGACCAGATGCGCTCCTACGTCCTCAACCCGTACCAGATGGTCAAGGACCTCCGGACCGAGTACGAGACCGGCAACCCGAGTGCGGTCTTCGACGGCGACATCGACGGCTTCATCGAGGCCGGCATCCGCTGGCAGATCGCCCAGAAGAAGGCCGCCGTCTGAGCGACCGCTGACGTGGCGCGGCCCGCGCCGCGCCACGCCCGACACGGGCGGTAAGCCCGGGTTTCGCGCGTCGGCGCCGTAGCCTCGGAAGGCAGCCCAGCGGCATACGGGCAGATGTATGCCGCTGAGCGCAGTCCCAGCCACGTCGTCGTCCCGCAGGAGCCGAGGCCCGTCGCATGATCCTCTTCGACCACGTCACGAAGACGTATCCCCGGACGAAGCGGCCCGCGCTCGCGGACGTCTCGCTCGAGGTCCCACGCGGCCAGTTCGTGTTCGTCGTCGGCAAGTCCGGCTCGGGCAAGTCGACGATGCTCCAGCTGGCCATCAAGGAGCAGGACCCGACCGAGGGCACGATCCTCGTCGGCGGGCGCGACCTCGCCGAGCTGCCCGAGCGCAAGGTGCCGGCCCTGCGCCGCGAGATCGGCTGCGTCTTCCAGGACTTCCGCCTCCTGCCCAACAAGACCGTCTTCCAGAACGTCGCCTATGCCCTGCAGGTCCTCGGCAGCTCGCGGTCGCGGATCCGCCAGATCGTCCCCGAGACCCTCGAGCTCGTCGGCCTCGCCGGAAAGGAGAAGCGCCTTCCGCACCAGCTCTCCGGCGGCGAGCAGCAGCGTGTCGCCATCGCGCGGGCCTTCGTCAACCGGCCGCCGATCCTGCTCGCCGACGAGCCGACCGGCAACCTCGACCCGGCGACGAGCCTCGAGATCGTCCAGCTGCTCGACCGGATCAACCGCACCGGAACGACCGTCGTCATGGCGACGCACGACACCGTGACCGTCGACGCGATGCGCAAGCGCGTGATCGAGCTCGACGACGGCGTGGTCATCCGCGACCAGGAGACGGGGGAGTACACGACCGGCGCCCTTCCTCGGGTCGTCGTCCAGGCTCCGGCGGCGCCCGACTCCGCCGAGGCTGCGACGAAGGGCGCGGACGAGCGCGTGGACGAGCGCGTGGACGAGCCGACCGAGGGGGTCGCGGCCGACCCGACCGATCAGCCGGCGGAGGAGACCGCGGCCGAGCCCGCGGCGGAGACCGTCGGCGTGCCCGAGGCACAAGAGGCCCCGGCCGCGGACGTTCCTGAGCGGCAGCCTGCTGACGAGGCGGCAGCCGCGCCCGTCGACGACACCGCCCCCGAGCCCACCACCGAGCCCACCCCCGAGCCCACCACCGAGCCCACCACCGAGCCCACCCCGGAGCCGGAGCGCGCGCCGGAGCCCGAGGCGAAGGCCGAGCCCCAGGCGAACGCCGAGCCCGCGCCGAAGTCCGACGACGCCGACGACGCGGCGCCGGCTCCCCAGCCCCCTGTCCGCGTCGGCCTGTTCCGCCGCCGCAAGGCGCGTCCCACGGCCCAGGCCGTCGAGCACTGAACGAGAGACCGAGCGAGACCCGCCATGCGAATCCAGTTCCTCCTCGGGGAGATCGGCAACGGCCTGCGTCGAAACCTGTCGATGGCCGCGTCCGTCGTCATCGTCACGATGATTTCGATGTACCTCCTCGGCCTCGGCCTCATGGGGCAGCGCCAGGTCGACACCATGAAGGACTACTGGTACGACCGCGTCCAGGTCACGGTCCTGCTCTGCGCGGAGAAGACCCGCTACACCAACTGCGCGGGTGAGCCGACGACCGACGCCCAGCGCACGGCGATCCGGTCCGAGCTCGAGGCCCTCAAGCCGACGGTGAAGGAGGTCTTCTACGAGACGCGCCAGCAGGCGTTCGAGCGGTTCAAGGAGACCTACCGCAACTCCCCGCTCGCGCGGGCGGGTGAGTCGTACTTCGCCGACTCGTACCGGGTCAACCTCAATGACGCGTCGAAGTTCGACGTCGTCGCGAGCTCGCTCAAGGGCATGCCCGGAGTGGCCGACGTCCAGGACCAGAAGAAGCTCCTCGAGAAGTTCTTCACGTTCATGAACACCGTTTCGTGGGCGGCGATCGCCCTCTCGTCGCTCATGGTCGTCGCCGCGGTCATGCTCATCGCGACGACGATCCGGCAGACCGCCTTCAGCCGGCGCCGCGAGACCGGGATCATGCGCCTCGTCGGGGCCTCCAACTTCACGATCCGCTTCCCGTTCGTCATGGAGACGGTGATCTCGAGCGCCCTCGGTGCGGTCCTCGCCGTGGGGATGCTGTGGGCCACCGTCCAGTACGGCGTCGTCGGGTTCCTCGGGGAGACGCTCACCGACACCGCGTTCATCGGCGTCGCCGACGTCGTCGCCGTGGCCCCGTGGATCGTCGTCGGGGTGGTGCTGCTCTCGACCGTGACGTCCTGGGTCGCCCTGCGCCGCTACCTGCGGGTCTGATCCCACCCCACCAGCCCCCGGGTCGATGTTTTCGGCGGTCGCCGGTGACCGCCGAAAACATCGATGCGGGGGTTTTGTCCGGCAAGGGGGTGCCCATCCGGTGTGACCTGTGGTACCAATGAAATCTATGTGGCGCATGAGGCGATCCGATCGGGTGACGCCGACGGCCAAGATCACAGCCGTCGGGCTCGTGCTCGCGTGCACGGTCTCGCTCGGGACGGCCCTCGTCGCCCGCGCCGACTCCGTCTCCGACCAGAAGAAGCGCAACGACAAGCGCATCGCGGCCCTGGGCCAGCAGCTCGAGGGCACGAACGCCTCGCTCGCCCGGGCCTACGTCAACCTCGAGAAGACGAAGGCCGCCCTCCCCGTCGCGCAGCAGCGCCTCTCCGCGGCGCAGCAGGCGCAGGCGCAGGCCGAGCAGGCGCAGGCCCAGGCCGAGGACGTCCAGGCGAGGGCCGAGGCGGCCGAGGCGAAGGCCCGCGCACACAACGAGGACGTCGCCCAGAAGCTGGCGGTCGCCCAGGCCAACGCGCAGCGCGCGGTCGAGCGGCTCGCCAAGAGCTCGAGCGAGCTCGTGACGTCGCAGGACGCCCTCGACGCGTATGCCGCGGAGGTCTTCCAGGGGCCAGGGCCCGACTCCCAGCTCGGCATGGTCTTCGGCGGAACCTCGCCGCAGGACCTCGCCGACCGGCTCGTCATGGCCGACACGGCGAGCACGGTTGCGAGCGACACGATCGACAAGCTCGCCGCCATGACCGCCGACAACACCTCGACGCGCGCCTACCTCACGGCCGTGCGCGCCGAGATCGCCGAGCTCAAGCGTCAGGCCGAGATCGCCCTCGCCAACGCTGAGGCGGCGACCGCGGCGGCGACCGCGGCCAAGGAGCAGGCGATCGTCGCCCACAACAACGCGGTCACGGCGACGAGCAACGCCGCCACGGCGAAGTCGCAGCTCGACGCACTCAAGGCCCAGCAGACCGCCTACGCAGCCGACCTCGCCACCGAGCGCGCCAACGAGCAGGCCGAGCTCGACGCGGCCCGGGCCGAGTCCGCGCGCCTGCAGGCCATCCTCGTCGAACGGGCCCGTCAGGCGAGGATCGCCGAGCAGAAGCGGCTCGCCGCCCTGCGGGCCGCTCGCGAGCGCAAGATCCGCGAGGAACAGGCGAAGGCAGCGGCCGCCGCAGCCCAGGGCAAGACCTACACCCCGCAGGTGCCGCCCCCCGTCCAGGGCGACACCACCCAGTCGGGCTATCTCTCCTACCCGGCAAACGGCCCCACGACCTCCGGGTTCGGCATGCGCTGGCACCCGATCCTGCAGAAGTGGATGCTCCATGACGGCCTCGACTGGGGCATCCCCTGCGGGACCCCCGTGTATGCCGCTGCCCCCGGTGTCATCATCCGCGCCGGCTGGCGCGCGAGCGGGTGGGGCAACCAGATCCTCATCGACCACGGCATCCACCGCGGCGTCGACCTCGTGACGAGCTACAACCACCTGTCGAGCATCGTGACGTTCGGCGGAAGCGTCCGGCGGGGCCAGCTCATTGGGTACTCCGGGACGACGGGGTACTCCACTGGCTGCCACCTGCACTTCGGCGTCTACGAGGACGGCATCCCGGTCAACCCACGCATCTGGCTCTGAGCCGCACGGCTCATGACCGATCCTCCGACGGATACCGCTCCGGGCGAAACTCGATCTCGGGTCGGCGCGCCTTCGGGGTAGCGTTGGCACGCTGCCGTGTGATGCGGCGGTGAGTCGAGCTCAACGAGTTGGAGGGACGGTCCGGTGCCGAAGGAGAAGGGGCGATCGCTCGTCGCGAGCAATCGCAAGGCCCGACACGACTACCACATCGAGGACACCTTCGAGGCGGGCATCGTGCTGAGCGGCACCGAGGTCAAGGCGCTGCGGATGGGCCGCTGCTCGCTCGTCGACGGCTTCGCGATGTTCAGCGGCGACGAGCTCTACCTCGAGAACGTCCACATCCCCGAGTACCTCAACGGGACGTGGAACAACCACGCGCCCCGGCGCCGCCGCAAGCTCCTCCTGCACCGGTCCGAGCTGACGAAGATCGCCCACAAGACGCGTGAGAGCGGCCGGACGATCGTCCCCCTGTCGCTCTACTTCAAGGACGGCCGCGCCAAGGTCGAGATCGCCCTGGCGACCGGTAAGAAGGCCTACGACAAGCGCCACGCCCTTCGAGAGCGACAGGATCGGCGTGAGGCGGAACGCGCGTTGAGCGCGGCGCATCGAAACCGGTGACCGGAGCACTTCGGTCAATCTCCCGCAGCAGCCGCCCCTCAGGCCAGAGCCAGGACAGGGAATCGATGACGACACGCCCGACCCGCCCGATTCGCCGGAACCTTCACACCGGGCGCGAGCGCCGACGTGGGTCGCTGCCGGTCCTGGCGCGGCTCGGGCTCGTCCTCGCGACGGCTTTCCTCGTTCTCTTCCCCGCGGGGGCTGCGCAGGCCGCGACGGGCGAGGGGATGGACTCGTACACAGCCGCCTACGACCTCCAGAAGGACGGCAGCGTCCAGGTCAGGGAACGGATCACCTGGCGCTTCCCGGCGGGGGAGGAGCGCCACGGGATCTTCCGCAACATCATCGTGCGGATGGGCGTCTCTGGCCAGGATGGGAAGTACCGCTACTACGACATGACCGACGTCGCCGTGTCGAGCCCCTCGGGGGCTCCCGACGCGTTCCAGGTCAGCGACAACGGGGCGGCGCGTGAGATCCGCATCGGCAGCGCCGACCAGTACACGAGCGGGACCCAGGTCTACGACGTCAGCTACACGCTCCACAACGTGCTCAACCCGATCGCCGGCCAGGACGGGGCCGCCAACACGGTCGAGTTCTTCTACAACGTCTTCGGGACCAACGAGTTCACGCCGCGCGACAAGGTCTCCGTGACGGTGAACGCGCCGGCCGCCTCGACGAAGGTCCTCTGCTACCAGGGCGCGGCCGGTGCGACGACCCCCTGTCAGGGGACAACGGGCAACCCCTCGACCTTCTCCGCAGCCTCCCTGGCCTCGGGTGACGCGATGACCGTCGTCGCCTCCTACCCGGCCACGGCGTTCGACAACCCCCGTCCCGACATCCGCGACGGCAGCAGCGACACCTCGCTCGGCTCCGGCGCCGCCTCGGCCGCCAACGCCGCCGCCTGGGTCGGGGGCATCGGCGCCCCTGTCGTCGCCCTGGCTGTCATGGGCACGCTGGTGTGGACCCGCGGGCGCGACGAGCGCTACGCCGACGTCACCCCGGGCCTGACGCCGGCGGCGGGCACGGCCGCCGAGGCGCCGACCACACGTGGGGGCCGGACCGTCGTCGCCGTCCAGTTCCAGCCTCCGGCCGGCGTCCAACCGGGGATGGTCGGCACAATCATCGACGAGACGGCCAACCCCATCGACGTCTCCGCGACGATCATCGACCTCGCGGTGCGCGGCTACCTGCGCATCGAGGAGGTCGACGGCTCGGGCCCGTTCAGCCGGACGGACTGGAACCTCACGCAGCTGCCACCGCCCGCCGACGACCGGCTCCTGCCCTACGAGCGCAAGCTGCTCGACGGGATCTTCGCGTCCCGCGGCGACGTCGTGGCGCTCTCTGAGCTCAAGAACCACTTCGCGTCGACCCTGAAGTCGATCCAGTCGGCGATGTACGAAGAGGTCGTCCGGCGCCACTGGTTCCGGTCCTCGCCGCAGGTGCAGCGCGGTGTCTGGCAGGGCCTCGGGCTGGCGCTCGCCGTCATCGGCGGCCTCATCCTGTTCTACGGCCGCGGTGCGATCCAGGCCGTCCTCGGCTCGGGGTTCACCGGCGGCGTCGCGCTCGGGGTGGGACTGCTCCTCGCGGGTGGCATCACGTGGATCCTCGGTGGGCGGATGGCGGCCAAGACGGCGGAGGGCTCCGCGGTGCTCGCCCAGTCGCTCGGCTTCAAGGAGTACCTCACCACGGCCGAGGCCGGGCAGATCGCCTTCGAGGAGGCGAGCAACATCTTCAGCCGCTACCTCCCGTATGCCGTCGTGTTCGGTGTCGCGGACCGGTGGGCCAAGACGTTCGCCGACGTGGCACGCGCCGCGGAGGCGGCCAACCAGCCGCTCATCATGCCGACCTGGTACGTCTGGAGCGGCAACGTCTTCCCCGACTTCACGAGCATCGCCAACGGGGTCGACAGCTTCTCGACGACCTCGACCGGCACGTTCACCTCGACGCCCGGGTCGTCCGGCGCCTCCGGTTTCGGCGGGGGTGGCTTCAGCGGTGGTGGTGGCGGAGGCTCCTCGTCCGGCTCCTGGTAGCGCCCGCAACCCGACCCTGCCCCGACCCTGCCCGACCCTGCCCGGACCCTGCCTGCCCCTGCCCGGACCCGGCCCGGACCCTGCCATGTGAACGCGGTGTTCGTTCGCGAACTCAGCGGTATACCGCTGAGTTCGCGAACGAACACCGCGTTCGGTTGTCGGGGTGAGTGGCGTGCCGCCGTGTTGGAGAGACCGAACACTGCGTTCGATGTCGAGATCAGCGGTGCACCGGCGCGTTCGGCACCGAACACTGCGTTCGGTGGTCGAGGTCAGTGGTGCACCGGCGCGTTCGGCAGCGAACGAGTCGTTCGGTCTGCGGGCTGGTGGCGAGCCGCCGGGACGCGGGCGGACAGCAGCGCGAGGACGGCGCCGATGCCGGCCACGACGCCACAGAGGGGCCAGAGCAGACCGGGCCGGGCGGCATACACCATGCCACCGATCGGCGCGGCCAGCATCGTCCCGCTCGTGGCAGCGCCCGTGTAGAGGCCCTGGTACTGGCCGACGAGGTGCGCCGGGGCGGCGTCGAGGACATGGGCCGTCGCGGTCGTCTTGTAGAGGATCTCCCCGGCGGTCAGCACGATCATGGCGACGGCCGCCGCGGTGGCGACGCCGAACCACGGCACGCCGAAGAGGGTGAAGCCGACAGCGACGAGGAGGTAGCCCGTCGCGATGATGGGGATCGCCGGCCGCTGTCGGAGCCAGACGGCGACCGGGATCTCGAGGAGCAGGATGAGGCCCGAGCCGACGGCGATGAGGACCGTGTAGAGGCCGAGCGGCTGCCCGGCGTCGCGCAGGTGAAGGGGGAGCGTGGAGTACAGCTGCCGGTAGACGATGTCGACGAGCACGACTGCGGGCAGGAGCACGAGCAGGCCCGGGCTCCGGCGCACGGAGGCCCACAGGCCGTGCGTCGCGCCGGGCTCGGGTCGCACGGGAGCCTCCTCGGGGAGGAAGCGTGACGTCACGTGGCGCAGCACGAGGGTGACGACACCGTCGATGACGAAGAGCGCGTCATACCCCCGGGCGGCGATCAGCGCCCCCACCGGAGGGCCGATGACGAAGCCGGCGTTGGATGCGGCGCGGCTCACGGCCACGGCCGAGCGTCGCGACCCGGGCGTCACCGCGAGCGCCGAGAGCGCGCCCCGGCTGAGCGACGCCACGGCGCCGAGGTAGCCGGTCAGCGGCATCGGGATCGCGAGCAGCCAGACGGGCTGCCAGGGGATGAGCGCGGTGACGACACCGACGATGCTCGCCGCGAGGAGCAGGACACGTCGATGACCCAGCTGGTCGCCGTACCGGCCACCGGTGACGTTCCCGAGGAGTGCGCCGACGCCGTTCGCGCCGGCGACGAGACCGGCAGGCACGACCCCGAGGCCACGCGGGCCGGTCAGGTAGAGAACGAGGAAGAGCATGAGGAACGAGCTCGCCGAGCTGACGAACCGCCCGGCCGCGAGGACCCAGACGACGGTGGGCAGGTCACGGAGGGAGCGCATGGGGACATCTCAGGACAGTCAGTCTCTTTTGTGAACTGACATACGATGGGCTCATGAGCAGGAGACGTCCCGACCCCGGCGACACGTGCGGGATCGCCCAGGCCGTCGGCGTCCTCGGCGACCCGTGGAGCCTTCTCGTCCTCCGAGACATCGCCGGGGGTCGGACGCGCTTCGACCAGCTCGTCAAGGAAACAGGCATCTCCCGCAAGGTCCTGACCGAGCGGCTCGAGTCCCTCGTCGCGGACGGCGTGCTCGAGCGTCGGGCCTACCACCAGCACCCGCCGCGGTTCGAGTACGTCCTCACGGCCCGCGGACGCGGGGCCCTGCCGGTGCTCGCCGCCCTCCAGGACTTCGGCGACGCCTGGATCCTCGGCGACGGCCGGCCGAGCGCGACCGCCGCTATCGACGCCGCCGAGGTGCGGCGGGTCGACGCGCTCGTCGGTGAGCGGGTGCCGCACCTCGTCTCCCTCGACCCGGTCACGGCCGCAGGCCTCACCGTCGTCTACTGCTATCCCGGCACCGGTTTCCCGGGAGCCGACGAGGTCCCGGCCGGGGTCGGTTGCACCCTCGAGTCCTGCACCTACCGCGACCGTCTCGGCGACTTCGAGGCCCATGGCGCCACCGTCGTCGGCGTGTCCACCCAGCGCCCGAGCGAGCAGGCCGAGTTCGCCCGGCTCAACGGCATACGCTTCCCGCTCCTGTCGGATGCTGCGCTCGAGCTGACGGCGGCGCTCCGGCTCCCGACGTTCCGGGCCGGCGGGACGACCCGGCTCAAGCGGCTCACCCTCGTCGTCGACCACGATCGGGTCGTGCGCGGCACGCTCTTCCCGATCCCCGACGTCACCGGGTCGGTGGAGGACGCCCTGGCCCTCGTGCGTGGACTCGCTCCGTCGGCGTAGGCCGTCCGTGCGAGCCGGTCCGCCGCAGGCGATACCGCCGGCACGCCGGCCGACGGCGAGGGGTATGCCGCTCGGCGGGCGAGCGGCATACCCCTCGTCTGTCGTCGTCAGCCGATCACGACGAGGAGGTCTCCGCCCTCGACCTGCTGGTGGGCGCCGATCGCGACCCGGGAGACGGTGCCGCCGACCGGGCTCGTGATGTTGGCCTCCATCTTCATCGCCTCGATCGTCGCGACGACGCCACCGGCCTCGACGGGGTCGCCCTCGCGGACCGCCAGGGTCACGACCCCGGCGAAGGGCGCGGCGATCTGGCCGGCCGCCCCGAGGTCGGCCTTCTCGGCGGACTTGACGTCGGCCTCGACGTGTCGGTCGCGGACCTGGATCGGCCGGAACTGGCCGTTGAGGGTGCACATCACCGTGCGCATGCCCTTCGGGTCCGCCTCGCCGATCGACTGGACCCCGAGGAGGAGGCGCTTGCCCGGCTCGATCTCGACCTCGTACTCCTCGCCCTGCTCGAGGCCGTGGAGAAACTCGACCGTGCCGAGGACCGACAGGTCGCCGTAGGCCTCGCGCGAGCTCTCGTACTCCTTGGTCGGGCCGGGGAAGAGCAGGTGGTTGAGCGTCCGTCGCGGGTGGTCGGCGAGGGACCGCTCCTGCTCCGGGGTCAGCTCCGTCAGGCGCGGCTTGGCCTGCCGTCCCGCGAGCGCCTTGGACCGGAACGGCTCCGGCCAACCGCCGGGCGGGTCGCCGAGCTCGCCGTTGAGGAAGCCGATGACCGAGTCGGGGATGTCGTACTTCTGCGGGTCGTCCTCGAAGTCCTTCGGGTCGGCACCCGCGCCGACGAGGGCGAGGGCGAGGTCGCCGACGACCTTGCTGCTCGGCGTCACCTTGACGATGTTGCCGAGGATGCCGTTGGCGGCGGCATACATGTCCTCGATCGCCTCGAAGCGGTCGCCGAGCCCGAGCGCCATGGCCTGCTGGCGCAGGTTGGACAGCTGGCCTCCGGGGATCTCGTGGAAGTACACCCGGCCGGTGGGGGAGTCGAGACCCGACTCGAACGGCTTGTAGAGGTGGCGGACCGCCTCCCAGTAGGGCTCGAGCGCGAAGACGTTGTTGATGTCGAGGCCGGTGACGCGGTCGGTGTCGTCGGTCGCGGCGACGAGGGCCGATAGCGACGGCTGGCTCGTCGTGCCGGCCATCGTCGCGGTCGCCGCGTCGACCGCGTCGACGCCGGCGTCGATCGCCGCGAGGAGCGTGCCGATCTGGCCACCCGCCGTGTCGTGCGTGTGCAGGTGGACGGGCAGGTCGAAGCGCTCGCGCAACGCCGTCACGAGGCGCGCCGCGGCGGGGGCGCGGAGCAGGCCGGCCATGTCCTTGATGGCGAGGACGTGGGCGCCGGTCGCGACGATCTCCTCGGCGAGGCGCAGGTAGTAGTCGAGGGTGTAGAGCCGCTCGCCCGGGTTCATGAGGTTGCCGGTGTAGCAGAGGGCCACCTCGGCGACGGCCGTGTTGGTCTCGAGGACGGCTTCGACGGCCGGGCGCATCTGCGAGACGTCGTTGAGCGAGTCGAAGATTCGGAAGATGTCGAGCCCGGTCGCGGCGGCCTCGCGGACGAAGGCGTCGGTCACCGCCGTCGGGTAGGGCGTGTAGCCGACCGTGTTGCGGCCCCGGAGCAGCATCTGGAGGGGGATGTTGGGCATCGCCTCGCGGAGGGCCGCGAGGCGCTCCCACGGGTCCTCGGCAAGGAAGCGGAGCGCGACGTCGTAGGTCGCCCCACCCCAGGCCTCCATCGAGAGCAGCTGCGGGGTCAGGTGGGCGACGTGGCCGGCGACGTGGAGCAGGTCGCGGGTGCGCATGCGCGTCGCGAGGAGCGACTGGTGGGCGTCGCGGAAGGTCGTGTCCGTGACGGCGACCTCCTTCTGGGCACGCAGCGAGCGAGCGAACTCCGCCGGCCCCTGGGCGAGCAGCCGGTCGCGGGCCCCGTGCGGGAGGGGGGTCTCGGGCAGCTCGGGGAGCTTGGAGCGCGGCCGGACCCGGGTCGTCACCGGGCCGTGGGGCTGGTTGACCGTGATGTCGGCGAGGTAGTTGAGCAGGCGCGTCGCCCGGTCGGCCGGGACGCGGGCGGAGAGCAGATGAGGCCTCTCGTCGATGAACGACGTCGTCGCCCGGCCGTCCTGGAAGACGTGGTCGCCGAGGACAGCCTCGAGGAAGGGGATGTTGGTGGAGACGCCGCGGATGCGGAACTCCGCGAGAGCCCTGCGCGCGCGCCGGACGGCCAGGGGGAAGGTCGAGGCGCGGCAGGTGAGCTTGACGAGCATCGAGTCGAAGTGGGCGCTCACCTCGGCGCCGACGAAGACCGTGCCACCGTCGAGGCGGACGCCGCTGCCGCCTGCCGAGCGGTAGACGGTGATGGTCCCTGCGTCGGGACGGAAGCCGTTGGCCGGGTCCTCGGTGGTGATGCGGCACTGGAGGGCGAAGCCCTTGGTGCGGATGTCCTCCTGCCGCAGGCCCATCTGCGCGAAGGTCTCACCCGAGGCGATCTGCATCTGCATGACGACGAGGTCGATGTCCGTGACCTCCTCGGTCACCGTGTGCTCGACCTGGATGCGGGGGTTCATCTCGATGAAGACATAGCGGCCGTCCTCGCCGAGGAGGAACTCCACCGTGCCGGCGTTGACGTAGCCGATGGACCGGGCGAAGGCGACGGCGTCGGCGCACATCCGGGTCCGCGTGTCGGGGTCGAGGTTGGGGGCCGGGGCGATCTCGATGACCTTCTGGTGGCGGCGCTGGAGGGAGCAGTCGCGCTCGTAGAGGTGGACGACCTCTCCGGTGCCGTCGGCGAGGACCTGGACCTCGATGTGCCGCGGGTTGACCACCGCCTCCTCGAGGTACAGGGTCGGGTCACCGAAGGCCGACTCGGCCTCGCGCTGGGCGGCCTCGAGTGCCTCGCGCAGGCCCGACCGCTCCTCGACGCGGCGCATGCCTCGGCCGCCACCGCCCGAGACCGCCTTGACGAAGACCGGGAAGCCGATCTCCTCGCCCGCCGCCTGGAGCGCGTCCAGGTCGGTGCTGGGGGCCGAGCCGCGCAGGGTGGGCAGTCCGGCCTCGCGCGCTGCCGCGATGGCCCGGGCCTTGTTGCCGGTCAGGTGGAGCACCGATGCGGGCGGGCCGATGAAGGTGATGCCCGCCGCCTCGCACGCCTCGGCGAGGAGCGGGTTCTCGGAGAGGAAGCCGTAGCCGGGGTAGATCGCATCGACGTCGGCCTCGACCGCCTTGGCGACGATGGCCTCGTGGTCGAGGTAGGCCCGGACCGGATGGCCCTGCTCGCCGATCTGGTAGGCCTCGTCGGCCTTGAGCCGGTGCTCCGACTTGCGGTCCTCGTACGGGAAGACGGCGACCGTCCGGGCGCCGAGCTCGGTCGCGGCGCGGAACGCCCGGACTGCGATCTCACCGCGGTTGGCGACGAGGACCTTGCGGAACATCGGACCTCCAGGTGTGGGGGTGTGCGTGCTCGGTGGGGTGCGACCACGCGGGAGCGCGGCGCGACGGCCGGTCGACGTCGACCACGTCGGCAGCCTAGTGGCGGTGGGGTCGATGTCCGAGGGCCGCGTCCGATTCTGAGACGGCGGGCGTGGCCGGACGTCCGCTGCCGATCCTGCGTGAGGAGGGGCGCCGTCGGGAATGCCGTGGCTGCCTCGCGCGTTCCTCATGCATACTGTGGTCCAGCAGGACGAGCAGGTTGACAAGTGAACAGCGTGACGTGGACACCCTCACGGGGGTGATCGGTTTCGACGGTGGTCGACACATCAGGGGAAGCGGGTCGAGGATGCAGGGTTATCTCGTAAACGCTCCTTGCACAACAATAGGTGCCAACTCCAAGAGCACCGACTTCGCCCTCGCCGCCTGAGCGAGCCTCGAAGTCCGTCAGCCTGAGGTAGTTTCCGACTCAGTGCCTGGCGTCAGCTAGGAAACTTGCTGCGTAGTCATGTTGGGGGGCTGCGCGGGACTCTTACTCAACTGGGCCTGTCAGGGGACGTGTGCGTGCGAGCCCTGGGGCCGAGAAAAGCCGTAGCGCACTGCACCCGGAGAAGTCCTGGTCTCTCGTCATCGGACGCGGGTTCAATTCCCGCCACCTCCACCACTTCTGTGGTGGCCACGTCACGCTGTCACCGGTCAGACGAGAGGGCACCCCGACCGGGGTGCCCTCTTCGCGTTCCCCCATCCCGTATGCCGCTCAGCCGGCTCGGTGCGTACGGCCCGGTCGCGCCCGACCGGCCAGGAACTCCGGTTCGGAGGACCACGACGAGGACTTCGTGGCCGAACCGTTGGCGTGGGCGCGGGGGTCCGGCGCGCCCTCCACATCCCTCGGCGCGAACGAGCCCATCCACAGTGCGAGGGCGGCCGTCCAGCGGGCAGGCCCGAGCGCGCCGAGAGTCTTGGCATGCCCCGGATCGAGCTGCCGGACCCACTCAGGAGGCGTCCCTTCGCCCTCGGCGACCCGTCGGCCGAGCTGCTCTCGAAGGGGAGGTTGCTCGGCCCTGACCTCGCGCGGCCGACTCGGTCCGTGCGCTCGGCGGTGCCGCTGACGTCGACCGTCCAGCGTGCCTGGGCGTTCGCCCTCGCCATGCCAGAGGACGTGGCCTTCTGCCACGAGACCGCGGCGCGGCTGTGGGACCTTCCGCTGCCTTCGCCGGACGCACCCGACCGGCCGTTGCACGTCATCCGGGACAACCGGCACAACCGGATCCGGCGCACCGGGGTCGTGGGACACCGGGGCCTCGAGTCCCGCTCGATCGCACGGTGTCGCGGCCTGCCGGTCGTCGGCCAGGCCGACACCTGGCTCGACCTTGCCGAGGTGCTCGGAGCAGACGACCTCGTCGTGATCGGTGACTGCATCGCGACACGAGCCCAGTCGGTGGTCCCCCTGGTCGAGGCGCTCCGTCGGCGCAGACGGATGCCGAAGGGCTCGCGCGACCGGGCGGTGCGCTCGCTGCAGTGGGTCAGGGTCGGCGCAGCCTCGGCGATGGAGTCCCGCGCCCGGCTCGTGGTGGTCGGCGCTGGACTCCCCGAGCCGGAGCTCAACGCGACGATCCACGATGCCCTTGGTGAGTGGGTCGCGACGGGCGATCTCGTGTGGAGGAAGCAGCGTGTCGTGGGCGAGTACCAAGGTGAGCAGGCGCATCACGGTCCCCGGGCGCGCCGTGTCGACTCGGACCGCAGGGCCGTCCTCGAGGAGGAACTCGGCTGGACCGTGGTCGAGATCTTCAAGGACGACGTCTTCAACCCCGGCCGGCGTCACCGGCTGGTCACGCGGGTGGCGAGGCACCTCGGGATCGACCCGAGCGAGCTCACGTTGTGATGCGGGCACAGGGCGATCGCCGACATGGAATCGGCCACGACGTCGGGTCACCACCGCGGGTGGGACGGACGTCGTGGCCGATCGCGCGAGGCAAGGCCCCGAGGGGTTTCAGGTCAGGAGGGGTCGGCGGTCGCGCCGGCGCTCTCGGCAGCGATCTGGGCCTTGATCGGCGCCATGTCGAGGGCCTTGACCTGCTCGATGACATCCTGGAGCGCCGACTGCGGCAGGGCGCCGGGCTGCGAGAACACGAGGACGCCCTCCTTGAAGGCCATGAGCGTCGGGATCGACGTGATGTTGGCCGCGGCGGACAGCGCCTGCTCGGCCTCCGTGTCGACCTTGCCGAAGACGATGCCCTCGTTGTCGCCGCTCTCGGACGCCGCGTCGTACACAGGCGCGAACTGGCGGCACGGGCCGCACCAGGATGCCCAGAAGTCGACGAGGACGATGTCGTTGTCGAGAACGGTCTTCTCGAAGGACTGCGCAGTCAGCTCAGTGGTTGCCATGTGTGTGCCAACGGTCCCTTCCCGTGACGTATTCCGAACCGGGATCCCGCCGCCGTATGCCGGTCAGCGCAGTCGCCAGGTCACCGTGACGCTCGCGCCGAGCTCGAGGTCGCCACCCTCCATCGGCATCCCGCCGCCGGAGTCCCGCATGGCCATCGCCATCTTGGGCATCGCGACCGGGGCGACGCCGTTCTCGGCCACCCCGAGGACCTCGCCGAGAGACGCGTCGGCGAGGGCGGCATACTGCTCGGCCTTGTCGCGCGCGTCGGCGAAGGCGGCGTCGCGCGCCCGGCGCAGACCCTCGGAGCGGTCGTCGACGTCGAGACGGACCCCGTCGACGAGCAGGGCGTTGCCGACGGCGGCCGCGGCGGCCTCGAGGATCTCGCCGACGGCCTCGAGCCGCCGCACCGTGACGCCGAGACGCTGCTGCGCCGTGAAGCCGACGGCGGTCCCGGTGTTGTCGTAGCGCTGGTGGACGTTGGCGTCGAGGGTGCGGATGTCGGCGTCGGCGACTCCGGCCTCGCGCACGACCCGGCCGACGGCAGCGATCCCCGCGGACGCCCCGGAGAGCGCCGCGGCGACGTCGGGGGCGTCGTGCCCGATGCGGAGGTCGAGCCGGACCACGTCGGGGGAGGCCGACGCGCGGCCCGATCCCGTGACGGTGACGGTGCGCTTGCCCATGACGGTCTCCTGCTCTCGTGGCGATCCCCGGCCCGGGTGTCGACCCACCGGCACACGGCCCCCACGGGCAACCTACCTACACTGGGCGTGCCATGCAGACCCTTCAGACCAGCGAGCCGGCGACCACCCGCCCTCGCCTCATCATCGCGGCGGCGCTCGCCGTCGTCGTGCAGCTCCTCGTCCTCTACTGGCCCATCGTGACGGTCGAGGGCCCGGTCAGCTGGACCGACAAGGTCGTCCACGTTCTCGTCTTCGCCATCCCCACGTATGCCGTCGGGCGCGCTGTGGGGTCCATCGCCGGGGTGGCGATCGTCTTCCTGGTCCACGCCCCGGTGAGCGAGCTGGTCCAGCACTTCTTCCTGCCCGGCCGCACCGGAGACGTCGGCGACGCAGTCGTCGACATGCTCGGGGTCCTGCTCGGGGTCGCCGCGCTCATGGTCAGGGCGCGTCGGGATCGCTGATAGAATCGGCGGCATCCGACTCCGAGGTCTCCTCGGAACCGATGGACGGGATGGCGCCGGGGACTGCCCGGTGGGCAGGCCCGGCCGGCGAGGTTGACACCCACCCGGACGTTCGCGCAATGGGCGCGGTCCGGCACCCGACGCGGAGCGGATCCGACACCGGACGGCACAGATGCCGGGCACCGGTCCACATGGGGCGCACCAGATGCGCCTGAGGCTCGTCTGGACGGTCGCGTCATCACTCGCGGCTCGAGACGAAGTCTGCTCGAGTCAAGAGAGTTGAATACGCATGTCCAACACGTCCTCCGGCGCGCCCAAGAAGGCCCGCTGGTCCACCGAGAAGAAGACGGCCCGCGCCGGCGCGAAGAAGCCGCACCGCGGCCAGGGCGGCCCGAAGACCGGCCACGCCGGCCGGAGCTCGCGCCCAGCCTCGTCCTCCGCGTCGCACGTCGGCGGCCGCGAGTGGCGGGCCCCGCGCGACGAGCGTCGGGATGACCGCCCGTCGTACAACCGGGACGACCGTGGCGAGCGCGGGTTCCAGCGTCGCGATGACCGCCCGTCGTACAACCGGGACGACCGCGGCGAGCGCGGGTTCCAGCGTCGCGACGACCGCCCGTCGTACAACCGGGACGACCGCGGCGACCGTGGGTTCCAGCGTCGGGATGACCGCCCGTCGTACAAC
>NZ_AWSA01000049.1 GCF_000576595.1 Intrasporangium oryzae NRRL B-24470 | reverse complement strand
CCGGCGTGGCCGAAGTGGAGGCCGACGGCCCCGCCCTGCGGCGCGGGCGCCCGGTCGACCCAACCGGCGAGCTCGGCGGCAGCACGACGGGCCCGGTCGTCGCCGCGGAGGCGTGCGGCCTGGAAGAGGACCCCGAGCAGGCCCGAGGCGCCGTGCTGGACGTTCGTCGGCAGGGTCGTCTCGCCGAAGGCCGAGGCCCGTGCGACGCGCGAGCCGCGCGGGGAGATCTCGCGGACGAGCCGGTCGAGGAGCGTCTCGATCGCCTCGTCGGCGACGGCGGCGTCGATCGGTTCGATGTCGTCGAGCGCGTGGCGGGCGCGGTCGGCCTCGCCCGGTAGCGTCCAGCCGGCCGTGGCCCCGGGTCGGGCCGCCCTGTCGACCGTCGCGATGACTGCGTCGAGCGAGGGGCGCGCGGCGGGGTCGCCGGTGAGGCGCACGGCGAGGTCGGCGAGGTCCGCGGGGACGCTGAGGCGTCGGGAACCGCGATCGAGCCACGCGTCGGTGCTCGTCGAGCCGTCCACCCCGAGCAGCGGGTCCTCGCCCGTCAGGACGAAGAGGACCAGCGCGCCGAGCGCGTGGAGGTCCATGGCGGGCTCGGGTGCCGCACCGCTCAGCTGCTCCGCGGGGGCGTATGCCGCTGTGCCGCTTCTCCGGGACAGGTCCACCTCCGCGTCGGCGGAGATCGCGAGCTCGGGGTCGATGATGGCGACCGTGCGGTCGGCCCGGACGAGGAGGTTGTTCGGTGTGAGGTCGCGCAGGACGAGACCGTGCTCGTGGACGACGCGCAGGGCCGCAGCCACATGACGCAGGACGTCGAGGGCGGCGGTCGGGTCCGAGGTGGTGGACGGGTCGGACGCGACCCCGCCCGGCTGGGCGGCGCGGCGCGAGACCCAGGCGCGCAGGGTCTCGGCGCCGAGGTCGCTCTCGGCGAGGAAGAGGTCGCCGCCCTGCTCGAAGAGCTGGACCGGGCGGGGAGTCAGGCCGGTGGGAGCGAGCTGCCCGAGTACGGCCGATTCGTGGCGCAGGCGGTCGCGGGCGTCGCGGCCCTCACGGTCGGCGGCGACGTGGGCCCGGGCCTGCTTGACGATGACGGCCTCGCCGGTCGTGAGGTCCTCCGCCCGGAAGACGCCACCGCGGTTCGCGTGCCGGATCGCCTCGCGGACGGCGAAGCGGTCACCGAGGAGGACCCGGGCGGGTGCTGTCGGTGCTTTCGGTGATGCGGCGGAGGCGGTGGGCGTCGTGGAGCCCGTGCGCGTGGTGGAAGCGGTGGGCGTCGTGACGGCCGTGGGCTGGGCGGCTGATGGAGGCTGGACGGTGGCCGACGGCTGGTCGGACCGCGAGCTCTGGAAGGGGTCGGTCAGCCATGCGGGGGGCGTGAAGCTCGCGCCGCGGGTGTCGGCGACCGTCCGGCCGTCCGGGGTCATGAGGGCGAGCTGGAGCTCTCCGTCGTGCGTGAGGACCGGCGTGCCGGTGAAGACGCCGTAGCGGTAGTGCACGAGGCTGCCCTCGCGCAGGGCGCGGTCGTTGAGGATGCGGGGTCCCGCGAGGCCCTCGGTGGCCACGTCGAGCAGGTGCGCGAGCCGGAGCGCATCGTCGAGGTCGGTCGGGTAGACGGTGACGATCTTGCCGGCGTTGCCGCGGGGACAGTGGGGGCTCGTCAGCGTGCGGACCTGGGAGTACGTCGCCGCCACCTTGAACGGGGTCCGGGCCGGGAGGAGGACCGCGGCGCAGGCTGCGAGCACATCGAGGACGCTCGCCTCGGTGGCAGACACATGGAGCTTCCAGCCCTGGCTGGGCAGCTCGGCCGTCGCGACGTCGGCGTGGGCCCAGGCCTCGTCGGTGCGGACGGTCCACCCGACGGTGTCGTGGAGTGCGACGAGGTCGGCGAGCAAGTGACCCGGCTCCGCGGCAGCCTCGACGGCGAGCGCGACCGATGCGGGCGGCATACCGCCGGTACATCTGCCGGGAGTGTTGTCCCCGACCTCTGCGTCCTCGCGACGCGCCTGCTGAGCGACTGGTGCCGACATGCCTGGTCTCCTGAATCTCGTTGCCCCGCTTGCGGGCTCACGGGGGTCAAGTGACGCAGGACGTGGGTCCTGATACATCCGGGCGAGAAACTCGTCGGCGCCGAAGTCAGGTGGGCGCACGATCTGCGGCCAGGCGCGGTGCCGTCAGGACGCCGGCAGTGGATCGTCACGACCCCTCGCGGGCGACACGGCAGCCCGCGGCGGGTCGGCGCCGGGCCGGGCGCCGGAAGGCGGTCGGCGGAGGCCGAAAGCGCAGGTCAGTGGCGGTGGAGACTCCCGGCAAGGACGGAGGTGCCGGCGGCCTGCTGCTGGCCGTGGCTCGCCTCGATGAGGCCGAGGAACCCGCCGAGCTCGGCCAGTCCGATGACCGTCGTCGGCATGTAGTGCGTCATCTGCGGCGAGTAGACGATGACGGCCGTCCACTTCGCACGCGAGACGGCGACGTTGAGCCGGTTGCGGTTGAGGAGGAAGTCCATCCCACGCGGCGCATCCCTCGGCGAGGAGACGGCGAGGGAGACGATCGTGACGGGCGCCTGCTGGCCCTGGAACTTGTCGACGGTCCCGACGCGGACCCCGCGGAACCCCCGCGCCGCGAGGGTGCGCCGGATGAGCGCCACCTGCGCGTTGTAGGGCGCGACGACGAGGACGTCGCGCTCGCCGAGCGGGCGGGTCTCGCCGTCCTCGGTCCACGGCCTGCCGAGGACGGCGGCGACCTCGTCGGCGACCGCGTCGGCCTCCTCCGGTGACGAGGTCCGGTTGCCGCTGTGTGGCACCGCGACGCTGCGGATGCCGGGCTCGACCCCGGCTAGGAGGCGGTCGGGCGCGCTGGACACGAGCCGGCCGTCGTAGGAGAGGCCGGAGACCGGCGCGCAGACGGCCTCGCACATCCGGTGCGACGTCGCGAGGAAGTAGCCGTGCTCGGCCGGGAGGGTGTGACGGGTCCCCATGAGCCACCCGAGGGCCGACTCGTCGACGGGCTCGGGGTGCTGGCCCTGGCACACCTGGGGCAGCTGCTGGGGGTCGCCGAGCAGGAGGAGGTTGCGCGCGGCGCGGCTCACGGCGACGGTGTTGGCGAGGGCGAACTGTCCCGCCTCGTCGATGACGAGCAGGTCGAAGGCCTGCGTGAGCGTCTCGGCCGAGAAGGTCCAAGCGGTGCCCCCGAGGACGCAACCCCGACCTCGAGCGCGGTGCTCGTCGACCCACGCGACCCGACCTGGACCGTTGCCGGTGACCTCGGTCCAGGCATGGGCACTGCGGTGCGGCGCGCTCTTGCCGACGAGCTGCGGGTCGAGCCCGTGCTCGACGATGCCGTCGAGGAGGTGCTCGACGACGGCGTGCGACTGGGCGACGACCCCGACGGTCCAGTGATGCGTCTCGACGAGGTCGCGGATGACCTGGGCCGCGCTCCACGACTTGCCGCTGCCGGGTGGGCCCTGGACGGCGAGATAGGACCGGTCGAGTGCGGTGACCGCCTCGGTCACCGCCGCGACGACACCGTCGGTGAGCGGGGGGAGGCGCCGGCCCTCGACGAGCCGTGGCGGACGTCGCGTGAGCAGGTCCCAGGCCGGATCTGCAGGCTCGTCCGCGGCAAGAGCGTCGTCGGCATACCGCTGGATGGACTTCTCGATGACGCCGGCAGGCACCGACGTCGGGGTCAGCGCAACAGGCAGGTCGCCGAACGACTCCCCCGGGGAGCAGGTCTCGACGACCTCGACGACCTCGGGCTGCTCGTCGTCAGGCGTCGAGACCTCGCGCTCCCTCTTCGCCCAGACGTAGGAGTCGTGGGCCTCCGTCCCGGGCGGCGCCGGCAGCGCATAGGTGGCGTAGGCCTGGCTCGACGGGCTGCTGCCCGGCGACCAGGCGCCGGTGAGGCGAAGAGTGCGCCGCGGGTTGCGCTGCCGCCTCTCGGTGGCCCAGTCGCTGACGACCTCGCCGCTCGCCACGACGAAGACGTCGCGGTCGTCGGCCCATTCGTTGACGTGGGTCTTGAGGCGGTGGAAGTGGTCCCACCAGAAGGGCAGGTCCTCGCGACGATGGTAGCCGACCGCGGCGGAGAGGAGGCGCCAGGCGCGTGTCGAGGCGGGCTCCGTCGTCGCCTCGGCACGATCGGTCAGCGCCGCGGCCAGGCGCTCGCGCTCCTGCGCGACGTCGGACGGGACCCGAAGCTCCGGCTTGTCGTCGGGCCTCGGCGTCGTGACGCGCACGCCGACCGTGTCGATGAGCCAGTCGCGCAGGCGCTGGGTCGAGAGGCAGTCGTAGGCGTTGTACTCCTGCAGGGCCTTGAGCCGGGTCGCTGCGGACTCCTCGTCGCCGTGCTCCCGGTCGAGCCGGTACAGGTGGTATTCCGCGATCGACACGTCACCCTTCTGCACGTCGCCCTCACGCAGCTCGTCGCCCATGTAGAGCGGCTCGAGCTTCTTGATGGAGTACGACGGCTGGGACACGACGACCGCCCGGCGGACGACGGCATACAGGTCGACGAAGACCTGCCGGCGCAGGAGGTCGTCGAGCTGGGCCTCGAAGAGGCCGTATCGGCCCGCGAGGCGCTTGAGGGCCGTCGTCTCGTAGGGGGCGTAGTGGTAGATGTGCAGGTCGGGATGCCGCGCCGACCGGTCGGCGACGATGGTCATGAAGTCGGCGAAGGCCTGCCGCTCGTCGGCGTAGTCGTGTGCCCAGAGCGGCACGAACTCGCCTTCGCCAGGGCGCTCGCTGGCCAGCCGGAGTCCCCAGAGGTACTCGAGGCCCGCGGTCGCGGGGTCGTCCTCGCTGTAGAGCGGGTCGCCCTCGAAGTCGAAGAAGATGTCGCCCGGGGAGGGCGGCGGCAGGAAGGGCGGCCGGTCGTCGGGCGCGTGGTTGTCCACCGGGGAGAACGCGACGACCCCCGACTCGAGCTGGCCGACCTGAGCCGCAGCCTGGGTGCGCAGCCGCGCGAAGGTCGCCGGGGTGAGGGCGGCCGGCCCCTCCGTCGCACGCGCGAGGTCGTGGATCGTGCGGACGCCCGCCTCGCGGAGCCTGCGCCGCTGGTCGCGGCGCAGCCCGGCCACGAGGAGGAGGTCGTCGTGCGCCTCGATCGCGGCCACGCACTCGGGGCACGAGCCGCAGAGGGTCAGGAGGTCGTCGTCCCACTGAGCCGCCCCGGAGGCGCCGAGCCGGTCGCGCACGATCTCGCGCAGCCGGTCGCGGCGGGCACGGAAGACCGGGAGGACGTCGCGGAGCGGCACGGGCTCGCGGCGCCCGTCGCCGAGCAGGAGGGCTCCCTCGGGTGCGACGGAAAGGCCGGCTGCCGACAGCTGGTCGGCGTAGGCGGCGACCTGGAGCATCGCCTTGGGCTTGGCGCTTCGGGCCAGCTTGGCGTCGGCGACGACCCAGCCCGCGTCGGACGGCTCGACGAAGTCGGCGTAGCCGAAGAACTCCCCGTCGTAGAACCCCGGTTGGTAGACGACCACCCCTGCCGCGAAGCGCGCGAGGCTGCGGTCGCGGAGGTCGCGCAGCGCCTCGTCCGTATGCCGGCCCTGCAGTCGCTCGATGCACGCGACCTCCGCGGTGGCGCGGTAGCGGTCGAGCAGGCGTCGCTCGTGCTCGTCGCCGAGCGTCGCGATTCGGTCCTGGAGGGCATCGACCGGCTCGGCGGCGGGCTCGACACGCCCCAGCCTGGCATCGAGGCGGCGGGCGACCTGGAACTCGCACTGCGAGGCGGCGGCGAGGTCGGAGGCCGACCACACCACGCGTTCTCCCACCAGGAACATGGCTCTCCTCGCATCGGTCGACGTCGCATTCGCGTACCCCATGGATAGCACCGCACGCCGACAGAGCCGGACACCCCTCCCGATCGCTCCTCCCGCCCATCCCCCTCGCGCGCCCTCCCGGTTCGATGTGTTCCACGGTCATCCGTGACCGTGGAACACATCGAACCGCGCAAGAGGGCGCCCGGCAGGGGGCCGGCGGCGTCAGTGCCAGTCGCTGATCTGGACGTCGTGCGGCGCGGGCGCGCCGGTGCCCGTCTCGAGGAGCGACTTGAGGCTCATGAGGAACGTTGCCCACTTGGTGCTGCAGTGGTACATGAACTCCACGGGCTCTCGCCAGCCGCGGTGGGCGAACAGGATGATCGTGAAGTCGCCCTCGGTCCGCAGGTCCCAGCTGACCTGGGTCCCGACCCACTCCTCCGGCCCACCGGTGACCTCCCACAGCACGTGGTCGGCCTGAGCCTCGAGGACCTTCATGTCGAAGCCGCCCGGGATGAAACGGAACTCGAGGGTGCCGCCGGGCGTGCCGTCGCCGACCGTGTCCTCGGTCCACCAGCCGGCGAGCCCCTCGGCCGTCGTCAGCGCGCGGAGGACCGCGTCCTGGGGTGCAGTGATCCCGACCCTGTGCAGGATGTCCGTCATCGTTCGTTTCCTTCTCTCGGTGATTAGCAACAAAAGGTTGCGCTTCACCGTAGCTGCGCGAACAGCAGACGCGCAACCTTTTGTTGCGTATGCCGCGGCCCGGGCTCACCCCTGCCGCGCTAGCCTTCCGTCGTGACCCAGACCGCCCCGGCGCCCTTCGACGGCGTCCTGTTCGACTTCCACCTGACGCTCATCGACCAGGGCAGCGGCCGGGACTGGATCGAGACGGCCTGGCGTCGTCTCGACCGCGATGGGAGCCCGGCGGCGACCCTGGGCAGCGAGCGGGCCGCCGAGCTCGCCGACTGGCTCGACCGCATCTGGGAGCACGCGCGTGAGATCGACCCCGACAGCCGGCGTGACCTCGGCCCGGACCACCACCGTCAGGTCTACGACGACGTCGTCAAGGGCGTCCCGGAGATCGACGAGGAGCTCGCCGCGAGCCTCTACGAGACGATGGTCGAGTCGTGGATCCCCTTCGACGACGCGGTGCCGGTGCTCCGGAGCCTCCACGCGCACGGCCTGAAGATCGCGGTCGTCTCGAACATCGGCATCGACATCCGGCCAGTCCTCGACCGGGCCGGCCTGAGCGACCTTGTCGACGCCGTCGTGATGTCCTACGAAGCGGGGGTCGTCAAGCCGGAGTCGGCCATCTTCGAGCGCGCCCTCGAGCTCATCGACGTGCGGCCCGAGCGGGCGCTCATGGTGGGCGACAGCTGGCAGGACGACGCAGGAGCAGCCCGCCTCGGGATCCGGACCCTCATCCTCCCGCGGACGACGGGCTCCAGCCACGGGCTCGAGCTCGTGCTCCGCCTTGTTCAGCCCGTCGGCGACCAGGACTCGCCGCGGGCCTGACCGAGCACCTGCTCGCTCGCCGTCTCCCACTCGCGCCAGCCGAGCCGCCGGTGCAGGTCGAGCGCCTGCTCGGCGTGGGCGCGGGAAACATCTGGCTGGCCCGAGGCGAGCGCCGTGACGGCGAGGGCATGTTCCACACTCCCGGCGAACGTGGCGGCCATGGCTCCGTCAGCGATCCGGTCGGCATACGCCAGGAGAGTCACGTGGAGCTCGGCCGCCGCCTCTGCGTCCCCGAGCTCGGACCACAGCAGCGCCCGGAGGACGGTCCCCGTCAGCCAGAGGTAGTCGAAGGGCAGCTCGGGCTGCTCTTGCCACGGCCCGACCAGCTCGCGCACGTCCGAAGCCCTGCCCGATCGGGTCAAGCACAGCAGGGGCAGCGCGTCGAGCGCGGGATGGACGCGCCCGTCCGCCGAGAGGTCGTATGCCGCTTCCGCCTCCCCCCGCACGAGCAGCGAGGTCGCGCGCACGAGCGCTCCCATGCCCGCTCCGGCCATGAAGAGGGACCGCTGGACCGACTCGCCGGCGAGGAGCGAGGTCTCGCACGCCTCGTGGTCGCCGGCCGCCAGGGCGAGGACCGCCTGGCCGTAGTGGATGGCCATGAGGGCTGGGGCGACGTGGTGACGGGTGGCGATCGGCAGCGCCCGACGCAGGTCGGCCAGGGCGGCGTCCGGGCGGGCGAAGGTCGAGTGGCTGAGGGCGCGCTTGGTCAGGGCCACCGCGAGGGATGGTTCGTCCCCTTGGCGCGCGGTCAGCGCGACGAGCTCGTCGGCGGCTGCGAGCCGGCGACCGGCGAGGTCGGGACGACGCAGCGGGTTGAGGACGATGTGGAGGACGTCGCAGAGGGCCGTCAGGTCGCCGCTGCGCCGGGCGAGCGCCATGGACTCCTCGACCCAGCTGCCGCACCGGCCGCCCGGCGGGTCGTGCATGGTCTCGACGGACAGGGCGGCGAGGCACCGGGCCCGCAGCCCGAGCTCGCTCCCTGGGAGCGCGTCGAGCACCCGCAGCCAGAGCGCGATCGCCTCCTCGTCGGCGACGTGCGCCGTGCGCCAGCTCCACATGACCTGCTCGGTGACGACGAGCAGGGCCCGGGCCGCCGCCACGGCGTCCCCCTCGGCCAGGTGCGAGCGCGCGACGGACTGCAACGGGTCCCACGCCGAGGCGATCCGGCCGCTCCGTCGCAGCGCGGTGCCTCGGGCCAGCTCGAGCTGGCGCCGCTCCGCGGGCTGGCACAGCGGGTCCGACGCCTGCAGCTGGGCCGCGACGGTCAGCAACCGGGCCGAGTCGTCGTGCGCCCCGGACCGGGCAGCGAGCTCGGCCGCCCGCTGGGTGTGCAGCCAGGCTGGCCTGACCTGCGCCGGACCGGCCAGGCGGTAGTGCTCTGCCACGCTCGCGACGTGCTGGTCGAGGTGGCCGGCCCGCAGCCGCTCGAGGGCGATGGCCGCCTCGGCGTGCCAGCGTCGGCGCGTGAGCGGCGCGATGTCGCTGTAGAGCGCGTCTCGGACGAGCGCATGGGTGAACTCCAGCCGCCCCGCCCCGGTCTCGGCCAGCAGCCCGGCCGCGATGGACTCGTCGAGCGCCTGGTCCAGGGCCTCCAGCGGCGCGTCCCACATGGCCTCGAGCACGTCGAGGTCGACGTGGCGACCGAGGACCGAGGCCATCGCCAGGGCACGCCCGACCGACGCGGCCAGTGAGCCCACCCGGTGTCGGACCGTGTCGCGCACGCCGTGAGGGACGGAGGTCCATGCCTCGTGCGTGACGTCGGTCAGGGCGCCCTGGGTCGACAGGTAGCGGGCGAGCTCGATGACGTAGAAGGGGTTGCCCGCCGCGCGTTCGTGGAGGAGGGCCGTCTGCTCCTCGTCCACGGCCAGCCCGAGGAGGTCGGTGACGAGGTCGCGCACCTCCGGGACACCCAGGCCCTCGAGGGACACCCGCTCGACGCCGGAGCGCGCGAGCGCGGCCATCGTCGCCTGGGCCGGCGAGTCCTCGGCCAGCCCGTCGCGCGAGGTGACGACGAGGAGGACGGGCAACGAGCCGGCCAGGTCCGCCATGCGCACGAGCAGCCGCTGGCTGTCGGCGTCGGCCCACTGGATGTCGTCGAGAACGAGACACGTGGGCTGCTCGGCGAGCGCCGTGGCGATGTCCTCGGCGAGCCGGAAGACGACCGATGCGCTGTCGGGGCCCGGGGTGACCCCGTGGGCGAGGTCGCCGTGCCCGAGACCCGCGAGCGCGGTCGTCCAGCCCCACAGCGGCGGGCACCCGTCGGGATCCCACGTCCCCGTGCTGACGCGGAGTCCCGCGGCCTCGGCCTGCTGGGCGACCGCGGCACAGAGGCGCGTCTTCCCGATGCCGGGCTCACCGACGACGAGCAGCACGCGGCCGGAGCCGGATGCCGCCGAGGCGACGAGCGTGTCGGTCGCAGCAAGGACCTCGCGTCGCCCGGCGAGCGACGAGCCGGGGTCGGGCGCCGGTAGCGGGACGACCTCGACGCGGACCGAGTCGACCGGTGCCGAGGCGGCGGCTGCCGAGTCGACGGCTGCCGAACCGGAAGCCGTCGAATCCGTCTGTGCCGCAGCGCGGCCCGCGCCGAGCGTGAGGGAGCGGTCCCTCGGGAGCAGGCTCGCGTCCTGGCGGAGCACGGCGGCCTCGAGCTCGCGCAGCTCCTCGCCAGGGTCGATCCCGAGCTCGTCGGCGAGGTGGTCGCGCACGCGCCGGAGGGCCGCGAGCGCCTCGGCCTGCCGGCCGGAGGCATAGAGCGCGCGGACGAGCAGGGCGCTCAACCCCTCCCGCGTGGGGTGCTCGTCGGCGAGGGCGGACAGGGGCGGGATGGCCTCGTCCGCCCGGCCCTGCTCGATCCGGCCGAGCCACAGCCGCTCGGTCGCCTGCAACCGCAGCTCGTCGAGCCGGGTGGCCTCCGAGAGCAGCAGCGGGACGTCGTGCAGGCCGGGGTAGGCCGGACCCCGGTAGAGGGCCAGGGCCTGGACGAGCAGGGGCTCGGCCGCCCTGCCGGGCCCAGCAGCGGCGCGTCCGAGAAGGTCCTCGAATGCCCAGGCGTCGACGGCATCGCGAGGGAGCTCGACGGCATACCCTGCCGGGCGCGTCACGAGGAGCCGGGCCGGGGCGCGGGCGTCGCGGTCGGGCTCCAGCGCCCGGCGCAGCCGGGCCACGTGGACCTGCAGCGTGGCGAGGACGTTGGGTGGCGGGGCCTCGCCCCACAGCTGGTCGATGATCCGCTCGGTGGAGACCGAGCGTCCCTCCGCGGCGAGCAGGACCCCGAGCAGCGCGCGCGGTAGCCGGCCCCCGAGTGCGGCCGGCTCTCCGGAGGTGGCCGCCATCTCGAGATCTCCGAAGACACGCGCACGCACGCCTCGATCCTACGGAGCGGCCCGCGACGCCGTCCGCGTTTTCCGGGGGTGCGCGAGCGTCGCCCGGACGGGCGCAAGTGGCCTGTAAGGGCGTCGTAGGCGCGGGCCGGGAGCGTGGTCGACACAGAGATCCGACCACCGACCACCGACCACCGACCCAGGAGGACCCGTCATGACCGCCTCTGCGACCGCGTTGACCGACACGCGGGAGATGCTCATCGTCCACTCGCTCTTCCGCCGGGAGCTGCGGCTCGCCGGCAGCCTCGTCCGGGGCGTCCAGCCGGGCGACACCCGTAGCGCCCAGGTGGCGGGCGACCACCTCGCCCTCGTCGAGCACGTCCTGCACCACCACCACACCACCGAGGACGAGCTGCTCTGGCCGCTTCTCACCGAGCGGGTCGCCGACGAGCTCCACCCCGTCGTCGGCCTCATGGAGTCGCAGCACACCCGCGTCGACCGGCTCCTCGAGGAGATCGCGCAGGCGCGGCCGGTCTGGGCCGCGGCGCCGACCAGGGCCGCCGGCGAGGCGCTCGCGGACCGCTACGACGAGCTGTATGCCGGCCTCGTCGAGCACCTCGACGCCGAGGAGACGCGCGTGCTGCCGCTCGTCTCCCGCTGCATCACCCCGGCCGAGTGGGCGCGCCTCAGCAAGGCGGGCCAGGACAGCGTGCCGCGCAAGCACCGGACGCTCGTGGTCGGGATGCTCCTGCACGACTCGGGACCGGAGGGGGAGGCCCTGCTCTTCGGTTCGGCGCCTGCCCCCGTCCGCGCGATCGTCCCCCGCCTCGGCCGGCGCGCCTACCGGCAGCACGCCCTGCGTGTCTACGGCTCGCTGCCGCCCGTCACCTCGACCGACCTCTCCTGAATCTCCCCAGACCGTAAGGACACTCACATGAGCTCCATCACCACCATCCGTCAGACGTCCGAGGAGCAGCAGCCCCTGGACGAGTCCAGCGCGGCGTCGGCCCTGCCCTGGGTCGAGCTGGCCGACCGGCTGAAGGGCGCCCTGCTCACTCCCGCGCACCCCGAGTGGGAGGCCGCCCGGATGCCGTGGACGGTCAACGTCGACCAGCGTCCGGCCGCGATCGCGCTCTGCGCCGACGTCGAGGACGTCGTGACCGCCGTCCGCTGGGCAGGGGAGCACGGCATCAGCGTGACCGCCCAGCCCAGCGGGCACTCTGCTCGACGGACGCTCGACGGCACGCTGCTGCTGCGCACCCGGGGCCTGGACGGCATACACGTCGATCTGGAGCGCCGGGTCGCCCGGGTCGGGGCCGGGACGAAGTTCGGCGAGCTGCTCGCGGCGCTCGACGGCACCGGGCTCGCTCCGCTCGTCGGCAGCAACCCCGACCCGAGCGTCGTCGGCTTCACCCTCGGCGGCGGGATCAGCTGGCTCAGCCGCAAGCACGGGTTCACCGCCAACAGCGTCCTCTCGCTCGACGTCGTCGACGCCGACGGGAGTGCCCGCCGGGTCGACGCCGAGAGCGACCCCGACCTCTTCTGGGCCCTGCGCGGTGGCGGGGGCGACTTCGCCATCGTCACGGGGATGGAGCTCAGGCTGTATGCCGCTGACGACCTCTACGGGGGCCGTCTCCTCTGGCCCGTCCACCACGCGGGGGCCGTGCTGCGGGCGTTCCGGGACCTCGCGCTCATGGCACCACGCGACCTCAGCGTCTGGGCGCACATCATGCACTTCCCGCCACTGCCGGAGCTGCCCGAGCCGATCCGCGGTCGGTCCTTCGTCACCGTGGCCGCCCTGTGCCTCGGCGGCGAGCACCTCGGCGAGGCGCTCCTGTGGCGCCTGCGCGAGTCGGCCCCGGTCGAGCTGGACCTCATGGGGCCGGTCTCGATCGCCGGGATCGGCGACGTCGCCGACGAGCCGACCGAGCCGATGCCGATCCTCGAGCACGCGATGCTCCTGGAAGCGCTCGACGACGAGGCCATCGACGCCCTCGTCGCCGCCACCTCTGACAGCGCCACCTGTCCGCTGATGATCGTGCAGGTCCGCGGCCTCGGGGGCGCCTTCGCCGACCGGCCCGCAGACGGCGGCGCGGTGTGCGCCGTCGACGCGCCGTTCGGGCTGTGGGCAGCAGGGGTCCCGGCGACTCCCGAGCTGGCGTCGGCGATCCCCGGTGCCTTCGACGATCTCGATGCGGCGCTCGGCCGGCTCGCCACGGGCCGCCGGATGCCCAACCTCTCCGGCGAGGGGCAGCCGGACTCCGCGGGCTACGACCCGGACACGCTGGCCAGGCTGCAGGAGATCAAGCGCGCCCGCGACCCCCGCGGCGTGATCAGGAGCAACAAGCCCGTCCTCGGTCCGACCCCCTGACCCCCGCCTCCCCCCCCTGAACCCACCTCCCGGTTCGATGTATTGGGGCGTCGTATCCGACGCCCGGATACATCGAACCGGGAGGGCTCTTTGGGTCAGGCGTAGGCGTCGCCGGTCTCGTGGGGGTGCGTGCGTCGGAGGCGGCGCAGGAAGGCCCCGGAGGGGGCGTTGTCGCCGGCGGCGAGCGTGCGGCTCAGCTTGACGGTGGCGGGTCCGCTGCGGTGCAGGGCGTCGGCGATGTGGGCCTCGACGCGGGCCTCGTCCGAGGGCACCCCGGAGTAGAGCTGCGTCTGGAGGCCCGAGAGGTACTGCCAGATGGACATCGCGCCCAGGTTGTTGAGGGCGTCCATGACGGCGAAGCGGTGCTTGCCCGTGCCGACCACGGCGAACGTGAGGCTGCGGGTCTGCGTGTCGAGCACGCGCAGCCAGATGTTCGAGCCGTCGAGGATGTGGAGCTCGCGCGTCGCGGGGTTGATGAGGTCGACGACAAAGCGACCCCCCTCGAGGGCATACCGCTCGTGCCGCGTGATGAGCACGATCGAGCTGAGGCCGAGGAGGACGTCCTCGCCGGCGAGGGTCGCCTGCTGCTCCCACTGCGTGCGCTGGTGGGCGCGGACCTGCGGGTCGTCCCTCAGCTGTCGCAGGAGGCGGCCGTGCCTGGCGCCGGCCCGCACTTGCTCGCGCAGCCGCTCGATGGTGCCGGGCGGTAGCTCGAGCGCGCCCCGCGTGAAGGCCCGGACGCACAGCCGCATGGAGTTCTTCGGGTTGGCGTCGACGTAGGCCGCCGCATCCTCGGTGATCGGCAGGTGCGCGCTCCGGTAGAGGTAGAGGTGTCCCCGTGACGCGAGTGCCTCCGACTGGGCGTTGTCCACGTGAAGCGGGGTCTCCGTCGCGTGTGTCACGAGATGGAGGGCGAACGCCCGGAGCTGGTCGGAGGTGATCGCGTGCAGGCCCTGGGACGGGGTGTCCAGACCGTCGCCAAGCAGGTCGAGACCGCTGCGCTCGAGCTCGTCGGGCCGTGCGGGGTCGAGGGTATGCCGCTCGATCCCGTTCGCCCGCCCCTGCCGGTCGGCTGCGCTGTTGACGGCTCGAAGGGTGAGGCCCAGCAGCTGGTTCACCGCATGGCTCCTGACATGTGTGGATGCCCCGAGTGGCCGGAGCGTAACCCCCGAGCAGGGGTGGTCGCGGGCCTTTGGGCGAGATCGTGATGCTCCGGCGCGAGCGCGCGGCGGTGGCGGCGGCGCTAGCCTGCGAGCAGTCCTGCGACAGCGGGACGGTCGCGACCGAGCGGAGGCGCTATGGGGCAGATGGCAGAGCCGATGGAGGACGAGTTCGGCACCATGGCGCGCTGGACCGGTGAGGCGATCGCGGCGCTCGGGCCCGATCACGCCGTCCCGGCCGCCTGCCGGGGGAGCGGCACGCCGGCGGTGCTCGACTGGCTCCTGGGGCGCCTCGACCCGACCCCCGCCACGCGCGTGCTCGACCTGGGCGCCGGTCTCGGTGGCCCAGCGGCATACGCGCAGGAGCGTCTCGGCGTGCGGGCGGTCTGCTTCGACCCCATGCGCGCGGCGTCCGGGATCGCCTCCTCGGTCTTCCGCCTTCCCGCCGTCGTCGGCGACGCGGCGCGGCTGCCGTTCGCGGACGCCTCCTTCGACGCGGCGTGGTCGCTCGGGACGCTGTGCACGACCGAGCAGAAGGCCCAGTGGCTCGCCGAGCTGCGACGCGTCCTGCGCGACGACGCCCTCCTGGGCCTGCTCGTCGTCGTCGGCACCCCGGACGGCTTCACGACGCCGTGGGGCAACGCCTTCCCCTCAGACGACGAGCTGGCCGAGCTCCTGGCCGGAGCCGGGTTCGCGATCACCGAGCGGGAGTGGTCGGCGCAGCTCCCCGACGCCGACGAGCGCTGGCAGGCGCTCGAGCGCGGGGTGGACGACGCCATCGCGAAGGAGCACGGCGTGGACCCGCGCTACAGCGGGGTGAAGGAGCAGGAGTCACGGATGGGTGAGCTCCTCGAAGCGGGCCGGATCCGCGGCGAGCTCCTCGTCGCTCGCGTATGCCGCTGAGCCGGCGACCCGGCCACCCGCGGTCCACGCGTGTCCGGGGGACCTGGCCCGGCGGCATACGGGACAGCGTGGCCGACTCGGACCGGGGGTCAGGCGCGGCTCGTGGAGCGCCAGGCACTGGGACTCATCCCGAACTGCTGATGGAACCACCGGGTGAAGGCGCTCGGGGCCGTGAAGCCGAGCAGGTGGCAGATGTCGGTCATGGAGTATCGATCATTTGCCAGGTAGTGCTCGGCGAGACCGGCGCGCGTCGAGTGCAGGAGCGAGCTGAACGACACCCCCTCGTCCGCGAGGTGTCGGTGAAGCGTCCGCCGGTCGACACCGAGGGTCCGGGCGATGTGGTCCATCGTGCACCTGCCGAGAGGCAGCAGGAACTCCATGAGCTCCTGGACCCGCTCTCTGGAGGTCGTCGCGCGCGGCGAGACGACCGACTCCAGGAACCGCTGGGCGTAGGGCCTCATCAACGGATCGGCCAGCGGGTTGGCAGCGCTCAGGTCGCGGGCATAGATCACCAGCCCCGTGAAGTCGTGCTCGAACTGCAGGCTGGCTCCGAAGACGCGGTCGTAGGCCTCCAGGTCCGCGGGGGCACGGCTCTGGAAACAGCAGGCCAAGGGTCGCCAGTGGGGCCCCACGCATTCACGGACGATGCCGTGCAGCGCGGCAGCACCCAGGGTGAGCGCCTGGTCC
The DNA here is from genome assembly GCF_000576595.1 of Intrasporangium oryzae NRRL B-24470. GTDB lineage: Bacteria > Actinomycetota > Actinomycetes > Actinomycetales > Dermatophilaceae > Intrasporangium_C > Intrasporangium_C oryzae. The sequence continues at coordinate 15,457 of NZ_AWSA01000049.1, read as the reverse complement.
GAGGGGACGGGCTCGCCGAACTCGAACCACAGGCGGACCGTGGCAATCTCGCCCGTCTCGTCCAGGCGCATGCGCAGCGCCTCGTTGTAGCTGTGCTCGTAGCGCATGAGGAGCCGGAGGGCGCTGCGCAGGTCGGGCTCCTCGCGCAGGACGACGCTGAGCGGGCCGAGTGTGGAGAGCCTGCGCTCCTCCGCTAGCCTGACCGAGAAGTCCGTCCGGCCCGAGGCGGTCGCCGAGACGTCGAGGAGACGGGCCACGGCCGCTGCCGGGATCCACTTGTCGGGAACGGCGAGATCGGCCGGCTCGATGCCGACCTTGCGCATGAGGGTGGGGCCGTCGAGCCCCAGCGACCGGGCGAGCCCGAGGTAGCCGTTGAGCGTCGCGGAGCGGACGAACGGACGGGTCATGGCATGTCCACCGCCTGTCCTGAATGGCTAAGGGACTTGTCCACTTAGGTAAAGCACGGGCCGTTTCGTGAACCTACCTTGTTGGGAAGCACTCCAGCAACCACAAGGACGTGGCATGCCTGCACCGATCACCCGTACGGGGACTCCCCCGGCCCCTGCAGACCAGTTGGCGGCCTGGCACTCGCCCGCTGCTGCGGTAACCCGCGACCGAGTCATCGTCCTCACCGACGCCGACGTCGCCGAGGTGCTCGCGGCCCGTGATGCTGTGCGCCGAGCCTCGCTGCCGCTGCTCGGCGTCAGGCGTGCGGACTTCCCCCTGCCGGCTCTCGGTGCCCGGCTCGCCCGGCTCGCCGAGGAGCTCGAGGGTGGTCACGGCCACGCCGTGGTCCGCGGCATACCGCTGCAGCTCCTCTCCGAGGCCGACGAGCGGCTCGTCCTCTGGGGACTCGGCCGTCACGTCGGCATCGCCGTCTCGCAGGACCCCCTCGGTCGGCTGATCCGACCGGCTGACACGAGCCGCACCGACTTCCACAGCGGTGGTTCCGACGTCACTGCGCTGCTCGTTCGCGACGAGGGCCGAACCATCAGCCTGACCGGCGCCGGACGGGTCGTCGACGAGATCGTCCTGTCACGCCCCGAGCTGGCCATGCGCCTGTTCGACGCCTTCCACCACGACCGAGGCGGTGAGGAGGAGCCGCGGGAGAAGCCCTACCGTTCGGTGCCGCTGGCCTGCCGACACGACGGACGGCTGAGCCTGAGGTACGACCGGCGGGCGATCGAGAGCGGGCAACGCTTCAGCCTCGTACCCCGCCTCGCCGGGGCCGATGTCGCGCTCCTCGACCTCATCGACGAGACGGCTGCCGCCCCTGCCTGGCGCCACGACCTCCACCTCCAAGCCGGCGACCTGCTTCTCATCAACAACTACGAGGTCCTGCACCGGCACGGAGGATCCCGGGGTGCTGCGGTCCCGGAGCCGCTCCGGCTCTGGATCACGCTGCGCCATGGCCGGCTCCTCCCGACGAGCTTCACCTGGCCGACCCCGGCATACGGGGAGACCGGAGGACGGGGCGGCATCGCCCCCCGCGACGTCGTCGACCGGACTCACGGCCGCACCGCGCACCCCGATATCCGCCGCTGAATCCCGGTCCCTGCCGACCCCGGCCCCTGCTGACCCTGCCGCTGCCGACCCCTCGGTCGGAGTGCCGGCCCCAACCACACCCGACGAACGGCGATACGCCCGTGTCGCGCGACAACCAGGAGAAGAACCACATGGCGAAAGGCATTCGCTTCTACGAGGCCGGTGGGCCAGAGGTCATGCAGTGGGAGTCGATCGAGGTCGGCGACCCCGGACCAGGCCAGGTGCGCCTGCGGCACCTGGCGGTCGGACTGAACTTCGCCGACACGTACTTCCGTAGCGGCCTCTACCCGGCGATGCTCCCGGCGGGCATGGGCGTCGAGGGAGCAGGCGTCGTCGAGGCCGTCGGCGCTGGCGTCACCGACTTCGCCGAGGGCGACCGTGTCACCTACACCGGCAGCCCGCTGGGTGCTTACAGCACCGAACGGGTCATCTCGGCAGAGCACCTCATCAAGCTTCCGAACACGATTGCCTTCGACACCGCCGCCGCCATGACCATGCGCGGACTCACGACGTCGTACCTCCTCCGTCGCATCGCCCCGCTGAAGGCCGGCGACACCGTGCTGCTCCATGCCGCCGCGGGCGGCGTGGGCCTGATCTTCACGCAGTGGGCCCGTCTGCTCGGCATCACGGTCATCGGCAGCGTCTCCAGCGACGCGAAGGCGGCCGTCGCACGGGCTCACGGGTGCGAGCACACGATCGTCTACACCCGCGAGGACGTCGCGACCCGCGTGCGCGAGATCACGGACGGTGCGGGCGTGCCGGTCGTCTACGACAGCATCGGCCAGTCGACCTACCAGAGCTCCATCGACTCGCTGGCGCGCCGCGGTCTCCTGGTCTGCTTCGGCACTGCGTCGGGACAGGTCCCGCCGATCAACGCCATGGAGCTCGCGATGAAGGGATCGCTCTACGTGACGCGGCCCGCCCTGGCCGACTACATCGCGGACCCGGACGAGCGCGCGGCGCTCGCAGGCGAGCTGTTCGACCACGTCGGCGCCGGACGGATCAGCGTGGAGATCAACCAGCGCTACTCCCTCGACGATGCCGTCCGGGCCCACCGCGACCTCGAGGCCGGCGTCAGCATCGGCTCGTCGGTCTTCGACCTGGAGTCGGCCGTCTAGGCCGCCACACCCACCCAGGCCGCCCACTCCCCACCGTCACGACCCCGGCACACCCAGGAGATCACCATGACCGACACGATCGACCGCACCCCGGTGCCGGCGGGCGCCGCTCTGCGCCGCTCGAGCGCCATCGAGGTCCACCGGCTCACCACCTTCATCGGCGCCGAGCTGCGCAACGTCAGCCTGGCCGACGCAGCGAACGATCCTGCGGTGTTCGCGCAGATCAGGGACCTGCTCCTGCGGCACAAGGTCCTGTTCTTCCGCGACCAGGACATCAGCCGCGCCGACCACGTCAAGCTCGCCGAGCGGTTCGGTCCGCTCGAGGACCACCCCGTCGCCGGGAGCGACCCGGAGCACCCGGGCCTCGTGCGCATCTACAAGGACCTCGACAGCAGGCCGGAGCACTACGAGAACGCGTTCCACTGCGACGCGACCTGGCGCGAGGCCCCGCCCATGGGATCCGTGCTCCGGTGCGTGGAGGGCCCCGCCGTCGGCGGCGACACCATCTGGGTGGACATGGTCGAGGCCTACCGTCGCCTCCCCGAGCACATCAAGGTCCAGATCGCCGGCCTGCGGGCGCGGCACAGCATCGAGGCGACCTTCGGGGCCGCGATGCCCATCGAGAAGCGCCTCGCGCTCAAGGAGACGTTCCCCGACGCGGAGCACCCGGTCGTGCGGACGCACCCGGAGACCGGCGAGAAGGTCCTGTTCGTCAACGCGTTCACGACGCACTTCACGAACTTCCACACCCCCGAGAACGTGCGCTACGGGTTCGACTACACCCCCGGCGGCAGCGAGCTGCTGAGCTACCTGATCCGTCAGGCGTCCGTGCCCGAGTACCAGGTCCGGTGGCGGTGGACGAAGAACAGCTTTGCGATCTGGGACAACCGCTGCACCCAGCACTATGCCGTCCAGGACTACTGGCCGGACGTCCGAAAGATGGAGCGCGCCGGGATCGTCGGCGACAAGACCTTCTGACCCCCAACCCCGCCAACAATCCAAGGAGACATCCATGCACTTCCACGACGACGCCCTCTTCCCCGAGGTCCAGGAGAAGCTGGTCATCACCGTCGCGCCGTACGGCCCCGAGTGGGAGCCCGACGACTTCCGCGAGGACCTCCCGCTGACGATGGACGAGCACGTCCAGGCCGCGGTCGACTGCTACGAGGCCGGCGCCACCGTTCTGCACATCCACGTCCGTGAGCTCGACGGCAAGGGCTCCAAGCGGCTCTCGAAGTTCAACGAGCTCCTCGCCCGGCTCCGCGAGGCCGTGCCGGACATGATCCTGCAGGTCGGCGGGTCGATCTCCTTCGCCCCTGAGGGCGAGGGTGCCGAGGCCAAGTGGCTCAGCGACGATGCCCGGCACATGCTGGCCGAGCTCGACCCCAAGCCCGACCAGGTCACCATCGCCATCAACACCAGCCAGATGAACATCGTCGAGCTGATGACCGACGATGACATCGCCGGGACCTCCATCGCTCGGCCCGAGATCTACGAGGCCTACCGCGAGATGTTCGTCCCGGCCGGCCCCGGCTGGGTCGTTGAGCACCTCAAGCGCCTGCGCGCCAACGGCATCCAGCCGCACTTCCAGCTCTCGAGCATCCCGCAGCTGGAGACCGTCGAGCGGCTCATCCGGCGCGGCCACTACATGGGCCCGCTCAACCTCACGTGGGTCGCGATCGGCGGCGGCTTCGACGGCCCCAACCCGTACAACATGATGGAGTTCATCAAGCGCACCCCCGACGGCGCCATCCTCACGCTCGAGACGCTCATGCGCAGCGTGCTGCCCGTCAACACGATGGCCACCGCCATGGGTCTGCACACGCGCTGCGGCAACGAGGACACCATCTGGTCCAAGCCCGGACAGAAGATCACCTCGGTTCAGCAGGTCGAGCAGGTCGTGCGCATCGCCCGCGAGCTCGGCCGCGAGGTGGCCGACGGCAAGGAAGCCCGCGACATCTACCGCATCGGCCAGACCTACGACAGCGTCGACGAGACCCTCGCTCGCCTGGGCTACGCCCCCAACCGCAAGGCCGGGGAGCTCGGCTTCACCTTCCACGCCTGAGACCACCGGTCACACGCGCCCAGCTCTTGGGGCGCGGGGAGCTTCCCCGCGCCCCAGGTATGCCGCGGACAACGAGGTCCGCGGTCCGAACCGTCACCCTGGAGCCACCTTGACTGCCACGCCACCCGTCGCGCCACCGAAGCCGCGACCGTCCACCTCCGCGACGATGACCCGGTCACGGGTCTTCCCGGTCGCCGTGTTCGTCCTCACCTTCGGGCTGCTCCTGTCCGACTACATGTCGCGCCAAGTGCTCAGCGCCGTCTTCCCGTTCCTCAAGGTCGAGTGGGTCCTCACCGACACCCAGCTCGGCTCGCTCACGAGCATCGTGGCGCTCACCGTGGGGCTGCTCGCGGTCCCGCTGTCGCTGCTCGGCGACCGTTGGGGACGCTCCAAGGCCATCATCCTGATGGGAGCCCTGTGGAGCCTGGCGACCTTGGGATGCGCGATCGCGGCCAACTACGAGCAGATGATGCTCGCCCGCTTCTTCATCGGTCTGGGTGAAGCGGCCTATGGCAGCGTCGGCCTCGCCGTCGTCCTCATGGTCTTCTCGCCGAGGAGTCGTGCCTCCCTCACCGGCGCCTTCATGGCCGGTGGCTCGTTCGGCTCCGTGCTCGGCGTCTTCCTCGGCGGGATCCTCGCGGTGCAGCTCGGATGGCGCTGGTCCTTTGGTGTCATGGCGGTGCTCGGCATCGTGTTCGTCCTGCTCTACGCGATCATGGTCAATGACGGCCGGCTCGCCGGTCACCAGCACCCCGGGAACCGGGGACCCGAGGCGGCCGACGGCACTGTCGACAGCACGGCCGAGCGGGCCAAGCTGCGCGCTCTCGTGTCGACCCCCTCGGTGATCAGCGCCTACGTGGGCAGCGGACTCCAGCTCTTCATGGCCGGCGCCCTGTTCGCCTGGCTCCCCAGCTACCTCAACCGTGCATACCACCTGCGCCCGGACAAGGCGGGGATCGCGGCCGCTGGCTTCATCCTGCTCATGGGCGTCGGCATGATCGTCTGCGGCGTCGTCACCGACCGGCTCACGAAGCACGTCGCCATCCGCAAGTGGACGGCCGCCATCGTCTTCACCGCGATCTCGTTCGTCGCGCTGACGGTCGGCTTCACGCAGGAGTCGGGCGGCCTCCAGCTGGTGCTCATCGCCGTGGGCGCCTTCTTCACGGGCGGGACCACCGGGCCCGCGGGTGCGATGGTCGCCAACCTGACTCCCGCCTCGATCCGCGCCACCGCCTTCGGCACGCTCACCCTGGCCAACAACCTCCTCGGTCTGGCCGCTGGCCCACTCGTCGTCGGCGCCATCGCGGACAGAGTCGGTCTCGTCGACGCGATGAAGGTCGCGCCACTGGTGTCCGTCATCGCGATCATCGCCCTCCTCATCGGGCGTCGGGCCTACCCGAGCAGCCTGGGTCGCGTCGCCAGGGTCGACACCGTCGAGAACGACACCCTCGAGAACGACACCGTCGCAGCCGTCGGCTCCGACTGATCCACTTCCCCTGAAAGGAGTCCCGGCATGATGCCCCGGGAAACACACCACACGCTCGTCATCGTGCCGGGACTCCGCGGGGACGTGGGGGACCACTGGCAGTCCAGACTCGCCGCCAAGCGGCCCGATGCCGTCGTCGTTCCATCGTTCGGCCGTGACAAGCGTGATCTGGCCGGGCGGGTCGCCGACCTCGACACGGTGATCCGGGACGCGGTCTCCCCGGTCACGATCGTGGCCCACAGCGCCGGGGTGCTCACCACCGTGCACTGGGCCCGACAGCACGAGCTGCCGGTCCGGGGTGCGCTCCTGGCCACGCCGCCCGGCCTGGCCAAGCCCCTGCCCCCGGAGTACCCCACGCTGCGAGAGCTCGAGGAGTCCGGCTGGCTTCCGCTGCCACGAGCCCGGCTGCCCTTCCCCAGCATCGTCGCGGCGAGCACGAACGACCCGTTGGGGGACTTCGAGAACGTCCGCGGCCTCGCCCAGGCCTGGGGCAGCCGCTTCATCGACGTGGGACCGGTCGGCCACCTGAATCCCGCGTCGGGATATGGCGACTGGCCGGGAGCCGAAGCCCTCCTCCATGTCCTGAGCGGCATGTCGACGACGGCCGCGGACAGCCCGGACGATCCGGCCACCCGGGCAAGACTCTCACGCGTGAGCTCGCGGGCCAGTGACTGATCTCGCCGACCGCTCGCGTCCCCCGATGACCGTCTCCGAGACCGTCCAGACCGCGCCTGCCGGGGGGACGCGATGGCGCGACCGCGCCGTCGTCAGCGCCGTCCTCGTAACGGGCCTCGGTGGAGCACTGCTCGCTCACCAGCTCGTGCCGGCCGTCGGTGTGCTCACGTGGGCGATCGGCCTCGGTGTTCTCGCCGCCAACACCGGCATGCTGCCGAGGAGCGGTGTCGGGCCGCTGGCCCTGGTGACGAAGAAGCTCCTGCGCGTGGGGATCGTCCTGCTCGGCTTCTCGGTCTCGTTCGGCTCGATCGCTGCGCTCGGCCTGCCGATCATCGCGGTCGTCGCAGTGAGTCTCGTCGCAACCCTCGTGGTGACGACCTGGGTCGGTCGGAGGATGGGGCTCAGCCCCGCGAGGAGCCTCCTCATCGGCACGGGCACGGCGATCTGCGGCGCCTCGGCCATCGCGGCGATGGAGGAGACGGCGGAGGCGGACGAGGAGGACGTGACGGTCGCCATCGCGATGGTGACCCTGTTCGGGACGATCCTGCTCGTGCTCCTGCCGCTGCTGCGCGGCCCCGTGGGACTCACCGATGAGCAGTTCGGTGTCTGGGCGGGGGCAAGCGTCCACGAGGTCGGGCAGGTGGTCGCCGCCGCCAGCCCGGCCGGCGCCGCCGTCGTCGCCATCGCCGTCGTCGTCAAGCTCACCCGCGTCGTCATGCTCGCGCCGGTCGTGGCCGCGGTCAGCGTCGTCCAGCGGATGCGCTCGTCGGCCCGGTCGAGCGAGGGTGGGCGGGCGCCCGTCGTGCCGCTCTTCGTGCTCGGGTTCCTCGCGTGCGTCGCGCTCCGCAGCACGGGCCTGGTGCCTCAGTCGGCTCTCGGCTGGATCACCCAGATCCAGGTCGCCGCCCTCGGCGCCGCTCTGTTCGGCATGGGCTGCAGCGTGAAGATCGCATCGCTGGCGAAGCGGAGCGGCAGCGTCATGGTGGTCTCCGCCGTGGGCACCCTCTTCGTCGGTGGCGTCACCCTGGCCGGCATCCTCCTGGTCTCCCACCTGTAGAAGGACCAACGGACGAGACGAATGGACAAGGCCGCCTGGTGAGGTCGCTCTACCGAGCCGGTGCGCGCTGCGTGCCAGCACGAAGACCCGGACCACAGGGTCCGGGTCTTCGGCTCTGGCATCACGTGTGCTGAGGCAAGGTCAGCGGAAGGCGGACTGCCCGGTGATCGCCTGTCCGAGGATGAGGGTGTGCATCTCGACCGTGCCCTCGTAGGTCAACACCGACTCGAGGTTGTTCATGTGCCTGATGACCGGGTACTCGAGCGAGATCCCGTTGGCGCCGAGGATGGTCCGCGAGGTCCGGCAGATTTCGAGCGACTCGCGCACGTTGTTGAGCTTGCCGAGGCTGACCTGCTCGGGCCGGAGCGTGCCGGCGTCCTTGCGGCGGCCGAGGTGCAGCGCGAGGAGCAGACCCTTGGTGTACTCCAGCGACATGTCGACGAGCTTGGCCTGGGTCAGCTGGAACCCGGAGATCGGCCTGCCGAACTGGGTGCGCTCACCGGCATACGTCAGGGCTGCCTGCAGGGAGGAGCGGGCGGCGCCCAACGCGCCCCAGACGATGCCGAAGCGCGCCTCGTTGAGGCAGCTGAGGGGGCCCTTCAGGCCGCGCACCTCGGGCAGGACCGCGCCGGCGGGAAGCCGGACGGCGTCGAGCACGAGCTCGCTCGTGACCGAGGCGCGCAGTGACTGCTTGTGCTTGATCTCGGGGGCCGAGAACCCCGGCGTCGTGGTCGGCACGACGAAGCCGCGGATGCCGTCATCGGTCTGGGCCCAGACGACCGCGACGTCGGCGATGGAGCCGTTGGTGATCCACATCTTGCGACCGTCGAGGACCCAGTCGTCGCCGTCGCGGCGCGCGCGGGTGCGCATGCTGCCGGGGTCGGAGCCGATGTCGGGCTCGGTCAGGCCGAAGCAGCCGATGGCCTCGCCGGCCGCCATCCGGGGGAGCCACTCGGTCTTCTGCTCCTCCGAGCCCCAGCGCCAGATCGCGAACATCGCGAGAGAGCCCTGGACGGAGACGAGCGAGCGGATCCCGGAGTCGGAGGCCTCGAGCTCGAGGCAGGCGAGGCCGTACTCGGTGGCGCTCATGCCGGCACACCCGTAGCCGTCGAGGTGCATGCCGAGGACACCGAGCGCGCCGAGCTCCTTGGCCAGGCCGCGGACGTCGTCGATCGTGCCGCGTTCGAACCAGTCGGCGACGTAGGGGTCGACCCGCTGGGCGCACAGCTGACGTACGGAGTCCCGCACCGCCTTCTCGTCGGCGCTGAGCAGGTCGTCGATCCCGGCAGGGTCGTTGGGGTCGAAGGGGGGCGGGGTGCTGGTCTTCATTCGGAGTGCTCCATTTCGTGGCGGCCGGTGGCGGAGGGGTGGGACGGTGGCGGGCTCGCGATCAGCTGCCTGATCTCGCGGTCGTGCTCGCCGACGGCGGGTGGGGGTGTGGCCCGACGGACCGGGCTGCGGGAGTAGGTCACCGGGTGGCGGATCTGGTCGGGGTGGCCGCGTCCGACGGGAACGGTGGGCTCGAGCCCGAGGGTGCGGGCCAGCTCGATGCCGGAGCCGATGTCTCCGACCGTGCCGGCGGGCACACCGGCCGCGGCCAGGCGCGTGCTCCATGCCTCTGCGTCGTCGGACGCGAGCGCCGTCTCGAGCACGCACACGAGCTCGGACCGGTGGGCGACGCGTTGCGGGTTCGTCGCGAAGCGGGCGTCCGCCGCGAGCTCGGGGCGGCCCAGCGTCTGGGCGAGCCTGGCGAACTGGCCGTCGTTGCCGCACGCGACCGCGAGCAACCCGTCGCGGCAGTGGAGGGTCTCGTAGGGGGCGATGGACGGGTGCGCGTTGCCGAGGCGGCCGGGGCTGCGCCCGGTGCTGAGGTAGGAGGCCGCCTGGTTGGCGAGCGACCCCAGCAGCGACGAGAGGAGGTCGACCTCGACGTGCTGCCCGAGCCCGGTCCGGGATCGCTCGGTCACGGCGGCGAGGATGCCGATGACGGCGTCCTTGCCGGTGAGCACGTCGACGAGGGCGACCCCGGCCTTCGTCGGCTCTCCCGCCGCGTCGCCGGTGATGCTCATGAGGCCGCCCACCGCCTGGACGAGGAAGTCGTAGCCGGGCATGGCGGAGCCGGCCCGGCTGCCGAACCCGGTGATGGAGCAGTAGACGAGGCCGGGGTTGAGCTCGCTGAGGTCGTCGTAGCCGAGGCCGAAGCGGGAGAGCGCCCCCGACTTGTGGTTCTCGACGAGGATGTCGGCCCGAGCCGCGAGCTCGCGTGCCACCGCGAGGTCGGCGGGGTCCGTGAGGTCGAGCGCGATGCTGCGCTTCGACCGGTTCACGCACTCGAAGTAGGCGCTCGACGACTCGGTCCAGGGCGGACCCCACTGCCGCGTGTCGTCGCCGGCGCCGGGGCGCTCCACCTTTACGACGTCGGCGCCGAGGTCGGCCAGGGTCATCGTTGCGAGCGGGCCGGCCAGGACCCTGCTGAAGTCGGCGACGAGCAGCCCCGCGAGCGGGCCGTCCGCTGGCGACCCGGCGCCGGGCCGGCCGTTCTCGCTCGTCATGATGACGGCCCCCGGCCGGAGGCCGCGGTCTCGTCCACGTCCGGCACCAGCACCATCCGGCCGTCGACGCGTCGCGGCAGCCTCCACGGGTTGGCGGCCTGCAGCGCCGGCGGCAGGGTGTGGTGGGGCGTGTTCTGGAACGCGACGGGTCGCGTGAAGCGGTCGAGCGCGGCCGCACCCACCGACGTGGCGCCCGGCGCCGAGGTCGCCGGCCAGGGGCCGCCGTGCTGCTGGGCCCACGTCCAGGCCACCCCCGTGGGCCACTCGTCGACCGCGACCCGCCCGGCCAGGCCGGCCAGCCGAGCGATTAGCCCGGGCGTCTCGGGGTCGTCCGCCCCGGAGGTCATGATGCTCGCGGCCAGTGCGCCCTGCAGCTCGCCGAGCGCGTGGTCCAGCTCTTTGTCGTCGGCGTACTCGGCGACCACGAGCACGGGCCCGAAGCACTCCTCGAGCAGCCGGCTGCCGCGCGTCAGCGCCGCGACCGGTGCGCTCAGCACGGTGGGGCGGGCGCCCCAGCCGGTGGCAGGCGCCGGCACCTCGGAGACGACCGTCGCCCCGGCAGCGGTGAGCTCGGCGACGCCGGTCGTGGCGGCCGCTGCGATGTCCCCGGTCAGGTGCCAGGCCGAGGGCGCGGCCGCTTCCAGCGCGGCGCCGATCCGGGCAGCGGCCTTCGAGCCCGCGGGCGCGAGGAGCAGCCCGGGCTTGGTGCAGAACTGGCCCGCGCCGAGCGTGAAGGAGGCGACCGCGCCGGCGGCGATGGCATCGAGACGGACCACGGCCGCTCGGGTGACGACGACGGGGTTGACGGTCCCCATCTCGGCGAACACCGGGATGACGACCTCCCGCTCGTTGGCGAGCCGCCAGAGGGCGAGGCCACCGCGCTGCGACCCCGTGAAGGCCACCGCGGCCGTATGCCGTGACGTGACGAGCGTCGTACCGGCCGCGAAGCCCGCGACGAGCGCGAAGGTCCCGGCGGGGGCTCCGGCGGCCGCGAGCGCCGCGGCGGCGACCTCGGCGAGCCGGGCCGAGAGCTGCGGGTGGGCGGGGTGGGCCTTGGCGACGACAGGGCAGCCGGCGGCGAGCGCCGACGCGGTGTCGTTGCCGAGGACACCGAAGCCGAAGGGGAAGTTGCTCGCGCCGAAGACGGCGACGGGTCCGAGCGGCACCTGGACCCGGGCGAGGTCGGGAGACGTCGCGGTCCGGCCGTCGATCGTGGCGCGCAGGTAGGAGCCCTCCTCGGCGACGTCGGCGTAGAACCGCAGCTGCGCGGCCGCGCGGGCGAGCTCGGACTGCAGCCGGGGCAGGCCGAGGGCGGTCTCGCGGTCGGCAATGGTGACGAGCTCGCTTGCGACGTCGGGCTGCTCGATGGCCTCCGCCACTGCGCGGAGCCACTCGGCGCGCTGCCCGGGCGCCACCGACGCGACGACCCGCGCGGCCGCAGCGGCTGCCGCGAGCGTCGCCTCGACCTGCTCGGCCGAGGTCGTCGGGGTCTCGCCGACGGGGGTGCCGGTCCGTGGGTCCCAGCTGATCTCCATCGTCCCGGTGGGCGCACCGCTGGCTGGGCTCGCGACCGGCACGGAGACTGACTCGGAGACCGGCGGGGCGGCGCTCGTCGAGGTCATGCCCCGGCCTCCGCCGACTGCACGGCGTGCTCGCGGACCGCTTGCTCGATCACGTCGAGGGCGTCCGCGAGCAGCTCCGGCTCGATGACGAGCGGCGGGAGGAGCCGGATGACGTTGGAGAACGTGCCGCACACCAGGGTGATGACGCCCTCGGCGTGGCAGTGGGCGGCGATCGCCTTGGCGGCCGCCGCATCGGGCTCGGTCGTGCCCGGCTTGACGAGCTCCATGGCGAGCATGGCGCCGCGTCCGCGGACGTCCCCGATGATGCCGGTCTGCGCGGCGAGGGCCTGGAGCCGGGGAAGCACCTGGTGCTCGATGTCCCGCGCCCGCCCGGCGAGGTCGTCGCGCTCGATGATCTCGATGGCGGCGAGGGCGGCCGCGCAGGCGACGGGGTTGCCGGCATACGTGCCGCCGATGGAGCCGGGCGGGACCGCGTTCATGAGCTCGGCGCGACCGGTGACCGCGCTGAGCGGCATACCCCCTGCGAGCGCCTTGGCGGTCGTGATGAGGTCGGGCACGATCCCTTCGTGCTCGGACGCGAACATGCGGCCGGTGCGGCCGAAGCCGGTCTGGATCTCGTCGGCGATGAAGACGATGCCGTGCCTGCGGGCGAACTCCGCGACGCCGGGGAGGAAGCCCGGAGACGGGACGATGAACCCGCCCTCACCCTGGATCGGCTCGGCGACGATGGCGGCCACCCGGTCGGCTCCGATCTGGGTGAGGACGATCTCCTCGAGCCGGGCGAGGGCGTCCTCAGTGGCGCGCTCGGGTCCACCCGGGGCGCGGAAGGGGTAGGCCATGGGGGCGCGGTACACCTCCGGCGCGTAGGGGCCGAAGCCGGCCTTGTAGGGGACGTGCTTCGCGGTCATCGTCATGGTGAGCAGGGTGCGACCGTGGTAGGCGTGGTCGAGCACGACGACGGCCTCTCGGCCGGTCGCGGTCCGGGCGATCTTGATCGCGTTCTCGACCGCCTCGGCGCCCGTCGTGAAGAGCGCGGTCCGCTTCTCGTGGTCGCCCGGGGTGAGCCGGTTGAGGGCCGCGGCGACGTCGACGAAGCCGTCGTACTCGGTGACCATGAAGCAGGTGTGGGTGAAGCGGGCCGCCTGCTCGGCGACGGCGGCCACCACCTCGGGGGCCGAGGCGCCGACGCTCGTGACGGCGATGCCGGACGCGAGGTCGATGAGCTGGTTGCCATCGACGTCGAGGACGATCGCACCGGAGGCCTGTTCGACGAAGACCGGAAGGGTGACGCCGAAACCTCCCGACACCTCGGCCTCGCGGCGGCGCTGCAGCTCGACCGAACGCGGTCCGGGGATCTGTGTCTGGAGCAGCCGCCGTTGGACCAGCGGCTCCGGCGCGGGGAGCGCTGAGGGCACGGGGAGCGAGGTCTGTGCAACGGGCGGGGCGATCGTGTCGGTCATGGCTTCCTCAGTTCTGTGGCGCATCGGCCGGGATCGTCGGTGCGTGGACGAGCCGGGGGAGCGGCAGGGGGCTCTGTCGTCGATCGTAGGAAGCCCGCACGGCCCAGCCCATGGACGAACTGGCGAAGATACGATGGCCTGACTGTCCATTTCGTCGAACCTGCCCCGGAGCTTTCACATGCCTGTCCCGCTCGACTGGCTCCTCGCGCAGCCCGCGCTGGGGCTGCGCCTCCTCGCGGGGTCGTCGGACGGGGTCGAGGTGGAGTGGGCTCACGCCATCGAGCTCGTCGACCCGTCACCCTGGCTCGCCGGCGGCGAGCTCATCCTCACGACCGGCCTGCGTATGCCGCGCAGCGTGGCCGAGCAGGCCGCCTACGTCGACCGGCTCGCGGCCCACGGGACCGCCGGGCTGGCGTTCGGGGTGGGAATCCGCTGGGCCGAGGTGCCACGGGGCCTCGTCGACCGGTGCTCGGCCGTCGGCCTGCCGTTGCTCGAGGTGCCGCTGCCGACCCCCTTCATCGCGATCACCCAGGCCGTGGCGCAGCGGGTGGCCGACGACCGCGAGCGCGGGCTGCAGCGAGTCGTCCGCCTCCAGCAGTCCCTGACGCGGACGACCTTGCGAGAAGGCGTGCCGGGCCTGGTGAGGGCACTGGCCAAGGCGCTCGATGCCGCGGTCGTCGTGGTCGACGACGCCGGTGGCCTCGTTGCTCGGTCTTCGGGCGCGACCGCGCTGGTCGGACTCGTCCGCAGCGTCGTCACGGCGACGATTCATCCGGCGAAGGCGCTGCTGCTCGACGTGCCCGACGACCCGGGGCTCGAGCTGCACGCCCTGGCCGGTCGAGCGGGGCGTGAGGGCTGGCTCGCGGTGCGCGGGCTGGACCGGTCTGTGCCGGAGTCGCGCATCGTCCTCAACCATGCGATCTCCCTGGCGACCCTCAGTCTCGACGAGCCGACCGAGCTGAGGGACGCACGGGCGGAGCTGGGCGCGGCCGCGCTGGGGCTCGTGCTCGACTCGCCCGGCAGCGTCCCGGTCTCCAGCCTGCTGACGCGCTTCGGGTTCGGTGCGGTTGACGAGCTCGTCGTGCTCTTCGTGGACGCCGAGGGGTGGACGTCCGAGGGCGGCGTCGCCGCCGGCACTGCGGCCACGTCGCCTGCCATCTCGGCGTGGCTCGAGGGGATCCCGCACCTGGCTGCGCGACGTCATGGCGGCCTGGCCGTGGCGGTCCCGTCGAGGGCGGCGGAGCCTGCCGTCCATGCCGTGACGACGAACCTCACGGGCCGGCTCGCGGACGCCGTCGTCGGGGTGAGCGACCCGGTGCCGGCGCACTCCGCCGCGGACGCCCTGGCCGCAGCCCGCCGCGCCGCCACAGCCGCCCGTGGCGTCGGGATCAACGTGGGTCGGGCGCGCGACCTCGCCCTCGAGGGGGTGCTCGCCGATCCCGAGCTCCGGCTGCGCCTGGGCGAGCTGACCCGGCCGGTCCTCGACCGGCTTTGTGCCGACCCCGCGGCGACCGAGCAGGACCTCGTACGGACGCTGACGGCATACCTCGACCACGAGGGGTCGTGGGAGCGAGCCTCGCGCGCGCTCGGGGTCCACCGGCATACGCTGCGCAACCGGATCGCGAAGGTCGAGGCGCTGACCGGCCTGTCCCTCCAGGTGCCCGGCAACCGGCTCGTCCTGTCGCTCGCCCTGGCGACGATGGACGCCTCCGGCTGACCCGGCCCAGTCCGCCTCGGCCCCGCCCCGGCCCGGTGAACGCGGTGTTCGTTCACGAACTCGGTGCTATGCCGCTGAGTTCGTGAACGAACGCTGCGTTCAGCTGGCAAAGGGGGTATGCCGCTGGGTCGGGCCGTTCACGTCCGAGCCGCGTCCTCGTCCTCCTCGTCCTCCTCGTCCTCTTCCTCCTCTTCCTCCT
>NZ_AWSA01000048.1 GCF_000576595.1 Intrasporangium oryzae NRRL B-24470 | reverse complement strand
AGGCGTCAACTATGTCGTGGAATCAGACAGTGACGTACCCGGAGGCGACCCGCGACCTCCTTCTCGGCAGCCTGCCGCCGCTCCTCACGACCTACCTCTCCCAGCTGGGCACGGCCGCGGCCCGCGGTGACCTGCTCATGGTCCAGCACCGGCGGGCGAGCATCCAGGCGGTCTGGTTCAACCTGCTCTTCGCCCTCAACCGCGTCTACCACCCGGGGGAGAAGCGCCTGCTGGAGCACGCGGGGCGCTGTGCGCTCGCGCCCGAGCATCAGGCGGAGCGGTGGACCCGGCTCTGCCGTCTGGGCGCGGACGACCCCGATCTCTACCCGGGTCTCCGGTCGCTCGTCGCCGACCTCACCGATCTCGTCGAGGCGGTGCCGCAGGGACCCGTCAGAGGGGCTGGAACATCGGGGGCTCCTGGTCCGGTGTGAGCGCGGTGGGCCCGTAGAGCCAGTCGACGAAGCCGTAGTCGTGCACGTCACGGGCTCGCATGACCGCGTTGCGCCAGAGCCGCTCATCACCGACGTGGTGCCACAGCTCGCCCCAGGCCCGCGCGGTGGTGAGGACGCGGCGGCAGTGCTCCGGGCGGACGGCGTCGTAGGCCGCGAGCGCGGCGTCCCAGTCGAGGCTGTCTGCCGTCGCGCCGGCCGCGAGCTGGGAGCCGACGTGCTCGGAGAGGACGTAGGCGTCCTCCATGGCCATGACGGCGCCCTGGGCGAGGTACTGGAGCGGCGCGTGCGCGGAGTCGCCGGAGAGCGCCACCCGCCCGGTGACCCACGTCGGGATCGGCTCACGGTCGAACATCCGCCACCAGCGGTCGCGCCACATGAGTGGCAGCCCGGCCCGCACCTCGGTGCACGTGTCGACGAACGCCGCGTCGAGCTCGTCCGGGGTTCCCCAGTCCTCCTCTCCCGCGAGCGCCTTCGGCGACTCGAACACAGCGACCTGGTTGAACATCTCGCCGCCCCGGAGCGGGTACTGCACGAAGTGGCACTTGGGCCCGACGTAGACCACGACGTCACGCATCGAGACGCCGAGCGCCTCGACCTGGGCCGCCGGGACCGCTCCGCGGTAGGCCACGTAGGAGGAGCTGACCGGCTCGTCGTCGACGAGGAGCGGCCGGGCGACCGAGCGGATCCCGTCCGCGGCGATCACGACGGGCGCGGTCTCGCGGCCGCCGGCGTGGATCGCGGTCGCCTGCCCGTCCTGCTGCTCGTAGCCCGTCACCGCGACGTCGGTGACGAGGTCGACCCCCGCCCGTTCGCAGGCCCGCAGGAGCACCCCGTGGAGGTCGCTCCGGTGGATGACCATGTAGGGGGCGCCGTACCTCGCCTCGACGTCCTTGAGGTCGAGGCGGGTCAGCTCGGAGCCGTCGACGGCATCCTTCATGACGATGTTCTCGGGCAGGACGCCGAGCGAGACGACCTCCTCGAGCAGGCCCCAGTGGTCGAGGATGCGGGTGCAGTTGGGGGCGATCTGCAGCCCGGCCCCGACCTCGCCGAACTCTGCGGCGCGCTCGAAGACCCGCACGCGCAGCCCCTTCCGGGTCAGGGCGAGGGCGTTGGACAGCCCGCCGATGCCGCCGCCCACGACGACGACGTCGACGGTGTCCTTGGTGTGAGTGGTCATGACGAGTCCTTTCGGGAGCAGCCGCGGTCAGAGCCAGCGGGGGAGGGTGGGGACCGCGCCGCCGTCGGCGAGCAGCCCGGTAGCCGGTCGGCCGGAGAGGTATGCCGTGAGCTGCGCGAGCGGCCCACGGACGGTGGTCGGGTGGCCGGCTCCGGCGACGGCCCACGTGCGCTCGTCGTCGGTCGGCGCCAACGCGACGGCCGGACCCTCGGCCCCGGCCGAACGCCTCGCCGTGATCTCGTCGAGGAGCGCGGCGTCGAAGGCCGAGGGAAGGTCGGCGAAGGTGACCGCGCCGCCGAGGTCGACGGCGTGCACCATGACCTCGCGCGACCGCAGCCACGGGATCTCCGTCGCGGGGACGGTGCGTCCCTGCGCGGTGCGGACCTCATGGGTCCACTGCTCCGCGGTCAACGTGTCGAGCGAGTCCGCGAGCCGGGCGGCCGACGAGGCCACCCAGTGGCGCAGCTGCGTCGCCGGCTGCCGCGACCCGGCCTCGATGTCGGCGTCGCGCTGCGCGGCCGAGGCGTACATCGGGGTCTCCTCGCCGGTCCGGGCCCACCGGGCCAGGTTGGCGAGGGCGTCGGCGTTGGCGGCCACGTGGGCGACGAGGTGCCTGCCGGTCCAGCCGGGCAGGGTGCCCGGGGCTGCGAGCGCCTCGTCGTCGAGGCTCTCGAAGGCCTTGAGGAACAGGGCCGTGCCCTCCTCCAGCCAGGCCCGGGTCAGGTCGGGAGCGGGAGCCATCAGCGTCGCCTGTCGTCCACGACGACGTTCTCGCAGCGGCCGAGGCCCTCGACCTCGGTGACGACCTTCTGCCCGGCCGTGAGGTAACGGGCGGGCTTGCGGGCGTGGCCGACTCCTCCTGGGGTTCCCGACGCGATGAGGTCGCCCGGCTGGAGCGTGATCATCGTGGAGACGTACTCGACGAGGGCGACCGGGTCGAAGAGCAGGTCGCCGGTGTTGTCCTCCTGCACGACCTCGCCGTCGACCTCGGTGCGGATCGCGAGGGTCGGGCGCACCCCGCCGGGCAGCTCGTCCGGCGTGACGAGCCAGGGGCCGACCGGGGTCGTCGCCTCCCAGTTCTTGCCCTGGAGCCACTCCCTGGTCCGGAACTGCCAGTCCCGGGCCGTGACGTCGTTGAGCGTCGCGAAGCCAGCGATGGCGGCCTCGGCCTCGGCGGTCGTCGCCCGGCGCACGGGTGCGCCGATGACGATGGCGAGCTCGCACTCCCAGTCGAGCGCGTCGGTCTCGACGGGCCGCCGGATGTCGTCGTGCGCCCCGATGAGCGTCTCGGCGTACTTGCTGAAGAGCGTCGGGTACTCCGGCAGGTCCCGTCCCATCTCGAGGATGTGGCCCCGGTAGTTGAGCCCGACGCAGACGACCTTCCCCGGGCGGGTCACGACCGGTGCGTATGCCGCTCTGCCGAGGTCCACGGTCGCGCCGGCTGCCGCTGCGGTCGCGTCCTGCCAACCGGGCTGTGCGAGGAGGGAGCCCACGTCCGACGCGCCGAGGCGGATGCCGGTCGTGCCGTCGACGCGGACCGCCTCGGTGGTGCCGTCGGCGTTGCGGATCGTGGCGAGCTTCATCGGGGGAGTCCTTCGAGTGCCGGGGAGACGGAGGTGCGGGCGAGGTTGAGCGACTCGAAGATCGGGCTGTCGCTGAAGCGGAAGAGGTCGAGCGCGCCGGAGTCCGAGTCGGAGGCCGAGGCCTCGGAGCGGATCGACAGGGGCTGCCACGACGGCACGACGAAGAGGTCGCCCCGGGTGACGCTCCAGGTCGTGTCCCCGACGGTGACCGTCCCGGCGCCGTCGAAGACCTGGAAGACGGACGAGCCGACCTCCTGGCGCGGGGCGGTCTCGACGCCGCTGCGCACGCGGTGGAACTCGGTGCGGATCGTCGGCAGGACGTCGCCGCCGGTCGTGGGGTTGGTGAAGCGGACCGCGGCGTGGCCGAGCTCGAGCGTCCCGGCATACCCCTCGTCCTCGAGGTCGAGCTGGTCCTGGAGGGCCCGGTCCGTGTCGGCCCAACGGTAGGCGAGCAGGGGGCTCGCGGGCATCGGCCCGGGGACCGACACCGGGCGCAGCCCCGGGTGGCCCCAGAGGCGCTGCGAGCGCGAACGCTCGGGGGTGGCCCGCTCGGCGTCGGAGATCTCGTCGCGGCCGAACTCGAAGAACTGGGACTCCGTGTAGTACTGGAACGGGATGTCGAGCCCGTCGATCCAGGCCATCGGCTTCGCGGCGGCGTTGTGGTGGGCGTGGAGGTTCCAGCCCGCCTGCGGGAGGAAGTCGCCGCGGTTCATCGGGACGGGGTCCCGGCCCACGACGGTCCACACGCCCTCGCCCTCGACGACGAAGCGGAACGCGTTCTGCGTGTGGCGGTGCTCGGGTGCGTCCTCGCCGGGCATGAGGTACTGGATCGCGGCCCAGAGCGTCGGCGTCGCGAACGGGCGGCCGCCGAGCGTCGGGTTCGCCAGGGCGATGGCCCGGCGCTCGCCGCCGCGGCCGACGGGCACGAGGTCACCCGCCCGGTCGGCGAGGTCGAGGAGCGTCTGCCACTGCCAGCGGTGCGGGGTGGCCTTGCTCTGCGGGTGGGCCGGCATGAGGTCGCCGATCTCGGTCCACAGCGGGACGAGGAGCTCGTCCTCGAAGCCGCGGTAGAGGGCCTCGAGCTCAGGCGTGGGGGTGGGCTGGTCGGGCGCGTGGACCGCCTCGATCCGTACGGGCGAGGTCGCTGACTGGGTCATGGTCGTTCCTTTCGGGTCTGGGGCGGTCAGTGGACGAGGACGTCGGCGGTCGGGCGTCCGGTCACTGCAGGCTTCGTGACGGCGGCCGTCACCGCGAGCAGGACGGCGGCGAGGCCGGCCGCGACGGAGAAGGCGAGGAAGTTGCTGCCGACGCCGAGCCCCGCGTCGAGGAGCAGGCCGCCGACCTGAGGTGCGAGGACGGCGCCGAGTCGGCCGACCCCGAGCGCGAAGCCGAGCGAGGTGCCGCGCAGCTTGGGCGGGTAGTGGCTCGCGACCGCCGCGATGATGAGGCACTGCGTGCCGTGCGTTCCGACGCCGGCGAGGATGAGCGCCGCGTAGATCGGTGTGGCGTCGGTTGGGTAGGTGAGCAGGTACGCGAGGGCGACGGAGGCCACGGCGGCGGCCGCCACCGCGCTCCGGAGCGGACCGAAGCGCACCCCGGCCCAGGCCGTGACGACGGAGCCGAGGACCGCACCGAGGTTGAGGGCGAGGAGGAAGGCGAGCGGCTGGCCCATGTCGAAGCGGGGGTCGGAGCCCATGAGCTTGGGCAGCCACGTGCCGAGGCCGTACCAGGCGAAGAGGGTGGCGACGGTGGCAGCGGCGAAGAGGACCGTCGGCCGGAGGAACCGGCCGCGCAGGATCGTGCGGAAGCCGGGGGCGTGGTGCCCGCCGGAGTGGTCGCTCGGGTCGTGGACGAGGCCGAACTGTGCCTCGACGGCCTTGCCCTCCGCGACTCGTCCGTGGGCGCGCAGCCACGTGGGCGACTCGGGGAGCAGGAGGTAGCAGAGCGGGAGGAGGACGAGGACGGCCGCGAAGGCGACGGCATACATCGAGCGCCAGCCGTAGGCCGGCAGGAGCCACAGGCCGAGGAGCGCGGCGATCGAACCACCGATCGGGACACCCGACATCATCATCGTCGAGACGGCCGAGCGGTGCCTGCGCGAGACGAACTCCGCCGTCAGGGCGTTGGCCGACGGCACGAGGCCGCCGAGGCCGAGGCCCGCGAGGAAGCGGAAGGTCCCGAAGACGCCGGCGCTCGGGGCGACCGCGCAGAGGGCGGTGAAGACCGAGAACCAGAGGGTGGCCCAGAGGATGGTGCGACGGCGGCCGAGCCGGTCGGAGAGCAGGCCGGCAGCGAGGGCGCCGACGAGCATGCCGGCGAAGGCGAGGCTGCCGATGAAGCCGGCGGTGGTCGGGGTGAGGTCCCAGCCCTTCTCCTTGAGGAGGCTGGGCAGGGTCGTCCCGTAGACGATGAGGTCATAGCCGTCGAAGACGACGATGAGCCAACAGAGAACAGTGACGAGCCAGGCGGGTCTGTTCGCGCGGCTCGCGGCCAGGGGCCGATCCAGGGAGAGGGGCGTCGTTGCCATGGAGACGATGGTGAACTAGGTTCGACATGGCGGAATAGAAGATTCTGCTGTGCAGAACGCTGGACCGAGGAGCCTCAGGATGAAGAACCGGCCGCAGTACGCCCTGACGAGCGTCGACCATGCGCTGCGCCTCGCCGTGTTGCTCCAGGTCGAGGGCCCGCTCAGCGTCTCCGACGCGGCCGAGCGCCTCGGCGTTGCGCGCTCGACCGCCCACCGGCTCCTGTCGATGCTCGTCTACCGCGACTTCGCGCGGCAGGGCGAGGACCGTCGCTACCACGCCGGCCCGGTCATCTCCCTGACCGCCGACTCCCAGTCGCGAACCGCGCTGCTGCGGACGGTCGCGATGCCGCACCTGCACGCCCTCGTCGGCCGGCTCAACGAGTCGGCCAACCTGCTCGTCCTCGCCGGCGACTATGCGCGCTTCATCGCCTCCGTCGAGGGCACCCAGGCCCTGCGGGTCGGCACCCGCGAGGGGATGGTCTTCCCGGCGCACCTCACCTCGGGCGGCAAGCTCATGCTCGCCGACCTCACGTCCGACGAGCGGGCCGAGCTGTATGCCGCCGAACGCTGGGACGGGCGCGAGGACGACCGCCCCGACCTCGGCGCCCTCGACAAGGAGCTCGCCGTCGTCCGCGACCGCGGGTTCGCCATCAACAAGGACCGCACCGAGAGCGGGGTCACCGCGATCGGGCGCGGCATCCGCGTCGGCGACCGTGTCGAGGCGGCCGTCACCGTGTCGATGCCGACCGTCCGCTTCGACGAGTCACGGCTCGTCGACGTCGTCAGTGCCCTCGCCCTGACCGCCCGCGACATCGAGCACGACCTCCAGGACGCCCTGCGCGTCGAGTCGCACCCCTGACCGCCCGGGTCCCGGCGGGCTCCGCACCGCTGCGAGGAGGCGACGAGGGACCAAAGACCCTGACCACGCGCGACGCGCCCCGGCACGATGAACGTGGATGAACAGGCGAAAGGGCGGAGGAGCCATGAGCGAGCAGGCACAGGTGCCGAGGCGGATCGTCGTCGGGGTGGACGGGTCGGTGCCCTCGAAGCTGGCGTTGCGGTGGGCGGCCAGGCTGGCCGACGCGATCGGGGCCCGCATCGAGGCGACGACCGCGTGGGAGTACCCGCAGACCTACGGATCGCCCGTCGACCCGACCTGGCGGCCCGATCTCGATGCGGAGAAGATCCTGCAGACGACGCTCGACGAGGTCTTCGGTGCTCAGCGACCTCCGACGCTCGACGCGATCGTGCTCCACGGCCCGCCGCGGACCGTCCTGCTCAACGCGAGCGAGGGCGCCGAGATGCTCGTCGTCGGCAGCCGTGGCCACGGCGGATTCGCCGGCCTGCTTCTCGGCTCGGTCAGCTCCGCATGTGCCGAGCACGCCCACTGCCCCGTCATGGTCGTCCACGAGAACGACTGACCCGCCGGACAGGTCGGCATTGCGTCGGTCGCTCGCGTAGGGGCGTCGCGCGAATCTCCTGGCGTGGAGTGCGGCGCGCGTGCACCGCGTGGCGCCGGCGCGCACGTACCGTGGCCACGTGGACCGACGTCTGTTCCTGACGTCCGTGGCCGCCATGGTGGCCACGGGCCTCGCCGGGTGCGACCGCGAGGCCACGGGCGCGGCGGCACCGACCGCGACGCCGCGGATCTTCGGGGCGCCGCAGGGTCTGACGAAGGTCGCGTTGCCCCACGGGACCCTCTACCAGCTGCCGGGCAAGACCAACCAGATCGCGCTCACCGTCGACGACGGGACCAACGCGGCCGTCGTCGAGGGCTACGCCAGGCTGTGCCGCGACACCGGGCTCCGGCTCACATTCTTCTGCAACGGCGTGAACCGCAGCTGGACCGAGCACGCCGGGCTGCTGCGCCCCCTGCACGACGACAACCAGATCTTCCTGGCCAACCACACGTGGTCCCACGCGAGCCTGGTGAAGCTCTCGGCACAGCAGATCGCCGACCAGGTGCAGCGCAACGAGGCGTTCCTCAAGAAGACCTACGGCACGCTCGGACGCCCGTTCATGCGACCGCCCTACGGCTACACCAACGACCGGGTCGCGGCACGCCTGACCGACCTCGGCTACCCCGCCCAGACTATGTGGCTCGGCACCCTCGGCGACTCGTCGGCCGTGCAGCCCGCGACGGTCGTCGCGAGTGCGGAGAAGTGGCTGCGGCCCGGGCGCATCGTCATCGGCCATGCCAACCACCCCGCGGTGACCAAGGTCTACGGCCAGCTCGTCGAGATCATCCGCAGCCGCAAGCTCGTCCCGGTCCACCTCGGCGACGTCTACGCCGTGTAACCCGAGGCTCGACGAGCTCGAGGCCGGCGAGCTCGAGGGCGCTCCAGCGGGATCCGGCCGTCGCACAGCGAGTTTCGCAGCCGACGGGTGGAACGAAGGCCCGTGAACCTAGACGAGCGCGAGGGTGTAGCTGCCGATGGCGTCCTCGAAGTAGACGACGACGGCCCAGTCGCCGCCGTCGACCGTCCCGTGGCACACGGTCACGACACCCTGGGCGACCTTGGGGGTCGCCGGGCACTGCATCTCGTCGACCGTGCTGCCGTCCTGGGCGATCCGCGCGCTCACCGTGCGGGAGAGGTCCGCCCCGGACAGGGGAGTGACCGTGGACCCGCTGGGCAGCGTTCCAGTCATCGGCGTGGTCGAGCCGGGTCCCCCGCCCGCGAGCACCGCGAGGGCACCCATGCCGACCACGCACACGAGGGCGATGATGGACATGACGAGCGCAGCGATCGCGAGGCCGTTGCCGGAGCCGGCGCGGGGCGCGGGGACGTACGGCGCCGGGGGGGTCCACGGCTGGGTCCACCCGGCGGGCTGTGCGGGGATCGCCGCCGCGGACCACGGCGTCGGCCCCCCGGCCGGCGTCGCCGGCGCGGTCTGCGTGGGGCTGGTCAGGGGCTCCTGCACGGTCTCGTTCACGGTCTCGTTCATCGCGCCTTCGTCCATAGGGGTCGCGCCGAGCGTAGGGCGGGCCGCCTTTCCCCGGCGGCGACGCACCCCGGTCGAGACCACACGGAGACCGAGTGGAGACCTCCCCGAGACCCGAAGGTCCGCCGCGGACCAGCCGCGCCGCGCGCACACGGGTGGGACGCCGGTCCCGACTGCCGCCGCCGACGGGTGTCGGGGGCGCGTGGCAGGCTGGGCGTTGATGGCGAAGAGGGAGCCGGCCGACGTGCTGGGGCGATTCTCTCCGGCGACCGCCGAGTGGTTCCGGAGCAGCTTCAGCGCGCCCACGACCGCGCAGGCCGGAGCCTGGGACGCGATCAGCTCCGGTCACCACGTCGTCGTCGTCGCGCCGACCGGCTCCGGCAAGACGCTCTCGGCCTTCCTCTGGGCCATCGACCGGATGGCGAGCGAGCCGGTGCCCGAGGAGGCGATCGCCCGCTGCCGCGTGCTCTACGTCTCGCCGATGAAGGCGCTCGCGGTCGACGTCGAGCGCAACCTCCGCGCCCCGCTCGTCGGCATCGGCCACGCGGCAACCCGACTCGGCCTGCCGGTCCCCGACATCGGCGTCAGCGTCCGCTCCGGTGACACCCCGGCCAACGAGCGCCGCGCCTTCGCCCGCACCCCGACCGACATCCTCATCACGACGCCCGAGTCGCTCTTCCTCCTGCTCACCTCGTCGGTCCGCGAGGCGCTCCGCGGCGTCGAGACGGTCATCGTCGACGAGGTCCACGCCGTCGCCGGGACCAAGCGGGGGGCCCACCTCGCCCTCAGCCTCGAGCGCCTCGACGCGCTCCTGCCCCGGCCCGCGCAGCGGGTCGGCCTCTCAGCGACGGTGCGCCCGGTCGAGGAGGTCGCCCGCTACCTCGCCGGGGGCCGCCCGGTCGAGATCGTCCAGCCGGTGTCGACCAAGCAGTGGGAGCTCGACGTCGTCGTGCCGGTCCCCGACATGGCCGAGCTCGCCGGTGCACCGGCCGAGATCTCGCCGGGCGTGCCCGACCTCTCGGGTCCGGCCGCGGGCAACGCGCCGCAGGCGAGCATCTGGCCCCACGTCGAGGAGCGCATCGTCGACCTCATCGCCGACCACCGCTCGACGCTCGTCTTCGCCAACTCGCGCCGGCTCGCCGAGCGCCTCACCTCCCGCCTCAACGAGATCTGGGAGGACCGCCTCGCCGAGGCGGAGCAGGAGGAGGCGTATGCCGCCGAGCCGGCTGGACGGCATACGGCCGGGTCGTCCCAAGGGTCGGGTCCACGGCGCACGCCCGCCGAGATGATGGCGCAGGCGGGGCAGTCCCGGGGGGCGGCGCCCGTCCTCGCGCGCGCCCACCACGGTTCCGTCAGCAAGGAGCACCGAGCGGCGATCGAGGAGGACCTCAAGGCGGGCCGGCTGCCCGCCGTCGTCGCGACGAGCAGCCTCGAGCTCGGCATCGACATGGGCGCCGTCGACCTCGTCATCCAGGTCGAGAGCCCGCCGAGCGTCGCGAGCGGCCTCCAGCGCGTCGGGCGTGCCGGCCACCAGGTCGGGGCCGTGAGCCAGGGGGTGCTCTTCCCGAAGTTCCGTGGCGACCTCGTCCAGACGGCCGTCGTCGTCGAGCGGATGCGGGCGGGGGCGATCGAGTCGCTCCGGGTCCCGGCCAACCCCGTCGACGTCCTCGCCCAGCACGTCGTCGCCATGTGCGCGATGGACGACTGGTCCGTCGGCGACCTCGAGGCCCTCGTGCACCGGACCGCGAGCTTCGCGGCCCTGCCGCGCTCGGTCCTCGAGGCGACCCTCGACATGCTGGCGGGCCGCTATCCCTCCGACGAGTTCGCCGAGCTGCGCCCGCGCATCGTCTGGGACCGCGTCACCGACACGCTCTCGGGGCGTCGTGGTGCGCAGCGGCTCGCCGTGACGAGCGGCGGTACGATCCCCGACCGCGGGCTCTATGCCGTGTTCCTCGCCTCCGGCGACGGGCCCGGGCGGCGGGTCGGTGAGCTCGACGAGGAGATGGTCTACGAGTCGCGGGTCGGCGATGTCTTCACCCTCGGCACGTCGACGTGGCGGATCGAGGACATCACCCACGACCGGGTCCTCGTCACGCCCGCGCCGGGGCAGGCCGGCAAGCTGCCGTTCTGGAAGGGCGACCAGCAGGGCCGGCCCGCCGAGCTCGGCCGTGCGCTCGGCGCGTTCGTCCGAGAGGTCGTCGGCCTGGCGCCGGAGCGGGCCCGCGAGCGCGTGCGCGCTGCCGGCCTCGACGAGTGGGCCGCCGACAACCTCCTGCGCTACCTCGACGAGCAGCGCGAGGCGACGCGTCACGTGCCCGACGACCGGACGATCGTCGTCGAGCGGTTCCGCGACGAGATCGGCGACTGGCGGGTGGCCGTGCTCTCGCCGTTCGGTGGGCAGGTGCACGCGCCGTGGGCGCTCTGCGTCGCGGCCCGGATGCGCGAGCGGTTCGGGGTCGACGTCCAGGCGATGCACGGCGACGACGGCATCGTCTTCCGGCTGCCCGACCTCGAGTTCGACGACGACTCCGGGCTCGGTGGCGGCAGTGTGCGTGGTGTCGGAGGTGGGGGCGCGATCGGGCAACAGCTCGTCGAGCTCATCACGATGGAGCCCGACGAGATCACCGAGCTCGTCACCGCCGAGATCGGCGGATCAGCCCTGTTCGCAGCGCGGTTCAGGGAGTGCGCGGCCCGGGCGCTCCTGCTCCCACGTCGGCGCCCCGACCGGCGCCAGCCGCTGTGGCAGCAGCGCCAGCGCGCGGCCCAGCTGCTCGAGGTGGCGAGCCAGTACCCCACCTTCCCGATCGTCCTCGAGGCCGTCCGCGAGTGCGTCCAGGACGTGTTCGACGTGCCCGGTCTCGTCGAGCTCATGACCGACATCCGCTCCCGGGCGGTCAAGGTCGTCGACGTCGAGTCGAGCAAGCCGTCGCCCTTCGCGACCTCGCTCGTCTTCGGCTACGTCGCCCAGTACCTCTACGAGGGCGACTCGCCGCTCGCGGAGCGCCGGGCCGCGGCGCTCGCACTCGACCCCTCCCTCCTGTCCGAGCTGCTCGGGCAAGGGGAGGGCCTGGCGCTGCGCGACCTGCTCGACCCGGAGGCCGTCGCGCGGACCGAGGCCGAGCTCCAGCGGCTGACGCCCGAGCGCGGCGCGCGCGACGCCGAGGACGTCGCCGACCTGCTCCGCGTGCTCGGCCCGTTGTCCCTGGGCGGCGTCGTCGCCCGAGCGGCCGAGGGGTTCTCGCCGTCCGCCGTGGAGGCTGCCCTGGCCGAGCTCGAGGCGGCGCGGCGCGTCATCGCCGTGCGCGTCGCAGGCGAGGACCGGTGGGCCGCGATCGAGGACGCCGCCAGGCTCCGCGACGCCCTCGGCACCGCGCTGCCGGTCGGGGTGCCGCAGGTCTTCCTCGAGCCGGTGCCCGACCCGCTCGGCGACCTCGTCGCCCGCTTCGCCCGCACCCACGGGCCCTTCACCGTCCACACCGTCGCGGCGTGGTGGGGCATCGGGCCGGCCGTCGTCCACGACGCCCTCAGGCGGCTGTCGTCGACGGGTCGCGTCGTCGAGGGCGAGCTCCTGCCCACCGAGAACGGCGGCGGCCACGGTCCGGAGTTCTGCGACGCCGAGGTCCTCCGACTCCTGCGCCGCCGGTCCCTCGCAGCCCTTCGGCACGAGGTCGAGCCCGTCGCCCAGGCCGACCTTGCCCGGTTCCTGCCGCAGTGGCAGGGCGTCGGAGGAGGGCTCCGCGGTCGAGAGGGGCTGCTCCGGGCGGTCGAGCAGCTGACCGGCGCCGTCGTGCCGGCGAGCGCCCTCGAGACGCTCGTCCTGCCAGCGCGGGTCGCCGACTACCGCCCGGCCCTGCTCGACGAGGTGATGAGCGCCGGCGAGGTCGTCTGGCGCGGACACGGCTCGCTCCCGGGCGACGACGGCTGGGTCAGCCTCCACCTCGCCGAGACCGCCGACCTCACGCTGACCCCGCCTGAGAGCGCCGAGCTGACCGACGACCAACGAACCGTCCTCGACGCGCTCGAGGGCGGCGGCGCATGGTTTTTCCGGGCGCTCGCCGACCGCGTCGGACTCGGCGACGGTCCGCTCGTCGACGCGCTGTGGTCCCTGCTCTGGTCGGGCCACGTCACCAACGACACGATCGCGCCCCTGCGGGCGCTGCTCGCCGGCGGCCGCACGGCGCACAAGCGCTCGACCACTGCTCCACGGTCGGCGCGGTATTCCGGTCGGCGCGGTTCGCTCGGCCGCTTCGGTTCCCTGCGTGGCGCGGGACCGGTGGCAGGGGTCGGCACCGGAGGCGCCGGTGACGGGGGCCTGGGGGGCGACGGCCCGAGCGGTCAGGAGCGGGTCGCCGCTGCCGAGGCCGCTGCCCGGGCGGCGAGCCAGCGTGCGGGTTCCTCCGCCGTCGCCCGCTCCGGGCCGCCGACAGGCGTCGGCCGCTGGGCGCTCCTTCCGCCCGCCGAGACCGACCCGACCGTGCGGGCCGTGACCAACGCCGAGCTGCTCCTCGACCGCTACGGCGTGCTGACCCGTGGCTCGGTCGTGTCCGAGGCCGTGCCGGGCGGGTTCGCGGCGGTCTATCGCGTGCTGGCCGCGGCCGAGGAGGCCGGCAAGGTCCGGCGCGGCTACTTCGTCGAGTCCCTCGGCGCCTCCCAGTTCGCGACGACCGGGGCCGTCGACCGGCTCAGGTCGATGTCGCGCCTGCCCGGCGCCTCGGCGCGTGACGACGAGAAGGCCGACCGGACCCGCTCGTCCGACCCCGCCGACCCGTGGCTGCTGCCGGCCCCGGGAGCCCAGCCCAGCGGCATACGACCCGGGGGTGGCAGGCGGGCGGAGTCCGGCCCGCCCGCCCTCGTGCTCGCGGCGAGCGATCCCGCCAACCCCTTCGGCGCAGCGATCGGCTGGCCGGAGCGGCCCGCTGCCGACGCCGGCGACAGTGCCGGCGACACGGCCGAGGCCGAGGGACCCGACGCCAGGGCCCGGCGCAAGGGACACCAGCCCGGGCGCAAGGCCGGGGCGCTCGTGGTCCTCGTCGATGGCGAGCTCGTCCTCTACGTCGAGCGTGGTGGCAAGACGATGCTCTGCTGGTCCGACGACCCGGAGCGGCTGCAGGCCGCGGCCGACGCGCTCGCCCTGGCCGTGCGCGAAGGGGCGCTCGGCCGGCTCACCGTCGAGAAGGCCGATGGCGCCTCGATCCTCGGCTCCGGCCACCCGCTCGTCACGGCCCTCTCCAACGCCGGTTTCCACATGGCGCCGAGGGGCCTGCGCCTGCGCCGCTGAGGCGTCACTCCACCCGCGATCCGTTCCGCTCGAGAGGGACGGGGTGGCACCATGGACGACTGACAGGGATTGTCGACCGAGGGCGTGACAAGGTGGGGCAATCTGCGGTTGAAGGTCCGGTGACGGGCGCTGAGGTGTCGGTTCGCGAGGTCTCGACGTTCTGCCCGTTGTGCGTGTCCCGGTGCGGGGCCCGGGCCACCGTGGTCGACGGGGTGTTCACGGCGCTCGGACCTGATCCGTCGCACCCCACCGGCCAGGCGCTGTGCGTCAAGGGCAAGGCCGCACCGGAGATCGTGGCCCACCCCGACCGGCTGCTCCACCCTCTCCGTCGCACCGCACCGAAGGGCGCACCCGACCCGGGGTGGCAGGAGATCACCTGGGACGAGGCGCTCGACACCATCGCGGCGCGGCTCCGTGACCTCGCCGAGGCCCATGGGCCGGAGTCTGTCGTGTTCGGGAGCGCCTCGCCCTCGACCTCCGCGATGTCCGACTCGGTCGACTGGGTGAGCCGCCTCAGGCATGCCTTCGGCAGCCCCAACCTGCTGACGTACATGGAGCTGTGCGGGTGGGGTCGTTTCCTCGCTCCTCTCTTCACGTTCGGCGAGCCGGTTCCCGGGGCGTACCTGCCGGACCTCGACCGGGCCGGCTGCATCCTCTTCTGGGGCTACAACCCCTCCGTCGCGCGGCTCGCCCACGCGACGGCGACGACCGCCGCTCTCCGTCGGGGTGCCAAGCTCGTCGTCGTCGACCCGCGCCGCGTCGGCCTGGCGAGCAAGGCCGACCCGTGGCTCCGCGTCCGCCCCGGCACCGACGCCGCCCTGGCCCTGTCGCTCACGCACGTCATGATCGAGAACGGCTGGTTCGACCTGGACTTCGTCCGGCGATGGACCAACGCGCCGTTCCTCGTCCGGGGCGACGACGCCCGGCTGCTCCGCGCGAACGACGTCTTCCCCGACGGCGATCCCAGCCACTACGTCGCCTGGGACGAGGTCGGTGACCGGCCCGTGGCGTACGACCCGGCACACGGGGCGTACTCGGTCGACGAGTCCCGTCTGACGCTGTTCGGGAAGCGGGCGGTCGCCACCGCGGACGGCACAGTCACCTGTCGGCCGGTCTTCGAGCTGCTGGCGCAGGAGTGCGGCCGGATGCGTCCCGAGGTCGCGGAGGGCATCACCGGGGTGCCGGCCAGTGCCGTCGTCGAAGCCGCCCGGACGCTCTGGGAGTCGCGGCCAGTCGCCTTCTACACGTGGAGCGGCCTCGAGCAGCAGAGCAACGCCACCCAGACGGTCCGCGCGATCGGTCAGCTGTATGCGCTCACCGGCTGCCTCGACGTCCCCGGCGGCAACGTCCTGTTCCCCTCCGTCGCGACGAACCCGGTCGACGACGCGTCGCTGCTCAGCCAGGACCAGCGCGCCAAAGCCCTTGGCCTCGCCGAGCGCCCGCTCGGGCCCGCGCGGTTCGAGTTCGTCACGGGCGAGGACTTCTACACCGCGGCGATCGAGGGCCGGCCCTATCGCGCCCGAGGGCTGGTCAACTTCGGCGCCAACCTGGTCATGGCCCACGGCGACAGTGCCCGCGGGCGTGACGCGCTGACGGCGCTCGACTTCTTTGTCCACGCGGACCTGTTCCTGAGCCCCACGGCGGAGCTGGCCGACATCGTCCTGCCGGTGACGAGCGCCTTCGAGGCGGAGGCGCTACGGGTCGGGTTCGAGATCAGCGAGGCGGCGCAGTCCCTCGTCCAGCTGCGCACTCCCGTGGCGGCGCCGCGTGGTGAGGCGCGCTCGGACATCCAGATCGTCTTCGCCCTGGCCGACCGGCTGGGCCTGGGGGAGCACTTCTTCAACGGAGACGTCGACGCCGCCTGGCAGCACCAGCTCGCGCCGAGCGGCGTCACCCTCGACCAGCTCCGCGCCGACCCGGCGGGGGTGCGGGTACCGCTCACGACCCTCCATCGCAAGTACGCCGAGCCCGACGGGGGTGGTCCTCGCGGGTTCCGCACCCCGTCCCGCAGGATCGAGCTCTACTCGGAGGTTCTCGCGAGCCACGGCCAGCCGCCCCTGCCGCAGTACGTCGAGCCGCTCACGAGCCCACGGTCCCGGCCCGACCTCGCCGAGCGGTTCCCGCTCATCCTCACCGGCTCGAAGTCGCTGCGGTTCTGCGAGACCCAGCACCGAAACATCGCGAGCCTGCGTGGTCCCGCGCCCGAACCGCAGCTCGAGATCAACCCGGCCACCGCGGGCGAGCGCGGCATCTCCGAGGGCGACTGGGTCCGGATCTCGACGCCGCTCGGCAGCGTCCGCGCCCGGGCCAAGCTCAACGGCAGCCTCGACCCGGGCGTCGTGTGCGGCCAGCACGGCTGGTGGCAGGCGTGTGCGGAGCTGGATCTGCCCGGCTACCCGCCCTTCGGCCCCGACAGCGCCAACCTCAACCTCGTCCTCAGCCAGACGCCGAGCGACCCCATCAGCGGCAGCTCCCCGCTGCGCGCCTCGGTCTGCGACATCACGCCGCTCGACGCCGTCCCCTGACCCTCGCCTTCTCCGTGCCGAGCCGCCAACGGGGTATGCCGCTCAGCCGGCCCCGCACGGAAGGTCACCTCGCGTGCGGGCCCGGCTCAGCGGCATACGGCCGAGGAGGGAGTCCCTGTCGATGGAGGTACTGACAGGGCACCCCTGAGCGCTCGGTCCACGCTTTAGAGCGGCCTAGGCTCGAAGGCGTGGACAACTGTCAGCAGATGCCGCCGGCGGCGTCCTCGATGCGCCGGCCCGAACCCTCCACCTCGACGATACCGAACGGGGGCGGCCTGCTCATCGTGGGCCGCGCCGTCGACGGCCCGCTGAACCCACCGATCACCAACGGACAGAAGGAAACCCATGCAGATCACCCGTAGCTCGATCGACACCGCCAGGGGACCGGGCGACTGGTTCACGGGAGACGTCTACATCGACTCCGTCGCCGCTGCACCTCCGCCGTCGCGCATGACCGCCAACCTCGTGCACTTCATGCCCGGCGCCCGCACCCACTGGCACCGCCACCCGCTCAGCCAGACGGTGTTCGTCACCGAGGGCATCGGCCTGTGCCAGCGCCGAGGGGGTCCCGTCGAGGTCATCCGCCCCGGGGACCGGGCGCTCTTCGAGGCCGACGAGGAGCACTGGCACGGAGCGGCCCCCAACCGGCTCATGGTCCACCTGGCCATCAACGAGGGCGATGCCGACCACGAGGTGGTGCAGTGGCTGACCCCCGTCACCGACGAGGAGTATGCCGCCCCGCCCGTCGAGCACTGACCGGCCAGGGGCTCGGCAGCGGGTTTCTCGTCAGCGCCGGAGGGCGTCGCCCACCTCGGAGATGACCGTCAGGGCGATCAGCCCGAAGCCGGCGACGGCGCCGATGACGACCGGCCACAGACCGCGACGGTTGCCGGCCGTCATGGCTCGCCGCCCGAAGTAGACGGCGGCCACGCAGGGGACGAGGACGACCAGAACGGTCACTGCCGAGACCACGACGACCACCCAGCCGGGAGCATCGCCGGTCTCGGGCGCGTAGCCGAACAGGGAGTAGAGGCCCTCACCGACGGCGAAGCCGATGCCGAAGAACACCGGCGTCAGCGCGACGCTGGCCCAGGCACGACCGAGCCACGGAGTGGCGTCGCGACCTGATTGCGTGGGGGGTTGGTCGACGGGACGGGTACTCATCACACACCTCCGGTTCCACTCCCAGCGTGGTGTCCGTGGACTCCGGCCCACCAGTGCCGAAAGGCCTGCTCTCCTCGGTGCGCACGGGTGTCTCGGGACCTTTGACTCTGCCCCGGCGCCTCGTGCGAACGAATCGTGGAGCGCATGGACACCGTCGTCAGGATCGCGCAGGGCGAGCTCCTCGGCCGCGTCGCCGAGGGGGTGCACGCCTTCCTCGGGGTGCCGTATGCCGCACCGCCCGTCGGCGCGAACCGGCTCCGCCCGCCGCGGCCCCCCGAGCCGTGGAGCGGGGTGCGGGACGCGACCCAGCTGGGGCCGGAGCCGCCGCAGGTCGCGCCCCCGTCCACCGGCGGTCCGAGGGAGGGGGCATCGGAGGACTGGAAGACGGTCGGCTCGGCCTTCGAGAAGGTGGAGCGTGCCGCGCCCTCCGAGGACTGCCTCAACCTCAACATCTGGACGCCGGACCCCGGGGCGGACGGTCTGCCGGTCATGGTGTGGGTCCAGGGAGGCATGTTCGAGCTGAGCTCGACGGCGGCCTACGACGGCAGCCACTTCGCGAGGGACGGGGTCGTCTGCGTCGTCATCAACTGGCGCCCCGGCGCCGAGGGGTTCCTCTACCTCGCCGATGGGGTGGCCAACCTCGGGCTTCTCGACCAGGTCGCGGCCCTCGAATGGGTCCGCGACACCATCGCCGCGTTCGGCGGCGACCCCGGCAACGTGACCGTCTTCGGGGAGTCGGCCGGCGCGATGAGTATCGGGATGCTGCTCGCCATGCCTCGCGCCCGCGGGTTGTTCCGGCGGGCGATCCTGCAGAGCGGAGCCGCGCACCAGGTGACGCCGGCGGACGACGCACTGCGCGTCGCCGGGCACCTGGCCGACAGGCTCGGCGTCCCGCGGACCCGCGAGGCGATCGCCGCCGTGGGGGTCGAACGGCTGCTCGCCGCCCAGGCGGAGCTCAAGGCGGAGCTGCTCACCGACCCGGACCCGGAGCGCTGGGGCCAGGCCGTCGTGACGAGCACCATGCCGTGGCAGCCGGTCATCGACGGGGAGGTCCTACCCGGCCCTCCGATCGACCTGGTCGCGAGCGGCTCCGCGGGCGAGGTCGAGGTCATGGTCGGCACCAACACCGACGACTGGCGGCTCTGGCTCGTGGTGAGCGGCGCCATCGGCCGGGTCACCGACGAGATCCTGACCGGGCCGGTGCGCTCCTACGGGTACCAGTCCCTGGCTGCGTACGGGCTGGCCCCCGAGGCGGCGCTCGCCGCCTACCGGGCGAGGTATGCCGGCGCGAGCCCCGGCGACCTGCTCACGCGCGTCCAGACCGACTGGTGGATGCGGATCCCGGCCATCCGCCTCGCCGACGCGCACGCCGACCGTCATGGCGTGAGTCACGGCGAAGCAGGCGCCTCGGACCGCGCCCGCACGTACATGTACGAGTTCGCCTGGCCCTCGCCGGGGCTCGGCGCCGTCCACGCCCTCGAGGTTCCCTTCGTGTTCGACACCGTCCGGACGGACGCGCCCCTCTTCGGGCCGCTGCTCGGGAGCGACCCGCCCCAGGAGCTCGCGCGGACCATGCACGCGGCGTGGGTCGCCTTCGCCACGCACGGGGACCCGGGCTGGCCGGCATACGACCTCACCCGCAGGGCGACGATGCGGTTCGACACGACGTCGCACGTCGTCGACGACCCCCGGTCCTGGGAGCGCGCGTTCTGGGACGGCGTGCGCTGACACGTCCGCGGAGTCGCCGACAGAGAGGGGAAGGTGAGGTCGATGGCACGGACCACGCCCAGGGATGCCGATTTCCGCGTGCACGAGACCCCCGGCGGGGGAGCGGGCTACGTCGTGCGACCGATCCCGCGAGAGCGCCAGCCGGTGCTCGACCGACTCGTCGGGGCCAGCCGGCGCTTCCAGATCCACGCGCTCGTCGAGCTCGACGTGACGCGACCTCAAGCCCGGATCGTCGACGCGGAGCCGCGGGTCTCGTGGACGGGGTTCATCGTCGCGACCATGGCTCGGGCGGTCGCCCTGCACCCCGAGGTCAATGCCCGCCGCGCCGGCAACCGCATCCTCCTCTTCGACCGGGTCGACATCGGGGCGACCGTCGAGCGCCACTGGGAGGGCCGCACGGTCCTCGACATCCTCGAGATCCGCGATGCCGACCGGAAGTCGTGTGCCGAGATCTCGGATCTGCTCCATCGCACGAAGTACGGTCCCGGCCAGCCGCACCGCGCGACGGGAGTCACCGCGCCGCTGCTGCGGCTGCCGGGGCCGCTCCGGCGCACCGCGATCCGGATGGCGGCGACGAGGCCCGGCGTGGCGGCCACCTTCGGACCCGCTGTCGGGGTCACGTCGATCGGGATGTTCTCGCGCGGCTGGGGCTGGGCCATCCCGCTCGCGCCGTTGACGGTGATCGCCACCGTGGGCGGCATCGTCGAGCGGCCGGCCGTCCACGAGGGGCGCGTCGTCGCACGGCCCCTGCTGCCGCTGACCCTGACGTTCGACCACGCCGTCGTCGACGGCGCGCCTGCGGCCCGGTTCGTCGAGACGCTGCGCGACCTGGTGGAGACGGCAGCCGTCTTCGACGATCCTCCCGAGCAGCCCTCCTGAGCGCCGTCCGTTGCAGACTGGTGACACGGCCGCAGGGCCATGACGCCGGCGAGAGGAACGCGCATGCCCGAGGGGGATACCGTCTGGCGCACCGCGACGCGGCTCGACGAGGCGCTCGCGGGCAAGCCGATCGTCGAGTCCGACCTGCGCTGGCCCGAGATCTCGACGGCGGACCTCACCGGCCGGTCGACGCTCGAGGTCGTGAGCCGCGGCAAGCACCTCCTCCACCGGATCGAGGGCGGTCTGACGCTCCACTCGCACCTGCGGATGGAGGGGCAGTGGCGCATCGAGGCGACGCCGACGCTGAAGGCCGGCTGGCGCGCCAACCCCGGACTGCGCGCCCTCGTCGCTGCGGCCGACTGGACCGCCCTCGGCCTGCGACTCGGCATGCTCGACCTCGTGCCGACGAGCCGCGAGGGCGAGCTCGTGGGACACCTCGGCCCTGACGTGCTCGGCCCCGACTGGGACCCTGCGCGGGCCGCCGACAACCTCCTCGGCTCCGGCGACGTCATCGGCTCGGCCCTGCTCGACCAGCGCAACCTCGCCGGCGTCGGCACGATGTGGTGCGCCGAGACCCTTTTCCTCGAACGCGTCCCGCCGTGGACACCCGTGGCCGAGCTCGGCCGCGAGCGCGTCGAGGCCGTGGTCGACCGCGCTCACCGCCTCATCGACCGGGGGCGGGCCAACGTCGTCCAGAGCAGCACCGGGTCCTACCGCTCCGACGAGACGCACTACGTCCACGCGCGGAGCGGACGGCCCTGCCGCCGCTGCGGTGCCACGGTCCGGGTGGCGATGATCGGCCGACCGCCGCAGGACCGGACGATGTTCTACTGCCCCGGCTGCCAGGGCGGCGTCGGCCCGACCGACGACGGCCGCCCGCAGCGCCCCCTCGGGTCGGGGAGTCGCTCCGCGCGCGGTTCCCGGCCGGCCCGCTGACCGACCTCCCGTCCGTATGCCGCTGGGCCGGGTTGGGGGCCGACCGACGGCCGCCCGGTGGCTCGTGGGACTGGTGCGCCCTGTGGGGCGGGCTCCCCCGAGTCGGGACGACGTTGCGGGTCGGAGTGTCGGCTGTCGGTCCTACGGTGAGAGATACCCATCAACGAAGCAGGAGGAGACCGAGATGACGACCTACCTCAATCCCTACGTCAGCTTCAAGGACAACGCCCGCGAGGCCATGGAGTTCTATCGGGACGTGTTCGCAGGGCGGCTCGACATCAGCACCTTCGGCGAGTTCGGGCAGGCCGGCCCGAACGCCGACAAGGTCATGCACGCGGTCCTCGAGACCGACAGCGGCCTGCGACTCATGGCCGCCGACACGCCCGACGAGATGCCCTACCAGCCCGGCAACACCGTCACCCTCAGCCTGAGCGGCGACGACGAGGCCCTGCGGGACTACTGGACCAAGCTCTCCGACGGCGGCACTGTCACAATGCCGTTGGAGAAGCAGGTGTGGGGCGACGAGTTCGGCCAGTGCACCGACCGGTTCGGCATCAGCTGGATGATCAACATCGGCACGCCCCGCCCTGTCCAGGGCACGGCGTAGGCCCGACCCATCAGGCTCGACGCCGCGGTCAGGACCGGCGGCGTCGAGCGAGCTGGGCCTCCAGCTCGTGGGCGTCGATGAAGCTCGTGTGCGTCCCGGCCGTGCCGCACGCCCAGGCCCCGCCAACCGCGCCGGCGAGGGCTGCCGCCCGGGCGTCGCCCCCGCGGAGCCACGTGCGGAGGAACGCCGCGACGTAGCTGTCGCCCGCCCCGTTGCTGTCGACGATCGACCGTCCGGGGATGTCGACCGCCGGCACCTCGAACGTCGCGCCGTCACGGACCGTGACCCGGCTGCCCCGCGCGCCGTCCATGACGATGACGAGACGGGCGCGGCCCTGGGCCAAGATGTTGGCGACGACGTCGTGCTCCACCCCGTCGAGGCGCGAGCCTGACACGAAGACGAGGTCAGCGGCATACGCGAAGGTGCGGTGGTAGTCGTTGGCGCCGTCCCAGTCGTGCAGGTCGGTCGACGTCGTGAGTCCCGCCTCGGTCGCGTCGGTGAGGGCGTGGATCGTCCACGCCATGATCGACGCGTGGACGTGGCGGGCGCCCGCGAGCGGCTCGCGCCAGAGCGAGGAGTCGGGCACGAGGTCGTGCGGGTGGCGCGCGTCGTAGAACGAGAGCCGCCGCCCCTCCGGGTCCACGAGGTTGACGGACCGGCGGGTCCCGCTCTCGTGGACGACGTGGTCGAAGCGCAGGCCCTCCGCCGCGCACCGGTCGAGGACCATCCGCCCCTCGTGGTCGTCGCCGATCACGTCGACGAAGCGGGTCGCCATGCCGAGCCGGTGGCAGCCCAGGGCGACGCCCGTGCCGGTGTGGCCGACGAAGGCGTCGATGTGCGGCACGAGGTACGAGTCGGCCATCGGCACGGGCAGCGCCGGAACGCGCACGATGGTGTCGACGCCGGCACCGCCGACGACGAGGACGTCACAGGAGGGGGCGGCGGCAAGCGAGTTCGTCACCGGCACAGCCTGCACCACGCCACGACGCGGCGCAGCACCGGCCGGCCCGCGATCTCAGGATCTGTCGGACCCTCCGGCGAGGAGGCCGCCTCGGTCAGGGTTTCGTCACGCCGAGGATGCCGAGGCACATCTCGTCGGTCGTCCCCTCGCCCCAGACGACGTAGCGCTCGGGGATGCCCTTGAGGCCGGGAAGCCGGTCGCGCCACGACTGGTCGTGGGTGCAGCTGACGGTGATCGTGTCGCCCGGGCGGATCGTCGTCGCGGGGATCGAGATGCTGCCCTGGTTGTCGAAGTTCCACTGGGCGATGTCGAGGAGGGCCCTGGCTCTCGCGGTGCCCTCGTTGAGCACGATGCGCAGGCTCGAGCCGAGCAGGTGCATGTGCCCGGCGACCGTGCGGACCGTCGCCGCCTCGCCGACGGTGCGGGTGCACGACTGGGTGGGACCGGGGTGGGGTTTGTCCTCGCCACAGAGCAGGAGCAGCCCGGCGACCGTGAAGGACGCCTGCCGGCCGAACCGGGTGGCGACGTCCCAGATGGCCTTGTCCCGGTCGCAGAGCGCGCCGGTGTGGCCGGGGCGACAGGGCAGCTCGACCGGCGCGGGGAAGAGCATCGTCTCGAGGGGGGAGAGCTTCGAGGAGGCCGACAGGCGCAGCCGCACCGCGGTCCGGTCGGGCGTCGAGCCGCGCAGCAGGTTGTAGTGGACCTGCAGGATGAGCTGCGACCCCGTGGCGAGCGGGATTCCGATGTCGGGCGGCAGGAGCCGCTCGTGGCCGCCTGGCGCCCAGGCGCCGACCCAGGGGGCGTCCGCGAGGGTCGCGCCCTGCGACTCGATGCCCGTGCCGCCGAAGCAGGTCCAGCCGTCGCCCGGGGCGGCCGCGTCC
The DNA here is from genome assembly GCF_000576595.1 of Intrasporangium oryzae NRRL B-24470. GTDB lineage: Bacteria > Actinomycetota > Actinomycetes > Actinomycetales > Dermatophilaceae > Intrasporangium_C > Intrasporangium_C oryzae. The sequence goes on along the minus strand of NZ_AWSA01000048.1, from coordinate 7,862 downwards.
TTGGCGCGCGCCGCGGCGACCTTGTCGGGGTTGACGCGATAGAGGATGACGTGGTGGACCTCCGCCGGCTGGCCGGGCTGGACGTCGAACCCCGTGACGAACGAGTCGGCGGTGATGCCGGGGTCGAGCAGGAAGCACCGGTAGTCGTCGGTGCCGGTCGAGGGGGCCTTCGGCGTGTAGGGCGCGGCCATCGTGACCGTGCGCATCGTCTCGCCGGCGCGGAGCGCGGCCGGGGCGACTGACGGCGTGGCCGCGCCGGTGTGGCCGGCCGTGCCGGAACCGTGGGTCGTCGCGCCCACCGAACCGGCCCCCGACATCGCGTGGGTGCCGTCGAGTCGCGCCTGCGCCGCCGGGTTGGGCCCGCCGGTGCCGCACGCGGCGGTGAGCGCGGTCAGCAGTGCCGCGACGGCGATGAGCGGGCGTCGGGTCCTCACCGGCTCAGTCTAGGAACGGATCGCGGCCTCGGCGTCCCTGAGCGCTCAGAGCGCTCCGGCCCGGCTGACGGGGATGCGGCGGGCGTCCGGCGCGCTGAGCCGCTCGGCGTTGGCCTCGGAGTCGGCCAGCTCCTTCTGGGAGTCGCGCTCGGCCGCGACCCGGGCCTGGTACCCGGCGATCTCGTCGGCCACGCGCGCCTCGTCCCACCCGAGGACCGGTGCGACGAGCGCGGCGACGGCCTCGGCGCTGTCGACCCCGCGGCTCGGGGTCTCGATGGAGATCCGGGTGCGACGCGTCAGGAGGTCGTCGAGGTGGAGCGCACCCTCGTGCGTCGCGGCATACAGCGCCTCGACCTTGAGGTACTCCTCCGCGCCGGGGATCGGCTCGAGGAGCGAGCGGTCGCCCTCGGCGAGCGCGAAGAGCTCGTGGACGAGGGAGCCGTAGCGCTCGAGCAGGTGTGTCATCCGCCAGACCGGGAGGTCCTGGTGGCGCGCGAGCCGGTCGACCTGGTTGACGAGGGCGACGTAGCCCTCCGCACCGAGGAGCGGGATGAACTCGGTGACGCTGTCGTTGACGTCGCCGCCGATGTCGGCCCGCGCGGCGTCGACGGCATCGGCCGCCATGACGCGGTAGGTCGTGTACTTCCCGCCCGCGATCGAGATGAGGCCGGGCTGGGGTCGGGCGACGGCGTGCTCGCGGGAGAGCTGGCTCGTGTCCTCGCTCTCGCCGGAGAGGAGCGGGCGCAGGCCGGCGTAGACGCCCTGGATGTCGTCGTGCGTGAGCGGCACCTTCAGCACGGTGTTGATGTGCTCGAGGATGTAGTCGATGTCGGCGCGGGTCGCGGCCGGGTGGGCGCGGTCGAGGTCCCAGTCGGTGTCGGTCGTGCCGATGATCCAGTGGGTGCCCCACGGGATGACGAAGAGCACGGACTTCTCGGTGCGCAGGATGAGGCCGGTCTCGGAGTTGATCCGGTCGCGGGCGACGACGATGTGCACGCCCTTGCTCGCCCGGACGTGGAAGCGCCCGCGCCCGCCGGCCATCGTCTGGATGTCGTCGGTCCACACGCCGGTGCAGTTGATGACGACGGAGGCGCGGACGTCGGTCCGCCGGCCGGTCTCGACGTCCTCGACGACGGCGCCGACGACCCGCTCGCCCGCGCGGAGCAGGTCGACCACCCGGGCCGAGGAGAGCACGGTCGCGCCGTATGCCGCTGCCGTGCGGACCGTGGTCAGCGTGTGGCGGGCGTCGTCGGCCTGCGCGTCGTAGTAGAGCAGGGCGCCGGCGAGCGACTCGCGCTTGAGGGCCGGGGCGATCTTGAGCGCGCCGGTCCGGGTCAGCTGCTTGTGACGAGGGACCGAGCGGGCACCGCCCATCGTGTCGTAGAGGGTGAGCCCGGCGGTGACGTAGGGCCGCTCCCACCCGCGGTTGGTCAGCGGGTAGAGGAACGACACCGGCTTGACGAGGTGGGGCGCGATGCGGCTCAGCATGAGCTCGCGCTCCTTGAGGGCCTCGCGGACGAGGTCGAAGTTCATCTGCTCGAGGTAGCGCAGCCCGCCGTGGAAGAGCTTCGAGGACCGAGACGACGTGCCCGAGCCGAAGTCGCGCTGCTCGACGAGGGCTGTCGACAGGCCGCGGGTGGCGGCGTCGAGGGCGACCCCCGCTCCGGTGACGCCGCCGCCCACGACGAGCACGTCGAACTGCTTCGTCCCGACGCGCTCCCACGCGTCGGCGCGGTATGCGGGGTCGAGGCGCACAGGAACGGTCATCGCTACTCCCTCGGTCTGGGCCGGACATTCACTCTAACGAGAGTCCGCGTGTGGCGACGGGGTCGTCCACCGGGCGTGCGGTCGGTACGGTTCCACCATGCCGACAGAGCAGCGCAGCCACGTCGTCGCGATCGACCAGGGAACGACGAGCACCCGTGCGATGGTGTTCGACCGGAGCGGGCGCGTCGTCGCCGTCGACCAGCTCGAGCACCGCCAGATCTTCCCCCGCGCCGGCTGGGTCGAGCACGACCCGGTCGAGATCTGGGAGAACACCCGGGTCGTCGTCGGCGGCGCGCTCGCCAAGGCCAACCTCAACGCGACCCATGTGGCCGCGGTCGGCATCACGAACCAGCGGGAGACGACGGTCGTCTGGGACCGCACGACGGGCGAGCCGGCATACAACGCCATCGTCTGGCAGGACACCCGCACGCAGGCGATCTGCGACGCGCTCGCGGGCGACGAGGGCCCGGAGCGCTTCGCCGACCGGACCGGGCTGCCGCTCGCCACCTACTTCGCCGGCCCCAAGGTCCGCTGGATCCTCGACAACGTCGAGTGGGCGCGCGAGCGGGCCGAGGCGGGTGACCTCGTCTTCGGCACCATCGACACCTGGCTGCTGTGGAACCTCACGGGCGGCGCGACCGACGGCGGCGTCCACGTCACCGACGTCACGAACGCCTCCCGCACGCTGCTCATGGACCTGCGCACGCTGAGCTGGGCCGAGGACGTCGCGGCCGAGATGGGCATCCCGCTGTCGATGCTCCCCGAGATCCGCTCGTCGTCGGAGGCCTACGGCACCTGCCAGCCCGGCATCCTCATCGGGGTCCCGGTCGCCGGGATCCTCGGTGACCAGCACGCGGCGACGTTCGGGCAGGCCTGCCTCGAGGCGGGCACGGCCAAGAACACCTACGGCACCGGCAACTTCATGCTCCTCAACACCGGCGAGGAGATCGTCCGCTCGCGCAACGGCCTCATCACGACGGTCTGCTACCAGCTCGGCGACGCGAAGCCCGTCTATGCGCTCGAGGGCTCGATCGCCGTGACCGGCTCGCTCATCCAGTGGCTGCGCGACAACCTGGGCATCATCGACTCGGCGAAGGACGTCGAGGCGCTCGCCGCGACGGTCGACGACAACGGCGGCGCCTACTTCGTCCCCGCCTTCTCCGGCCTCTTCGCCCCGTACTGGCGGCCGGATGCGCGCGGCGCGCTCGTCGGGCTGACCCGCTTCGTCAACAAGGGCCACGTCGCGCGGGCGGCGCTCGAGGCGACGGCCTTCCAGACGCGCGAGGTCCTCGATGCGATGAACGCCGACTCCGGCGTTCCGCTGACGGAGCTGCGCGTCGACGGCGGGATGGTCGTCAACGAGACGCTCATGCAGTTCCAGGCCGACATCCTCGGCGTCGACGTGGTGCGTCCCGAGGTCATCGAGACCACCGCGCTCGGGGCGGCGTATGCCGCTGGGCTGGCTGTCGGGTACTGGTCCTCTCCCGACGAGATCCGTGCGAACTGGGGCGAGGACAAGCGGTGGTCACCGCAGATGCCGGTCGAGGAGCGCGAGCGCCTCTTCCGCACGTGGAAGAAGGCCGTGCAGCGCACCCTCGACTGGGTCGACGCCGACACCCCCTGAGCGGGCCTCCGGCGACCCGCGCTAGGCGGGGTCCTGGGACTCGAGGTGGCGGACCACCTTGCGCAGCAGGGCGTTCAGCTGGATGAGCTCGCGATCGGTCAGGGGGCTGAAGGTGGCCTTCTCGCGCTCGATCCCCTCGCGCAGGCCACCTTCCCAGAGGGCACGCCCCGACGCCGTGGGCCTGACGATGATGCGCCTGCGGTCGAGCGGGTCGACCTCGCGCGTGACGTGACCGCGCTCGACGAGCCGGTCGAGCCGTGACGTCATCGCGGCACGGGTGACGTGGCAGTCGTCCGCGAGCTGGGCCGGTGTCGCCTCCTCGGGGAAGTGCTGCACGAGGAGCGCATGGAGGGTCATGTAGTCCTCGAGCGTGTCGTCCCGGTCGGTGAAGCTCGCGTGCATCTCGCGTTTCAGGTGCCGCGTGATGGCCTGCATCCGGGTCGTGGCCCCCTCGACCTCGGGGTTCATCCCCTCGGTGACGGCGGTCCACCGCGCGACGTGGCGGTCGACGGAGTCCTGCTCCGGTTGGGTCATGGCCTCATCCTCGCAGCGCATCACCAGCGACGATCAGGAATCTGACCGTTTACCCGCGAATACTTCGTTGACTGACAGTTAGATCTCTAACTATATTCGACCCATGTCCACCACCACGGTCCTGCGCCTCCGTGACATGCGGCTCCTGCTCATCGGCCAGGGGCTGTCCTGGGTCGGAGACGCCTTCAACCCGATCGCGCTCTCCGTCGCCGTCGTGCTCGGCGGCGGCGGGGCGCGCGAGCTCGGCACGATCCTCGCCGCGGGCGTCGTCGCGCGGCTTGTCTGCACGCTCTTCGGCGGCGTGTGGGCCGACCGGCTCTCACCGCACCGCATCATGGTCGCCGCCGACTCGGTGCGAGCAGTCGCGGCACTCGGGATGGCGGTCGCCTTCGCCCTCGGCAACCCGCCGGTCGCGCTGCTCGCGGCCCTCGCGGCCGTGGCCTCGGGTGCAGGTGCCTTCTTCTTCCCCGCCTTCGTCTCGCTCCGGCCGCTCGTCGTCCCGGCGGAGGAGCGTCAGAGCGCCAACGCGGTGGTCAGCTTCCTCCAGTCGGCGGCGCAGATCGCCGGCCCGGTGCTCGCCGGCGTCGTCGTGGCCGGACTCGGCCCCGTCGTCGGGTTCGGCATCAACGCCGCGAGCTTCGTCTGGTCCGCCGTCTGCGTCTCGCTGGTCCGCGCCCGGGCCGACCGCCGGGCCGAGCGGCGCTCCATGTGGGCCGAGACGGGTGAGGGGCTCGCCGAGATCAGGGCGCACACCTGGCTCTGGACCGGGCTCGTCGCCGCCGGGTTCTTCCACATCGCGACGGGGATCCTCGTCGTCCTCGTCGAGGTCACCGCCGTCCGCGACCTCGGCGGCGCGCACGCGCTCGGCCTCATCACGGCCGCCCAGGGGGTCGGCGGCATCCTCGGTGGAGCGCTCGCAATGCGCGTCCAGCCGCGACGGACCCTGCTCTGGGCCTTCGTCGCCCTCGGGATCTTCCCGCTCTTCCCGCTCGCCTTCGCCTGGCCCGGCACGCTCCTCGGGATCCTCGCGCTCGCGCTCGTCGCCAACGTCGGGATGATGTTCTTCGCCGTCGGCTGGGACACGGCGCTGCAGGACGGCATCCCGCACGACCGGCTCGCCCGCGTCGTGTCGTGGGACATCCTCATCTCGTTCGTCGCCCTGCCCGTGGGCAACGTCCTCGCCGGCTCGGTCGGTGAGGCGTTCAGCACCACGACCGTCATGGCGGTCATCGCCGTCTGGATGCTCGTCGCGGGCTGCGCCCCGCTGCTGGCCCGGTCGACGCGCGCCTTCACCCGCGGTGGAGCCGGCGCAGGCGTCGCCGGCCCCGAGCCGGCTGCCGCGAGCGAGGACGTGAGCCCTCAGCCGAGCGCCGCGACCGCCGCGTCGTAGTCGGGCTCGTCGTCCATGCTCGGGACGAGCTCCTGGTGGATGACCCTCCCGTCGCCGTCGAGGACGATGACGGACCGGGCGAGCAGGCCGCGGAACGCGCCGTCGAGCAGCATCACGCCGTAGTCCTCGCCGAAGCTCGACCGGAAGCTCGAGGCCGCCACGACATCGTCGATCCCCTCGGCAGCGCAGAAGTTGCCGAGGGCGAACGGAAGGTCCTGGGATACGCAGATGACCGTCGTGTTCTCGAGGCCGGCCGCGAGCTGGTTGAAGCGCCGGACGCTCGCGCTGCAGACGCCCGTCTCGACGCTCGGGAAGATGTTGAGGACCACCCGCCGGCCCTCCGGCCGCGTCACGTCGTCCTTGAGGTTGGGGCCGGTCAGGGTGAAGTCGGGAGCAGTCGAACCGACCGCGGGCAGGTCGCCGGCGGTGTGGACCGGGTAGCCGCCGAGTGAGGTCATCGCCATGGACGGTTTCTAGCACGGTGGGGCTACCGTCGCACCCATGACGGCCGACGGCGCGACGTGCCTGACGACGCGGTGCTTCTGCGAGGCGGTGCGCCAGACCGGCCTCGCCCAGCCCGCGAACGCCTGGTCATCGCTCGCCTTCGTCGTGGCAGGGGCCGTCGTCCTCGCGACCGTCCGGCCCCCGGCGGCCCCCGAGCGTCGACTCACCGTCGCGCTCGGGATCGCCCTCACCGCAGTCGGACTGGGCAGCTTCGCCTTCCACGCGACGCTCACGCTGTGGGGCGAGTTCGTCGACGTGCTGCCGATGTATGCCGTCGGGTGCACCCTGCTCGCCGGCGGCCTCATCCGCCTCGGCTGGGTCCGCCCTGCTGCCGCGTTCGCGGGCGCAGGCGGCCTCTTCGTCGCGCTCGGCGTCGTGCTCTGGGTGTGGCCCGAGTCGCGGCGCTGGGTCTTCGCCGCCGTGCTGCTCCCCGGCATCGTCCTCGAGGTCCTGCGCACCCAGAGGGTGCCCGGGTCGTCCCAGCCGACCCGCTGGCTGTGGCTCGGGCTGGGACTGCTGTCAGCGGCATACGTCCTCTGGCTCCTCGACCAGAGCGGGACGCTCTGCGACCCGACGAGCGCGCTGCAGGGACACGCCGCCTGGCACGTCCTCGGGGCCGTCGCCGGCTGGTGCCTCGCCCGACACTATGCCGCGACCGGGAGCGGGCCCCGTAGGTTGGGCCCATGATCGAGACAGGACCCGGCCCGGCGCTCACCCCCGAACAGCAGGAACGCGTCGTCGCCGTCGCGATGGACCTCGCCCGCGAAGGGCGCACCGCCGAGCTGCTCGAGTTCGTCGACCACGGGCTGCCCGTCGACGCCGCCGACCACGACGGCAACACCCTGCTCATGCTCGCCGCCTACCGCGGGAACGCCGAGACGGTCGACGCGCTCATCGCCCGTGGCGCTGACGTCGACCTGCGCAACAGCCGTGACCAGTCGGCCCTCGCCGGAGCGCTCTTCAAGGGCGAGGAGGGCATCGTGCGCCGCCTCGTCGCCGCCGGTGCCGACCTCGACGCCGGAACGCCGAGCGCCCGAGCGGCCGCCGAGCTGTTCGGCCGGGAACACCTCCTCCAGACCGGGCTGGACTGAGCGCGTGGCCGATCCGCAGCAGAGCAGCGGCGCCGGGCAGCGCTTCGTCATCAACGTCGTCGGCCTGGTCGGCCTCGTGTTCGGCGTGATCCCGATCCTGCGCTACCTGCTCGGGTTCGACTTCTTCGGCTTCACGACGGCGCCGTACGACTGGCTCCGGCTCGAGGGGGCGGCGCGGTTCCTCCCGCCGGTCCTCGTCCTCGTCGTCTGCATCGCCGTCTCGTACTGGCTCGAGCGACGCCTCCAACGCGACTGAGACCACTCCTGCGCTGCGCTCCACCCGCGGGTCGTCGGGGGCTGTGGGCGCCCGTGACGAAGACCCGACCCGTCGTGATGTGATGTGACCATGCCGGTCGACTCCCCGTACGAGGGGCGCACATCTCGGCCGGGTCGCCCCCGCGCGGCTCGGTCGCTCCTGGTCGCAGGGCTCGCGAGCCTGCTCGGCATCGGACTCGGCGTCGGCGGCGGGGTCGTGGCCCCGACCGCGGCCGTCGCGGCGCCTCCGGCCGCGGCTGCGG
>NZ_AWSA01000047.1 GCF_000576595.1 Intrasporangium oryzae NRRL B-24470 | reverse complement strand
CTGTCAACGGTGTCTCGGGACATCACATTTGTAGCGGGGGCAGGATTTGAACCTGCGACCTCCGGGTTATGAGCCCGGCGAGCTACCGAGCTGCTCCACCCCGCGTCGGTACTTCGTAAGGTTAACGTGAATCCCCGAAGAACTCCAAATCGGGCGGGGAAGCGCTTGGGGCGGCCCGCAATCGCGAGCCGCCCCAAGCGTTTTCAGCCACCGCCCACCCGTCAGGGGTTCGTCGTCGCCGTTCCCCTCGGTGAGGCCTCGACAGCACGCTCGAGGGCGTTCTTGAGCTTCGTCTGGGCCTGGCCGTATGCCGCGAAGTCCCCGCGCTTGAGCGCGGCCTCGCCCTCGGCGTAGGCAGCCTGGGCGTCCTTGAGGGCCTGGGCGAGCGCAGCGGCGTTGGGGGTCCCGGTCGCACCTGGTGACGGCGTTGCCGTTGGCCCCGGGGTTGGCGTCGTCGGCGTCGTCGGCGTGCCGGGAGCAGGTGACGTCGGGGTCGTCGCCCCCGTGTCGCCGGCCTGCGCGCCGGACGACCCGCCGAAGAGGTCGTTGAGGGCGTCGTCGAGCGAACCCGCCCACGCGATCTTGTCGCCGAAGGCCACGGCCACCGCCGACAGTCTCGGGTAGGACCCGCCCGACTTGGCCTGGACGTAGATCGGCTGGACATAGAGCAGGCCACCGCCGACGGGAAGCGTCAGCTGGTTGCCGAACGTCACCGTCGCCGCGCCCTGCGACTGCGTCGTCGAGATGAACTGGGCGAGGGTCAGCTGCGACAGCTGCGGGTCCTTCGAGGACACCGCTGCCGTGCGCATGTCGTTGTACACCTGCCCCGGACCGTTGACCGTGCCACCGGTCGTCTCGAGCAACCGGATCGTGCCGTAACCCGCGGCGCGCTTGCCCGTCTGCGTGCCGGCATCGCCGTCGACCGCGAGGAACCCCGAGAGGACCTGGCGGTCCCCGGTCGGCATGAACGTCGACGTGAGCGAGAACGCCGGCGCGCTCTGTCCCGGCATCGCGAGCGAGAGGTAGTACGGCGGCTGGAGCAGGTCGGTGCCCGATTGGGTCGGGTCGTCGGGGACCCGCCAGAAGTTCTGGCCGCCGTAGAAGGACGCGGCGTCGGTGTCGTGGTACTTCTGCAGGAGCTGGCGCTGGACCTTGAAGAGGTCCTCCGGGTAGCGCAGGTGCTGCATGAGCGAGCCCTTGATCGCCGAGAGGGGCTGCACCGTGCCGGGGAAGATCTTCATCCAGGCCTTGAGGACCGGGTCGGTCTCGTCCCACTGGTAGAGCGTCACGGTACCGTCGTAGGCGTCGACCGTGGCCTTGACCGAGTTGCGGACGTAGTTGACCTGACCGCCCTGGACCGCGCGCACCGACTGCTTCGTGCTGGTCACGGCATCCTCGGTCGCCGTGTCGAGCGTCGTCTCCTCGGAGTACGGGTAGTTCGACGAGGTCGTGTAGCCGTCGAGCACCCAGAGCACCCGGCCGTCGACGATCGCCGGGTAGGCGTTGCCGTCGAGCGTGAGCCACGGGGCGACCCGCTGGACCCGCTCACGGGGGGTGCGGTGGTCGAGGATCCGCGAGTCGTTCGTCACGGCGTCGGAGAGCAGGAAGTTGACCTCGCGGTACTTCACCGCGTAGGCGATCCGGCGCAGGGCGTCGAGCTGGACGCCGCCGGTGCCGGCATACGTGTTGGTCAGCTGGCCGGTCCCGTTGGGGTCGGGGTAGTCGAACTCCTTCTTGCCACCGCCGACGACGGAGTACTCGGGCGAGCTCTCGCCGAAGTAGATGCGCGGCTCGTAGGCGCCGAGCTTGCCCGTGCTGCCGATCTCCGACTCGATGAACGTCGGGCGGCCGTCGTCCTCGCGCGTGTTGCCCTTCGCTGCGACGACGCCGTAGCCGTGGGTGTAGACGGTGTGGTCGTTGAGCCAGTTGCGCTGCCCGGTCGGCACGCCCGTGAGGTCGACCTCGCGTGCGGCGATGACGGTGTCGGTCAGCTTGCCGTCGACCATGTAGCGGTCGACGTCGAGCACGTCGGCGAACTGGTAGTAGCCCTTGGATGCCTCGAGCTGCTTGAACGTCGGGCTGACGATGTTGGGGTCGATGAGGCGGATGCCGGGCACCGTCGCGGCGTCGCCGCGGAGCTGGCCGGGCGCCGCGACCGTCTTCGTGTCATAGCGCTCGACCTTGATCTGGTCGAAGCCGTAGGCCGCACGTGTCGCGTCGATGTTGCGCTGGATGTAGGGCACCTCGAGCGACTTCTCCGACGGCCTGACCTTCAGCGACTGGACGAGCGCGGGGTAGATCCCGCCGACCGCGACGACGATGACCGTGAGGACCGCGATGCCGACGAGCGGCAGGCGCCACGACCGGGTCCAGATGACGGTGAGGAACATCACGGCGCACATCACCGCGGCGACGGCGAGGATGCCCTTCGTCGGGATGTCCGCGTGCGCCTGGGTGTACTGGATACCCGTCATCCGGGTCGACTGGCTGACCGCGAGGTTGTAGCGGTCGACCCAGAACCCGACGGCCCGAACGAGGACGAGGGTCGCGGCGATGACCGACAGGTGCACCCGGGCGGCCTGGGTCGAGCGCGTGCGCTGCGCGGCGACGATGCCGCCGTAGAGGTAGTGGGTGAAGGCCGCCGTGATGAGCCCGATGACGAGGATCATCGTCAGGAAGGCGACGACGAAGTTGATCCACGGCAGCGTGAAGACGAAGAAGCCGATGTCGATGCCGAACTCCGGGTCGGTCGTCCCGAACGACCCGCCGTTGCGCCAGAGCAGGAAGGTGTCCCACTGCGTCGCGGCCGACAGACCGGCGAACAGCCCGATGGCGAGCGGCGCCGCGATGGTCGCGGTGCGGCGCATCGGCTCGACGAGCTGCCGGTAGTGCTCCATCGCCTGGGTGTCCGGCGACGGCGCGTAGATCGGTCGCGTCGTGTAGGCGATGTGGATGCTCGACCACACGACCGCGGCCGTGAGGAGACCTCCGACGATGCCGAGGACGAGCTTCGTGACGACCTGGGTCGTGAAGACCCCGGAGAAGTGGACGGAGTCGAACCACAGCACCTCGGTCCAGAACTGGGCCAGGAGCGCGATGACGAGCAGGAGCGCGCCCGCCACGACGAGCGCTGTGACGAGGGGGCTCCGCGCCGGGGGGAGGGTGGCGCGGCGCGGGCCGCCCGCGTCGGCACCGTCGGAGTTGCCCGCAGGGGGGCCGAATTCGCTGTTGCTCACGTCGTCGTCGCCTTGTGGTCCAGGAGCCGGGTGGGGGCACTCGAAGGGGTCCAGTGGCACCCGCGTGCGGGCGCCTGCGGCAACCATAACCCGGCAACGTGTGCGACCGAGGGGGCACCGTGAGCACGCCGGGCGGCCGACCCGGCCCGGCGGCATACGGCACGATGGGTCCCGTGAACCCCCAGCCGGTCATCGACCCCCTCGCCATCGCCGCCCTCGACACCGAGCGCCACGTCGCCGCCGCGGGCTGGGACCAGCCCGCCCGCCTCTTCGCGCTCGTCCGGACGTCCGACCTGCTCGAGCGCGAGCCGCACCTGCGGAACCAGATGGGTCCTGCTGACCTCGCAGACGGCGCCCTGACCGCCATCGAGCAGGAGGGCCTGCCCGCGACGATGTCGCTCGAGACGCTCCTCGGGCGGCTCGCGTGGCCACCGGAGGTCGACGGCTGCGCCTTCGCGATCGAGCGGATGGTCGTGCCTCCCGAGGCGGAGCGAGACCTGCCGACCAAGCCCGAGGAGGCGGTCGAGGCGCTCGCCGCCCACCCCGACCGCAAGGACGTGCGCCTGCTCGTCGCGGTCCTTCGCGACGGGTCGTCGATCTGCCTCCTGCGCCAGCGCGACCACGACTCCGACGACGCCGTAGCCACCGGAAAGGACATCGCTCCCGGGATCGTCGAGGCCCTCAAGGCGAGCTTCGTCGACTGACCATCCGGGTATGCCGCTGGGCCGGCCCCCGGAGTGTGCGCCCGATCTGCCGCCTACGGCACTGCCCAACAACCGTGAGCAGTGACGTAGGGAAGCCGGAACTGCCCGCGCCCGCCTACGGCACTGCCCAACAATCGTGAGCAGTGCTGTGGGCGACGCGGGGTGGAGCTGTGGTGCGGCCGGACTCAGCAGCGCGGCAGCGACCCTGTCTTCCCGGCGGCAATGGACTCGACGGCCGTCTTGGCGTCGTCGAAGCTCGTCACCTTGAAGACCTCGAGCCCGTCGGGAATGTTGCCGACGACCTCGTTGCAGTTGTCTGCGGGGGCGAGGAAGTAGTCGGCGCCACCGCCGCGCGCCCCGGCGAGCTTCTGCCTGATGCCCCCGATCGGGCCGACGGTGCCGTCGTCGGAGATCGTGCCGGTGCCCGCGATGTTGCGCTCGCCGGTGAGGGACCCCGGGGTCAGCTTGTCGTAGATGCCGAGCGAGAACATCAGCCCGGCGGACGGGCCGCCGACCGAACCCGCGTCGATCGTGATCTTCGCAGGGAAGTCGTGGTCGAGACCGAGGACCACCCCGAGCGCCGTGCGGCCGTTCTGGCCCGTGATCGTCGGGACCTTCACCGTCGAGGTCTTTCCGCCACGCTCGATCACCATCGTCACGGTGTCGCCAGCGGTGACCTCCTGCAGGGCTTCACGGGCGTCCTGGGGGCTCGTGATGGTCGTCGCGCCGACCTTCACGAGGCGGTCGCCGACCTTGAGCACGTCCTTGGCCTTCGAAGCCGGGGCGATCTGGGCGATCGCGACGTGCGCGGGAACGGTCTTGCCGATGGCACGCAGCGCGACGGCCGTCGCCTCCTCCTGCGAGCCGGCCATCTGGACGGCGTTCTCCTCGGCGACCTGCTGCTCGGTGACGCTCGGGTCGAAGACCTCGTCGACGGGCAGGACATCCCGGGCCGGGTCGATCCAGGCCTGGAGGACGTCCCACACGTCGACCGGATAGCCCGGACCGCCCTCGACGCGGACCGTCGTGAAGTCGAGGCTGCCCTCCGCCGGATAGCTCGGCAGGCCCTCGACCCGGATCAGCGGGACGTCCTTGCCGTTGGAGGGCTGCTTCCCCAGGGTGTTGACGATCGGGCCGGGGCTCATGATCGCGTAGGGCAGGTGCACGAGGGAGCCCACGACGAGGATCACGAGGAAGGCGAAGAAGACACCGAGGACGATCTTGTTGCCGCGTGTCAGCCGCCCCCCGTCCCCTCCCGTCTGGGTCACGGGTCCGGACGCATCAGGGCCCCCCGGCCCGTTCGAACCGTCGGTCGGGGCGGGCGCCTCGGGGACGACCTGGCCGGCCGGCATACGGCGGATCGTCCTCACGGTAGACCCACCCACTCGTCGCCGCCGTCGGTGAACTGCTGGTGCTTCCAGATCGGGATCGTCGCCTTGAACTCGTCGATGAGGGCCCGGCACACGTCGAAGGCCTCGCCCCGGTGCTCGGCGCTCACGCCGACGACGACGGCGACGTCGCCGACCTCGAGGCGTCCGACGCGGTGGACCACCGCGATGCGGACGGCCCGTCCGTCGCCCGCGAGCCGGTCCGCGAGGGCACGGGCGGTGTCTGCCGCGGTCGGGTGCGCGCTGTAGTCGAGGTGGGTCACACCCTGGGCGTGGTCGTGGTCGCGCACCGTGCCGACGAAGAGGCACGTGCCCCCGGCTCGGGGGTCGGCGACGCTCGCGAGCACCTCGTCGACCGACAGAGGCGTCTCACGGATCTCGGCAAGGGTGACCGTCACGACGGTCATCGTATGCCGCTGGGCCGACTGCCGCGTCCGGGTGACCTCGCGCGGGCGCCTCGTTGGGGAACCATCACCCGCCATCCGTGGTTGTCTTGGGAGAGACCCGGCGAGACCCGTGCACAAGTCAGGAGCAGTCATGTCCGACGACCGCGACCCCCGCGACGACGACGCGAACGAGGATCCGTTCGACCCTTCGCGACGGTTCCCGTTCAACCTTCCCGACCCCACCGGGATGGGCACGGGAGACCTCGCCTCGATGCTCGAGCAGGTCCTCGGTGAGGCCGCGAAGAACCCCGAGCTCGCCGAGGCCATGCGCAGCATGGGGGTCGACCCCACCGACCCCGCCACCCAGGCGGCCATGCGGGCCCAGCTCGGCACGTTCATGGCCGCGCAGAGCTCCCCCACCGGGTCCCTCGACCTCGCCACCGACCTCGCCCGCAAGCATGTGAGCGCGAGCGAGGGCAACGACCTCCACGACGCGGCCGCGGCTCGGGCCGTCGCCGACGCGGTCGCCGTCGCGACGCTGTGGCTCGACGAGCAGACGACGCTCGCGGCCCCGGCCTGGCGGGCCACCGGCCTCAGCCGGGCCGAGTGGGTCGAGGCGACGATGCCCCGGTGGTACGAGCTCGTCGAACCGGTGTCCGAGGGGGTGACTGCGGCGACCTCGGAGGCGCTGCGCAAGCAGATCGGCGAGCTCGGTCCCGAGGCGTTCGGCGACGCCCTTCCGGAGGGCCTGCCGGCACGCTTCGACCCCCGCGCCATGGTGGAGCAGTGGGCCCCGATGCTCGGCACGCTGAGCCGGCAGATGTTCGCGGCCCAGCTCGGCCAGGCCGTCGGCACCCTCGCCACGGAGGTCGTCGGGGCCACCGAGGTCGGCCTGCCCCTCACCGAGCCGGGTCTCGTCGCCCTGCTACCCGGCAACGTCGCGACCCTCGCCGACTCGCTCGAGATCGACATCGCCCAGGTCCGCCTCTACCTCGCGGTCCGCGAGGCCGCTCGGGTCCGGCTCTTCTCGGAGGTCCCGTGGCTCGGGCCCCAGCTGCTCTCCGCGGTCGACGACTACGCGCGCAACATCACCATCGACACCGAGGCCATCGAGAGCGCCCTCACGACGATCGACGCGACCGACCCCGAGGCACTGAGGTCAGCCCTGCAGGGCAACCTCTTCCGCCCCCACCCGACGCCCGCCCAGAGGGCCGCCCTCGAGCGGCTCGAGACGCTCCTCGCCCTCGCCGAGGGGTGGGTCGACCACGTCACCGACCGCACGACGAGCCGCCACCTCCCCCAGTCGTCCGCCCTGTCCGAGACGATCCGCCGACGCCGCGTCGGCGGCGCTGCCCAGAAGACCTTCGCCGGTCTCGTCGGTCTCGAGCTGAGCCCGCGACGCCTCCGCGACGCCGCGAACCTCTGGGCCGCCCTCGAGAACGCCGGGGGCCAGGCGCTCCGCGACGGACGCTGGGCGCACCCCGACCTCGCACCGACGGCCGCCGACCTCGACGACCCGATCGGCTACGTCGAGCGGGTCACGCACGGCGGCGCGGCGCCCGAGGGCGTGTCCTCCGACGCGTTCGGCGGCGATCTCGACGCGGTCCTCCAGGGGATCCTCGACGAGGCCGCCCGGGGCACGGACGCGGCCGGCGACAGCCCCGTCGACCGCCCCGGCGACAGCTCGGAGGACCAAGCCGGTGACGGCTCTGACGACAGCTCGGGCGATGGCTCTGCCGATCCCGGCCCGTCGGGGCCGCGCCTGTGACCGCGGAGGCGCCATCGGAAGCCGAGTCAGCGGCATACGGACGTCTCCGTCACGACGCGATGGCGCGTCTGGAGGCGTGGCCGGCGCCCGACGAGGAGCAGGATCGTCTACGCCTCGACTTCCTCGCCCATCTTCACGCGCACGAGGACGCCATGGCCAAGGGCGGCCCGCCCGCGCACCTGACCGGCGGGGTGATCGTCCTCGACGAGGCAGCCGACAACGTCCTGCTGACGCATCACGGCAAGGCGCGGCTCTGGCTGCAGTTCGGCGGTCACTTCGAGGTGGGCGACGCATCGATGTGGCACGGCGCGGTCCGTGAGGCCCACGAGGAGTCGGGGATCGCGAACCTGACAGTGCTGCCAGGCATCGTCGAGCTGAGCCGCCACGAGCTGCCCGCGGCGTTCGGCCGGTGCCGGGAGCATCTCGACGTGCGCTACGCGGCGGTGACTCCCCTCGACGGCGCGCCGTTGGTCAGCGACGAGTCCATCGACGTGCGCTGGTGGCCGACCGACCAGCTGCCCCCCGGCGCGCCGGCGGACCTCGCTCCGCTCATCCAGGCGGCGCAGCGGCTCATTCGTCGCTGAGGTCGAGCCCGGAGGCCGCCGAGACGCCCTGGAGGTAGCCGCGCGCCCGCTCCAGCCTCGGATAGGGGGCGAGCAGCGCCCAGAACTCCGGCCCGTGGCCGGGCTGGAGCAGGTGAGCGAGCTCGTGGAGCAGGACGTAGTCGACGACCCATCCCGGCATCCCCTGCAGCCGGTCAGAGAGCCGGATCGTGCCCTCCGCCGGCGTGCACGACCCCCAGCGGGAGCTCTGGTTGCCGACCCACCGCACGCTCGTGGGGACCGCTCGACCGTCGAGATAGGCCTTCGAGAGCTCGGCCGCCCGGCTCACGAGGTCGCCGTCGCTGCGCTGCCGCCGCTGCTCGGAGGCGGCCACGCGCGCCACCATCGTGCGGACCCACTCTCCCTCCTCGGCCCGGCTCATGCGGGCCGGGACGAGGACGACGAGCCGGCCCTCGTGCCGGTAGGCCGAGACGGTGCGCCGCCGTCTCGCGCTGCGGCGAACCTCGACGGGGACCCCGTCGACCACCGTCTGCACCACGTCGCGCCCCGCTCCAGCCATGAGGGCAGGGTAGGCCCCGTCGCCGACAGAGGGCGCGTGCGGCGCCGACAGAGGGCGCGTGCCGCGCCCCCGGAGGACCCCTGAGCGTCGCCGAGGCGCCCGGACCGCAGGTATCACGCGCACGGCATACCGCATCGACCACGGATCTGCCAACGGGGGATGAGCATGATTTCGTGCTCAGCGTGCTCTAGGGTGAACGGAGCCGAGGCGCCCGTCGGATGGGCGCCAGCAACAAGGAGACCACCAATGGCTGACGAGACCTACAAGGGCGAGTTCTACTGCGTCAAGTGCAAGGAGAAGCGCGAGGCCGAGGGCAAGGTTGTCGTTTCGGAGAACGGCCGCCGCATGGCCAAGGGTCAGTGCCCCGTCTGTGGCACCAACCTGAACCGCATCCTGGGCAAGGCCTGACCAGGTCGCCCCGGCGTCGCTGACGCCGGTCTTCGGAAGGGGCGGGACCTCGTGGTCCCGCCCCTTCCGTGCGTCCCGGGACCTGTGGACGAGCCGCACACCGGCGCCGGGCGCGGTGCGAGCCTGAGACCGCCGGTGTCAGGACCCACCCCTCGAGGTTTCGATGAGACGTGTGATGAGCAGCCCCGCCCCGGAGTCGCGCCCACGCTTCGCCGCGTGGCTGCGGCCCGTCGCCCGCCGTCCCGGGGAGGTCCAGTTCGGGGTGCTGCCCGACGGGCCGATCGTGACCGGCCTGACGGCGGCGGAGACCGACCTGCTCGCGCTGCTCGACGGGTCCCGTCCGGTCTCCTCGACCTACCGGGACGCAGCAAGGGCGGGAGTCCCCGCACGGCGCTGGCGCGAGCTCCTCGAGCTCGTCGCACGGCTCGGGGTGCTCGAGTCCCCGCCTCCCGAGCCGTCGTCCGCGACCGTCCGGACGCTCCCCGGGGTGGCCGGTCCGCCCTCGACTCCTCGGGCCGCCGACGTGGACGGGGCGGCCCGCCACGTCGTCGTCGATGGCGACGGCGGCCTCGTTGACGACATCGTGACCCTGGTCCGGCGTGGCGGCGTCGGGGAGATCACCCACGGCCGGCAGGCCGTCGACCATGTCATCGCCGACCCACGCACCAACCGACCCGACCTCGTGGTTCTCGTCGGGCCGGTCGCGATCGACCCGCGGCGCGGCGACGTCTGGCTCGGGCACGGGGTCCCCCACCTCCCCGTGGTGCCATCCGGTGCCCGGGTGACCGTCGGACCGCTCGTCGACCCAGGCACCGGACCGTGCCTCTGGTGCCTCGACCTGCACCGGACCGACCGCGACCCTGCGTGGCCGACGCTGATGGCCCAGCTCTGCCCGGGCGGCGGAACCGTGGTGACCGGGCCGCCGGCAGGCGGGGCCGAGCTCGACCCCGCGCTCGCCCAGCTCGTCGCGGGCAGCGTCGCGCTCCTCGCCACGCAGCTGCTCGCGGGCGCTCACCCGCCGCCTGGCGTGTCGGTCGAGGTCAGCCTGCCGTGGCCGCGGATGGACCACCGACGCTGGACGTCCCACCCACGCTGCCTTCGCCATCTCGGGGCGAGCTCGCCGGGACATGACGCCGCCTGAGGGTCAACGCTGCCCTCTCCCCTCGTCTAGAGTCGATAGCGCAGGCCGGTCGAACGGACCGGCCACGAGCCTCATGGGGTGAGCGGGTGACGGACCTTCCGCGCAAGGCGGTCGTGCGCAGCGCCAAGCTCGCCAGTGTGCCTCTGGGCATCGCCGGGCGAACGGCGCTCGGCCTCGGCAAGCGACTCGGCGGCCGACCCGCCGAGCTCGTCGCCGCCGAGCTGCAGGCCCGCACCGCCGAGCAGCTCTTCCAAGTCCTCGGAGAGCTCAAGGGCGGCGCGATGAAGTTCGGCCAGGCTCTCTCGATCTTCGAGGCGGCCTTTCCCGAGGAGCTCGCGACCCCGTACCGCGCGACCCTGACCAAGCTCCAGGACAGTGCGCCTCCGATGCCGACGAGCTCGGTGCACGGCGTGCTCCGGTCCGAGCTCGGGACCCGCTGGCGCTCGTGGTTCCGTGAGTTCGACGACACCCCGGTGGCATCCGCGTCGATCGGCCAGGTGCACCGCGGCATCTGGAAGGACGGCCGCGAGGTCGCCGTCAAGATCCAGTACCCCGGCGCGGGGGCGGCTCTCATGAGCGACATCCGGCAGATCTCCCGGGTCGCCAAGATGGCCGCCGGCTGGCTTCCCGGCATCGAGCTCGGTCCCATCCTCGACGAGCTGCGCGACCGGATGGCGGAGGAGCTCGACTACCGCCTCGAGGCGGCTTCCCAGAAGACCTTCGCCAAGGCCTTCCGCGACGACCCGGAGTTCCGGATCCCGGAGGTGCTCAAGGGGACCGAGCACGTGATCGTCTCCGAGTGGCTCGACGGCGTCCCCCTCTCGCAGATCATCCGTGACGGCACCACGGAGCAGCGCGACACGGCATCCCAGCTCTACCTCGAGTTCCTCCTCGCCGGGCCGGCCCGGGCCCGGATGCTCCATGCCGACCCGCACCCCGGCAACTTCCGCATCACCCCCGACGGCAAGCTCGGGGTCATCGACTTCGGCGCGGTCAACCACCTGCCCGACGGGATGCCCGAGGAGATCGGGCGCCTGCTCACCGCGGGCCTCGAGGGCGGGGCCGAACCGGTGCTGGAGGGGCTGCGCGAGATCGGCTTCGTCAAGGAGTCCATCGACATCGACGCCCAGCGGCTGCTCGACTACCTCGAGCCGTTCCTGGCGCCGTTCCGCTCCGACGAGTTCACCTTCAGCCGGGCCTGGCTGCGCAGCGTGTTCGCCCACATCAACGACCCCCGACAGCCCAACTACTCGGTCGCCTTCAAGCTCAACCTGCCTCCCGAGTACCTCCTCATCCATCGGGTCTGGGGCGGCGGGATCGGCGTGCTCAGCCAGCTCGGTGGAACCGTCCGCGGCCGTGCCGCGATCGACGAGATGCTGCCGGGCGCGCACCTGCCTCCCATCGGGGAGTCCGTCACCGGGAGCGCCTGACCCGCGACTGCGGCCTCACCACCAGCTGGGGTCGAGCTTCCCCTCGATGGCGCGGACGTGCTCTCGGCTGCACCGCTCACACGTCCACACGGTCCGCCCGGACTCGGTTCCGCGGCTCCAGGTCAGCCGCGCCCTCCCCTCGTCGTCGGGTGTCGCACCGCACGTCGAGCAGACCAGGGGCTTCGTCTCGGAGGTGCTCATCGGGTTCTCCCTTCCTCCCTTCGAGTATCCGCCGCCTGCGGGATGTCTCGAGATCGACTCACCGACCCCGGACAAACGAAACCGCGGGTGACGTTCGCGTCACCCGCGGCTCGCTCACTCGATTCAGTTGTGGTGCAAGGTGCCCCATCGGGCTCGTCATCACTGGTCGCGGTGACGTCGGCTGGCGCGGATCTGCAGCGTGATCAACCGTGCGCTGCGACGGATGCCGCTGCGGTCCTGCTGGTGGCTGCGCTGCTGGATCTGGTGTCGGGCCAGCATCTCGAGCTGTTCCATGGTGTTCTCCTGGTCTGGATGGTTCGTGCTGGGTGATTGGTGTCGTGCTGGTCATGCGTGGTCATGTGGCTCTCAGGCGGCCACGGGGTGCTTGCGGGGGCGACCGCGAGGCCGCTTCCGGGCGACGATGGCTCCCTGGACGAGCAGCTGCCCGCCCCAGACGCCCCAGGGCTCCTGGCGCTCGAGGGCGCCGGCGAGGCACTGGATCCGCGCGGGGCAGAGCCCGCACAGCGTCTTCGCGAACTCGACGTCCTCAGGACGCTCGGCGAACCACAGCTCTGCGTCGTAGTCGCGGCAGGGGATCGTCTCGCCGATCTCCTCGGCCTCTGCCCTCATGTCGAGCAACTCGCTCAACTGCATCGTTCTCACCTCCGTCTCGGGTGCGGCCTGATCGAGGCGCACCTGCTCACTCGTGTCGGTCTGTGCTCGGGACCGAAGGTCCGCGCCGGTGGTGCGCGTCTCGGTCCTGTTGCTCGGCATCCGGGGAGTCATGGTTTCCCGTATCTGTCTGGCACCGGTCTGGTGCGTGTTCCTGTGATGAGTGGTGGAGCGGCACTTTTTGAGACAGAAGCTGTCTGGACAAACAAGAAGGCCGCGGACCCGGTGATGTCGGGTTCGCGGCCTTGGAGGTGAGGCTTGAGGTCCAAATCAGACCGGTGGCCTCCCGAGGCGGGAGCGAGCGACATCGAAGGTCTTGAGGGTCGTGACGACGACAGAGGTGTCCCCCTGCGCCGGGGCGCCAAAGCCGCTGAGGGCAGCGCCGCGGTAGGCGGCGATGGACACAGTGGTCCCCTGGCGGTCTGCACGGTCGGCGACGAGGAGGTGGCTGACCGGACGCGGACGCACGGAAACGACGCAGGCTGCTGCGTTCGTCATCATCGTGGTGTTGTTCATGTCGCCGACCTCCTCACTTCTCATCGCGCGCCCCAGCTGGTCACCTGAACCACTGGGCTTGACTCCGACAAGAGTACGCGGCCCGCGCGCGAGCGAACAACTCATTTATCGGGGAATTTCCGAACTCTTTTCAGGCATCTCCACCGACGCCGGAATTCCTTGTGGCAGAACGGCTTTCGAGCAACTCGTGCGGCTCGGAGCCGCCCAGGATCGCCAGCACGTCGGCGCCGTACTGCTCGATCTTGCGGGCGCCGACCCCGCTGATCGTCGCGAGAGCGGCCTGGTCGGAGGGCTCGCTCTCGGCGATCGCCGTGAGCGTCGCGTCCGTGAAGACGACGTATGCCGGGACGCTCGCCTCGCGGGCCACGGCGAGCCGCCAGGCGCGCAGGCGCTCGAACGTGGCCTCGTCGTAGCTCGGCGGGCACTCGTCGCAGCGGCCGGTCTTGCGCTGCGCGGCGGTGACGAGCTCGGCCCCGCAGCCGCGACAGTGCGCGATCCGCGCGACCTTCGGTGCGGACCGGCGCACGCCGCCGGCGGGCGCGTCGCTCCGCGCCCCCTGGCCGAGGATCCCGGCCGCGGGTGCAAGGAACCGCGAGACACGCCGGGTCGCCCTCGCGCCCGGCGTTCGCGCGCCCGACCACGAGAGGAACAGCTGGCGGCGGGCCCTGGTGAGCCCGACGTAGAGAAGGCGCCGCTCCTCCTCGACCGCATCGGGACCTTCGGCCATCGAGATCGGGATGAGCCCGTCGGACGCGCCGACGAGGAAGACGGTGTCCCACTCGAGGCCCTTCGCGGCATGGAGGCTCGCGAGGGTCACCCCCTGCACCGCCGGTGCATGCTGCTCGGCTGCCCGCCGGTCGAGCTCGGCGACGAGCTCGGGCAGGCGCGCCTGCGGGACCGCGGCGGCCAGGTCGTCGGCGAGGGTGGCGAGGGCCGTGAGCGACTCCCAGCGCTCACGCGTCGCGCCGCCGCTCGAGGGAGGCTCCGGCGACCATCCGGCTCCGGTGATCACGTCACGCACGAGGTGCCCGAGGGGCTTGTCGCCGTCGTCGCTGCGCGCGGCTCCGCGCAGCAGCAGGATCGCGTCGCGGACCTCCTTGCGGGCGAAGAAGCGCTCCCCGCCGCGGACGAGGTAGGTGACGCCGGCGTCGGTGAGCGCCGCCTCGAAGGCCTCGGACTGGGCGTTCGTCCGGAAGAGCACGGCGATCTCGGAGGCCGGATGTCCCCGGTCGACGAGGCGACGAACCTGGGCCGCCACGCCCGCAGCCTCGGCCTGGTCGTCGGGATGGGCCGTGAGGACGGGATCGGGACCGGGCTCGCCCTGAGCCGTGAGGCGGACAGCCCCGTCGCGAGCCGCGGCGACCCCCGACGCGACGACGGTGTTGGCGAGGGCCACGATCTGTGGGGAGGACCGGTAGTTGCGCACGAGCCGGACGACGCGCGCACCACGGAACCGCTGGGGGAAACCGACGAGGTGCTTGGGGCTGGCGCCGGTGAAGGAGTAGATCGTCTGCGCCGGGTCGCCCACGACGGTGAGGTCGTCGCGCTCGCCGAGCCACAGGTCGAGGAGCCGCTGCTGGAGCGCGTTGACGTCCTGGTACTCGTCGACGACGAAGTGGCGGTACTGGCCCCGGACCGTCCGCGCGATGTCGTCGCGCTCGTCGAGGATGCCGACGGTGAGGAGCAGGACGTCCTCGAAGTCGATGACGCCGCGCCGCTCCTTCACCTCCTCGTAGGCCTCGTAGAGCCGCGCCATCCCGGTGAGGTCGACACCGGGCGGCTCGCGGCGGGCGGCCCGGGCCCCCGCCGCGTAGGACTGGGGCGTGAGGAGGTTGACCTTGCTCCACTCGATCTCGGCGGCGAGGTCGCGAATCGTCGTGCGGTCGAACTGCATCCGCAGCCGACCAGCCGCCTCGGCGACCGCCTGAGCCTTGTGGCTCATCACCTCGGGCGCCGCACCGCCGATGGCCTGGGGCCAGAAGAAGTGGAGCTGGCGCAGCGCGGCGGCGTGGAAGGTCCGCGCCTGCACGCCCTGCACGCCGAGACCGCGGAGGCGGGTGCGCATCTCACCCGCCGCGCGGGCCGTGAAGGTCACCGCGAGCACGCGCTGCGGCTGCACGACACCGGAGTGGACGGCATACGCGATGCGGTGGGTGATGGCGCGCGTCTTGCCCGTGCCGGCGCCGGCGAGGACGCAGAGGGGCCCGGGCGGGGCGGAGGCGACCTCACGCTGCTCGGGGTCGAGCGCGGCCAGGACCTCGTCGGGCGTGATCTCGGCGCTCAGGACGAGCTCCCCTTCGAGGCCCTCGCGTGGGCGGCGATGACCCGCTCGGCGTGGTCGGGGACGTAGGTCTGGATCTCCTGCGGAGGGCGGACGTAGCCATGCGCCGCGGGGCGCTTCGGGATCGGAGGTACGACCGGCTCGAGCGGCTCGTGCGGGATCGACGTGAGCAGGTGGTGCATGACGTTGAGGCGGGACCGCCGCTTGTCCTCGGACTCGACGACGAACCACGGCGCCCACGGCTTGTCGGTGGCCTGCATCATCCGGTCCTTGGCCTGGGAGTAGTCCTCCCACCGGGTGATCGACTCGAGGTCCATCGGGGAGAGCTTCCAGCGGCGCATGGGGTCCTTGGCCCGGGACCGGAAGCGGTGCTCCTGCTCGACGTCGGACACGCTGAACCAGTACTTGCGCAGGATGACCCCGTCGTCGACGAGCATGCGCTCGAGGAGGGGCGCCTGGACGAGGAAGCGTTCGTACTCCTCGTCGGTGCAGTAGCCCATCACCCGCTCGACACCGGCGCGGTTGTACCAGGACCGGTCGAACAGGACGATCTCGCCGGCCGACGGGAGGTGCTCGACGTAGCGCTGGAAGTACCACTGGGTCTTCTCGCGCTCGCTCGGCGCGGGGAGCGCCGCGATGCGCGCCCAGCGGGGGTTGAGGTACTCGGTGATCCGCTTGATGGCCGAGCCCTTGCCTGCGGCGTCGCGGCCCTCGAAGACGATGACGACGCGCTGGCCGGTCGCCCGCACCCACTCCTGGAGGCTGACGAGCTCGGCCTGCAGCCGCTTGAGCTCGTGCTCGTAGAGGCCCACGTCCATTCGTCGCGCCCGATTGGCGGCCTGCTTGCCCATTGGGACATCCTTGCATCGAGAGCCGACGCCCCACCATCGAGGAGAGACCGTGCCGACATCCGACCCGGAGACCGCCGCACCCCAGGCCGCAGGCGCGCCCGACGCCGTCGAGGCTCCAGCGGCCGCCTCCGTGACGCCGCAGGAGGGCTCGGTGACGATGTTCACCACGGGGTGGTGCGGCTACTGCGCGCGGCTCAAGAGCCAGCTCACGCGGGCCGGGGTCCCCTTCACGGAGATCGACCTCGAGGCGGCTCCGGAGCACATCGGCTTCGTCGAGGAGGTCAACGGCGGCAACCGGACGGTCCCGACCGTCGTCTTTCCCGACGGCACGTCGGCGACGAACCCCTCGCTCGCGGAGGTCCGTGAGCGCCTCGCCGCCTGAACCGCCCGCCTCAGAAGCCGGTGGCCCGCGGCGCCACCGACTCCACCGTCTGGCCCAGCCAGTGCTCGATGATCCGCTTGGCGATCGAGATGCCGCTCGGCGTGCGGATCTGGCCTGACCGGAGCAGCTCGCGGTATGCCGCGCGCGTGACCCACCGTGCCTCCGCCATCTCCGTCGCGTCGAGCGTGAGGTCGGTCTGTCGCGTCGTCGCGGCGAACCCGATCATGACCGAGGACGGGAAGGGCCACGGCTGGTTGCCGAGGTAGCGGACGTCGTCCACCACGATGCCGACCTCCTCGAGGACCTCGCGCGCGACGGCCGCCTCGAACGACTCCCCCGGCTCGACGAACCCGGCGAGGACGGAGAAGCGGCCCTCGGGCCAGTGCGCGCCGCGGCCGAGCAGGAGGCGGTCGTCGGCGTCGACGACGGACATGATGACCGCCGGGTCGGTGCGCGGGTAGTGCTCGGTGCCGTCGGCCGGGCATCGCCGGACCCACCCGGCCTGCGTCGGCTCGGTCGGGTGGCCGCAGCGGGGGCAGTGCCGGTGCGCCGCGTGCCAGTTGGCGAGCGCGACCGAGGTCGTCACGATGCCCGCGTCACGGTCGCCGAGCCCCGCGCCCGACTCACGGAGCGTCAGCCAGCGCGGGCCGTCACCGGGCACCCCGCCGTCGCGCAGGTTCGCGAGAGCGACCGGGTCCTCGGGTCCGATCACGGCGACGTATGCCGTCCCGCCGGGGTCGCGGCCCAGATGGACTCCCAGCAGGGCCGCGTCCCCGACGTCCGGAGCCCGCGTCACGAGGGCGAGCCCGGTCGGACCTCCGGTCTCGACGAGGAGCCGGTCGCCCCGGACCTCGACTACGCGGGTGTCGGCGCGGTCGAGCAGCCGCGCGACGAGGTCAGGGTCGCGTCGCTCGTGGGCCGATCGGTCGAGCCCGGCCCGGGAGAGGGCGAGGTCGGTCAGCGTGGCATCGATCGCGGGCACCCCTTCACCCTAGGACTCCCAGGACCGGCCCGCCCCGCCGTGGTCAGCCTCGACGCGGTGCGCGGGCCGTGCCTCCCACGATCGGCCGCGGGCTCGCCCTACCGTTGAGAGATGACCCGGAGCCCGCTCGTCCTCGCCGCCCTCGCGAGCGCCGCCGTGCCCGGCCTCGACCCCGTGTCCGTCGAGGGGGTCCGCGTCCACGAGGGCGACCTCTATGAGCTCGCGCACGTCCAGGACAGCCAGGACCGGCGGTGGGTGGTCCGGGCGCCGCGCACCCAGGCCGCCGGCGCGATGCTCGAGGACGTGGCGTCCCTGAACTCCCTCCTCGACCGTCGCCTCGACGTCGCCGTCCCCGTCGTCCGCGGACTGGCGGTCGTCCCCGAGGGCCGCGCGGCCGTCTACCCGCACCTGGCCGGACTACCGCTCGACTTCGCTGCTCTCCCCCCGGGAGACCTCGCCGCCGAGGTGGGTCGCGTCCTCGCCCACATCCACAACATCGAGCACGTCCTCTTCGACGAGGCGGGCCGACCGGTCTACGACGCGGAGTCCCATCGCCGCCGCCAGCTCTCCGAGCTCGACCGTGCCGCCGGCACCGGACACGTCCCGACCAGCCTGCTCACCCGGTGGGAGCAGGTCATCGAGGACGTCTCCCTCTGGCGCTTCGCCCCCACGCCCGTGCACGGGTCGTTCACCGGTGCCCATGTGCTCGCGTCGTTCGACGACGACGACGCCTCGGCAGGCCACGTCCGGGCCGTCCTCGCCTGGGAGGAGTCGAGGATCGGCGACCCCGCCGACGACTTCTCCGAGCTCAGTGCCCTGGCCTCCGGCGAGGCCCTGGCCGACGTGCTCGAGGCCTACACCCAGTCCCGGGTCGAGCCCCCCGACCCGCACCTGGCCCGCCGGGCCAGGCTCGCCGCGGAGCTGACCCCAGTCCGGATGCTGCTGCGCGCCCACGCGTCCGGCGAGCGCCGACTCCTCGACGCCGCGGCAGACGAGCTGCGCCGGCTCGACGAGCGCCTGTCGTCCGAGGCCGAGCAGCCACCCGCCGCTCGTTCGTCCGCCCCGGAGAGCGGCCACGGCGCCGCCGCTGAAGACTGTCAGGGAGTGCCGGAGGCGACTGCCGCGTCGACCCCCGGAAGCGGGGCGGCCTCCGGCTCTCCCGCCGCCGTCGCCACGACCTTCCCGGACCGCGAGGAGGACAAGACGCCGATCGAGGCGGCGTCCGAGGCGGAGTCCGAGGCGGAGGTCGCGGCCGAGGTGCCGGGGCCCCGCCGCGTCATCACGCACCACGGAGCGACCCAGCTGCTGCCGGTTGGAGGGCCCTCCGGGGAGGCGTCGGGTGATGAGGCCACCGATGAGCCTGCCTCCGGTCGGCAACCAGCCCGTCCGCAACCAGCCGGGGAGCAGTCCGCCGGGGAGCCGGACCCCCAGCGACCAGCGGCACAACAGCCGGCCGCAGAGCAGCCGCCCGCAGAGCAACCGGCCGCAGAGCAACCACCCGCGGAACCGGCGCCCGGTGGACAGCCGCCTGGCGAGCGGCGGGCCGGTCTGTCGGTCGCACCCGAGGTCACCGAGCGTGCCGACGAGGACGGCGACGGACTGCTCGACCTGCACGAGGGAGCGTCCGACTTCGTGCCGGTCGAGCCGCGCCAGGCCCGCAGGGCCGCCGACTGAGCCTCGGTGGGCGTCAGACGGGGAGGGTCTGGAGCAGGCCGGACAGCGTCGCCTCATCGGGGACCTCGGGTCGCACCGTCACACCCTCGGCGGCGTAGTAGAACGCCGCATCGACGCGCGACGGGTCGACACCTCTGAGGCGGGCGTAGGCCAGCGCGTAGGCCCCGAGCTGGACGGCGCGGACCTCGGCCTCGCGGCCCGACGGCCGGACGCCCGTCTTCCAGTCGACGACGGTCCAGCCCCCGTCAGCGCGGGGGAAGACCGCGTCGATCCGTCCGCGGACCGCGATGCCGTCGATGATCGTCTCGATCGACATCTCGATCTCCTCCGGCATCCGGTCGACCCACTCGCTCTGGAGGAAGAGCTCCTTGAGCCGCGCGAGGGAGACGTCGCTCGCGGCCTCCTCGTCGGCGCTCCCGGGGAGGTCGAAGACGTCGACGATCGCCGCCCTGGCGTAGTGCTGTTCGATCCAGGCGTGGAAGGCCGTGCCCTGGCGGGCGGCGACCGCCGGCGGCCCGGGCATGGGACGCCGGAGCGTCATGGCGAAGGCCTCGGGATCGCGCGCGAAGGAGACCACGGCGGAGGCCGACAGGTGGCGTGGCACGTCGACGACGACATCGCCCCGACCTCGGCGTCCCGCCTCCTCGGCCAGGAGCAGCCGCAGGTCGTCGTGCCGCGGGTCCCCCACGGCGACGGAGAGGTCGGCCGAGGTGCCGAGCTCGACGAGCCGGTCGACCACCCGCGCGAGCTCGACCCGTCGGGCGCCCATCGGGTCGTACGGGAACTCGGCCGCGACGGCGTGCGCGAGAAACGGGTTGTCGGGGGCGACGGGGCGGCCCTTGTCGTCCGTGACGGGTTCGGGGTCGGGGGCCCACGTGGTCGTGACGAGGCGCGCACCGAGGGCGAGCCGGATCTCGCGCAGGAAGCGCGACTCGACCGAGAGGCCCTTCTTCGTCGCTCCCCAGAAGTGGGTGGAGAGGAGCATCGCGGACCGCGCCCGCGTGAAGGCCACGTACGCGAGACGGCGCTCCTCGGCGATCGCGTGGGCCCCGCCGTCGAGGGCGAAGTCGTCGACGGCCCGGCCGAGGGCCTTGCGGTCGGGGGCACCGCGCCAGTCGAGGTGCGGCAGCCCGTCGCGGTCGCCACGCAGGTCGTAGGGGACGGAGTCGATGCCGGTCAGCCAGCCGAAGTCCTTGGGTTGCCCCGTGCAGGACCACTCGCCGTCGACGAGTCCGACCGTGGTCGCCTTGTGGTCGGGGAAGACCGACTCGACGAGGGCCGGCACGGCGACGAGGTCCCATTCGAGCCCCTTGGCGGCGTGGATCGTCAGGACCTGCACCGCGTCGGCGTCCGTCTCGACGTGGCCGGCGTCGAGCCCGCGCTCCTGCTCGCGGGCGGCCTCGAGCCAGCCGAGGAAGCCGGCGAGCGTCGGCCGGTCGGAGCTCATCGCGAAGCGCGCGGCGACGTCGGCGAAGGCGTCGAGGTGGACCCGCGCCGTCGACGCCGTGTGCTCAGGGCGGGAGAGCACCTCGATGTCGAGACCGACCGCACGCTCGGCTTCCGACACGAGGTCGACGAGCGGCAACGCGGTCATCCGCCGCAGCCCCGCGAGCACGTCGGACAGCGCGGAGAGCCGGGAGAGTGCACCGTCGCTGATCGTGACGCCGCCGTGACCGACCCAGCCCGGTCTCGGCAGCTCGCCGAGCGCCTCGACGAGCGTCGCCGTGTCGGCGCTGTCGGCGGCGAGGTCGGCCGTATGCCGCTCGGCCGCGTCGGCGGACCCGCCGGCGTCGTCGTCGGGTTCGAGCAGGGCCACGGCGCCCTGCACGCGCTCCGGCTCGGCACGGCCGGTGTCGAGGGCGAGCATCGGCTGGACGGCCGGCGCCCGCCCGACGCGCCACGGCCGGGCGTGGAGCTCCTTGGCCCAGGCCCACAGCCCGTCGAGGTCGGCGGTGCCGAGACGGGCGACGGGGCCGGTCAGCAGGCGCATGAGCTGGTCACCGCGCGACGGGTCCTGGACGACCCACAGGGTCGCGACGAGGTCGCCGATCTCGGGGGTCATGAGCAGTCCCCCGAGGCCGACGACCTCGACCGGGAGCCCGCGAGCCCGAAGCGCATCGATGACGAAGGGGAAGTGGGAGCGCCGCCTGCAGAGGACGGCCGCGGTCCGACCGGTGCGCCGGCCTGACGGGCTGCGCCACCCGGAGGCGACCCAGTCGGCGACATGAGCGGCCTCGTCCTCGATCGAGGCGAGTCGAGCGACGGCGATGGAGCCGCCTCCGGCCCCGGGCCGGGCCGTCAGCGGTTCGACGTGGGCGGCAGCGAGGGGCGCCGCGGTGATGTTGGCGGCGTCGAGGATGAGGGCGTCGTTGCGCCAGCTCGTCGAGAGGGGCAGGACCGCTGCGGGCCCGGTCTCGTCGGCGAGCTCGGCCGGGAAGCGCGCGAGGGTCGTCGCGCTCGCACCCCGCCAGCCGTAGATCGACTGGTTGGGGTCGCCGACGGCGGTGAGCGCGACCGGCTCGCTCCCGCCGTGGAAGAGCGAGCGCAGCAGGGAGAGCTGCGCCTCGGAGGTGTCCTGGAACTCGTCGAGGAGCACGGCCCGGAAGCGCGCCCGCTCGACCTCGCCGACGTGGGCCACCGAGCCGGACAGCCGGGCCGCCACCGCCATCTGGTCGGCGAAGTCGAGCGACTCCTTCTCGCGCTTGAGGTCGAGGTAGCGCTTGACGATCGGCAGGACGGCGCGTCGCTCGCGGAGCACGGCGAGGGCGTCGCGGACACCGGTCAACGAGCCCCGCCCCTCTCCGTCCGGGAGCGCCTCGATGCGCCCGATGACCTCGTCGAGGTGGGCGAGGACCTCGTCGGGAGTGCGCACGTGCTCGGCCATCTCGCCGGCGAGGGACATGACGGCGTCGATCACCGTCGACTCCGCCTTGGTGACCTCGTCCATCGGCCCGTCGTAGCGGCTCACGGCCTCGGCGGCGAGCTGCCAGGCGCCGGCCTCGGTGAGCATGCGGAACTCGGGCTCGATGCCGACCCGGAGGGCGTGCTCGCGCACGAGGCGACCGGCATACGCGTGGTAGGTCGATACGGTGGGCGTGCCGCCGAGGACCTCTGCGCCGGTGCCGTCGTCGGCGGGTGGGGTCCAGAGACCCGCGCGGACGAGGGCGCGCAGGCGCTGGGTGATGCGCTGCGAGAGCTCGGCGGCCGCCTTGCGGGTGAACGTGAGCCCGAGGACCTGGTCGGGCTCGACGAGCCCGTTGGCCACGAGCCAGACGACGCGCGCGGCCATCGTCTCGGTCTTGCCCGAGCCCGCGCCGGCGACGACGAGCAGGGGCCGGGGACCGGACTCGATGACGGCCTGCTGTTCGGGCGTCGGCTCGGGCTTGTCGAGAGCACGGGCGATGTCGAGAGCGGAGTAACGCGGGCTCACAGGGCCTCTCCCTCCGGCTGTACCGGGCACGACGCAGTGAGCGCGCACGTCTTGCACCAGCTGCCCTGGGTCGCGGTGAAGGTCGCCGCGCCCATCCCCTCGGCCGTCGCCTCGACGAGGGCGCGCGCCCAGCCGGGGTCGGGCGTCCGACCGAGAGCCTGCTGCTCCTGGACGCTGGGGCGCAGACCGGTGAGCCCGGCCTTGCCGATCTGGACGAGCGCGGCCCCCGAGCTGACGGTGCCGAGCTCGGCGAACCCGCCGGCCTCGACCGCCACCTGGTAGGTCCCGAGCTGGCCGTGGCTCTCGATCTCGCGGGCGGCCGGCTTGCTCCGCCCGGTCTTGAGGTCGATGATCCGCAGCCCGCCGTCGTGGTCCTGCTCGATCCGGTCGACGCGGCCGCTCACGAGGGCGCGGCCGACGACGACGCGGAAGTCGACCTCGACGCCCGCTCGCTCCCAGCCCTCCGCAGCCGCCATCGAGCGGTATGCCGCGTAGCGGGCGACCATCTCATGGGCCTCCTTGCGCTTGCGCTCGGTGACCCAGCCGGGGGGCAGGCCGAGGCGCCCCCAGCGGGCATCGACCTCGGCGCGCAGCTCGTCGAGCGGCGCGTCGGGCAGCTCGGCGACGATGTCGTGGACGAGGGTGCCGATCGTCGCGGCACCCTGGGACGGGCCCTCCCCGCCGACGGCGGTGAGGAACCAGCGCAGGCCGCACTGGCCGAAGTACTCGACCTTGGACGGCGAGACCTTCACGAGCTCGTCCTCGCCCCGGACCGGCCGGTCGGACGTGAGGGTGCGCAGGGCCCACCACGTCGACGGGTCGGCCCCTCGGACGCCGGCCCGGGCGGCCCGGGCGAGCAGGGCGATCGCCGGCTCCGCCACGCCCGGGTCGGGGTCGACCGCCTCGCGGCGCAGCTCGCCGACGAGCCCGGTCAGCGTCATCGCCCGGCCAACCTCGGTGTGGGCGCGGACCTCGTCGCCCAGCCCGGCGCCGGACTCGTCCCCGAGCGGGTCGATGACGTCGAGGTAGACGGAGGGCTGCTCGTCCTCGTTGCCGACCGCAGTGACGAGGAGCCGCTCGGTCGCTCGGCTCACCGCGACGAGGAAGAGGCGGGTCTCGTCGTAGCGGACGGCTGCCTGGGCCGCCCGGAGGCTGCGCGGCCGGCCCGAGACGACGTCGACGAGGTCCTCGGAGCCGAGGATCGACCCCCGGAGGCGCAGGTCGGGCCAGACCCCCTCCTGCACCCCGGCCACGACGACGATGCGCCACTCCCGGCCGGCCGCCGACTGCGGCGTGAGCAGCTCGACGGTCGCCCCCGACTGTGCGCGCGCGACGAGAGTGTCACCGGGCACGTCCTGCCCGGTGATGTGGTCGAGGAACTGGTCGGGACCCGCCTGCGGGAGCCGGTCGACGAACGAGCCGGCGGCGTCGAAGAGCGCGAGCACGGCGTCGAGGTCGCGGTCGGCCCGGTCGGACCCCGGCCCACCACTGAGCGCGGTGCGGCGCCAGGCCTCGGCAACGCCGGCTCCCTGCCAGATCGCCCAGAGGACGTGCTCGGCGGTGACCCCCGGGGCCCATCGACCGTCGGTGGTGACGCGTGCAGCCCGCACCCCCGCCTCGATCGCCTCGGCGATGCGCGCTGCCGCGCGGGCCGGCGAGCCCATGAGGCGCGCGCGGGCCGGCTCCTGGAGCAGCTCGGCGAGCAGCTCGTCGCTCGACCGCGCGCCCCCCGACGCGAGCTCGGCCTGGCGGAGCAGGCGCCGGAGCCGGCGCAGGCTCACCGCGTCGGCCCCGCCCACCGGCGAGAGGACGAGGTCGGCGGCGACCTCAGGGTCGATGAGGTGTGCGCCGCCCCGTCCCTCGGCCCGGGCGATCGCGAGCGACTCGCCGAGGATCGCGAGGAGCGGCCGGACGGCGGTCTCGTCGCGGACGGGGGTCTCGGTCGTGGCGCTCGCCACGGGGACGCCGGCCGCCCCGAGCATGCGGCGCAGGGTCGCGGCGCGACCCGAACCGCGGACGATCACCGCCATCTCGTCCCACGGGACGCCCTCGGCGAGGTGGGCCCGCCGGAGCACCGAGCCGATGTGGCTCGCCTCCTGGGAGACCGACCGAAGCAGCGCCACCTCGAACACGCCGCCCTCACGCGACTGCGCAGCGCCACGCTGCGCTCCGCCGCCGAGTGCTCCGATGCGTCGAGCCACGCGGTCGGCCGCGAGGGCGAGCCGGGACGGCAGGCGGTGGGTCGTCCGGAGCACCACGGTCTCGCGACCCGACCCGGCGGCCTCGGGAAGACGGGCCGGCCCGGACACCGACAGGTCGGCCCACCGGTCGGCGAGGAACCGGGGGTCCGCGCCGCGGAACGTCTGGACCGCCGCATCGGGGTCGCCGAGCAGGACGATCCGGGGGACCGCGGGAGCGAGCACGCCGAGCAGGCGTCCGGCCGCGGACGTGACCTCCTGGGTGTCGTCGACGACGACGAGACCGAGCCGGTCGCCGAGGCGGTCGAGCGCCTCGTCGTCCTCCTCGAGCAGATCTGCAGCCGCGGTGAGCACCCAGGCCGGGTCGAACGAGCCGTGCCGGCTGAAGGACGTCACCTCGTCGTACTCCCGGAGCACGTGCGCGGCCGCGACCCATTCGGGCCGGTCGTGGTCGAGCCCGAGGGCGTGCAGCTGGTCGGGACCCTGGCCGTGCTCGACGGCGCGCATGAGCAGGTCGCGCAGCTCGTTGCGGAAGCCTCGCGTGCCGAGCGCGTCACGGACCGACTCGGGCCAGTCGGGTCCGGGTGCGTCCCCCGCGGCGTGCCCGGCGAGCAGGTCGCGCAGGATGACGTCCTGCTCGGGACCGTTGAGCAACCGGGGAGGCGGGTCGCCCCGGAGCGCCGCCTCGGCCCGGAGGATGCCGAACCCGAACGCCTGCCACGTGCGGGCGAGCGACTGGGTCGACGTCCCGTCGAGGCGCGCCGTGACCCGTTGGCGCAGCTCCGCCGCCGCCGCCCGGGTCGAGGTCAGCACGAGGCAGCTGTCGGCGCGGGCACCGGCCTCGACCGCGGCGACGACGAGCTCCACGGCGAGCGTCGACTTGCCGGTGCCCGGCCCTCCGAGCACACGCAGCAGGGGGGCCGACGAGTCCCGCGCGGCCTGCTGGCTCGCATCGAGCTCGACCCGCTCGGGGACGAGGGCGGGGGCGCGACGGAGGATGACCACGGAGGGATTCCATCACGCCGTCCCGACACCCGGCACCGTCGCGCGCACAGTCGAGAGAACCCTCGAGGACCCCGGCGGCGCCCGCCCCGGCTGTCCCGTGGCACGCCCGCCCGGCGGCATACGCGACGGGCGTGGACCTCAGCCCGCGACGAGCTCGACCTCGAAGCCCTCCCCGCTCTCGAGATAGGCGGCGTAGTGGTCGGGACCGCCCGCGTAGGGATGACGGTCGGCGAAGAGGAGCGACCACCCGTGGGCGGCGCACTCGGCGACGACGGCGTCGACCTCGTCTCGCGAGCCGGCGTGGAACGCGAGGTGGTTGAGCCCCGCCCGGCGCCGCTCGTGGCGGCCGGGGACGACGTCGGGGCCGGCCTCGACCACGATGTAGAGGCTTCCGAGCTCCCAGGCCCGGCCGTGTCCCCAGTCGTCGCCCAGGCGGTACCCGAGCCGACGGAGGAGCCAGTCCCACTCGCGCCCGGCGGCGGCGATGTCGTCGACCCAGATCTCGACGTGGTGCAGGCTCCCGCGACCATCCGGCGCGGCCGCTCCGGCCTCCTCGACGTCCCAACGGGCCAGCCGCATGTCCACCCGGCCGCCCTCGACCAGCCCCCGGACCATCGGCGTCCCCTCGGCGCGCCAGTGCTCGATGGCGGTGGCCTCGTGCCCCTGTGGAGGCCGTCCGTCGGACCGGATCACCCGCCACCACGGCACGTCGGAGCCGTATCGGCTCATCACCGTGCCGACGTTGCGGGCTCCGCCCTCCCCCAGCCGCTTCGCGATGTCGCCGTAAGCGAGCACGCGGCCGGACGGGATCCGGGCGACGAGGTCGAGGACGCGCTCGGCATACTCCTCCACCGACACGGCGGGTTCCCTTCCGTCAGGACTCCGGCCGCCCTCGTCGGTCAGTACTCGGGCTGGCTCGGGTCGATCTCACGCAGGTACGCGAGTATGCCGCCCTCGACGTTGGCGACGTCGGTGAGGCCCGCGCGCAGCGCGAGACGCGTCGCCTCGGCCGAGCGCGCCCCGACCTTGCAGTGGATGAGGACGCGCCGGTCTCGGGGCAGCTGCCCGAACGCCTCCCCGGAGCGGAACTCGTCGAGGTGAATCGGCACGGCCCCCGGGATCGAGGCGATCGCGCGCTCCTCCTCACCGCGGACGTCGACGAGGAGGGGCGGCTGCGCGCCGTGCAGCTCGTCGACCATCTCCCGGACGGAGACGACCGGGAGGTCGCCCTCGGTCTGGGTCGCGGGCGCGCCCGGGACCCCGCAGAACTCGACGTAGTCGATGAGCTCGGTGATCGTCGGCGACTCGCCGCAGACCGGGCAGCCGGGGTCGGCGCGCACGGTCAGCGTGTCCCACGTCATGCGCAGCGCGTCGTGGACGAGGAGGCGCCCGGTGAGCGGCTCGCCGAGGCCGAGGAGCAGCTTGACCGCCTCCGTCGACTGGACCGAGCCGATCGCCGCGCAGAGGACGCCGAGGACCCCGCCCTCGGCGCAGCTCGGCACCGACCCGGGCGGCGGCGGCTCGGGGAAGACGCACCGGTAGCACGGCCCGTGGCCGGCCCACCACACCGAGACCTGCCCGTCGAAGCGGAGGATCGAGCCCCAGACGTGCGGCTTGCCGAGCAGGACGCAGGCGTCGTTGACGAGGTAGCGCGTCGGGAAGTTGTCGGTCCCGTCGACGACGAGGTCGTAGCCGCCGATGATCTCGAGGGCGTTGGACGAGTCGAGCGTGACGTCGTGGCGCACGAGGGTGACGTGCGGGTTGACCCGGTGGACGGCCGCCTCGGCCGACTCGGTCTTGGGGCGCCCGATGTCGGCGTCGGAGTGGATGACCTGGCGGTGCAGGTTGGTCAGCTCGACGACGTCGGCGTCGACGACCCCGATGGTGCCGATGCCGGCGGCCGCGAGGTAGAGGAGCGCGGGCGAGCCGAGGCCTCCGGCGCCGACGACGAGGACACGCGCCGCGGAGAGCCGCTCCTGCCCTTCCCGGCCGACGCCGGGGATGAGGACGTGCCGGGCATACCGGGTGACCTCGGGCCCCGACAGCGGCCGGCCCGTCTTGACCAGCGGATCGATCGGCATGCCGCCACCGTACGCCTCGGTAGGGTGGGAGACGACAACGTCGTCCTCACGATCGAGGCCGGCACCA
The DNA here is from genome assembly GCF_000576595.1 of Intrasporangium oryzae NRRL B-24470. Lineage (GTDB taxonomy): Bacteria > Actinomycetota > Actinomycetes > Actinomycetales > Dermatophilaceae > Intrasporangium_C > Intrasporangium_C oryzae. The sequence continues at coordinate 4,072 of NZ_AWSA01000047.1, read as the reverse complement.
GCACCAAAGGATTCGGATGTCCGACGCGATCCCCGCTCCCGGCCGTGGCCAGCGACTGCCCCGCTCCGAGCGCCGCGCCCAGCTCCTCGAGGCCGCGCTCGGCGCCTTCGTCGAGAACGGCTACCACTCCGCCGCGATGGACGACATCGCCGCCCGCGCCGGGGTCTCCAAGCCCGTGCTCTACCAGCACTTCCCGGGCAAGCTCGAGCTCTACCTCGCGCTCATCGACCGGCACACGAGCGAGCTCGAGGAGCTCGTTCGCGACGCCCTCGCCCTGTCGGACAACAAGGCGCGCATCAACACCATGGTCAACGCCTACTTCGACTTCGTCGGCCAGGAGGGCGCGGCCTTCCGGCTCATCTTCGAGTCCGACCTCGCCAACGAGCCGGAGGTCCGCAAGCGGCTCGACCAGATCGACCTCACCTGCGCCCAGGCGATGGCCGACATCATCCGGAGCGAGACGTCGATGGACCAGGAGGAGGCCGTCCTCGTCGGCGTCCAGCTCGTCGGTCTCGCCCAGACGTCGGCCCGCTACTGGCTGACGCACGAGGCGACGATCTCCAAGGGGACGGCGGTGCGCATCACCGGCGCGCTCATCCGCCGCGGCATCGGCGCCTTCCCCGCCGTCGACCGGCCGAGCGACCGGGCGAGCGATCGGGCGAGCGCCCCGAAGGGCGACCGTCCCGACAGCGCGCCCCGGGAATCCGTCGCCACCCCCGCTGGTTAAGGTGGGCGACGGGACAGTCCCGACAGACGGAGAAAGTGGGTTTGACGTGGAGGTTCGCATCGGCGTGCAGCACGTGTCACGCGAGATCACCTTCGAGACGACGCTGAGCGCCGACGAGCTCGCGGCGGCCGTGAAGACGGCCCGCTCGTCCGAGTTCCTCGAGCTGACCGACGACAAGGGCGGGCGGATCATCGTCCCCAGCGCGTCGCTCGGCTACGTCACGACGGGTGCCGAGCGCAAGGGCGGCGTCGGCTTCGGCGCTCACTGACGCGCCACCGGCATACCCTGGCCGGGCATTTCCTCCGTGCCTCCGGCGCGTGGGCCCGACACGGCGCGTGGGTAAGTGGTTGAGTAGAGACGGATCGGGTTCGCCGGTCCGTCACCGCCCGACCCCGGGCCTGTAAGGAGGAAACAGCAGAGATGTTTCAGACCATCCTCATGGCTCTCGTTGCCGGTGCCATCGTCGGACCGCTCGCGCGGCTCGTCCTGCCCGGACGTCAGTCGATCAGCGTGCTCATGACCGTGATCCTCGGAGCCATCGGCTCGGTCATCGGCGCGTGGATCTACTACCTGCTCTCGGGCAAGTCCGACACGGGAGGCATCGACTGGATCTCCGGGCTCATCGGCGTCATCGTCGCCGCGGCGCTCATCGTCGGCTACGGCATGATCACGGGTAACAAGCAGACCCGCTGACCATCCATCTGGAGAAAGGCCCGACCATCCTTGGTCGGGCCTTTCGCTTGTCCCGCAACGGATCTCGTATGCCGCGGTGCCGGGTGTCGCTCACCGCGCGCGCACGCGTCAGGCAGAGAGGCCGAGCCGCTCCATCCGTCGGGTGTGCTCGTCGGTGAGCCGGACGAACATGCGACCGAGCTCGGCGAGGTCGGCACCGCCGCCGCCGGGGCCGCCGACGAGCAGGCCGGAGAGTGCGTCGCGCTCGACCCCGACGCGCTGGGCCTGGGTGATCGCCTCGCCGACGAGGCGTCGACCCCACAGGGCGAGCCGCCCGGCGACCCGCGGGTCCTCCTCGATGGCCTCGCGGACGACCGCGACGGCGAAGTCGGCCTGCCCGGTGTCCTCCAGAACGGTGAGGACGAGGGCCCGGGTGTCGGCGTCGACATACCTTGCGACCTCCCGGTAGAAGTCCTGGGCGATGCCCTCGCCGACGTACGCCTTGACGAGCCCCTCGAGCCATCCGGACGACGCGGTCCGCTCGTGGAAGGCGTCGACGGCCTCGACGAAGGGCTGCATGGCCGCCTCGGGCTCGAGACCGAGGGACTCGAGCCGCTGGGTCAGCAGGCTGAAGTGGTTGAGCTCGTGGGCCGCGAGCGTGGCGAGCTGCGACTTGTGGCGCAGGGTGGGCGCCAGCTCGGCGTCGCGGGCGAGCTGCGAGAAGGCGCGCAGCTCGCTGTACGCGAGGACCCCGAGCAGGTCGCCCACCGCCTCGAGGTAATCGGGCTCGAACACGGCGGCGACCGGGCGGGCCTCGGGGGCCGCGCCGGCTGGGGTTGGCGTCCCCAGGCGGGTGTCGTCGGGGAGGGCGGGGCCGGGCTCGTCGCTCATGCGCACCAATCTAGTGATCGGAAAAGGGGCCGGAGCGTCGATGCCGGTAGAGTGGGGGGGACAACTCGGTGCCCGGTCGGCCCGATGGTTTGCCCTACTGGCGCCCCGCGAGCTCGCGGCGCACCGGTGGCCCCGCCCCCGGCGGGTGACCACACTCCTTCATGACACTCCCCGATCGGCCCGTCACGAGACACTGAGCTCCCGCCTCCGCGGGGTGCTCGTGCTGATCGAGAGACACACATGACGCACGACATCGAGACCCCGGCCGAGGCCGGGGCCGCCGGGTCGGCCGCGGACGCCGCGACGACCGACGCTCCCACCGACACCACCCCCGAGACCACCACTACCGAGACCACTGCAGCCACCCCGGCTCCGGAGGTCACCTTCGCCGACTTCGACGTCCACCCCGACATCGTCGCCTCGCTCGCCGACACGGGGATCATCCACCCCTTCCCGATCCAGGCCATGACCCTGCCGGTTGCCCTCGGCGGGCACGACATCATCGGCCAGGCCAAGACCGGAACCGGCAAGACGCTCGGTTTCGGCGTGCCGATCCTCAACCGGGTCGTCGCGCCGTCGGACGAGGGCTTCGCTTCGCTGGCCCGTCCGGGCAAGCCGCAGGCGCTGGCCGTGGCTCCGACGCGTGAGCTCGCCGTACAGGTCGCCGGCGACCTTGAACGGGCGGGCAAGCGGCGCGGCATCCGCGTCCTCACGGTCTACGGCGGCCGTGCCTACGAGCCGCAGATCGAGACCCTCCAGCGGGGCGTCGAGGTCGTCGTCGGCACCCCTGGGCGCCTCATCGACCTCGCGAAGCAGGGTCACCTCGACCTCTCGCAGGCCAAGATCGTCGTGCTCGACGAGGCCGACGAGATGCTCGACCTCGGCTTCCTGCCCGACGTCGAGACGCTCATGTCGCTGACTCCGGCCAGCCGCCAGACGATGCTCTTCTCGGCGACCATGCCGGGCGCCATCGTCGCGCTCGCACGCCGCTACATGACCCAGCCGACCCACATTCGCGCCATGGGTGATGACACCGAGAACGCCCACACGGTCAAGGCCGTGGAGCAGTTCGTCTACCGCGCCCACGCGATGGACAAGGTCGAGATGCTCTCGCGCATGCTCCAGGCCCGCGGCCGGGGCCTGACGATCATCTTCAGCCGGACGAAGCGGACCGCGGCCAAGGTCTCGGACGAGCTCGTCGAGCGCGGGTTCGCGGCGGCGGCCATCCACGGCGACCTCGGGCAGGGCGCGCGGGAGCAGGCCCTCCGGGCGTTCCGCAACGGCAAGGTCGACATCCTCGTGGCGACGGACGTGGCCGCACGCGGCATCGACGTCGACAACGTCACGCACGTCATCAACTTCCAGTGCCCCGAGGACGAGAAGACCTACGTCCACCGGGTGGGCCGCACCGCCCGCGCCGGCAACACCGGCATCGCCGTGACCTTCGTCGACTGGGACGACCTGCACCGCTGGGCCCTGATCAACAAGGCCCTCGACCTCGGGATCCCCGAGCCGCAGGAGACCTACTCCTCGTCCGACCACCTCTTCACCGACCTCGACATCCCGACCGACGTCAAGGGCTACCTGCGCAAGTCGCAGCAGACCCGGCAGGGCCTCGAGGCCGAGACGATCGAGGACCTCGGCGAGACCGGCAAGCGCCACGGCCGGAGCGGTGGTGCAGGCGCTCGCGACGCCGGTCGTGGCGGGCGGGACGGCGCCCGCGGCCACGACAACCGCCGCGCGCGTGAGGCGGGCGAGGACGCCGAGGCCGCCGAGGGCGAG
>NZ_AWSA01000046.1 GCF_000576595.1 Intrasporangium oryzae NRRL B-24470 | reverse complement strand
CGCCTCGCCGAGGCCGGCATCGAGCCCCCGCGCGACCCGGCCACCGGCTTCCGCCCACCGGCGGCGACGGCCGCGGACGTCGACCCGGTCGACGTCCTCAACCCGGCCGCCCACGACGCGAGGACGCCCGACGGGTCACGGGCGACCGCTCCGGCCGGGGTCCTGCTCCCGCCACCGCATCTCGGTGTGCCGGCGCCGGCGTACGAACCGGACTGGGTCGAGTATCTCGGCCTGACGGTCATGAGCCTGCCCTGAGCCTGTCCTGACCCTGCCCTGAGCCCTCGGCTCGGCCACCGCGCGGGTGGTGGAGAATGCGCCTGTGACTGACGCGACCACCTGGCAACGCCCCCGCAGGGTCATCCTGCTCGGCTCGACCGGCTCCATCGGGACCCAGGCGATCGACCTCGTCGAGCGCAACCCCGACCGGTTCGAGGTCGTCGGCCTGTCGGCCGGGTCCAACCTCGACCTGCTCGCCGAGCAGGCCGTCGCCCTCCGCGTGCCCGTCATCGCCGCAGCGACGGAGGACGAGGCGGCCCTCGCCGCAGCGGTCGCCCGCGCGGCCGACCGAGCCGGCACAGCGGCATACGACCCGGAGCTGTTGACGGGGGCCGACGCGAGCGCGCGCCTCGCGGCGCGGGAGGCCGACGTCGTCGTCAACGGCATCACCGGCGCGATCGGGCTGGAGCCGACGCTCGCGGCGCTGCAGGCCGGCACGACGCTCGCACTCGCGAACAAGGAGTCGCTCATCATCGGCGGTCCCCTCGTCAAGCGCGCGGCCGCGCCCGGCCAGATCGTCCCGGTCGACAGCGAGCACTCCGCCATCGCACAGTGCCTGCGGGGCGGCCGGGCCGAGGAGGTCCGCCGCCTCGTCGTCACCGCGAGCGGGGGGCCCTTCCGGGGACGCTCGCGCGCCGAGCTCGCCGACGTGACGCCCGAGCAGGCGCTGGCCCACCCCAACTTCGCGATGGGCCGGGTCATCACGACGAACTCCGCCACCCTCGTCAACAAGGGCCTCGAGGTCATCGAGGCCCATCTGCTCTTCGACATCCCTTTCGAGCGGATCGAGGTCGTCGTCCACCCGCAGCAGATGATCCACTCGATGGTCGAGTTCGTCGACGGCTCGACGATCGCGCAGGCCGGGCCGCCGCGGATGCTCGTCCCGATCGCGCTCGGCCTGTCGTGGCCGGAGCGGATCCCCGACGCCGACGTGCCGGTCGACTGGACCCGGGCCCAGTCGTGGGACTTCGAGCCGCTCGACGACGACGCCTTCCCGGCGGTCCGCCTCGCGCGCCGGGTGGGCGAGGCGGGCGGCACCTGGCCGGCCGTCTACAACGCGGCCAACGAGGTCTGCGTCGATGCCTTCCACGAGGGGCGGATCGGCTTCGTCGACATCGTCGACACCGTCGCCCGGGTCGTCGATGCGTATGCCGCCGAGCCCGGTTCCCGGGTCGCCGACCTCTCGCTCGACGACGTCCTCACGGCCGACCGCTGGGCCCGGGCCGCCGCAAGGCACCTCGTCGCCCCCACCCCCTGACCGCCACCCCCTCACCTTCACCGCGGGTCGATGTATCTGCGCGGGACAGGGGGCGCGCGGATACATCGACCGGGAGAGCGGAGGGGCCTCAGGCGGCGCGGCGGTGCGTGAGCCCGCGCGCCACCTGCGCGAGGAACCGGTCCGTCTCGAGCCGCAGACCGATGACGTCGACCCGGAGGACGCGGTCTCCGGCCAGGGTCACGTCGTTCTGTCGGAGGTTGTCGCCGGTGACGGCGAGGCCCCACCGGTGCTGCGCCCCGTCCACCTCGACGACGAGGTCGTACTCGTCCCACGCCACGTCGAGGTAGATGCGTCCACCGGGGGTCTGCCGAACCACCTGTCGCGAGGGCTCAGGAATCCCGCAGGCGCGGCAGAGGCGGGCAAAGTCGAGCTCCCCGAGGCTCTGGACCCCGAAGGCGATGTCGCGGACCACCGCTCGGATGAAGGCGCGGCGGGTCCGCCCGCGGACCAGTCGTTGTGCTGCGGCGAGCCGTCGTGGGGTTGTGAGCCGTTGTTGGACGGCCATGAGCAGGATGAGGGCGGCCTGGCGGTCCGAGGCCGCCCAGTGCGCCGCCCGGACCGCCGCGACCTCGGGCCGGGTTCGCGGTATGCCTGCCTCGACGAGCTCGCCGGCCACCCGGCGGATGACCTTGTGGATCCGCACCCCGCTCAGGGGCTCGGTGTTGTGGTTGTGGACCGCCGAGAGGTGGATCTCGTCGTCGACATAGCCCCGCAGCCCGGCGTGCTGGAGCGCCGTCACGCCGTCGAGTGCGGCGATCTGCACCCCGGTCTCGAAGATCGCCGTCCAGCACAGCGAGGGGCTCGTGAGGGGACCCGTGTGGACGGCCACCGTCTGCCTTCCGGGGCACCGCCAGCGTCCGCCCGCGACCTCGGAGCGGATGTCGTGACGGGTGATGCCGAGAGCCGTGAGCTGGGCCCGGGAGACGACACCTCCCTGGTCGGCGGCCGCCTCGTTCGCCAACTGTCGACGGCGCATGCGTTCCATGCGAAGGAGCGTGGGCGGTGCGGGAGGTCCCGGGCGCCAAGGCGGTGGGCGGCTGTGGATCGACCGCGGGCTAGACGTCGGATGTGGACAGCGGTTCGATGTTCCAGCGGGGCCCAGAGGGTGCGGAGATACATCGAACCGGGGGTGGGGTGGGGACACAGCGGCGAATGTGACAATGAGGCATGTTGTTCGTCCTCGGGGTACTCGTCATCGTCGTCGGTGTGGCGCTGAGCATCGCGCTGCACGAGATCGGCCACCTCGTGCCCGCCAAGAAGTTCGGGGTCAAGGTGACCCAGTACATGATCGGGTTCGGGCCCACCGTGTGGTCGCGTCGACGCGGCGAGACGGAGTACGGCATCAAGGCGATCCCGCTCGGCGGCTACGTCCGCATGATCGGGATGCTGCCGCCGCGACCCGGTGACAAGCCCGGAGAGCTCCGCACCCTCTCGACCGGTCGGTTCAGCCAGATGGTCGACCAGGCCCGAGCGGACTCCATGGAGGAGGTCCAGCCCGGCGACGAGGACCGGGTCTTCTACAAGCTCTCGCCCGGTCGGAAGATCGTCGTCATGATGGGCGGGCCCCTCATGAACCTCCTCATCGCGGCAGTCCTGCTGACGGGCGTCATCACGCTCTACGGCCTGCCGCAGGTGGCCCCCAAGGTCGGCCTCCTCGCCGAGTGCGTTCCCTCGGCCACGCCGACCCTCCAGGTCCCGCAGCCCGTCTGCAAGCCGGGTGACCCGGTCGCCCCGGCGAAGGCGAGCGGCCTGCAGAAGGGCGACCGCGTGCTCACCATCGACGGGCGCGACGTGACGACCTGGGACCAGGTGTCGGAGGCCATCCGCGCCAGCCAGGGCCGTGCCCTCTCACTCGTCGTCCAGCGGGGCGACGGGAAGGTGCCGATCACGCTCAAGCCCGCCGTCATCGACCGTGCGACCTTCGACGCGCAGGGCACCCCGGTGGCCAAGGACGGCAAGCCAGTCCTCGCCTCCATGGGGTATGCCGGTATCACGCCCGGGCAGGAGCTCGTCCGCACACCCCTCGCCGAGGCGCCGAAGTTCGTGTGGGACCGCACGGTCGACACGGCGTCGATCATCGTCAAGATCCCGCAGAAGATGGCCGGCGTCGTCCAGGCCGCCTTCGGATCGGGGGAGCGTGACCCCAACGGCCCGATCTCGGTCGTCGGTGTCGGACGCATCGGCGGCGAGGTGGCCGCCATGGACATCCCGGCAGACGAGGGCGGCAACTGGCTCAAGATCGCCCAGCTCGTGCTGCTCATCGCCTCGCTCAACCTCGCGCTCTTCGTCTTCAACCTCATCCCGCTCCTGCCGCTCGACGGCGGGCACGTCGCCGGCGCGATCTGGGAGGCGGTCCGCAGGGGCTGGGCCCGACTGCGCCACCGCCCCGACCCCGGCTACGTCGACGTCGCCAAGGGCCTGCCGATCGCCTACGGCATGTCGCTCGTGCTCATCACGATGTCGGTCCTGCTCATCTACGCCGACATCGTCAAGCCGATCAACCTCTTCGGCTGACCGTCACCCGCCGCACGCCCGGACGAGGCGCGCCACGGGACGGGACATAATGGCGCTATGACGGTTTCTCTCGGCATGCCCTCGGCCCCCGCTCCGGTCCTCGCCCCGCGTCGCCCGACGCGTCAGATCAAGGTCGGCAAGGTGGGTGTCGGCAGCGAGTCGCCGATCTCGGTCCAGTCGATGACGACGACGCCGACGACCGACATCAACGCAACGCTCCAGCAGATCGCCGAGCTCACCGCCGCGGGCTGCGACATCGTCCGCGTCGCCTGCCCGAGCCAGGACGACGCCGAGGCCCTGCCGGCCATCGCCCGAAAGAGCCAGATCCCCGTCATCGCGGACATCCACTTCCAGCCGAAGTACGTCTTCGCCGCGATCGACGCCGGCTGCGCGGCGGTCCGCGTCAACCCGGGCAACATCCGCCAGTTCGACGACAAGGTGAAGGAGATCGCCAAGGCGGCCAAGGACGCCGGTGTCTCGATCCGCATCGGCGTCAACGCCGGCTCGCTCGACCCGCGTCTTCTCGCGAAGTACGGCAAGGCGACCCCCGAGGCCCTGGTCGAGTCCGCCGTCTGGGAGGCCGGCCTCTTCGAGGAGCACGACTTCCACGACTTCAAGATCTCCGTCAAGCACAACGACCCGGTCGTCATGGTCCGCGCCTACGAGCTGCTCGCCGAGCGCGGCGACTGGCCGCTCCACCTCGGCGTGACCGAGGCCGGCCCGGCCTTCCAGGGCACGATCAAGTCGGCGACGGCCTTCGGGGCGCTGCTCTCCAAGGGCATCGGCGACACGATCCGCGTCTCCCTCTCGGCTCCGCCCGTCGAGGAGGTCAAGGTCGGCAACCAGATCCTGCAGAGCCTCAACCTCAAGCCGCGCAAGCTCGAGATCGTCTCGTGCCCGTCGTGCGGACGGGCCCAGGTCGACGTCTACACCCTCGCCGAGCAGGTCACGGCCGGCCTGGAGGGCATGACCGTGCCCCTGCGCGTCGCCGTCATGGGCTGCGTCGTCAACGGTCCGGGCGAGGCCCGCGAGGCCGACCTCGGCGTCGCCTCCGGCAACGGCAAGGGCCAGATCTTCGTCAAGGGCGAGGTCATCAAGACCGTCCCCGAGAGCCAGATCGTCGAGACGCTCATCGAGGAGGCCATGCGCCTCGCCGAGGAGATGGGCGAGCCGGTCGACGGCGAGGGCTCCGCGCCGAGCGTCACGGTTCGCTGAACGGCGCGCCGGCGGACCGGTTTTCCTGACGGCTACGTGCCGTTCACGGGTCCTCCCTAGACTCGGTGCAGGCGGCGGAACGCCGCCGGCGCCGAGGCCAAGGAGGTCGCGTGCTCGACCCGCTGCTCGCCGGCCACCGCGCGCCGGCGCCACGGACGCTCATCGACATCCTCGACGTGACGATCGCGACCCATCCCGACGCGCCGGCCCTGGACGACACGCACTCGGAGCTGACCTATCTCGAGCTCGGGGTGCAGGTCGACCGGATGGCGCGCGGCCTCGTCGAGCACGGCGTCCGACGTGGCGACCGGGTCGGCGTCCGGGCCCCGTCGGGAACCCACGACCTCTACGTCGCGATCCTCGGAATCCTCCGGGCCGGGGCGTCCTACGTGCCGGTCGACGCCGACGACCCCCAGGAGAGGGCCGACCTCGTCTTCGGAGAGGCACGGGTGGCAGCCGTCGTGGGGCCGAGGCGGACCGTGCACACCGTCGGCCGGCCAGCCACGGCAGGCACGACCGACCTGCCCGATGTCGAGCCGTCCGACGACGCGTGGGTCATCTTCACCTCCGGTTCGACCGGAGTGCCGAAGGGGGTCGCCGTCAGCCACCGCTCCGCCGCGGCCTTCGTCGACGCCGAGTCGCGGATGTTCCTGCCGGACAGCCCGATCGGCCCGGGTGACCGCGTGCTTGCAGGCCTGTCGGTCGCTTTCGACGCCTCGTGCGAGGAGATGTGGCTCGCGTGGGCCCACGGGGCCTGCCTCGTGCCCGCTCCGCGCGCCCTCGTGCGCACCGGCATGGACCTGGGGCCGTGGCTGATCGCCCAGGGCATCACCGTCGTCTCGACGGTCCCGACGCTCGCCGCGCTCTGGCCACCGGAGGCGCTCGAGCCGGTGCGGCTGCTCATCTTCGGCGGCGAGGCGTGCCCGCCCGAGCTCGCCGCCCGCCTCGCGGTCGACGGGCGCGAGGTCTGGAACACCTACGGCCCCACCGAGGCGACCGTCGTCGCGTGCGGCGCCCGATTGTCCGGTCACGGACCGGTCCGGATCGGCCTGCCGCTCGACGGCTGGGACCTCGTCGTCGTCGGCGAGGACGAGCGGCCGGTCGCGGCGGGGGAGACCGGGCAGCTCATCATCGGTGGGGTCGGTCTCGCCCGCTACCTCGACCCGGCCAAGGACGCCGAGAAGTTCGCGCCGATGAAGACCCTCGGGTGGCAACGGGCCTACCGTTCGGGCGACCTCGTCGTCAACGACCCCGAGGGCCTCGTCTTCGTGGGTCGCGCGGACGAGCAGATCAAGCTCGGTGGCCGCCGGATCGAGCTCGGCGAGGTCGACGCCGCACTGCAGTCCCTCGACGGCGTGTCGGGCGGAGCCGCGGCGGTCCGGACGACCGGCGCCGGCACCCAGGTCCTCGTCGGCTACGTCGTCCGGAGCGAGCCTTCGGCGTTCGACCACGATGCCGCTGTGGCCCGCCTGCGCGAGGAGCTGCCGGCCGCTCTCGTCCCCGTGCTCGCCCCGGTGGACTCCCTGCCGACCCGGACGTCGGGCAAGGTCGACCGCAACGCCCTGCCATGGCCGCTCGACTCGACGGTGGACAGCGACGAGCCGAGCGATCTGAGCGGCGTCGCCGCCTGGCTCGCCGCCCAGTGGACCCGGGTGCTGGGCTCGCCGGTCCGTTCGCTCGATGCCGACTTCTTCGCCCACGGCGGCGGCAGCCTGTCGGCGGCCCAGCTGGTCTCCGTGCTCCGGGAGAGGTATCCCACGGTCACCGTCGCCGACCTCTATGCGCATCCCCGGCTCGGCGCGCAGAGCGAGCTGCTCGACGAGATGGTCCCCGAGGACGACGCGGTGCAGTCGAGGCAGGTCCGTCCCATCCCGCGCTCGACCCAGCTCGCACAGACGCTCATCAGCCTCGTCCTGCTCACCGTCAAGGGACTCCAGTGGCTCGTCGCCCTCCTCACGGCGACCGAGCTGCTGCGGTGGTTCGACCTCGCTCCCTGGGCCACTCCCGTCTCGTGGTGGCTCCTCGGGGCCGGCTGGCTCGCGTTCCTCACACCGGTCGGGAGGATGTCCCTCTCCGCGCTCGGGGCCCGGGTCCTGCTCCTCGGCATCGGGCCCGGCACCTACCCGCGGGGCGGCCGGGTCCAGATGCGCCTCTGGGCGGCCGAACGGCTCACCGAGGCGCTGGGGGCCATCACCCTCGCCGGAGCACCCTGGATCATCCACTACGCCCGGATGCTCGGTGCGACGATCGAGCCCGGTGTCGACCTTCACACCGTGCCTCCGGTCACGGGCATGCTCCGGATCGACGCCGGGGCGTCGGTCGAGCCGGAGGTCGACCTGTCCGGCTACTGGATGGACGGAGACGTCATCCATGTCGGTCGGATCAGGATCGGGCGCGACGCATCGATCGGTGCGCGGAGCACGATCGGTCCCGGCGTCACGATCGGCCGCCGTGCCGTCGTCGAGGCCGGCTCGACCGTGCTGCACGACGTCCCGAGCCGGGCGACCGTCTCGGGTTCTCCGGCGGGACGGGTCGCCAAGCCCCCCGCCTCGGGCTGGCCGACGGAGCGTCCGGGGCGACGCACCCGCTGGCTCGTCGCCTACGGCCTGTCGTCGGTGGCCCTGTCGCTCATCCCGCTGCTCTCCCTGCTCCCGGGGGTCCTCGTCGTCGGCGGGAGGCTGCGTGACGAGACGTCCTTCCGAGAGGCGGCGTGGACGGCATACGCCGCGGTGCCGCTCGTGACCGTGCTCGGGATGCTGACGCTCGGGGTGCTCACGATCGTCATCGTGCGGCTTCTCGGGCTCGGCCTGCGCGAGGGCTACCATCCCGTGCGCGGACGCGTCGGCTGGCAGGTGTGGATGACCGAGCGGCTGCTCGACCAGGCGCGCACGCTCCTCTTCCCCATCTACGCGAGCCTCTTCGCGCCGGTCTGGCTGCGCCTGCTCGGCACCCGGGTCGGCAAGGACGTCGAGGCCTCGACCGTGCTCCTCCTGCCGAGGATGACGACCGTCGCCGACGGCGCCTTCCTCGCCGACGACACGATGATCGCGGGCTACGAGCTCGGCGGTGGCTGGATGCACATCGCCCCGGCCAAGATCGGCAAGCGCGCCTTCCTCGGCAACTCCGGGATGACGGCCCCCGGAAGGCGGGTGCCCAAGTACGGGCTCGTCGCGGTCCTCTCCGCGGCGCCGGAGAAGTCCAAGGCCGGGTCGAGCTGGCTCGGCAGCCCGCCGGTCCGGCTCCGCCGTGCGGCGAGCGACGCCGACGCCGAGCGGACCTTCCAGCCCCCGCTGCGGCTCAAGGTGGTCCGTGGGCTCGTCGAGCTGTGCCGGGTCATCCCGGTCATGGTGACGGTCGCCCTTGGTGTCACGGTCGCCGTCGCGCTCGAGGCAGCCGTCCTGCGATGGGGAGCGTGGCAGGCCGCCGCGTTGGGTGGGCTGGTCCTCATCGTCGTCGGGGCCCTCGCGGCGGGAATCACGACCGTCGCCAAGTGGGCCGTCGTCGGGCGCATCGAGGCCGTCGAGCACCCCCTCTGGAGTCCCTTCGTCTGGCGCAACGAGGTCGTCGACACGTTCGTGGAGATGGTCGCGGGCCCGTGGTTCGCCTGGACCGCCACGGGGACGCCGGCCATCAACCTCTGGCTGCGCAGCCTCGGTGCGACGATCGGCCGGGGCGTCTGGTGTGAGACGTACTGGCTGCCGGAGGCCGACCTCGTGCGGCTCGGCGACGGGGTGACCGTCAACCGCGGATGCGTCCTGCAGACCCACCTCTTCCATGATCGAATCATGAGCATGGACACGGTGACCCTCGGCGACGGAGCGACCCTCGGACCCCACGGTGTGATCCTCCCGGCCGCCTCCATCGACGCCGGCGCGACGGTCGGTCCGGGGTCCCTCGTCCTGCGGGGGGAGTCGGTGCCGGCCGGGAGCCGCTGGACGGGGAACCCGATCGCCCCTTGGGTCGACGATCGCGCCCGTCGCGCGGTCCGGTCGAGCGCGACCGCCGGCTGATGTCGCAGACCCCGCGCGTCGGGCCGCCCGTCCTCGACGCCTACATCCCGGAGCGCGGCGACGGGTCGTACGTCGTGACCCACTACGACCTCGACCTCGACTACAAGGTGTCGAGCAACCGGCTGTCCGGCCGGGCGACGCTCGCCGTCACGGCGCTCCGTGACATCGACTCCCTGACCGTCGACCTCGTCGGCCTGCGCGTGCAGAAGGTGAGCCTCGACGGCCGGGCCGCCCGGTGGGCCCATCGCGGCAGCCGGGTCCGGGTGACGCTCCCGTCCCGGCTGGCGGCCGGTGCCGCCGCCCGCCTCGCGATCACGTATGCCGGCAGCCCGGGTCCCGCTCGCAGCCGCTGGGGGGAAGTGGGCTGGGAGGAGCTCTCCGACGGGGTGCTCGTGGCGAGCCAGCCGAGCGGCGCCGCCACGTGGTTCCCGTGCAACGACCACCCGCGCCACAAGGCGACCTACCGCCTCACCTTCGAGTGCGACTCGCCGTATGCCGTCGTCGCCACCGGCGCGCTCGTCTCGACCCGGGTCCGGGGGAGCCGGACGAGCCGCGTCTTCGAGCAGCGGCACCCCACGGCGAGCTACCTCGTGACGGTCCACGTCGGCCAGTACACCCGGTTCACCCTCGCCGAGTCGCCGGTGCGACAGGTGGTCGTCCTCCCCGCCGGGCTCGAGCGGCCGGTCCGGACCGACCTGTCCCGCCAGCCTCGGATGCTGGAGGTCTTCGAGGACCTCTTCGGCGAGTACCCCCACGACGACTACACCGTCGTCGTGACGGCGGACGACCTCGAGATCCCCCTCGAGGCCCAGGCCATGGCGACCTTCGGCCCCAACTGGCTCCTCGGACGGCACCGGGAGGAGCGCCTTGTCGCGCACGAGCTCGCGCACCAGTGGTTCGGCAACAGCCTGACGATCTCGAGCTGGAGCGACATCTGGCTCAACGAGGGCTTCGCCTGCTACGCCGAGTGGCTCTGGTCGGAGGCTGCCGGCGGCCCGACCGCGGACGGGAACGCCCGGACCCACTGGGCGCGCCTGTCCCGGCTGCCCCAGGACCTCGTCCTCGCCGATCCCGGTCCCGACCTGATGTTCGACGACCGGGTCTACAAGCGCGGGGCTCTCACGCTCCATGCCCTGCGGATCGCGTCGGGTGACGACGACTTCTTCGCGATGCTGCGCACCTGGGTCGACCAGCACCGCCACGGCACGGTCTCCACCGCAGCGTTCGTCGAGCACGCCACGGGACACCTGGGGGCCGACCGGGTCGAGGGGCTGCTCCGCGCGTGGCTCTGGTCCACACCGCTGCCCGGGCTCCCGGGACGACCCCTGCGCTGAGGTCAGCGGGCCCGGACCTCGATGACATCGAACGGGCCGCTCACAGCCAGCGCCGCCGACAGGCCAGGCCAGGGAACGGGCAGGTCGACGACGACGACCTCGCCCAGGTCTGCGACGCAAACGCGAGCGCCGGTCGGCGGGGCCGGAAACCGCGTTGCGTCGAGACGCAGGCCCACCCCGAGAGCCTTGAGCGTCGCCTCCTTGCGCACCCACGCGGTGGCCCGCCGCGCGAGCCGACCCTCGAGGCCGCCTGCGAGGCCGCCTGCGGGGCCGTCCTCGACACGCTCGAGCTCCTCCTCGTGCAGGGCGGACTCGGCGAAGGCCTCGAAGTCCACGGCGGCGTGCGTCTCGATGTCGACGCCGACCGGGGCCGTGTGACTGACCGCGACCGCGATCGCCTCGCTGGCGTGGGAGAGCGAGAGGTGGAGCGCCGGGTCGTCGAGCAGGACGGGGCGGCCGTGCTGCGCGCCGCAGACGCTGCACGTCCGGTCGAACCGGAGCGCGGTGGGGGACACCCCGACCGCCTCGGACACGGCACGGCGGAGCAGGACGTGCCCGGCGGCATACGAGCGTGCGGCGGCGTGCGTCACCAAGCCGGCGAGAACCCGCCGCTCGTGCTCGTCGAGGAGCTCGGGGGCGGGGCCGACGTCGGCAACGCGACGCAGCCACACGTCCACCGGGACCACCTTGGGGGACCGCTCCTCGGCGTGCACCTGCTCATCGTGACGGATCCGTGAGGTGGCGTCGGCGTGACACACGGGCGCGAGGGCGGCAGGCTGGGACGGTGCTCCGCCAACGCTCCCCGGTCCGGCCCCTGACAGCCGCAGACCACGACGCCGCGCTGGAGTGCTGCGCCCGCGACCGGGTCGCGAACGCCTTCGTCGCCGCCCGGATCGTCGAAGGTGCCCTCCGCGCCACCCCCGGATCACTCCTCGGCCACTGGGTCGACGGAGACCTGGCCGGCCTCGCCTGGGTCAGCGCCAACGTCGTCCCCGTCGAGCTCGACGAGGAGGGAGTCGCCGCCGTCGCCGCCCGGATCGCCCGGATGCGTCGCCAGTGCGCCTCGATCTTCGGGCCGAGCGACCAGGTCACGGGTCTCTGGCAGCGCCTCGGGCCCTCCTGGGGACCGGTCCGAGCTGTGCGCACCCGCCAGCCGCTCATGGCCACGACGACGCGACCGTCGCGTATCGGTCTCGACATCGACGAGGCGGTCCGACCGGCGCGACCCGACGAGGTCGACATCATCCTGCCCGCGGCGGCGCACATGTTCACCGAGGAGATCGGCTACCCGCCGTACGTCGGCTCCGACCGTGGCTACCGCGCCGGGATCTCCGCGCTCGTCCGACAGGGGCACACCTTCGTCCGGGTCGAGGACGGCGAGGTCGTCTTCAAGGCCGACGTCGGGTCGCTCGCGCTCGGCTGCGCCCAGATCCAGGGGGTGTGGCTGCACCCGCGGCTGCGTGGCCAGGGGCGGGCCGTCGCCTCCATGGCGGCTGTCGTCGAGCTCGTCCTCGACGGCCTCGCCGACGAGGTGTCGCTCTACGTCAACGACTTCAACGTCGCTGCGCGCGCGACCTACGAGCACTGCGGCTTCCGGGAGGTCGGGTCGTTCTCGACGATCCTGCTCTGAGGCGGCCATCGGCTCCCGCCGCGTGACGGGTCCGGGTGCACTGCGGCCCGCCGCGCCCGCGTAGGGTGCGAGGATGACGAACCACCCGAGCACGGCCGCCGCTCCTCTGGCCAAGGACGCGCTCGGGCTCGCCGGCCTCTTCGTCGCGTCGGGGTCGCTGCACCTGCTGCGCCCGCAGACGTTCGAGGCGATCATGCCGCGCGCCCTCCCGGCGCATCGCGCCCTGGTCTACGCCTCCGGAGTCGCGGAGCTCGCCTGCGCGGTGGGCCTGCTCGTGCCGAGGACCCGGCGAGTGGCCGGAATCGCCTCGGCTGCCCTGCTCGTGGCGGTCTTCCCGGCGAACGTCACGATGACCGCGCGGGCCAAGGGCCGCCTCGACAGGCATCCGGGCGATCGCGCCCGGCAGGGCTACCTCGCGGCGACGGTCGCCCGGCTGCCGCTCCAGTGGCCGATGATCCGCACGGCCCTTCGAGCCGGTGGTGTCATCCGCTGAACGCGATGCTGACGTTGTCGCCGATGCGGCGGTAGCCCAGGGCCTGGTAGATCTTGTTGGAGGTCGGGTTGGCGAGGTCGGTGTAGAGCATGCACCGCTCTCCGGCATCCATCCGCTCGGCGCTCAGCGCCGCCACGACCCCACTCGCGTAGCCGCGGCCCCGGTGCCCGGGTGGCGTCCACACGCCCGAGACCCGGGTGACGCCGCCGTTGACCACAGAGCAGTAGGCCATCGAAACCGGTCGGTCTCCGTCGACCCACAGCCCGACCCGCCCGGCCCCGACCGCGGGCTCGAGCGTCGGGGCGGGTGTGGGATGGCGCTCGACGGCATCGGAGAAGTCCTGCGCCCAGCGGTCGACGAGCGGGAGGTCCGAGACGCTCGCGACGCGGTAGTGTCCCGGCACGACCCAGGGCAGCACCGGCCGCTCCGGTAGGTCGAAAGCCCCGACCTCCATGACCGTCTCGAGGCGCGCGCCGGTGCGGGTGGCCCACTCCTGCGCGAACGCCTCGGCCGGCGCCCGAACGCCGCTGGCACCGGGGAGGACGCCGCCGGCGCCGGCCAGCTCGGCCGCCAGCTGACGGGCCTGGCCCGTCGTCGCCAGCCCCACGTGGAGCGGGTGCGGCGGCGTGTGCATGAAGGCCGCGACGACCTCGCCATGGACCCGCATCGCCCACCACCGTGGGTTCTCGTAGCGGGTCGGGTCGGCCACGAGGGAGTCCGTGACGCTTGCGACGACGCTGAGCGTCATGGGGTCGGCGGCGATGAGGTCCTCGAACCAGGCCTTGGCCTCGGCGGCTTCGGAGGTCACGGCGAAGGTCGGCGAGCTGGGCGGCATACGAGCACTGTCCCAGAGGCCTCACGCGACCGCGAGCGCTGTGCCCACCCGGGCGACGCACGAAGGCCCGTCCCCAAGTGGGGACGGGCCTTCGTGGCTGTGCCGTGGCGACCGGCGCCCTCAGCTCACTTCGTGAGCGGTGCGAGGTTCGGGTCGTTGGCGTAGGCCTCCGCGGCGTTCTCCTTGGTCACGATGACCGGCGGGAGCAGGTTGGCCGGGACGACCTTGACACCGTTGTTGTACGACTTGGTGTCGTTGACCGTCGGCGTCTGGCCCTTCTGGAGGGCGGTGACCATCGCGATGGTCTCCTTGACGAGGTTGCGGGTGTCCTTGTTGATCGTGGAGTACTGCTCACCCGCCATGATCGACTTGACCGACTCGACCTCGGAGTCCTGGCCGGTGACGATCGGGATCGGCTTGCCGGCAGCCTTGACCGACGTGATGATCGCGCGCGCCAGCGTGTCGTTGGGGGACAGGACGCCGTCGAGCGGGGCGCTCGTGTAGTGCGCGGCGAGGAGCGTGTCCATGCGCTTCTGGGCGTTCTCCGCCTTCCAGCCCTGGGTGACGACCTGGTTGAAGTCCTTCTGGCCCGAGACGACCTTGAGCGTGCCGTCGTCGATCTTCGGCTTGAGGATCTTCATGGCGCCGTCGAAGAAGACCTGGGCGTTGGCGTCGTCGGGCGAACCCGCGAAGAGCTCGATGTTGTACGGGCCGTTCGCCTTCTTCTTGGCCATGCCGTCGAGCAGGGCCTGACCCTGCAGCTCGCCGACCTTGAAGTTGTCGTAGGCGACGTAGTAGTCGACCGCGTCGGTGTTCTTGACCAGGCGGTCGTAGGCGATGACCGTTGCGCCCGCGTCCTTGGCGGCCTTGAGCTGCGTGCCGAGCTGCGAGCCGTCGATGGCGCCGACGACGATGACCTTGGCGCCCTTGGTCACCATGGCCTGGATCTGGTTCTGCTGCTCGGAGACGCCGCCGTTGGCGAACTGCACGTCCGACTTGAAGCCCGCGGCCGCGAGGCCGTCCTTGAAGAGGCCCTCGGCGAGGACCCAGTTCTCCGAGGTCTTCTGCGGCAGGGCGACGCCGATGAGCGCGTCGGCCGGGAAGCCCGAGGCCGCAGCGCTGCCCGACGCGCTGGGCGTCGAACCGGTGTCGTTGCTCCGACCGCAACCGGCCAGAGCAAGGGCCGCCACGGTCGTGACGCCCAGCACCTTGGTGAAGGTACGCATGTGCTCTCTTTCCTTTCATCGCGTCCCTGGGAGGACACGGGTCCCAGCGAGCCGTGCGGATGCCCGGCTCGGGTCTTTGATGGCGTCAGATGTTCTGACGGATGGTCTCGGTCGTCGGCGTGGTCTCGGTCGCGGCCGTCGGCTCCGGCTCCACGTCGTCGGTGGTGCCGCCGCGGAGGCGCTTCATCATGAGGCCGATGAGCGAGGCACGTCCCTGCGACTTGTTGTAGACGTCGAAGGCGACCGCGATGAGCAGGACGAGGCCCTTGATCATCTGGGTGGCGTCGGCGCCGATGCCGAGCAGCTGGAGGCCGTTGTTGAGGACGGCCATGACGAGACCACCGACGATCGAGCCGACGACGGTGCCGACACCACCGGTGACGGCCGCGCCACCGATGAAGACGGCGGCGATGGCGTCGAGCTCCCAGCCGACGCCGTCGAACGGGCCGGAGGCCGTCGAGCGGGCCACGAAGATCATCCCCGCGAGCGCGGCGAGGACCGACATGTTCATCATGACGAGGAAGTTGATCTTCTTGCTCTTCACACCGGAGAGCTCTGCCGCGTGGCGGTTGCCACCGACCGCGTAGATGTGGCGGCCGATGACCGTGCGGTTGGAGACGAAGCCGTAGACCAGGACGAGCACGGCGAGGATGAGCCCGGAGATCGGGAAGGACGTGCCGGGACGGCCCGAGCCGAAGAGCAGCGTCGCGCCGATGATGGCCGCGCAGATGAGGCCGAGGCGGACCCACATGATCCAGGCGTCCTCGACCTCGGCGCCCAGCTTGATGAGGGCGCGGCGGCTGCGCAGGCTCCCGAAGACGACCCCGACGACGAGGAGCAGACCGATGAGCAGGGTCAGGTTGTTGTAGCCGGTGTCCGGCCCGACCTCGGGCAGGTAGCCGCCGCCGATGCGCTGGAAGTCCGCGTCGACGGGGACCGTGTTGGACTTGCCGACGAACTGGTTGGCGCCGCGGAAGAAGAGCATGCCCGAGAGGGTGACGATGAAGGCCGGGATGCCGACATACGCCGTCCAGAAGCCCTGCCAGACACCGACGACGGCTCCGATGGCGAGGCCGAGCAGGATGCCGACCCACCAGCTGAGGTTCCAGTCACGCATCGCGATGGCCACGCAGATGCCGACGAACGCCGCGACCGAGCCGACCGAGAGGTCGATGTGCCCCGCGATGATGACGAGCACCATGCCGATGGCGAGCACGAGGATGTACGAGTTGCCCTGGAAGATGTTGATGACGTTGTCCGGGGTCAGGGTGAGCCCGTCCGTCGCGATCTGGAAGAAGATGATCAGGGCCACGAGGGCGAAGATCATGCCGAGTTGTCGGGTGTCGCCACCGAAGATCTTCTTGACCTTGTCCATGGGTGCAGTCCTGGCTGTCTGGTGTATGGGTGGGGGGACGGTTGGGCCTGTGCTCACGCGCTCGCGCGTGCGGCACCGGACCCGCGGGAGGAGGTCTGCGTCATGAGACGCATGAGCGACTCCTGGTCGGCCTGCGACTTGTCGAGGACACCGGTGATCGCCCCCTCGTTGATCGTGTAGATGCGGTCGGAGAGGCCGATGAGCTCGGGGAGCTCCGACGAGACGAGGACGACGCCCTTGCCCTGGGCGGCCATGCTCTGGATGATCCCGTAGATCTCGAACTTGGCCCCCACGTCGATCCCTCGCGTCGGCTCGTCGAGGATGAGCAGGTCGGGCTCGGTGAAGAGCCACTTGGCGAGGACGACCTTCTGCTGGTTGCCACCGGAGAGCTTGGCGACGCCCTCGTCGACGCTGGGAGCCTTGGTGCGCAACGACTTCCGGTAGGACTCGGCGTAGTTGTACTCCTCGCGCTCGTCGACGACGAAGCCGCGGGTGATCCGCTTGAGCCGCGCCGACACCGTCGTCCGCTTGATGTCGTCGAGGAGGTTGAGCCCGAGGGTCTTGCGGTCCTCGGTGACATAGGCGAGGCCGTGGTCGATGGCGTCGGCGACGCTCCGCAGTCGGAGCTCCTTGCCATCCTTGATGATCGTCCCGGAGACGTAGGTGCCGTAGGAGCGGCCGAAGAGGCTGCGCATGAGCTCGGTGCGCCCGGCGCCCATGAGGCCGGCGAAGCCGACGATCTCGCCGCGCCGGACGAAGAAGCTGCTGTTCTTGGCCACGAGACGGTCGGGGACGGCCGGGTGGCGGACCGTCCAGTTGCGGACCTCGAAGAAGACC
Source organism: Intrasporangium oryzae NRRL B-24470 (assembly GCF_000576595.1). Lineage (GTDB taxonomy): Bacteria > Actinomycetota > Actinomycetes > Actinomycetales > Dermatophilaceae > Intrasporangium_C > Intrasporangium_C oryzae. The sequence goes on along the minus strand of NZ_AWSA01000046.1, from coordinate 16,722 downwards.
TCGCCGATCTCGGGGGTGTGGTCGGGGAAGCGCGACTCGAGGTCGCGACCGACCATGCCGCGGATGATCCGGTTCTCGTCGACGCCGTCCTCCTTGACACGGAGGGTCTCGATCGACCGGCCGTCGCGGATGATGGTGATGGAGTCCGCGATCTGCTCGATCTCGTTGAGCTTGTGGCTGATCATGATGCAGGTGACGCCCTTGGAGCGCAGGCCCGAGATGAGGTCGAGCAGGTGCTGGGAGTCGCCCTCGTTGAGAGCCGCCGTCGGCTCGTCGAGGATGAGCAGCTTGACGTCCTTGGACAGGGCCTTGGCGATCTCGACGAGCTGCTGCTTGCCGACACCGATGTCCTTGATCTTCGTGTCGGGCAGCTCCTTGAGGCCGACCCGGGCGAGCAGCTCGCTCGCCCGCTGGCGTGTCGCCATCCAGTCGATGACCCCGCCGCGGGCCTCCTCGTTGCCGAGGAAGATGTTCTCGGCAATCGACAGCTCGGGGATGAGCGCGAGCTCCTGGTGAATGATGACGATGCCGGCGTGCTCGCTGTCGCGGATGTTGTGGAACTCGCAGAGCTGGCCCTCGAAGTGGATCTCGCCCTCGTAGTCGCCGGCCGGGTAGACGCCGGAGAGGACCTTCATGAGGGTGGACTTCCCGGCGCCGTTCTCGCCGCAGATCGCGTGGACCTCGCCGCGGCGCACCGTCATGGAGACGTTGGAGAGGGCCTTGACGCCCGGGAACTCCTTGGTGATGTCACGCATCTCGAGGATGACGGAGAACGGGGGGTTCGCGCCATCCGCGCGGTGCGCCGCTCCGTGGTGTCCTGCAGCTTCGCTCATCGGACGTCATCACTCCTTTGTGGTCGTGCGGGGCACCCGTGAGGCACCGCATCGATTCTTGCGCAAGCCGCTGTGGACGGCGACTGATCCTTCTCTGCGTGCGTCACAAGGGAGTAACGATCCTTGGGTCGACATGACATCGTTGTCGCACGGCAGGGGTACTGAACACCGTGGCACCCGATCCGTCAAGCGCCTGCCCACGCACACGACGAATCGGGTCGAACCCGTCCCCACCGGCGTCCCGACCGGCGTCCCGACCGGCGTCCCGACCGGGCCCCGCTCCCGGCCGTGAATGGGGAGGAGGCGAGCGGCATACGGCCGATATCCTTCCGGGGTTCAACACCACACCCGAAGGAGTCCCGGTGGCCCTGCACATGTCGTCCCTGTTCCTGCGAACGCTTCGTGAGGACCCGGCGGACGCAGAGGTCCCGAGCCACAGGCTGCTCGTGCGTGCCGGCTACGTCCGCCGCGTCAGCCCCGGCGTCTACACGTGGCTGCCGCTCGGCCTGCGGGTGCTGCGCAACGTCGAGCGGATCGTCCGCGAGGAGATGGATGCGATCGGCGCCCAGGAGCTGCTCTTCCCCGCGCTCCTGCCGAAGGAGCCCTTCGAGGCGACCGGCCGCTGGACGGAGTACGGCGACAACATCTTCCGCGTCCAGGACCGCAAGGGCGCCGACCACCTGCTCGGCCCGACCCACGAGGAGATGTTCACCCTCGCGGTCAAGGACCTCTTCAGCTCCTACAAGGACCTCCCGCTCTCGATCTACCAGATCCAGACGAAGTTCCGCGACGAGGCGCGCCCCCGCGCCGGCGTGCTCCGCGGCCGCGAGTTCGTCATGAAGGACAGCTACTCCTTCGACGTCGACGAGGCCGGGCTCGACAAGAGCTACCAGCTCCACCGTGACGCCTACGTCCGGATCTTCGACCGGCTCGGCTTCCACTACGTCATCGTCGAGGCGATGGCCGGGGCCATGGGCGGCAGCAAGAGCGAGGAGTTCCTCGCCACCGCCGAGGTCGGCGAGGACACCTACGTGCGCTGCACGAGCTGCGGGTATGCCGCCAACGTCGAGGCCGTGCGCGTGCCCACTCCCAGCCCCGTCGCGTTCGACGGCCTGCCCGCCGCGCACGTCGAGGACACCCCGGCGACGCCCACGATCGAGACGCTCGTCGACCACCTCAACACCCACTTCCCCCGCGAGGACCGCCCGTGGGTCGCGGGCGACACGCTGAAGAACGTCGTCGTCATGCTCGTCCACCCCGACGGTCGGCGTGAGCCCCTCGCCATCGGCCTCCCCGGCGACCGCGAGGTCGACGAGAAGCGCCTCGGCGCCCAGGTCGAGCCGGCCGAGGTCGAGGCCTTCGACGAGAAGGCGTTCGCCGAGCACCCGGGCCTCGTCAAGGGCTACATCGGGCCCGGCGCGCTCGGCACCGAGGGCACGACCGGCATCCGCTACCTGCTCGACCCGCGCGTCGCCGAGGGAACCCGCTGGGTCACCGGCGCCAACGAGCCCGGACGGCATGTCGTCGACCTCGTCGCCGGACGCGACTTCACGGCCGACGGCACCATCGAGGCGGCGGAGGTCCGCGTCGGCGACCAGTGCCCCAACTGCGAGCACCCCCTCGAGACCGCGCGCGGCATCGAGATGGGCCACGTCTTCCAGCTCGGCACGAAGTACGCCGAGGCGCTCGACCTCAAGGTCCTCGACCAGAACGGCAAGCTCGTCACCGTTGTCATGGGGTCCTACGGCGTCGGCGTCTCGCGGGCCGTGGCCTGCGTCGCCGAGGGCAACCACGACGAGCTCGGCCTGATCTGGCCGCGCGAGCTGAGTCCCGTCGACGTGCACATCGTCGCGACCGGCAAGGACGAGCCCGTCTTCGTGGCGGCCGAGGAGATCGCCCGCAACCTCGAGGCGCAGGGCCTGTCCGTCCTCGTCGACGACCGCAAGGGCGTCAGCCCCGGCGTCAAGTTCAAGGACTCCGAGCTCATCGGCGTCCCGACGATCGTCGTCGTCGGACGTGGGCTGGCCAGTGGCGTCGTCGAGGTCAAGGACCGCCGGAGCGGCGCACGCCGAGAGGTCGCCGTCGGCGAGGTCGTCGACGCCGTCGTGGCCGAGGTGCGGGGCTCGTGAGCGCTGCGGTTCGAGGCGTCATCTTCGACTGGGGCGGCACGATCACGCCGTGGCACACGGTCGACCTGCGCGCTCAGTGGACGGCCTTCGCCGACGGCGCGGGCACCATCGCGTGTGCCCGCGACGACCTCGCCGCGGCGATCTTCGCGGCCGAGGACGCGGCCTGGCGCCACGGGCGGACCGCGGGCGGCAGCGCGCGGCTCCACGAGATCCTCGAGTCGGTCGGGCTCCCGCACGGGGACGCGCGCACCGAAGCCGGCCTCGCGGCATACCGCGAGTTCTGGGAGCCGCACACCTTCACCCACCCCGCGGTCGGGCCCCTGTGGGAGACGTTGCGCGACCGCGGCATCCGCGTCGGCATCCTCTCCAACACGATCTGGGACCGCGACTACCACCGGCAGATCTTCGAGCGCGACGGCGTGCTCGAGCTCATCGACGGTGACGTCTACTCGAGCGAGACGCCCTGGGTGAAGCCCCGCGCCGAGATCTTCGCGCACGCCGCGGAGGTGCTCGGGCTCGAGCCGGGGGAGTGCGCCTACGTCGGGGACCGCTCCTACGAGGACGTCCACGGGCCGCAGCAGGTCGGCATGCGTGCGATCTGGATCCCGCACTCCGACATCCCCGAGGACCAGCAGGTCTCGCACGAGGCGACCCCCGATGCGGTCGCCCACGAGCTGCTCGACATCGCGGCCATCGTCGCGGGGTGGAACGGCACCGCCCGGTGACCGACCCGACCCTCGCGACGCTCGCCATGCTCGGGCTCGCGGCATTCGCGGCCGGCTGGATCGACGCGGTCGTCGGCGGGGGAGGGCTCGTGCAGCTGCCCGCCCTGCTCCTCGCCCTGCCGGGCGCGTCGCCGGCACAGCTGCTCGCGACGAACAAGTTCGGATCGATCTTCGGCACCGCCACGAGCTCGGTCACGTACTACCGCCGCGTCCGCCCGGACCTTCGCACCGCCCTCCCCATGGCGGCCGTCGCCTACGTCGGGGCCGTCGGTGGAGCCCTCATCGGCCTGCACATCCCCAAGTCGGCGTTCAACCCGATCATCCTCGTGCTCCTCGTCGCGGTCGGCGCCTACACGCTCTTCAAGCCCGACCTCGGCCGGGAGTCGATCCGTCGCTTCCACGGCCCGCGCCACGTCGTGCTCGCGATGCTGACGGGTCTCGTCATTGGCGTCTACGACGGGGCGCTCGGTCCCGGCACCGGCTCCTTCCTCGTATTCGCCCTCGTGGGCCTGCTCGGCTACGCGTTCCTCGAGGCGAGCGCCAAGGCCAAGATCGCCAACTTCGCCACGAACCTCGGCGCCCTGACGGTCTTCGCCCCGATGGGCCTCGTGATCCTCAAGGTCGGCCTCGTCATCGCGGGCGCCAACCTCGCCGGCGGCTACGTCGGAGCCCGCACCGCCGTCGCGAAGGGGAGCGGCTTCGTCCGGGCGATCTTCGTCCTCATCGTCTCGGCCTTCATCGTGCGCATCGGGGGCAGCCTGCTCGGCTGGTGGACGTGACCTGAGGGCGACGTCGGCCTCACACCCATGCCATCCCGACCGCACAGGTGACCCACAGGGACGGCCACAAGGCTCGTCCCATGAGCGCAGTCACCGTCCCCGAAGGCAGTGAAGACCGCCGGCTGACCGCCGCGCCCGCAGCCGCCGGCCTGCGCCGCCGCCCCGGGGGCCCGGTGCCGCTCTGGTGGCGGGACGCCTCGGCCGTGCTCGCCTGGCTGTCCGTCCTCTTCGTCGTCGCGCTCTGGGTGGCCGGCGGTGGCCTGACCGCCTTCGGTTCGCTGGGTGAGGCGCTGATCAACCTCGGCAGGCTCACCGGGCTCGTCGCCTCCGTGCTCCTGCTCCTCCAGGTCCTGCTCATGGCCCGCATCCCGTTCGTCGAGCAGGCGTGGGGACAGGACGAGCTCGCCCGGGTCCACCGCCTCGTCGGGTTCACGTCCTTCAACCTCATGCTCGCTCACATCGTCCTCACGGTGCTCGGGTACAGCGCCGGGACCGACCTCGGCTTCGTCGCCACCTTCATCGACCAGGTCCTCCACTCGCCGGGCATGCTCCTCGCGCTCGCGGGAACGGTCGCGCTCGTCCTGGTCGTCGTCACCTCGGTCCGCAAGGCGCGCGCCCGGCTTCGCTATGAGAGCTGGCACCTGCTCCACCTCTACGCCTACCTCGGCGCCGGCCTCGCGCTGCCGCACCAGCTCTGGACCGGCGCGGACTTCCGCTCGAGCGTCACGGCCACCGTCTTCTGGTGGGGCCTGTATGCCGCCGCCCTCGGAAGCGTCATCGCCTTTCGCGTGGTCCTGCCGCTCGTGCGTTCCCTGCGCCACCGGCTCGTCGTCTCGGAGGTCGTCGCCGAGTCGCCGACGGTCACGTCCATCGTCATGACAGGGCGTCGCCTCGACCGCCTGCCTGCCCGGGCGGGCCAGTTCTTCCAGTGGCGCTTCCTCGACGGCCCCGGCTGGAGCCGGGCCCACCCGTACTCCCTCTCGGCCGCGCCAGACGGGCGGTCGCTGCGGATCACGGCCGAGCACGTCGGTGACGCGAGCGCCCGCCTCGCCGCCCTCCGCCGGGGGACCAAGGTGCTCGTCGAAGGGCCCTACGGCCGGCTCCACGCCGGGGTGCGCACCCGCGACAAGCAGGTCCTCATCGCCGCCGGCATCGGCATCACCCCGATGCGTGCGCTCCTCGAGGAGCTCCCGGCGGGACCCGACGCGACGGTCGTCATCTACCGGGTCGGGAGCCAGGCCGACGTCGTCCTCGCGGCCGAGCTGCTCGACCTGGCCCGGGCCAAGGGCGCGCGGGTCGTCGCCGTCGTCGGGCATCGGCAGCGCGACCGGGCCAGCTGGCTGCCGGCCGAGGCGAGCCGGCTCGGCGACGGCGAGGCCCTGACCCGGATCGTCCCCGACATCGCCGATCGCGACGTCTACATCTGTGGCAACCCCGCGTGGATGGACACCGTCATCGCGGCCGCGAAGGAGGTGGGCGTGCCGAGCACCTCGATCCACCACGAGCGCTTCAGCTACTGACCAGCGAGAACGACCGACCCAGACCAGACCAGACCGAAACGAGACCCCCATGCGCCGCATCGTCCTCTGGGCCATGAGCACCCTGACCGTGCTCGTCCTGCTCTTCAGCTACCACACGTCCACCTCGTCGACCGTCGTCGCGACCGCCGAGACCCGATCGGGGTCGTCGACGACGCGGTCTGGCTCGTCCTCGTCGAGCTCGTCGAGCTCGTCGAGCTCATCGGGGACGTCGAACTCGGGCAACACCTCGGGCACCTCGGGCTCGTCGGGCTCCGGTTCGTCCGGCTCGGGATCGAGCTCCAAGACGGTCGCGGGTGACGAGGTCATGACCCGCTACGGCGTCGTCCAGGTCCAGATCACCGTCGCCGGCGGGAAGATCACCGCCGCCGACGCCCTGCAGGTGCCCGACCAGGACCGCCGCGACCAGATGATCAACTCGCAGGCCGTCCCCGTCTACAACACCGAGACCGTCGACGCCCAGTCCGCCCAGATCGACGTCGTGTCGGGCGCGACGTACACGTGGGAGGGCTACACGCAGTCCCTCCAGTCCGCCATCGACAAGGCCAACCTCTGAGAGGGAGCGGGGATGATGAGCACCATGACTGTGGCTCCGGAGCGCAAGGCGTGGGTCGAGCAGGTGATGGGCATGCCGATCAGCATCCACCTGCGGGGACAGGGGGTCGAGGGTGAGGCGACCGCACGCGCCGTGGCCGACGCCTTCGCGACCCTCCGGGAGATGGACTCGATCTTCTCGACCTACAAGGAGGACTCCCAGCTCCTCCGCCTGCGACGCGAGGAGGTGGCCATCGAGGACTGCAGCCCGCTCGTGCGCGAGGCGCTCGCCATCGGGGAGGAGGCGGAGCGGGTGACGCGCGGCGCGTTCACCACGCTGCTGCCGACGGCAACCGGTGACCTCGCGTTCGACCCGACCGGGCTCGTCAAGGGCTGGGCCGTGGACCTCGCGGCCCGCCGTCTCACCGGTCTTCCGGGCCTCTCCTACTGCATCAACGCCGGAGGAGACCTGCTCGTGGGGGCGCACGCGGACCTGCCGCGCACCGGCCCCGGTTCGATCAGCTGGCGGGTCGGCATCGAGGACCCTCGCGACCGGACCCGCATCGCGAGCACGCTCGAGCTGACCGAGGGGGCGGTGGCGACGTCGGGCACGGCCGCCCGCGGCGCGCACCTCTACGACCCGAGGACGAGGGAGATGGTCTCGCGGTCGGGCTCGGTCACCGTGACGGGTCCAGAGCTCGTCTGGGCCGACATCTGGGCCACCGCCCTCTTCGTCGGTGACGCCGACACCCGCGACGCCTTCTCGCGGTACGCGCCCGACTACCTGTCGACGGAGCTCTGACCCCCCGACGGCTGGGCCGGGGGCTGAGTCACCGCCAGCCGTTCGCGCAGCTCGTCGGGGCTCGTGACCGGGGCGTCGCAGACGAAGCCGCGACACACGTATGCCGCTGGGGCGCCTTCCACGAGAGGGCGGTCCGCGAGCAGCGGGACGCCCTGCGCGTCAGGCACCCCCTGGACGACCACCGCCCCGGGACTCGTTGACCGTCGAGCCTCCCGCGCGAGGGCTGCGGCCCGGTGGCCTTCTCCGACGACGGCGACCTGCACGGGCCCGGCCACGAGGGCCTCGGCGACGGCGAGCGTCCACCCCCCGAAGCGCGGCTCGCGCAGGGCCAGCCCGCACCCGGCCTCGGTCGCCAGGCGCCCGGTCTCCAGTGCCTCCGTCGAGTCCGTGAGGGCGCCCAGGGTGACGAACGCCCCGGCGAGGGCGGACTGCCCGGACGGCTCCGCGTTGTCGGCCGCGCTGCGGGGGCGCAGGTAGAGCGACTCGGCGTCGTCGGCGGTGTCGTGGAAGCCTCCGTCGTCGGCGCCGAACCGTGCGACCGTGTCGCGGAGGAGTCGGCGGGCCGCCTCGAGCCAGGCCGCATCGCCGGTCGCCTGGTGGAGGGCGAGGAAGCCCTCGGCGAGGTCGCCGTGGTCGTCCGCGAGACCGAGGGCGGCCCCGACCTGCCCTTTGCGCGAGGCGCGGCGCAGCGGCCCGTCTCCGGCATGCACGTCGAGGACGAACCGCGCGCACCGGGATGCGGCCGCCACCCAGCCTGGCTCCCCGAGGAGGGCGCCGGCGTCTGCGAGGGCCGCAACGGCCAGGCCGTTCCAGGCCGTCACGACCTTGTCGTCCCTCGCGGGCTGGGGGCGGGCCCGGCGGGCATCGAGGAGCCGGGCCCGCACGCTGTCGAACCAGGCGGGGTCGTCGGGGTCGACCTGGCGCTGCAGGGTCGAGGACCCGTGCTCGAACGTGCCACCCGACGTGACCGAGAAGAGCCCGGCCGCCCGGCTGCCGTCGTCGGCCCCGAGGACCCGGACGAGCTGCTCGGGCGTCCAGACGTACGTGGCGCCCTCCACGCCGTCGGCGTCGGCGTCGAGCGACGACGCGAAGCCGCCCTCCGGGGTGCCGAGGTCTCCGAGGATGAAGCTCGCGGTCTCGCGAACCACCTTCTCCGCCAGAGGATTCCGGTCGAGGCGCCACCAGTGTGCGTAGACCCTGAGCAGCTGGGCGTTGTCGTAGAGCATCTTCTCGAAGTGCGGCACGACCCACCCGGCGTCGACGGCGTAGCGCGCGAAACCACCCCCGAGCTGGTCGTACATCCCGCTCCGGGCCATCGCCTCGAGGGTCCGGCCGGCCATGTCGAGGGACGCGTCGGCTCCGGTCCGCGCGTGGTGGCGCAGGAGGAACTCGAGCACCATCGACGGCGGGAACTTCGGCGCGCCGCCGAAGCCCCCGGCCCTCCGGTCGAACTGCGCCGACAGGAGCGCGACGGCGCGGTCGAGATCGGCCGGCCCGGCGGCATACGGGCTGGGTGGCGCGAGCGCGCCGGCGAGGGTCGTCGCGATGTGTGCCCCGGAGGCCCGGACGTCCGCCTCCCGGGTCCGCCACGCCTCGTCCAGGGCGCTCAGGACGCGGAGGAAGTGGTCGCGGGGGAAGTACGTCCCGCAGAAGAAGGGCTCACCCTCGGGAGTGAGGAAGACGGTCATGGGCCAACCCCCGTGGCCGGTCGTCGCCGTCACGGCGGACATGTAGACCGCGTCGACGTCGGGCCGCTCCTCGCGGTCGACCTTCACGGAGACGAAGCGCTCGTTGAGAACGGTGGCGACGGTCTCGTCCTCGAACGACTCGTGCGCCATGACGTGGCACCAGTGGCAGGCGGCGTAGCCCACCGAGAGCAGGACCGGGACGTTGCGCTCACGCGCCTCCGCAAAGGCGGTCTCGCCCCACTCCTGCCAGTGCACGGGGTTGTCGCGGTGCTGGAGCAGGTAGGGCGAGGTCGCGTCCGCCAGGCGGTTGGCCACCGTGAGCTCCTTCCTCGACCAGAGCTGTGGAACCGCTGCGGCGCCACCCTGACGAGCGTACGTTGGCGCTGGGGCCCAGAGCAGTCGCGCAGCCCAGTGAAACAGGAGGCACGCAGTGACGACAGCCATCCGCATCGAGGTCCTCCCGGCCCGTCTCGGGGACTGCCTGCTCGTCGAGTGCCTCCGCGAGAACGGTCGCCCGTGGCGGATGCTCGTCGACGGCGGGCCTCCCGACACGTGGCCGCTTCTCAAACAGCGGCTCGACCGGCTCCAGGCCGACGACCGGGCCATCGACGTCGCCGTCGTGACCCACGTCGACAACGACCACATCGGTGGCATGGAACCCTTCCTCGGGAGTGACTACGCCGGCCTCGTCGGCGACTTCTGGTTCAACGGGCGCACGCACCTGCCGGGGACGGACGCGACCCGGAGCATCGACCAGGGTGAGGACGTCGTCTCGGCCCTGCTCGCGCCCTCCGGAGGGCAGCCGCGGCCGTGGAACACCGCCTTCCGCGGAGGGCCGATCGACACCGGCAACCCGGCCGGCGTCATCGACGTGCCCATCCCGGACGGTCCGCACATCACCGTCCTGTCACCGACGAACCAGCGACTGACCATCCTCGCCGCCCAATGGGCCGCGGTGATCGCGCAGACCCAGCACGGCGCGGAGCGCGAGCTCGAGCCGGACGTGCCCGGCCCGCTCACCGACCTCGCGGCGCTGGCTGCCGAGAAGGCCCCTACGGACTCCTCCGTCCCCAACGGCAGCAGCATCGCCCTGCTCGTCGAGCACCGGGGCGCGAGCCTCGTCCTCGGCGCCGACGCCTACGGCGACGTGCTCGGCGCGGCGCTCAAGGCCCTGGCCACCGCACGTGGGAGCCAGACACTCACCGTCGATGCGTTCAAGCTCCCGCACCACGGGAGCAAGAGCAACGTGGTCCAGTCGATGATCGCCGCTGCGCCAGCCCGGCACTACCTCGTGTCGACCAACGGCGACACCTTCCACCACCCCGACGACGCCGCCATCGCCCGGGTCGTGCTCCACGCCCCGCCCGGCCCGACCCTGTGGTTCAACTACCGGACCCCGCGCACCGCCCGGTGGGGCGACCCGGCGCTCTGCGAGCGGTACGCCTACACGGCCGTGTTCCCGGACGGCCCCGACGTCGGCGCGGTGCTGGAACTGCCCGCCCGCGACGTCGGTTCGGCAGCCCCATCCGCCCCGGCGTCTCCGTCGACCACCGACCACGCCGGCACCCCGCCGGTCCGCCGGACCGGCGGGGGGCGTGTCAGGCGGCGACGACGAGCCGGTCCCAGCTGACCCGCCGGGCCCGCCACGTGAACACCGCGAGCTTGACGAGCTCCTCCACGATGCGGGCGAGGACGACCCCGACGAACCCGAGCGGCGTGTGCAACCCGAGGAGGACGGCGAGCGGGAGACCGACGCCGAAGGCCCCGACGACGTCGCCGATGATGACGCCGCGGACGTCGTTGGCGCTCGGCAGGACGCCGGCGCCGATGATCATGTTTCGCACCTTGACGACCTGGAACAGGGCGTTGAGGAGGATGCCGACGCCCGCCATCGTGCGGACCTCGCGCCCCGCCTCGCCGAAGAGCGTGTCGAGGAGGAGCACCGAGGCGGCGAACAGGACGCCGAAGACGACGGCCGTACCGATGCCCGCCCTGGTGAGGCGGCGCACCCACGCGACGGCGTCGCCGACGTCTCCGCGCCCGATCGAGCGGCCGACGAGCGTCGTCGTCGCGCTCATGAGCCCGATGCTCCCGACGACGAACACCCCCTCGAGGGTCGTGACGATCTGCGCCGCGGCGAGCGCCCGGTCGCCGAGCTGCTGGAAGACGACGTTGTAGAGGAACGTGCCGACCGTCCAGAAGAGCTCGGTGACGCCGAGCGGCAGCGCCAGGACGAAGAGCGGGACGACGACGGCACGCCATTGGGCGCGCGTGTCGGGCAGGCTCCAGCCGATGACACCCGAGCGGCCGTAGGCCATGACGAGGAGGATGCCGGTCTTCGCGACGGCCGTCACGAGCGTGGCCCAGCCCGCACCGGCCACGCCGAGCGAGGGGAGCGGGCCCACGCCGACGACGAGGGAGTAGGCGATGACCGAGTTGGCGACGACGGTGACCATCGTCGCGATCATCGGGCTCGTCGGCCGCCCGACCGAGCGCAGGACGCCGGACAGGATGGCGCTCAGCATGACCGGCAGGGTCGCGAGGACGGTGAGCCGGAAGTAGTCGGTCCCGGCGGCCGCGACGGACGGGGACGCCCCTACCGCGCCGAGGAGGTGGTCCGCAAGGAACCACGGCACGACCGACACGACGCCGCCGACGGCGAGTGCGACGAGGACCGCCGCCGTGACCGTGTGGTCGAGGTCGCCCCGCCGACCGGCGCCGTGGGCGCGGGCGACGAGGATGCTGACCGACGTCCCGATACAGCCCAGCGTGACGGCGAGGATGAAGGTGAGGCTGTTGGAGAAGCCGACGGCCGCGATGGCCGTCGCACCGAGGCCGCCGACGACGATCTGGTTGACGAAGTTGAGCACGAGCATGAGGACGAACTCCATGCTCACCGGGACGGCGATGCGCGCGATCTCCCGAGCCGGCGACGGCGTGGTCGATTGCTCCGTTCGGGTGGAGGGCATGGCGAGGCCAGGCATGCGAGTGCCTTTCGGGACGAGAGGGTGGGGCGCGCTGACGGCGCCGGGCGCCAGACAAGGGTACGGGTGGCACGGGGGTTTATCGAAACGATTTGATCCCGAGCCAGGAGGAGGGCGCCCGAACCCGCATCAAGGGGTGCCGCGTGGCAATCAGTCGTTCATGGCCTTGATGATCATGACCGCGAGGCTGATGCGGTCGCGTGCGCTCGGGTCGTCAGCGAGCCACAGCGCGTTGACCGCCTCGCGGACGATCGTCCACGCCCGGGCGCGGCCCTCGTCGATGCCCGCGCGTTCGCAGACGATCTCGAGCCGCCGTCGGAGCGACCATCGGATCTGGGGGCCGGTGCCGAGCTCGTCCGCCCGGTTCCAGAGCAGGGGCGCGACCTCGAAGGCGACGTCGCCGGCCATCGGCTTGGGGTCGATGGCGAGCCAGGGGGCACGGCGCGCAGCGAGGACGTTCTCGTAGTGGAGGTCGGTGTGGAGCAGTCGCTCCTCGGCGGGCGGCCGTGCGACGAGCTCACGAGCGAGGGCGGAGGCCTGGTCGAGGTAGCGCCGGGGGATCACCGGGGGAGCGTCGTGCAGCTGGGTCGCCTTGAGCGTGGCCCAGGTGGCGAGGGAGGGGACCCGAGGGTGGGCCGGGCGCCGCAGGGTGGCCAGCAGGTCGCCGATGACCTCGCAGGCCTCGTCGATGTCGACGCCGGTCAGGTCGCGGGTCTCGAGGCGCTCGAGCAGGATGGCGAACCGGCCGGGGTCGGCACGGATCAGGCGCACCGCGCCGTGGCCGTTCCAGGTCTGCAGGGCGAGGCTCTCCGTCGCGGCCTCGAGGTGCGGCCACGTGACCTTGAGCACCGCGTCGACGGGCTCGGTCTCGTCCGCCGGTCGACCGAGGCGCCGGACCGGCACCGCCACCGAGCAGGTGCCCCACATGCTCCGCTCGACGGGCTCGAGCTCCCACTCGTCGAGCAGGTCGGTCAGCAGGCCGGGCAGGGTCGCGATCCAGTCCTCGCCCGAGACGTGGCCTTCGGGCGGGTAGGCCGAGACGGCGTGCGCGAAGTGGGCGGGGATGAGGTCCTGCACCTACGCCTCCGCTCCCGGGAACGGAGTGAGCGGGACGCGCCACTCGGTCGCGAGCGCCTGGATATGGGCGCTCCAGCGCACGACGTCCTCGAGGGTGCCCGCGCTCGGACGCGGGCCGGCGACGTCGACGTGCGAGGCGACGGCGGTGCGCAGGACGTCGGTCGCGAGGCGTCGGGCGTCGGCCGGGGACGTGACGGGATAGGGCAGGGCCCAGCCCCCCGGGTCGGCCGTGCCCGGTCCCGAGACCGCTCGGGCGAGCGTGCGCAGGGACTCGAGGGTCGTCGTCGCCGCGGTGCGCTGGCCCCCGGTCGACTGCGCCGCGACCACCTCGAACGCGTAGACGAGCGGCAGCGTCGCCGCCGCCATCGCAGGCCGGGCGAGGCTCGCGGTGGCGTCGAGCGGGACCTCGCGACCGAGCAGGAGCACCCCCGCCAGACGGACCCCGTATGCCGCTGACAGCAGTCCGCGGGTCGGTGGCGTCGCGAGGGCGGCCGCCCTCCAGTCCGCCGTGGTGAGGGTGTCGAGGCGACGGGCGAGCTCACCCGTCGTCCGGGGTGGTGGGGAGCTCGACGGGGCCGGCTTCGTCGAGCTCGGTGTCGACGCCGTGGCCGACGCACCGGTCCTGCCCGACGACGGCGTGGCGGGGCGCGGCGTCGCGGCGTCGATGACCTCGGTGGGCACTCCCTGGTTGGTGAGCCGGCCGGTGAGCACGTGCAGCTGCTCCGCCTGGACCCGCTCGAGCCTCGCCGGCACGGAGGTCTTGGGGCGCCCCGCCGCGACGGCGTGGTCGGCGGCCACCAGCTCGCGCAGCTCGGCGATGACGGGCAGCAGGATGCGCTCGTCCGTGGCGAGCCGTCGCGTCGGCACCGGCGGGGTCGGCTGCGGGAGGTCGAGTCGCAGGCCCCGGTCGACGAGGACCGCGAGGGCCGCCGCACCGAGGCCGGTGAGCACGACGCGGCGGGGCGTCTGGCCCAGAGCCGCCGACACCCGTCCCGCGAGCCCCTGGGTGTCGCCGTCCATGGCCAGATCTTCGCACGGCCCGAGGCGTCCGCAGTGACCCGCCCGCCCCGTTAGAGTGGTGCCACGCGGGACCGTGCCGATCGGGCGAGGGACCCCGGCCATTCGAGAAGAGCAGGAGGCGTCGGCGATGAGCACGGCCCAGCAGATCAGAGGGGCGATCGAACCCGCTCTCGTGCCTCTCGGGCTGGTGGTCGAGGACGTCTCCGTGTCACCAGCCGGCAAGCGACGACTCGTCCGGGTCCTCGTCGACAGCGACCTCGGCGTCCTCGAGCCGTCCGACACCACGAGCCCGGTCGCGCCCCTCTCCCTCGACACCGTGGCCGATGCGACTCGCGCCGTCAGCGACGCGCTCGACGAGTCGGACGTCATGGGACCCGCCGCCTACGTCCTCGAGGTCTCCTCGCCGGGCGTCGGGCGGGCGCTCGTCACGCGTGAGCACTTCCGGCGTCAGGTCGGTCGCCTCGTCGAGGTCCGGCACGCCGACGGCACCGAGACCGGACGGCTCGTGGAGGTCGGGGCCGACGCCCTTGTCCTCGAGGTCCCCGCCACGAAGAAGACGGCGGCACGCACCGTCTCCCTGGACCTGTCTGCGATTGAGCGCGGCATCGTCCAGGTCGAGTTCACGCGGGCCGGCGTCACCCCAGACAGCACTGATGCAGAACCGGACGGCGACCTGTCCGGTCCGGAGGAGGAAGACTGATGGACATCGACCTGGCAGCACTGCGAGCCCTCGAGCGGGAACGTGACATCAGTCTCGAGGTGCTCATCCCCGCCATCGAGCAGGCCCTGCTCGTCGCCTACCACCGCACCGAGGGCAGCCAGCGCATCGCGCGCGTCGAGCTCGACCGCAAGACCGGACATGTCGTGGTGTGGGCGCGCGAGGAGGGCGAGCTGCTCCCCGCGGAGGAGGGTGAGCGCCCCCAGCGTGGAGAGCCTGGGCCGGAGTTCGACGACACGCCCGAGGGGTTCGGCCGGATCGCGGCCTCGACCGCCCGGCAGGTCATCGTCCAGCGCCTGCGCGACCTCGAGGACGAGGCGATCCTCGGGGACTTCAAGGGCCGCGAGGGCGATGTCATCTCCGGCATCATCCAGCAGAGCCAGGACCCCCGAAACGTCCTCGTCGACTTCGGCACGGTCGAGGGGATCCTGCCCCTCGCCGAGCAGGTGCCGGGCGAGCGCTACGTCCACGGCGAGCGGTTGCGCTGCTTCGTCGTGAGCGTCAAGCGGGGACCCAAGGGCCCCCAGGTCGGGCTGTCGCGCACGCATCCCAACCTCGTTCGGACCCTGTTCAAGTTCGAGGTCCCGGAGATCGCCGACGGGACGGTCGAGATCGCCGCCCTGGCCCGCGAGGCCGGTCACCGCACCAAGATCGCGGTGCACTCCAAGGTCCCCGGCGTCAACGCGAAGGGCGCGTGCATCGGCCCGATGGGCGCCCGGGTGCGCGCCGTCATGACGGAGCTGCGCGGCGAGAAGATCGACATCGTCGACTACTCCGACGACCCTGCCGTCTTCGTGGCCGCGGCCCTGTCGCCCGCCCGGGTCCAGTCGGTGGAGATCGTCGATGCGGCCACCCGGACCGCGAGGGTGATCGTCCCCGACTACCAGCTGAGCCTCGCCATCGGCAAGGAAGGCCAGAACGCCCGCCTCGCCGCCAAGCTGACGGGCTGGCGCATCGACATCCGTCCCGACACGGAGGCTGCCGGCGCTCCCGGGGCCGACAGCCGAGCCGGAGGGGACGCGACCTGAGCACCGGTCCAATGGGTCCCCGGCGGGAATGCGGGGGACCCATTGGCTCGTGGGACGTCGTGGGCGCGGTAGACTTGTCTGTGGCCGACCGGACTGGACTCCGCGCTGAGCCATCCCGCACCTGTGTGGGATGCCGAGGATCGGATAGCTGGTCGGCCCTGCTGCGAGTGGTCGCGGCGACGGACGGAAGGGATGCGGACCAGCACGGCCCGATCCCGATCCACCCCGACCCGAGACACCGGATGCCGGGGCGTGGTGCATGGTTGCACCCCAGTCCCGATTGTTTCGAGCTGGCAGTGCGCCGCAAGGCGTTCGCTCGTGCCCTGCGCCTGCAGGCCGCGGTCGACGTGAGCGCGGTGGCACGACAGCTCGGTGTCCAGCACGCGTAGTGCTCCACGGTGGGCTGTCGTCCGACAGCGCACGAACCACAACAGTCAAACGAACCACAAGGCGGGTTGAAAACGCTATGAGCACCCGATGAGTACTCAGCGATGAGCAAGCCCCAGCATTAACGACGGTTCGGCCACCCCTGTCAGGCCGGACCAAGACAGGAGAGATGTGGCTAAGGTCCGGGTCTACGAGCTCGCGAAGGAGCTCGGAGTCGAGAGCAAGGTTCTGCTCGCACACTTGAAGAGCCAGGGAGAGTTCGTCCGGTCGGCGTCGTCGACCATCGAGCCCCCAGTCGTCCGCAAGATCATGGAGACCTTCCCCCGGGAAGGCGCCTCCAACGGCGGCAAGACATCGGCGGCAGCTGCCGCCCCCACCCCGGCGCCCTCGGCGCCCATGAAGCCGTCCGCGCCCGCACCTCGTGCGGCCGCCCCGGCCCCTGCCGCGCCTGCGGCACCCGCTCCGGCGAAGCCGGCTCCG
>NZ_AWSA01000045.1 GCF_000576595.1 Intrasporangium oryzae NRRL B-24470 | reverse complement strand
CACCCCGACGCCCCGCCGAGGGTGCCCCCGCCGGCCCGAGCCGGACGATCGGCGACGCCGCGTCGCGGCAGCGCACCCCGGGCACCCAGGTCCGCGCCGAGGGTGAGCCCGCCACCGGCGACCCGGCGGTCGACGAGGCCTACGACGGGCTCGGCGCGACGTGGGAGCTGTGGTGGGCGGCATACGGCCGCAGCTCCCTCGACGGCAAGGGGATGCCGCTCCTCGCGACGGTCCACTACGGCGACGGCTACGACAACGCCTTCTGGGACGGCACCCAGATGGTGTTCGGCGATGGTGACGGCGTCGTCTTCGAGCGGTTCACCAAGAGCCTCGACGTCATCGGTCACGAGCTCGCCCACGGCGTCACCGAGCACACCGCGGGACTGCTGTACCACGGGCAGTCCGGCGCGCTCAACGAGTCGATCTCCGACGTCTTCGGGGTCCTCGTCAAGCAGCACGCCCTCGGGCAGTCCGCGGCCGAGGCGGACTGGCTCGTCGGGGCCGAGCTGTTCACCCCGTCGGTCCGGGGGCGGGCGCTGCGCGACATGCAGCACCCGGGCACCGCCTACAACGACCCCCGCCTGGGCACCGATCCCCAGCCCGCGAGTATGGACGGCTACGTCGACACCGTCGACGACAACGGCGGTGTCCACATCAACTCCGGGATCCCTAACCGGGCCTTCGTCCTCGCCGCGCTCGCGATCGGCGGCAACGCCTGGGAGGACGCCGGCGCCATCTGGTATGCCGCCGTGTCCGGTGACGGGATCCGCGCGGACTGCGACTTCGCAACCTTCGCAGACCTCACCGTCCGCGCGGCCGTGTCGAGGCACGGTGACGGCTCGCCCCAGCACACCGCGGTCCGCGACGCCTGGGCCGCGGTGGGCGTCCTTGAAGGGGCCGCCGCGGGAGGGGGCTCGGGCTCCGACGGCCCTGTCGCGTCCGGTGGGCAGGGTGGCTCGGAGGTGCCGAGTCCCGATGCGCAGCTGCGGCTCCGGCGGACCGGCGGCTTCGCGGGCATCGTCCGCGAGCGCGAGGTCGCGCTGGGCGACCTGCCCGAGCGCGACGCCAAGGACTGGCAGCACCTCCTCGCCGCACCGACCCTCCAGCGGATCGCCGCGACGAGCGAGCAGTCGCACCCTGACGCGTTCTGCTACTCCGTCGTCTGCGAGCAGGCCGACATCGACGTCACGGTGGCCGAGCCGCACCTCCCCGAGGCGATTCACCAGCTCATCGAACGGACCCTGCGCGCGGAGCACTGAGCCGACCCCGCCACCGGGTCTCCGACCTGGCCGGGCACGGACGGTGACGGACGGCGATCAGTTGGACTCGAGCCGGTACGGAGCGTCGAGCTCGGGGATCCCCTCGTTGCCGACGGGCTTGGCCGGGGCGAGCGGCTGGCAGGAGCCCTGGAGGTCGCACCGGCTGAGAGCCTGCTTCCCGACGCCAACGCCGTGCTCCACGGTGATCGACCGGCTGTCGTCGTCGAAGAAGACGTCGCCGATCCCCCGGCCCTCGACCGCCACCTGTCCGTCGCTCGTGCGCACGAGGACGAGACCCCCGTAGAGGGGTGAGCCGTCCGGCGCCAGCGCGGAATGTGGCAGCCCGTCGATGATGCCGGTGGCGAGCAGGAGCGTGCCGTCGGGCGAGAAGCGGTCGAAGAGGAGCGGTCCGCAGAGCCGCCACACCGGCGACTCGTCATCGAGGCGGCGCAGCTCGTGGCAGAGGGCGTCGGGACCGGTCTGCGCGAGATGGACGAGTCCGATGCGCTGCGCCTCGTTGACGGTCTCCAGGGTGCCGGCCAGGTCCTTCGTCTCGCCTGTCGTCACGTCCCACGCCACCGACGTGCCCGTGTCGCCCTTCGCGGCATAGACGGTCGTGCCGACGAGTCCCGCCAGCGTGTAGCCGCCGCCCCCGCCGCCCGTCGTGCAGCGGCACGTCGACGCCGGCAGCCGGGCCAGCCGCTTGCCGCTGGAGTCGTAGTAGGCGAGGTCGCCGGCGTAGGTCGCGATGACGAAGTGCAGCCGATCCGGGCTGACAACGACCTTCATGACCTGGGTCAGCTGCGCCTTCTCGCGGCCCGACGAGTCGAGGAGAACCCTGGCGGGGCTCGCGGAGCTGCCGACGAGCCAGCCGGCCCCGACCCGGTGGAGCTGGTCGGGGCGTGCGACCGCTCGAGGCAGGGACACGGTCTGCGACCCGTCGTGGATGACGCCGTTCACGGCGTACGCGGCGTCGGTCGTCGCGGTGAGGTCTCCGGCCGTGGGGACCAGCAGCACCGGAGCGGGGTCGCCCGAGGCCGTGATCGTCGGGACGGTCGTCGGTGTCGGGGAGCCCGAGATGGCGCCGCCCGTGGGAGGCGGCGTGCTGACCACCGTCGTGTGGGACGTCCCCGCAGGGAGGGGTCGGCTCGCCGTCGGGCGCAGGGAGGCCCAGCCGACCGGAACGGCCACGGCCAGCACGAGTCCCGCCGCGAGCAGACCGGCACCGACCTCGCGGCGTCGGTTCGCCCGGTCACGCTCGATGGCGCGCTCCGCGAGGTCGCCGACGACGACGCTGACACCCTCACCCCGTTCCTCGAGCATCTCCCGGAGGCTTCGGTCCATGGCGTTCATGCGGTCGCCTCGCTCATCTTCGTGCGCAGCGCGGAGAGCGCGCGGCTCGTGTGGCTCTTGACGGTGCCCACCGTGCACCCGAGGATCTCGGCGGTCTGGGCCTCGCTGAGGTCCTCGTAGTAGCGCAGGACGACCGCGGCGCGCTGCTGGGCCGGGAGCGTCTGCACCTGCCGCCAGAGGTCGATCGCCTCGGAGCGGTCCAGCCCGGTCGTCGCAGCGGGCGCCATGACGTCGAGCACGTGACTCACCGGTGTCTCGCGCTGGCGCAGCAGGTGTCGCCATCGGCTGTTGCTCTCGTTGACCATGATCCGGCGGACGTAGGCGTCCGGCCGTTCGACGGAACGCACCCGGTCCCAGTGCCGGTAGACCTGGGCGAGCGTGTTCTGCAGCAGGTCCTCGGCGGCGTGCCGGTCGCCGGTCAGGAGGTAGGCCAACCGTGCGAGCGCTTGTTCCCGCGCCACGACGTAGGCCGTGAAGTCGGCCCTCCGGTCGACATCGTCCATGACGGCTTCCCCTGTTCCCGCGCAGTCCTCTGCGTGATCCCCCTGCTGCGACCCGCAGCGCGGCGCTGACACCACCCCAGACGGTCAGGGCGCGGCTCAGGTTGTCACGCCGGCGCGGGGTCTTGGCCGTATGCCGTTCGCCTCCGCGGGTGCGCCCGCACCCACCCGCGGGACCCGCCAGAACGGCATACGGTGGAGGGATGAGCGTCACGGCGGGGACGCCCGCCGGGACGGCCCCCGAAAACGTCGCACAGGCGCCCTGAGGGGCCGGGTGGCGATCCTCCCCCCGGATCTGTGGGTGTTCTGGCCGGAAAATGCCCGTGTCGGGGCTCTGAGGGGCACGTTCCACCCGTGCGGACCGTTAGAATGAGTGGTACTTCGGCTCGACCTGCGTGTCGGGCCGTCCCGGTGTCGCCCGCAGGGTGACCATCGCGCGCGGTGTCGACCCGATCTTCGGCTCGCGCGGTCTGCACGAACTGAGGAGAGACGTGTCCGAGGCTGACCAGACGCCCGCCGAGCAGCAGCAAGCAGAGACCACGGGCGCCCAGCCGTCCGCGGACCGGGCCCAGGGCCGCGCACCGGCATCCCGGGACGAGCTCGAGCGCCGACCCAACGGCGTCGACTACGACGCGAGCGCCATCACCGTCCTCGAGGGTCTCGAGGCGGTGCGCAAGCGTCCCGGCATGTACATCGGGTCCACGGGTGAGCGGGGCCTGCACCACCTCGTCTACGAGATCGTCGACAACGCCGTGGATGAGGCCCTCGCGGGCTACGCCGACACGATCGACGTGACGATCATGGCCGACGGCGCGGTCCGGGTGAAGGACAACGGTCGCGGCATCCCGACCGACATCCACCCGACCGAGAAGATCAGCGCCGTCGAGCTCGTCTTCACCCAGCTCCACGCCGGCGGCAAGTTCGGTGGCGGCGGCTACAAGGTCTCGGGTGGCCTCCACGGCGTCGGCAGCTCGGTCGTCAACGCGCTCTCGACGCGCCTCGACGTGTGCGTCCGCCAGAAGGGCCACGCCTTCCGGATGAGCTTCGACCACGGCGTGCCGACCGGCCCGTTGACGCAGATGGAGGAGACCGACGCGACGGGCTCGACCATCACGTTCTGGGCCAACCCCGACATCTTCGAGTCCGTCGACTACGACTTCGAGACACTGCGCGCCCGCCTCCAGCAGATGGCCTTCCTCAACAAGGGCCTGACGATCAACCTCATCGACGAGCGCGTCGAGCGGTCGGTCGGCGCGGCCGGCGAGCCGGACCTCGACGACATGGAGAGCGACCTCGAGGAGGTCGAGGAGGAGGGCGACAACGGCCACTCCGGGCAGGGCGACGGCGAGAAGAAGACCGTCACCGCCAAGAAGGTCACCTACCGCTACGACAACGGCCTCATCGACTACGTCAACCACCTCAACGCGAGCAAGCGGAGCGAGCCGGTCCACCCCGAGGTCATCAGCATCGAGGTCGAGGACGCGGCGAGGTCGCTCAGCCTCGAGCTCGCGATGCAGTGGACGAGCGCCTACAGCGAGTCGGTCCACACCTACGCCAACGCGATCAACACCCACGAGGGCGGCACGCACGAGGAGGGGTTCCGGGCGGCGATGACCAAGCTCGTCAACGACTTCGCCCGCCGCCAGAACCTCCTCAAGGACAAGGACGAGAACCTCACCGGCGACGACATCCGCGAGGGCCTGACGGCCGTCATCTCGGTCAAGCTCGGTGAGCCGCAGTTCGAGGGTCAGACCAAGACCAAGCTCGGCAACTCCGAGGTCAAGGGCTTCGTCCAGCGGGCCATGACCGAGGAGTTCGGCGACTGGCTCGAGCGTCACCCCAACGAGGGCAAGGACATCGTCCGCAAGTCGGTCCAGGCGGCCGCGGCGCGCATGGCGGCCCGCAAGGCCCGCGAAGCGACCCGGCGCAAGGGCCTGCTCGAGTCGGGTGGGCTGCCCGGCAAGCTCAAGGACTGCCAGAGCAAGGACCCGAGCATCTCCGAGGTCTTCATCGTCGAGGGTGACAGCGCCGGCGGCTCGGCCACCCAGGCGCGCAACCCGCACACGCAGGCGATCCTGCCGATCCGCGGCAAGATCCTCAACGTCGAGAAGGCGCGCATCGACAAGATCCTCGCCAACAACGAGGTCCAGGCGCTCATCTCGGCGTTCGGCACGGGTATCGGCGAGGACTTCGACATCGCGAAGGCGCGCTACCACAAGATCGTGCTCATGGCCGATGCCGACGTCGACGGCATGCACATCCGCACGCTGCTGCTGACGCTCCTCTTCCGGTTCATGCGCCCGCTCATCGAGGCCGGCTACGTCTACCTCGCGCAGCCGCCCCTCTACCGCCTGCGCTGGAGCAACGCGCCGCACCAGTTCGCCTACAGCGACCGCGAGCGCGACGGCCTCGAGGAGATCGGCAAGGCCAAGGGGTGGCGCCTGCCCAAGGACAACCCGATCCAGCGCTACAAGGGCCTCGGCGAGATGAACTACACCGAGCTCGGCGAGACGACCATGGACCAGTCGACCCGGACCCTGCTGCAGGTGACCCTCGAGGACGCCGCGAAGTCCGACGAGGTCTTCGCCGTCCTCATGGGCGAGGACGTCGAGTCGCGCCGGTCGTTCATCCAGAAGAACGCCCGTGACGTGCGGTTCCTCGACATCTGACACACGGCCGTATGCCGCCGGGCCGGCCCCGCGCGGACGTGACGTTCCACGTGAAACGTCGTCGACGGCATACGGCACCGAACTTGACGAGCAGGACAGAGAGACAAGGGAACTGACGTGAGCGAGCAGCCGCCCACCAACGGCGACGACGTCAACGAGACGCCCGACGACCAGGCCGCCGACATCCTCGGACCCGACCCGGACGGCGAGGTCGAGGTCGACGAGACCCACAACCAGGGCACGGCACCGGTCGTGCGCGACGGCGACGAGACCGACCGCGTCGAGGCCGTCGACCTCAACAGCGAGATGCAGCGCTCGTACATCGAGTACGCGATGTCGGTCATCGTCAGCCGCGCGCTGCCCGACGTCCGCGACGGGCTCAAGCCCGTCCACCGCCGCATCGTCTACGCGATGTACGACGGCGGCTACCGGCCCGACCGCGGCTTCAACAAGTGCGCCCGCGTCGTGGGCGACGTCATGGGCCACTACCACCCGCACGGCGACACGGCGATCTACGACGCCCTCGTGCGCCTCGTGCAGGACTGGTCGCTGCGCTACCCGCTCGTCGAGGGCCAGGGCAACTTCGGCTCCCGCGGCAACGACGGCGCCGCGGCCCCGCGGTACACCGAGTGCCGGATGGCCCCGATCGCCATGGAGATGGTCCGGGATATCACCGAGGACACCGTCGACTTCGTCCCCAACTACGACGGCAAGACGCTCCAGCCCGCCGTGCTGCCGAGTCGGTTCCCCAACCTGCTCGTCAACGGCTCGGCCGGCATCGCCGTCGGCATGGCCACGCAGATCCCGTCGCACAACCTGCGCGAGGTCGCCGAGGGCGCACAGTTCTACCTGCGCAACCCGGACATCTCCCGCGAGGAGCTGCTCGAGGCCCTGCTCGGCATCATCAAGGGCCCCGACTTCCCCACCGGCGCGCTCATCATGGGCCACAAGGGCATCGAGGACGCGTACCGCACGGGCCGCGGCTCGATCATCATGCGGGCAGTCGTCGAGGTCGAGGAGATCCAGAACCGCCAGTGCCTCGTCGTGACGGAGCTGCCCTACCAGGTCAACCCCGACATGCTCGCGCTCAAGATCGCCGACCTCGTCAAGGACGGCAGGATCTCGGGCATCGCCGACATCCGTGACGAGACGTCGGGACGCACCGGCCAGCGCCTCGTCATCGTGCTCAAGCGTGACGCCGTCGCCAAGGTCGTGCTCAACAACCTCTACAAGCACACCCAGCTGCAGACGACGTTCGGCGCCAACATGCTCGCCCTCGTCGACGACGTGCCGCGCACCCTGCCCCTCGACGGCTTCATCCGGCACTGGGTCGACCACCAGATCGAGGTCATCACCCGGCGCACGACGTTCCGCCTGCGCAAGGCCGAGGCCGACATCCACATCCTGCGCGGGTACCTCAAGGCGCTCGACATGCTCGACGAGGTCATCGCGCTCATCCGGGCCTCGAGCACCGTCGAGGTCGCCCGCGACGGGCTGATCGACCTGCTCGACATCGACGAGGTCCAGGCCCAGGCGATCCTCAACATGCAGCTGCGCCGCCTCGCCGCCCTCGAGCGCGAGCGGATCCTGCAGGCGCACGACGAGCTGCAGGCCATGATCGACGAGTACCGCGCGATCCTCGCCTCCGAGCAGCGCAAGCGCGACATCGTCTCCGAGGAGCTGCAGGAGATCGTCGACCGCTACGGCGACGAACGCCGCACGACGATCGTCCCGTTCGACGGCGACATGTCGATCGAGGACCTCATCCCCGAGGAGGACGTCGTCGTCACGATCACGCGCGGCGGCTACGCCAAGCGGACCCGTGTCGACCAGTACCGCTCGCAGAAGCGCGGCGGCAAGGGCGTGCGCGGCGCGTCCCTGCGCGGCGAGGACGTCGTCGAGCACTTCTTCACGACGACGACCCACCACTGGCTGCTCTTCTTCACCAACCTCGGCCGGGTCTACCGGGCCAAGGCGTACGAGCTGCCGGAGGGCTCGCGCGACAGCAAGGGCCAGCACGTCGCCAACCTGCTCGCGTTCCAGCCCGGGGAGACGATCGCCCAGGTCCTCGCGATCAAGGACTACGAGTCGGCCGACTACCTCGTCCTCGCGACGCGGGCCGGCCTCGTCAAGAAGACGCGGCTCGCCGACTACGACTCCAACCGGTCCGGCGGTCTCATCGCCGTCAACCTGCGCGACGGTGACGAGCTCGTCGGGGCCGGCCTCGCGTCGGCGGCCGACGACCTCCTTCTCGTCTCGCGCAAGGGCATGTCGGTCCGCTTCCACGCCACCGACGCCCAGCTCCGGCCGATGGGCCGGTCGACCTCGGGCGTCACGGGCATGCGGTTCCGCGGCGACGACCACCTGCTCTCGATGTCGGTCGTCCGAGACGGCGAGCAGCCGCAGGTGTTCGTCGTCTTCGAGAACGGCCTGGCCAAGCGGAGCAACGTCTCCGACTGGAACCCGAAGGGCCGCGGCGGCCTCGGCGTCGCCGTCGCCAAGCTCTCGGAGAAGGGCGGCGACCTCGTGGGCGCCCTCACGGTGAGTGAGACCGACGAGGTCATGGTCGTCATGGAGCGCGGCAACATCGTGCGCTCGCGGGTCAACGAGGTGCGCCTCACGGGCCGCAACACCCAGGGCGTGACCTTCGCGACGCCGGGCAAGAACGACGCGATCGTGGCCGTCGCCCGCAACGCCGAGAGCAGCGCGGAGGACGAGCTCGAGGAGGACCTCGAGGGGGCACCGGAGGGTGCGCTCGAGGGTGCGCCGGGCGGGCAGGGCGACTCACCTGCTGAGACGCTTGCAGGTTCGTCCGCTACGGTTCCGGCCAACGATGCCGTACCGTCGGACGAAAGTGCGGCTGATGAGGCCGAGACGTCCGAGGGGAACACCGGAGGTGACGAATGAGCACGACTAGCTCTGAGGGGCCGTTCAGCACGGCTGGCTTCGACTCGAGCTCATCGAACGGGTCACCCCGTGCGAGCTCGAGGGGCGCGGACTCGACGTCCGAGCTGCCCGTGACGCCGTCGACCGAGCCGACCGCCGGCGGCGGCGCGGCCGGTTCGACGAACGGCACGAAAAGCGCCTCCACTGGCGCCCCGAACGGCGCAGCCAGCGGCGCCCCCAACGGCGCTTCCAACGGCGCAGCCGCTGGCGCGACGGTGAGCGAGTCGACGACCCAGCTCTCTCGCGGCGCCATCACCAACCTCACACCGCCCCCTCCGCCGGCACCCGAGGTTGAGGCGCCCACGGCCCCCACCGCTCAGGTGCCTGTCGCCGAGGCACCAGCTCAGGCCACCCCGCGGGCCGCGGGAGCGCGGACGGCCACGTCGGCCCGGCCCACGGCCACGTCGGCTCGGCCGGCGACCGCTGCGGCCGCCCGCAAGGCGAAGGGTCCGCGCCGAGTGCGTCTCGCCGTCGCCCGGGTCGACCCGTGGTCGGTCATGAAGATGAGCTTCCTGCTCTCCGTCGCGATCGGCATCGCCGGGGTCGTCCTCACCGCTGTCCTGTGGATGATCCTCTCGACGATGAACGTCTTCACCGACATCGAGGGTGTCCTCCAGTCGCTCCAGACGTCGCAGACCGACCCGTTCTCGATCAAGGACTACGTCGGCTTCGGCCGCGTCGTCTCGCTCTCGATCGTCATCGGGGTCATCGACGTCATCCTCCTGACGGCGATCTCCACCGTCATGGCCTTCCTCTACAACATCTGCTCGGCCCTCGTCGGCGGCGTGCAGCTCACGCTCACCGACGACTGACCTACTCGGATCAGACGCCTCCGGCGGCCACGCCGCCACGCACGTATGCCGCTGGGCCCGGGAAGCCGGCCCAGCGGCATACCGCTCGGATCGGCAGGCGATGAGCAGGCGGCGGGGCGGCGTCGGATGGTGTGGAGGCCGGCGATCGCCCTCGTTTTGTGTGAGGGCGGCCCCATCGGGTAACGTTTCGCCTCGCGTCGAGGTCTTCGGATCCCGAACTCCTCGGTGCTCGTAGGTGACGATGGGCCTATAGCTCAGACGGTTAGAGCGCTTCCCTGATAAGGAAGAGGTCGGAGGTTCAAGTCCTCCTAGGCCCACCATCACCGCACCAACGAGAGGAAACCGAATGCTGAAGCGTGTCGCCCTCGTCGTCGGAGCGATCGCCGCCGTCACCTTCCTCAGGAAGAAGGCGAAGCAGCAGCAGGCCGAGCAGGACCTGTGGACGCAGGCAACGGACGATGTCCAGGCCCCGTCCGCTCCCGTGGTTCCCGCCCCGGCCGCTCACGTGCAGGACGCGCCTCCGGCCCAGTCCTGACACCCCCGGGCTCACGCCCACCGGGGCCATGGCGCAATTGGTAGCGCACCTGCTTTGCAAGCAGGGGGTTAGGGGTTCGAGTCCCCTTGGCTCCACCACAGGTCAAGTCCCTTTTCCAGTTCTGGGAAGGGGTTTTGTCAGTCGTGTTCAGAAGCACAATGCAGCAACCCGTCCTCTGCTGGCACGTAGGCCAGTGTCATGACATCTCCTTACTCTCCACCTCGCTGTGGCCGGCGGAGTCCAGGTCGGCCAGGCTGACGGCTTGCGGCGGAGGGTAATGCGTCTGCAGGAGCGGGTCGGGTATCCGGTTGCCGAGTCGCAGCAAGCCGGCTCCGGTCAGCGCTACCGTCAAGGCGCCGCCCCACCAGACGGCGTCAGGTGAGGTCGCGAGCAGCGCGCCGCCGGCCGCGGGGCCGAGGGCCACACCTGCCATAAAGGCGAGGCCATAGAGCGACATGTAGCGGCCGAGCAGATGCGGCGGTGCGAGTTCGGCGACGATCAGGCCAAGCACGACGAACTGCGCGCATTCACCGATCGCGATCACGATCGCGACCCCGGCCAAGACGGCGGTAGCGGTGAGCGTCGAACTCGTGAGCGTTGCGAGCAGGACCGCGAGCAGGCCGACTGCAAATAGCGCGCTTGTCGCGGCAAGAGCGTGCGTGCGGCGCATCCGCTTGACGACCCGTGTGGCTGGAATCTGCGCGACGACGATGAAGAAGGTGTTGATGAAGAGGACAATGCCCATCTCGCCCGGCCCGACAGGCGTGTGCGCCTCCGCAAACGGCGCGAGGATGTTGGAGAAGAGTGCGCCGCCGGTCATCACGAACACGATGTTGGCGGCGATCAGGATGAGGAAGAGCCGATCGTGGGCCACTGCTTGGAAGCCTGTTCCCCGGTCCCTCGCCGACGCAGCATTCGCACGGCGAGGATTCGGGATCCCCACGAGCACGACCAGCGCGAAGACGGCGAAGGTGAGGCCGTCGAAGAGGTAGAGCGCCTGGAACGCGCGCAGGTGATCGGCGGAAGCGATGATGAAGCCCGCGACCGTCGCGCCGAGGCCGAGACCGAAGTTGCCTGCGACTCGGCGGAGCGCGATCGAGGAGGCGCGCTGCTCCGCCGAGACCAGGGTCAGGCTCAGAACCTGGTTCGCGGTGTTCGCGACTCCGAACCCGGCGCCGCCGACGGCCGCGCAAACGAAGGCCTGCCAGGGACGGTCGACGAATGCGAAGCCCGCGTAGCCAAGCGCGCTCGCGAGATCGCCTGTGATCAGGAGCGGCTTCGCGCGGAAACGATCGAGCAGCGCACCCGAAAGGGGCGTCAGGACCGCCGCCGTGCCCATGACCGCCGCCAGCACCAGCCCGGCGGTCGCCGTCGGGAAGCCGCGGGCCCGATGCAGGTAGATGATCTCGAAGGGAAGGATCAGTCCGGTACCGAAGTAGTTGACCGCGGTCCCGGCCTGAAGAACGATGACAGGCCCCGACAGGCCGGTTCGCCAGCCGGCGAACACACGAGCGAGCGTCCTGCTCACCCGCTTCCTGCGGTCGGCTGCATTCCCTTGCATGCCTGAGGCTCGCGCGCTCATCGGCGCCCGCTGCGAGGGCGATCGAGAACGGCGGACGCCACGCGCCCGGCGGATGCGGACGATTCCATCGTCAACCTCCTGCATTGTTCCCAGCTGCTGCGGCACGATCCGGTGGGGATCGTCCAGGGTCGGTAGTGGATACACCGCGGCGCCGGGAAACTGGGCGCCCGCGAGCCGCCCAGTTAGCGCCGTGGGCGGTGTATACACCAGGCGGAGGTGCGACGTGGTCCCGAAAGCAAGGAGCGCAGGATGGTGACAGGCGATCTTCTCTCACGGGCGCGGGCCGGGGATGGCGAGGCGTTTCGGGAGCTGGCCGAGTCCCACCGGCGGGAGCTGCAGGTGCACTGCTACCGGATGCTCGGGTCGTTCGCCGACGCCGAGGACGCCGTCCAGGAGACCATGCTGGCCGCCTGGCAGGGCATCGGCGGGTTCGCTGAAGAACGCGCCTCGCTGCGCACCTGGCTCTACAAGATTGCCACCAACCGGTGCCTCAACGCGCGCCGCGCAGCGAGGCGGCGCCCGGCTAGGGAGTGGGACATGTCGCAGTTCGAACCGCCCGTGCCGACACCGCGCGACGAGCCCGTCTGGCTGCAGCCGTTTCCTGACACCCTCCTCGAGGCCGCCGTCGACCGGCCGCTCGGGCCGGAGGCCCGCTACGAGCAGACCGAAGCCACCTCGCTCGCCTTCGTAACCGCCCTGCAGCTGCTGCCGCCACGCCAAGTCGCCGTCCTGATCTTGCGCGACGTCCTCGGATTCCACGCCAGCGAGGTGGCCGAGATGCTGGAGGTGACCGTCGAATCGGTCAACAGTGCCCTCAAGCGAGCCCGCGCCAGCCTGCAGCGCCGGCAGCAGCTGGCGGCTGGCCGCCCACCGCCGCCCACCGCAGGCTCACCCGCCGAGGAGGTGATCGTGGCCAGGTTCGTCCGCGCGTGGGAGTCGGCCGACCTCGACGCGCTAGTGGCCCTGCTGACCGACGATGTTTTCATCGCGATGCCGCCGGAGCCATTCGGATACGAGGGCCGTGACCTCGTGGCCCGGTACTGGGCCCGCCAGTTCGGCGCGGGCCGCAGGTTCGACCTCGTCCCGACACGAGCCAACGGCCAGCCCGCGTTCGGGGCCTACCTGAGCGTCCCGGGTGGCATCCGCCACGCGACCGGCTTCTACGTGCTCACCCTTGCCGGCAACCGGATCTGCGCCATGACCCGCTTCGACACCAGCGTGCTGTCATGGTTCGGCCTGCCGCGATCGCTCCCGAGCCGATAGGCCGCGCACCGGGTCCAGCAGGACATCCATGGTCACCGTGGCCCCTCAGGCGACCCGCTCTGCGCGGCACACCGGACCCTGCACAGCGGCGCCAGCCTGCTGAGCGACCGACATACCCGGCGCCTGCAGAACCTGTTCGACCACCAAGAGCACGTAGAGGTCGAGGCCACCTGGGGCATCCACCAGCCGAGGATCGCCAGCGCTACCGCGAACCCGACCGGTCCCGCGCGAGCTGATGCGCGCGGTCATCGAGTCAGTCGGCACCGGCGTCCCCACAGCGCGGGCGAATTCGCTTGGCCCGGCCCTATGACCCACGCCTTCCCGCCAAGCTGGGAGGTGCCCAATCTCCTTTTGAGCGCCTGAGCGGCCTCGCGGGGTGTGCTGGTGCATCGAGAACCAGAGGTGGTCCGTCCTGACCACCGGAGTGACGGCGGGAGCCAGGGCGTCGGATGAAGCGTTCCGTGTGGAAGCCGCCGCGGCGGCGAGCGAAATGACCGCTCCGGATGGGTTTTCCTGTAATGGCATGTGTGCGACCATCGAAGGACCGATACCGACAAATCAGCTCAGGGGGCTGAAATGGTAGACATGCGGGCATTCGAGGGAGCGAAGCGGACCGAGGGAACTGCGCCGGTCGTGTTCCACTTCCAACCGAAGTACTACGTCGAGGTGCAGACGGCGGAACAAGCCCAACTGTGGGAGAAGCTGTTCGCCGAGGAGTGTGGGGTCAAGCTGCAGGAGGAGCGACCTTCACTCTGGAAGGAGAGCGGCAAGGACTGGGTTCGCTGTGAATCGATCAGCGGCTCGTGGGATGGATGGGACGACTGCGACCAGTACTGCTGAGCAGTGAAATCGCTCGAGCCAGCCTGTGTCATCGTTTCCCAAGAAGAGGACCTGCACGCTTTCGGTGTGCGCCATCGTCTTCGGCGACTCGGAGTTCCGACAGAGATCATCTGCACCGATCGCCTGAGTGGCGTTGAGGCGTTGTCGTGGACGCCCGCGGCGCAAGCGTCGGGAACTCTGCCGAATGAGGAAGGCGTGCCAGTCCGTCTTGGCTCGGTGAAGACCGTGTGGTGGCGACGGCTGTCCCGGTCCGTGCCGACGGAGGTCGAGGAGGACATTCAGCTCCACCTGATCGGCAACGACTGCGAGGCCGCGCTCATCGGGGTCTTCGAAACCGACTTCTCAGGCACCTGGATCGACCATCCCACCTCGATCCGGCGAGCGGAGAACAAGCTCGTCCAGCTCCGCCTCGCCCACGAGATGGGACTCTCCCACCCGGCGACCCTGGTGACTCAAGATGCTGCACGGCTCTGCGAGTTCGTCGCCGAGCACGAACGTGTCGTCGCCAAGGTGCTCCGCGGGACGAACACCGCCCCCTTGGCGACGGTATCGCTCGATGCCACGCGGCTTCCTCTCGAGTCCGTGCGGATGGCGCCGACGATATTCCAGGAGGAGGTTCGAGGCTCCAGCCACCTGCGAGTCGTGGTCTTCGGTGAAGCGGTCTACGCATTTCGCATTACATCGCCCCACCTCGACTGGCGTCCTTACACGGACACGGCAGTGGAGCTCGTGCAGCTCGACCCGGGCGTCGAGATGTCTCTCAAGCGGTTCCTCGTGGCGCTCCACCTCCGGATGGGGTCCTTCGATCTGAAGATCAAGGACGACGGCGAAGTCGTCTTCCTCGAGGTGAACCCGCAAGGGCAGTTCCTCTTCCTCCAGAGCAAGACCGGCGTCGATCTGGCCACAGCCTGCGCCGAGTACCTCGCGTCATCACCGCAAGGCGCCGCCTGAGGGCGCCTCTTTCCCAGGCGGCGCCGCGCGGAACGGCCGTCAGCTCTGAAGGCGACAAGGGATGGATCAGCGCGCGGATCATGTGGCGCATGGTGCTGCCCTGACGACGCCTTCTGCGAGGTGATCTGCCCGCTGATCCGCGGGGTGCACGTCGCCACCGTCAGCGTCCGCCAGTGCACCGCGCTGGTCGGGGACTGGCGCGGCCACGCCGGCTCAGCGGCATACGTGCTGGCTCGACCCGACCCCGCCCGAGCGTGAGGTGCGGCAGGCACATGGGTACGGCCCCAAGGGAAGGAAGCATCCGAAACGGAGGATCCCATGAGCCAAGTTGTCGCCATCACCGGAGCGAGCGGCGGAATCGGACGCGCGGCCGTGCGAGAGTTCGCGCGCCGCGGCGCCGACGTCGCCCTCATCGCGCGCGGCACCGTCGGCCTCGAGAACGCCGCCGCCGAGGCGCGCGAGCAGGGGGTCAGGGCCATCGCCATCCCGACCGACGTCGCCGACGCCGACCAGGTCGAGGCGGCCGTCGAGCGCATCGAGAGTGAGCTCGGCCCGATCGACGTGTGGGTCAACGTCGCCTTCACCTCGGTGTTCGCGAAGTTCGACGACATCAGCCCGGACGAGTTCCGGCGCGTCACCGAGGTCAGCTACCTGGGCTACGTCTACGCGACGATGGCCGTCCTCAAGCGCATGCGCGAGCGCGACCGCGGCACCATCGTGCAGGTCGGCTCGGCCCTCGCCTACCGAGGCATCCCGTTGCAGAGCGCCTACTGCGGCGCCAAGCACGCGATCCAGGGCTTCCACGAGTCGCTGCGGACCGAGCTGCTCCACGAGCGCAGCAACATCCACGTGACGATGGTCCAGATGCCGGCGCTCAACACGCCGCAGTTCTCGTGGGTGCTCTCGCGCCTGCCGAAGCACGCGCAGCCGGTGCCCCCGATCTACCAGCCGGAGGTCGCCGCGCGCGCCATTGCGTATGCCGCTGACCATCCCAAGCGTCGCGAGTACTGGGTCGGCAGCACGACGGCCCTCACCCTCATCGCCAACGCCGTCGCGCCCGGCCTGCTCGACCGCTACCTGGCCAGGACCGGCTTCAGCTCCCAGCAGACCGGCGAGCTGAGCGACGAGGACCAGCAGCCGAACCTCTGGGAGCCCGCCGACGGCGCTGGCGGCCGTGACTTCGGCGCGCACGGCGCCTTCGACGGGAAGTCCCGCAACCAGAGCTCACAGCAGTGGGTGGCGCACCACTACCCGCAGGCTGCAGCCGTCGCCGCAGTCGGACTGGCGGGCGCCGCAGCCCTCGCCCTCGGGCGCCGCCGGTGAGCGGCCCGGGCGTGCTGCGGGTCGTCGGAGCCGCCGGCGCGGCATGGGGTGTCGTCCTTCTGGCACGAGGGGCCGAGGTCTGGCGTGCCGTCGACGCGACCCGGCCGGGCGAGAACGAGCGGCTCGCGACGACCGCCCTCGGGGCCCGCCATGTCCTCCAGGGTCTGGCACAGGCCGCCGCTCCGCGCCTCACGGTGGCGCCCGTCATCGGTGTCGATCTCGTCCATGCGGCCTCGATGGCGTGGCTGGCAGGCCGCGACCCGCGGTACCGCCGCCCGGCCGTCGTCTCCGGCGGGGTCGCTCTGCTGAGCGCCCTCGTGACGGCCACGGCTGCGTGGGCGAGCCACGCCTCGCGGTCGTATGCCGGGTCGCCGCCTCCCAGCCAGTGACCCCTTTGCCGCCACGGCGATGACCGACCCCTCCTCGTTGGTGCTCGGCGCACAAGGTTCGCGTCTGCGTTGCGTATCCACACCGTCAAGACTTGGCAAACGTCTTGTGGATTCTCCACAGCGGTTCTGCTCCCTGTCACTACGTTGACCAGTACTCGCCCCGGCTCGGGTCTGGGGCAGGACAAGGGGAGTCAGCATGAGCAGGGGAAAGGTCATTGCTGCATCACTGAGCGCCGGAGTCATCCTCTCGTTCGCATCGGGTTCGCCCGGGCTCGCGAGCGAGAAACCGGACACGGTCACGGTCCTCCTCGATGGTCTCGACCATCCTGCCCAGGGGGTCGCCGAGAAGGTCGCCAAGGACGGGTCGGTCGTGGCGACGATCACCACGGCCAAGGGGACCGTCACGGTCGCAGGCCAGCGCGGGGCTCTCGCGACGATGAAGTCCGACACGGGAGCAACGAAGAAGGGCGCACCCACCGCATCCGGCGGGATCGAGACCGCCGTCACCCTGCCGGACGTCAAGGATCAGGACGCCAAGGCACTCGCCAAGGCCTACCGCTCCTCCGGGCGCTCCGTCGTCCTCGACGCCATGGCTACGGGCATGAGCTTCGAGGACGCGGTCAGGTCCTTCGGCGACATGGACCCCGAAGGCACCGCGGCCCTGCTGAAGGCGCGGTCGGCTTCGACGGGTGGCACACTCACTCTCGCCTCACCGACGAAGCAGACCACGACCTCAACGACCTCCGCGGTGCTGGCAGCCGCTCCGGTCCTGCTCGACAGCGTCTGCGCCGACGCGTCCGGTGATGCAGGCAACGCGACGTCGCACGCGTGCGCGGTCCGCTACATCGACTGGTCCTCGGGCGGCGACGTCTACTACTCCCACAAGGAGAAGGTGACGGCCCGCGACGACGACTGGTGGTACGCGCTGGACACGGCCAAGGTCTGGGTCGTGTACGGGAGCGGCAACTCCGTCGTCGACTGGGACCCCTACACGACGATCCCCCGCGGCAGTTGCGGGACCGTCTCGGTCGGGGTCACCGACCCGAAGACCGGCGTCAACATCGGCTACTCCGGCACGGTGTGCCCCGACAAGGAGGGTCCGGTGTGGACCGACTCCAACCGGGGATACGGCGCCTACTGGTCGGGTTACTCGCGGGACTACCAGGGGGCCGTCGCGACGTCCGTCGTCCACAGCCCGCCGTCGGCGTCGGGAAGCATGACCGTCAAGACCTACATCCACTGGAGCTGAACGATCGAGCGCTGCTCGAGAGGAGTCACTGCTGATGGTCCTCGATGACCGGGCGGCCCCCGCGACGGGACCCGCCAAGCCATTCCACGACGGCCGCGTGCGGTTTGCGCTCACCGGCTCGCTCGTGGGTGGGTTGCTCATCGGCACGATGGTCGCATCGGCCCTGGCCGCCGGCGATCGGCACGACGTGAACGTCACGGAGCGGGTGCAGGCGACGGTGTCGCAGGTCTCGTCGAGCGGCCGCGGCATCTGCGTCGTGCGCGACGACACCGCGCAGGGCGAGCAGCTGTGCGGCGCGCCGTGGCTCTGGCTCGCCGCCGACCCACCCAAGGTCGGTGACCGGGTCGAGGTTCTCGTCGAGAGCACGGGCCGGCCGGCGACACCGGGATCGGACACGATCCTCGTCCTCCTGCCGGCTCGCGGCTGACGAGGCCCTCTCGGCGGTTTCAGCACCCAACCCACCCGACCCAACGAGCCGTGAGACCCCGCCACCCGGCGGGGCCTCACGGCGCGGTCGACGTATGCCGTCGTGCTGCCGGTCAGGCGGGTCCGGTGTCGCCTGACCTGCCCACCTGGGTCTCGCCAGACGACTGGACATCCCCCTGTCGCCCGACGAGGGAGGCCACGAGAGACGCCACGAGGAGCACCCCGCACGAGACAGCCGTCACCCACAGGAACCGGCCCTCGCCTCCACTCCGCACGGCCAGCCAGGACGCCGGCACCACGATCCCGAAGAGCCCGACGGCCCAGGAGGCGACCATGGCCCGGCCGGCCGCGGCGGGCGCCAGGCTGAGGGCCACCGCGGGCGTCACGAGAGCCGCGACAACCCAGACCCAGACCGTGAAGACCCAGTACCCGGGCACGTCGGCCGTCCCGAGGTACATCGCCCAGTCCGCGATGCAGAGGACCCCGACCACGGCGGCGAGCGACACGATGACCACCCAGGGACGGCTCCACCTGATGCCGGCGAACGTGAGTACTCCCCGGATCCCGCCCAGGGCCACGACTGCTGCCGCCAGCACGACGAGGTGCCCGACGAGGCTGAGGGACCAGCCCTGACCTGGCGTGTCCCCGCGACCGTCGAGGACGGTGCCGAGGAGCTGTACCAGCCCAAGGGCCGTCGCGACCGCCGTCCCGGCGAGCAGCCCCAGCGCCAGGGCCACGGGCGACGCCACCGCGAGGAGCGCCGCGCCCGCGGTGATCGCCAGCACGCCGAAGACCACGAGGTTGAGGACCAGGTCGCTCTCGAAGCTGGCCGACGAGTCGCTCCCCAGCCAGGGAAGCAGCATGCTCGCCATCGTGAACACGCCGCCGACCACCGCCGTCGTCCCCGCTGCGATCCGCATCCTTCGGACGCGGGCCGCCGCCTCGTCGGTCTCACTCCTGACCGCCACCGGAGGCGCGTCCCCGGTGGTCGCCGCCGAGGTCGTCTCGACCTCCTCGACGTGCGGCTCCGGCGTCGGAACGGTCGCAGGCGGCGAGCCCGCCTCAGGCTCGGCCGATCCGGCCCCGGCCGATCCGACGCCAGCCGGTCCGAGCAGTCCGGTCGCTGGTGACGGCTCGCTGACGCCGTCGGTCGAGAGCCGAGCCGTGACGGGCACCACGACGGAGCCGGTGGGGCTCGTGATCGTGAGCGACCCGGCATACGGCCCGCCGGTCGGCGCGAAGGTCACGGTGACCGTGTCGCCGGCGACGATGGCCGTGAGTGGAGGCTCCGCCTCGACGTGGACCTCCCGAGCAAGCGGTATGCCGCTCACCCTCACCTCCTGCTCGACGTCCACGGCCGAACCAGGCGCGATCGCGTCGAAGGCCAGCGACGAAGGACTCACCCCGGGCGCGGCCGCCGCGAGGAAGGCCGCGGCGTCGTCGGCGACGAGCCGGATGTCCGACCGGACGACCTCCTGGAGCGCCTCGAGCGCGCCGAGCGCGACGCCGAGGTCGGGATGCCCGAGCCGGTCGCGGAGCTCGAGCACGGCCCCACGACGGTAGGTCGGATCGGGCTCACGCAGGGCGTCGGCGATCCGGTCTGGGATCGGTAGCGGCCGGATGCGCTTGCGCCGGCTTCGGGCGAGGTAGACCTCGCCGGACATCTCGACGTCCCGCCCGGGGGTCTGGCGCGGGTTCTGTTCGCGCACCCGGTCGAAGACGTACTCGTAGAGCTCGCCGAGCGAGACCAGGCCGTCCTCGTCACGGTCGGCGTCGCCCGACCGCAGCCCGTCGACCACGGCCGAGGTGAAGACCGAGGGCTGCACCTCGTGGTCGGCGGTCAGGGTCGTCCCCTCGAAGGCGTACTCCATCGCGCTCGAGGCGCTGATGACCGCGCGGCCACGTCCCCCGCCCAGCCGCCCCGCGGGGAAGCTCTCCATGACGTTCACGGGTCCGGCCGCGCGCACGGTGACGCCCTCGCCGAAGGCGCCGCCGTAGCAGCAGTCGAGGAAGAGCACGATGGTCCGCGCAATGGCTCCGCGCATGCAGCGCTGGACGAAGTCGGCCGGGACCGACGTCGACACGAGCCGGTCGGGCCGGGTGTTGCGCGCAGCGATGAAGAGCTCGCCTGCGTCGTTCTTGAGGCCGTGTCCCGAGAAGTGCAGGAGGACGAGGTCCTCGGGGCGGCTGTCGGCGAAGAGGTCCTCGATGTGGGTCTGGACCTCGTACGAGGCCGCGTTGTGCACGACCGACACCTCGAAGCCGCCGATCTCGGGGTCGCCGAGCACGTCGGCGAGCGCGCGGGCGTCGGCCTCGGGAGCCCGCAGCTGGCTCAGGCTCGGGTGGTCGTACGTGTCGTTCGCGACGATGAGGGCGCGCCGCGCGCCCGAGGACCCGCCGGGTCCCGGGGACCCGGCCCCGCTCTGCGGCGTGGGGACGACCCGCCTCGGGGACTCGCTCACGAGGACTCGCCCACCTCATGACGCGCGAGGAAGAGGGCGACGAGCCGGTCCTGCTCGCCCGACGACGCCCCGGTCAGCTCGAGGACGTCCCCGGCCACCTCGATCCGGACCGTCCGCTGGTCGCGCGGCTGTTCCCGCCCGAGCCAGCTGCGCAGCGAGGCCAGCAGGGCGGCGAGACCTCCGGAGCCCAGGACGGCCACGGCGAGGCTGCTCACCGTCGCCGGGTCGAGGGCCCGCGATCCGTCAGGAACGACACCCTCGGGCGCGTCCGTGCGCACGGCCAGGCCGTCGACCGACCGCAGCTGGTCACCGAGCTGACGATGGAGCACGTCGAGCCGCTCGGCGTCTGCTCCCCGTTCGCCGAGGCCCACTCTCACGTTCGTGCCCATCGGCCCACCTCACGGCGCCGGTCCCCTTCGCCACCGATCGTACGCGCGGGACCCAGCCCCGGCCCAGTGTTCGTATGCCGCCGAGCCGGGTCGGGCGCGACCGTGCCGACCCTGCCGACCGCTCCCTTACCGAATCCATACCGAATCCATACCCTCGAAAGAGGTCACAAGGAGGTCACGAAGTGGCACCATCAGAGAGGTTTCGCGTCGGACCCCCGACGCAACCCCTACCGGTTTCGGATGATTTGTCTGGAGAGGACTCGGCAGCGCACCAGAATTTCGTGCAAATTTCCATTGAGGCTCTCGCCATCGTGCCCAGTCTGTGTCAGACTTGAGGCAGCGAAGGGTTGGGCCCGCACGAACCGCGCCCAGCCCTTCTGCATGTGCTGACTCGCGCTGTCCCCCTGTCGGTGCGAGTCAGCTCACGCAGAGAAGGACCCGGAGGCCGTCTGGCCCCGGGTCCTTCTGCGTGGTGGGTCGTCTGCCCGACTCAGGTGCCCTGGCTCGGGCCCCCGCCTTCAGAGCCCTCGACACCCTCGACGGCCGGGTCGACCGTGTCGACCGTGTCGACCGTGTCGACCGTGTCGACCGTGTCGATCGGCGCATCACCCGCCGGCGCCCCGGTCTGCGGGGCCGGGCTCGTCCGGGCGCGCGAGGTCTTGGCCTTGGGGGCCGCCGCTGCAGCGGCGCGGGTGTCGTCGAGCGCGGCCTTGGCGTCGTCGACCGCGGCGGTCCCGGCGTCGCGGGCCTCCTCGAGGGTGGCGCTCGTCGTCGCCACGGCCTCGTCGGCCGCGCTGCCGGCTCGGTCCTTCGCGTCGGCGATGGCCGACTGGCCCTTGGCGGCGAGGTCGCTCGCCTTCTCCTTGGCCGTGCCGGCCAGCTCGGTGCTCTTGTCCTTCGCCTTGGTCGCGGCCTCGGAGACGGCCTCCTTGGCGTGCCCGACCTGCTCGGCGGCCTTCTC
This sequence comes from Intrasporangium oryzae NRRL B-24470, assembly GCF_000576595.1. Classification (GTDB taxonomy): domain Bacteria; phylum Actinomycetota; class Actinomycetes; order Actinomycetales; family Dermatophilaceae; genus Intrasporangium_C; species Intrasporangium_C oryzae. The sequence goes on along the minus strand of NZ_AWSA01000045.1, from coordinate 13,399 downwards.
CTTGAGCGAGGCGGGTGTCGAGGTCGACGTCGATCCCGGCTGCGTGGTGCGGTCGGTGAGCGGGGTCGCCCACGGGTCCTCCACCTGGCTCTGCCGCCGGTACGCGGCGTACGCGGCGACGGCAGCGGCGCCGAGCCCGATGACGATGAGCCACTTGCCCTTGCCGCCGCGACGCTTGGCGACGGCTTCGCCCGTCAGGACCGCGTACGCGTCCTTCGCCCGGTCGCCGCCGGAGTGCGCGGCCTCCCGCGCCTGCTCTACGTGCGGCGCGGCGGAGGCCTTGGCCTGCTCGGCGCCGGCCGCCATGGCTGTGGCCGCGGTGGCGAGGGCCGCGCCCAGCTTGGGCAGGACCGTCTCGACGAACGTCGACTGCGCCGACTCCACCGTCGCCTCGACCTTGGGCTTGGCCCGCTCTGCCGCGTCGGCGAGCTTGTCGCGGGCCGCCTCCGCCGCCTCCTTGAGCGCCGGTGCAGCCGTCTCTCTGGCCGACTCCTTCGCGGCGGCGTAGCCCTTGCGTGCCGACTCGGCGACGGCCGGCATCGTCTCGGACTGGACGGTCGCCGCTCTGCTCTGGGCCGCCTCGGCCGCGGCGTCGCGCCACTGGGCCAGCCTGTCGGTCACCTTCTCGGCGGTCGCGTCGAGCGACGCCTTGGTCTTCTCACTCGCGGCGGACCCGAGATCGCTTGCGGTGCTGGCGAGCTGGTCGGCGAGTGCCTCGGTCTGGGACTGCTTGGTACGGAACATGAAGTCCTCCTCGTCCTCTGGTCCTTACCCATCCTGCCAACCCCGCCCACGGAACGCAGCCATTGACCGGGACACCCTCAGCGATCCGGACCACATCGGGCCGGACACCGGCTGCCGGAGGGGACCCGGCATCGCGCCGAGCGTGCCGTCGCACCCGGCGAGCTCGACGGCATACGTGCGAGGATGAGGCCCATGAAGGCAACGTTGCACACCAACCACGGCGACATCGTCGTCGAACTCTTCCCCCACCACGCGCCCAAGACCGTCGACAACTTCGTCGGCCTCGCGAAGGGCGAGAAGGAGTACAAGGACGACGCGGGGCGCACCAACCCGACCCCCTTCTACGACGGCCTGATCTTCCACCGGATCATCCCCAACTTCATGATCCAGGGCGGCTGCCCCCTCGGCCAGGGCTTCGGTGGCCCGGGCTACGCGTTCGACGACGAGATCAGCCCCGACAAGGACTTCACCAAGCCCTACATGCTCGCCATGGCCAACGCCGGCAAGCGGATGGGCAAGGGCACCAACGGCTCCCAGTTCTTCATCACGACGGCGCCGACGACGTGGCTCCAGGGCAAGCACACGATCTTCGGTGAGGTCGCCGACGGTCCGTCCCGCGAGGTCGTCGACAAGATCGGCAACGTCGCCACCGGCCCCAACGACAAGCCGCGTGAGGACGTCGTCATCAACTCGATCACGATCGAAGACTGACGAGTCACGTTGGCCGACAATGGAACTGGTGGTCAGCCCCCGATGACGTCGGAGGCTGGCCACCAGCCTGCCGTCCCCTCCGTCTGCCCGCGGCACCCCGACCGCGAGGCCTACGTGCGGTGCCAGCGCTGCGGCCGGCCGGCCTGCCCCGAGTGCCAGCGCCCCGCCCCGGTCGGCATCCAGTGCGTCGACTGCGTCCGTGAGGCGGCGCGCACCTCACCCCAGGCGCGCACGATCTTCGGAGGACGAGCCACCGACGGCCGGCCTCTCGTCACCTACACGATCATCGGGATGTGTGCGCTGGCCTATCTCGGCCAGCTGGCGTCGAGCGAGGTCACGAGCAGGTTCGCGTTCGCCCCTTACCTCGGCTGGACCGAGCCGTGGCGCTTCGTCACGGCGGCGTTCCTCCACTCGCCGTCGACCTACCTCCACATCCTCTTCAACATGTTCGCCCTGTGGACGCTCGGCCAGTACCTCGAGCCGATGCTCGGCCGGGCGCGGTTCGCGGCGCTCTACCTCATCAGCGGGATCGGCGGTCAGGTCGGCGTGACGCTCCTCGCCGGGTCGCCGACCCTCGCCGGCATCGCCGCCGGGCAGGACAGGGCGTGGTTCACCGCCGTCGTCGGCGCCTCGGGGGCGATCTTCGGGCTCTTCGGCGCCCTGCTCGTCCTCAACCGACACCTCGGTCGGTCGTCGGCGGCGATGTACGCCACGATCGCGATCAACGCCGTCTTCGGCTTCCTCTACCCCGGCATCTCGTGGCAGGCGCACCTCGGCGGCTTCGTCACGGGCATCATCTGCGCCCTCGTCATCGTCCTGTTCCGCCGCCAGGGCGTGCGTCACCTCGTCTGGATCGCCCTCGGCCTCGTGCTCGGCCTGCTCGTGGTCGTCACCGTGGGGAAGTACCTCACGGTCCCGCCCGAGATCCGCAACCTGACCGTCTTCCGCTAGGACGTCGCCGTGCGTCTCGTCTGTGTCGTCGGGCCGCCCGCCGCGGGGAAGATGACGGTCGGGCGCGAGGTCTGCGCGTTGACCGGCTACCGGCTCTTCCACAACCACATGTCGATCGAGCCGCTGCTCGGCGTCTTCGACTTCGGCACGCCGTCGTTCAACCGGATCAACCACCTGATCCGGCGCGAGGTCCTGCGCGAGTCCGTCGTCGCCGACCTGCCGGGGCTCGTCTTCAGCTTCGCCTGGGACTTCGACCGCGACTCCGACGCGGCCGCCGTCGAGGACCTCATCGCGCCCGTCGTGGCGGCGGGTGCCCCGGTCGACTTCGTCGAGCTGTATGCCGCTCAGGACGTCCGTCTCTCGCGCGAGGGTCGCCCGGACCGGATGGACCACAAGCGGAGCAAGCGCGACGTCGAGTGGGCCCGCGCGCACGTCCTCGAGCTCGAGGCGGCGGCGCGCTTCAACACGGGCTGGGTCCGTCCGGACGGCAGCCGGGTCGAGGGCCCGGACTGGCCGCTGCCGCAGTACCGGCACGTCCGGCTCGACAACGGCCACGACTCGGCGGCCCACACCGCCGAGGCGGTCGTGGACGAGCTGGGCCTGGCCGCGAGGCCGTGACGAGCTCTGCCAGGGCGGATGTCCACAGAGCTGTCCACAGACGCGAGCAGGGCCGCGTCCCGGTTGTGGACACGGCCCTGCTCGTTGTCCACCACTGTGGACAAGTCTGTGGATCGACTTACATCCATGTCATTCATCCCCAGCGTGTGGACAACGGTGTGGAAAACCTGTCCACAGGGTGTGGGGGCCGTGGGGACAGCCCGCCGGATAGGCCCAGCGTTGGTGGCCAGCGTCGTCGGTCAGCGCCAGCGCATGGTCATGATGAAGCCGCCCATGAGCAGGGCGAAGCCGATGGCGAGGTTCCAGACGCCGATCGAGCCGATGGGGTACTGCGAGGCGGAGATGTAGTAGACGACGATCCACAGCAGGCCGAGCACGAGCAGCGTGATGAAGACGGGCGCCCACCAGGTCGGGTTGGGCTCGGTGGCCTTGCTCGACTTCGGGGGGATGTACGGGGCGGCCTTGCGGTCGCGCCCTCGGGACTCGGGCACTGCGGGCTCCTCATGGTCAGAGCGTGGGTCAGAATAGGTGTGCACAGCCTAATTGAGAGGTGGCCCCGCATGGTGAGCGAAGTCGATCGCGCGAGCGACGACCCGAGCGACGACGCCGGCATCCCGTCGAGCGACCCCACCGAGACCACGACCGACAACCTGACCGACAACCTGACGGAGGACGCGACGGAGGACGCGACGGAGGACGCGACGGAGGACGCGACGGAGGACGCGACGGAGGACATGACGGACACCACGCCGAGCCGCGGACGCACGGACGGCTCCTCCGGAGTCACGCCCGCCACCTCCCGCCGTCGGGCCACGTGGGGCGTCCTCGTCCCGCTCGTCACGGCCGGCGCCGGTCTCATGTTCGCGATGAGCTTCCAGGCCGCCCAGGGCAGCGACCTCCGGGCCGACCGGGACCTCCCCGCCCTCATCATCGCCGGGGACGCCCGGGTCGCCGAGAAGGTCCAGCGGCTCGACGCGCTCCAGAAGGAGGTCGACGGCCTCTCGGCGGCCAGCGGACCGACCGACGCGCGCATCGCCCAGCTCACCCAGCGGGCCAAGGAGCTCGCGCCGGAGGCGGCGACGACGACCGCCAAGGGGCCCGGCGTCGAGGTCACCCTCAACGACGCCCAGCGCTCGGCCGACTCGCTCCCCAACGGCTACACGGCCGACGACATCGTCGTGCACCAGCAGGACGTCCAGGGAGTCGTCAACGCGCTCTGGGCCTCCGGCGCCACGGCCATGATGATCCAGGACCAGCGCGTCATCTCGACGAGCGCGGTCCGCTGCGTCGGCAACACCCTCATCCTGCAGGGCCGCGTCTACGCCCCTCCCTACAGGATCAAGGCCATCGGCGACGTCGACCGGATGCGAGCCGGCCTCGACGCCGACCCGACCGTCGCCATCTACCGCCAGTGGGTCGACGCCGTCGGTCTCGGCTACGAGGTCCGCTCGAACGACAAGTTCGAGTTCCCGGCATACTCGGGTTCGGTCGACCTCCAGCACGCCACCCCGATCGGCTGAGCAGCCGCACCACCGGTGCACCACCCGCAACCGTGAGCAGGACCCCCATGGACACGCCCTCAAGCCCCGCCCCATCCCGCCCTCGACGCATCCTCGTCGTCGACAACTACGACAGCTTCGTCTGGACGATCGTCGGCTACCTCGAGCAGCTCGGAGCCGAGTGCCACGTCGTGCGCAACGATGCGGTGGCACCGAGGGACTCAGCGGCATACGACGGGGTGCTCGTCTCCCCGGGGCCGGGGACGCCGGAGGCCGCCGGCGTCTCGATGGACATGATCCGCGAGTGCGCCCGGACCGGGCTGCCGATGTTCGGGGTGTGCCTCGGGCACCAGGCGCTCGGGGTCGTCTTCGGCGCCACCGTCGGCCGGGCCCCCGAGCTGCTCCACGGCAAGACCTCGCTCGTCCACCACGACGGGACCGGCGTGCTCCAGGGGCTGCCCTCGCCCTTCACGGCGACCCGCTACCACTCGCTGACGATCGACCCCGCCACGCTCCCCGACGAGCTCGTCGCCACCGGCCACACCGACTCCGGGCTGATCATGTCGGTCCGCCACCGCACCCTGCCGCTCCACGGCGTCCAGTTCCACCCCGAGAGCGTGCTCACCGAGGGCGGCCATCGGATGCTCGCCAACTTTCTCGCGCTCTGTGGCGACCCCGGTGCGGTGGCCCGCTCCAAGGGGCTGAGCCCGCTCGTCACTGCCGCGGTCTGAGACGGCCGCCCCGAGGGTTGGCGGGCACGCCTCGACGGCTGGGAGCACCACGGAGTCGAGATCATGAACAGGGCCCCCGACCGGATCGGTCGGGGGCCCTGTTCAGCCTGCTTCACTCCGGGTGGGCGTCTCTGCCTCAGCCGCCGCCGGGTGAGGACGTGCTCGTGGGTGCCGGAGTGCTGTCGGTCACCGTCGGGGTGAGGGTCACCGTCGACGGTGCCGGTGCGGGCGCTGCCGCCACCTTGACCTCGATCGTCGTCCCGAAGTCGACGACCTCACCGGCCTTTGCGACCTCGAGCACGGTGTCGGGCGCGGCGTCGGCAGTCGTCACCGTGATCTTCTTGGCCTTGAGGCGCTGGTCCTTGAGGCTGCTCGCGGCCAGCACCCAGTCCTGACCGACGAGGTCCGTCGGCACCTTGACCTTGCCGCTCGCGACCAAGATCCGGACGGAGGAGCCCTTGTCGACGGTCGTGTTCGCCGGCGGGTCGGTCTTCGTCACGCGGTCCTTGTCGCGGTCGGGGGTGTCCTCGGTGACGATCTGTGCGACGACAAGTCCGGCCTTCTCGAGCTCGGCGCGCGCCTGGTCCTGGGGGAAGTTCGTGACGTCGGGGATGGCGACGCTGCCCGCGCCGGTCGACACGCGGTACTTGACCGTCGACTGCACGGCCACCTGCGTCCCGGCGGTGGGGTCCTGGTCGATGACCTGCCCCGCCGGGACGTCCGTGCTCGCGGCCTTCGTCGACTGGCCCTGGAGCTGGGCGTTCGCGAGAAGCTGCGCGGCCTCGGCCTCGGTCTTGCCCTTGAGAGAGGGAACCGAGACCGTCACGGTCTGTGGGGCCTGGTTGCCGAACCACGTCACGGCGCCCCAGCCGATGAGTCCGAGCAGGGCGAGGATCGCGATCGTGATGAGGGCGGTCCGGGCGCCGTTCCCGCGGCGGCCGTCGTCCTCGTCCTCGTCATGGCCGACGGGGGGCAGGCCGGCCGTGTTGCCGTAGCGCTCGCTCCGCGACGTGATGGGCGGCTGCACCGCGGTCGGGGTCCCGGCAACGGCATACGACGCCGGTAGCGTCTGGGTCGCCGCGGCCCCGATGGCAGCCGCCGTCCCGAGTGCCGCCGCGCTGATCTGCCGCCCGAGACGGATGTTCTCGAGATCGGCGCGGAAGGCATCGGCCGTCTGGTACCGCAGGTCACGGTCCTTGGTCAGGGCGTGGAGGGTGACGGCGTCGAGGTCGCCCGCGACGGCGTCGTTGAAGATGCTCGGCGGCTGCGGGAGCTCGCCCACGTGCTGGTAGGCGATGGCGACGGGCGAGTCGCCCATGAAGGGGGGCCGGCCGGTCAGCAGCTCGAAGAGGAGGCAGCCGGTCGAGTAGAGGTCGGACCGCGCGTCGACCGTCTGCCCCTGCGCCTGCTCCGGAGAGAGGTACTGGGCGGTGCCGACGACCGACTGGGTCTGCGTCATGGTCGCGGCGGTGTCGGCGATGGCCCGCGCGATGCCGAAGTCCATCACCTTGACGCCGCCGGAGGCAGTGATCATGACGTTGGCCGGCTTCATGTCGCGGTGGACGATCCCCATCCGGTGGCTGTACGCGAGGGCGTCGAGGATGCCCTCGGTGATCCGGATGGCGTCCCGCGGGTCGAGCTGTCCGCGGGCCGTGAGGTACTGCCGAAGGGTCTGCCCCTCGACGTACTCCATGACGATGTACGGAACCGTGGCGCGCGCGCCGGTCGCGGGATCGATGCCGGACTCGTCCTCACCGGAGTCGAAGATCGCCACGATCGAGGGGTGGTTGAGCCCGGCCGCCGACTGCGCCTCGCGCCGGAAGCGCATGAGGAAGTTGGTGTCGCGGGCCAGGTCGGAGCGCAGCATCTTGATCGCCACCTGGCGACCGAGGCGCGTGTCGTGCCCGAGATGGACGTCGGCCATGCCCCCGCGACCGATGAGCTCACCGACCTCGTAGCGGCCGCCGAGGATGCGAGAGGGCGTCACGATGACCGCCTCTGCTCGTGGCCGGTGTAGCCGGTGTAGCCGGTGTGGTCGGGGTGGCCGGCGCGCTGCCGGGTCGAGGGCTGCCGGGCGGTCGTGGCCGCCGGTCGGCGCGAGGGTTCGCTGGTCATGGCTCCGAACTCTGTCGCGGTCGGTGGTCGGGTCATCTGTTCTTCCCCTTGCCCTTGCCCCTGCCGGGTCCGGGGGGTACTGGCGTTGACGTGGCCTTCGTGGGGCTGGAGGTCGCCACCGAGGTGGGGGTGGTCGGAGTGGAGGTCGGCCGCGTCGAGGTGGTCGGCGGGTCCGAGGTCGTGGACGGGTCGGCAACACCACTCGTGGCGGCCGGCCTCGTAGGCGTGCCCGCCCCTGCGGCCTGCTTGGGGCCGCCGAGCATGGAGCCGAGCACGAAGGCGCCGGCCACCAAGACCGCGACAACACCCCCCGCGACCATGACGACCCGGCGCCGACGTCGCTCCACCCGCTGTCGCTCGGCCGCGAGACCGCCTCGGGTCGCCCAGGCGGGCGTCGGGGTGCTCGCGAGCACCGTCATCGCCCGGGTGGCGTCCGCGCCGGCCGACGGCGGGATCGGCAGGGCCTGAGTCACGGCCGTGTCGGACGGCGGGGTGACCCCGGGGAGGGAGCCCAGCGGCATACCGAGGGCCTCGGCGACGACACTGGCGTCGCTCGGGCGGTCCTCGGGGTTCTTCGCGAGGCACGCCTCGATGGTCGAGCGCACGTCGAGCGGGACCGTGTCGGGCAGCGGCGGCGCCGCGTCGTTGACCTGCGCGAGCGCGGTCGCGACGGGGGTCCCCATGTCGAAGGGCTTGACGCCGGTGAGCATCTCGTGGGCCACGACCCCGAGGGCGTAGATGTCGCTCGCCCGGGTCGCCTCCTGACCGAGCGCCTGCTCCGGACTGATGTAGTCGGGCGTGCCGAGGACCTCGCCCGTCAGCGTGTGCCCCGACCCGTTGCCGGCCCGGGCGATCCCGAAGTCGGTCAACTTGGCCTGGCCCTCCGGCGTGATGATGATGTTGGCCGGCTTGACGTCGCGGTGGACGACCCCCGCCTCGTGCGCCGCGGAGAGCGCCAGCGCCGCCTGCCCGATGATCGAGCGAACCTGCTCGGGCTCGAGCCCCCCGGAGTCGCGGATGACCTCCGAGAGCGTCTGGCCCGGGACGAGCTCCATGACGAGGTAGGCGACGCCGTCTTCCTCGCCGTAGTCGTAGACGGCGGCGATGTTGGGGTGCTGGAGCGAGGCCGTATGCCGCGCCTCGTCGCGGAAGCGCGGGAGGAACAGGTCGTCGTCGGGGCCGCGCGGGCGCATCACCTTGACGGCGACCGGGCGCCCGAGGACCTCGTCGGTCCCCTCCCAGACGTCGCCCATGCCACCCGCGGCGATCGGCGCCCCGAGGGTGTAGCGGCCGCCGAGGAGCTGCCCTGACGCGAGCTGTCGGTGCTGGTCGGACGTCACTTGCCGAGCACCGCCTTCATGACCTCGCGCGCGATGGGTGCGGCGATGCGGCCGCCACCGACCTCGCTGCCCGTGACGCCGCCGTCCTCGACGACGACCGCGACCGCGACCTGCGGGTTGTCGGCCGGGGCGAAGCTGATGAACCAGGCGTGCGGCGGCTTGCCGAGGTCGTGCTGGGCCGTGCCGGTCTTGCCCGCGACCTTGACACCCGGGATCTGGGCGCGGGCGCCGCTGCCGTTGTCGACGACCGAGACCATCATCTTCGTGAGGATGTCGGCGGTCTGGGGCGACACGGCCTGCGAGAGCTCGACCGGCTCGGGCGTCGATTGGATGACGTCGAGGTTGGCGCTGCGCACCTGGTCGATGAGGTAAGGCGTCATGACCCGGCCCTGGTTGGCGATCCCCGCCGCGACCATCGCCATCTGCAGCGGCGTCGTCTTCACCTCGTACTGGCCGATCGCCGACTGGGCCGCCTGCGGCGCGTTGAGGTCGGCCGGCACCGAGCTCGGCGTGACGCGCATCGGGATCTGGATGACGTCGCCGAAGCCGAACTTTGCCGCCTGGGCGCGCAGCTTCTCGCCCCCGAGCTGGAGCCCGAGGGAGCCGAATGCGGTGTTGCACGAGATCTCGAGCGCATGGATGAGGGTCGTCTTGTCGCCCGGACCGCACGGCTGCCGGTTCTCGTTGGGCAGGTTGGTGTCGGTCAGGGGCAGGTCCAGCACCGCGGGTCCGGGGACGACGGAGTTCTCGTCGGTGACGACGCCCTCCTCGAGCGCGGCCGCCGCCGTCACCACCTTGAACGTCGAGCCAGGAGGGTAGAGCTCGTTGATCGACCGGTTGAGGAACGCCTTGTTCGGGTCGGACGCGAGCGCCTCCCAGGCCTTGGACGCCGTGGCGAGGTCGTGGCTCGAGATCGGGTTGGGGTCGAACTGCGGGTGGCTCACCATGGCGAGGATCGCGCCGGTCCGCGGGTCGAGGGCGACCACGGCGCCCCGGCTCTTGCCGAGGCCCTGGTCGGCGGCCTTCTGGGCCTTGACGTTGATCGTCAGGTCGAGCGTCGCGCCGGCGGTCTTGCGTCCGGTGATGAGGTCGGTGACACGCCGGACGAACAGGGTGTCGGAGTTGCCCGAGAGGAGGTCGTCGGAGGCGTGCTCGAGGCCGTACGGCGCCCCGACGGCATACGAGTAGAAGCCCGTGACCTGGGAGTAGAGCTTGCCCTGGGGGTAGGTGCGCAGGAACTGGTACTGGTCCTCGACGGGCACCGACTTCGCGACCGCCTGGCCGCCGACGATGATCGACCCGCGCTCACGGGCGTAGTTGTCGAGGATCGTGCGCTTGTTGGCGGGCATGGCGTCGAGCGTCTTCGCCTGGACGAACTGGATGAGCGTCGTCGAGACGAGCAGCGTGGTGAAGAGCGCCGCCATGACGACGGACAACCGCCGGATCGGGGTGTTCACGACAGCCTCACCACCTGCGTCGGCTCGGCCTCGGCCGGGTCGTCGACGATGCCGACCGGGGCGTCCGGCAGGGGTCGGCGGGCCTGGTCGGAGATGCGGAGCAGGAGCGACATGATGATCCAGTTGGCAAGCAGGGCGGAGCCTCCGAGCGACATGAACGGCGTCGTGAGTCCGGTCAGCGGGATGACGCGCGTGACGCCCCCGATGACGATGAAGAGCTGGAAGGCGACCGAGAAGGTGAGGCCGACGGCAAGCAGCTTGCCGAACCCGTCGCGGACCCCGAGGGCCGTGCGAACACCACGCTCGCAGAAGAGCAGGTAGAGCAGCAGGATCGCGATGGAGCCGTAGAGGCCGAGCTCCTCAGCGAGGCTCGGGTAGATGAAGTCGCTCTCGGCGAACGACGTGAGCCAGGGCCGACCCGCGCCGAGGCCGGTGCCGGTCAGGCCCCCGGCCGCCATCCCCCAGAGCCCGTTGGCGAGCTGGTTGGACCGCTCGAGGTTGGCCGCGGAGAAGGGATCGAGCCAGAGGTCGACGCGCTTCTGGAAGTGGGTGAACGCGGACAGCGCGAAGACCACGGCGACGGAGAAGAGGAGCATGCCGATCGCGATCCACGACACGCGCTCGGTCGCGACGTAGAGCATCGCCACGAAGAGACCGAAGAAGAGCAGGGCCGAGCCGAGGTCCTTTTCGAAGACGAGGATGAGCAGCGCGAGCACCCAGGCGACGAGGATGGGACCGAGGTCGCGCCCGCGCGGGAACGTGAAGCCGAGGACCTTGCGTCCCGCGAGCGAGAGCACGTCACGCGTCTGGACGAGGTAGCCGGCGAAGAAGATCGCGAGGGCGATCTTGGCGAACTCACCCGGCTGGAAACTGAGCGGCCCGAGCTTGATCCAGATCTGGGAGCCGTTGACCGAGAGGCCGATGCCGGGCACGAGCGGGAGCAGCAGGAGGATGAAGCCGACGGCCATCGACACGTAGGTGAAGCGGCGGAGCAGCCGGTGATCGCGCAGCAGGATGATGACCGCGACGGACATGGCCACGGCGATCGCCGTCCAGACGATCTGCCGGTAGGCGTCGCCGTCGGTGCCGAGCTGGCCCTTGGCGAGGTCGAGCCGGTGGATCATGACGAGGCCGAGGCCGTTGAGCGCCGTCGTGACCGGTAGGAGCAGCGGGTCGGCGTAGGCCGCCCGCCAGCGCAGCACGACGTGCACGGCAAGGGCGAGCACGAAGAGCCCGCCCGCCACCGGCACGATGTTGGCCGGGACCGTGCCGTTGCGGTTGAGGTCGACGGTGATCCACGCGATGAGGACGATCGCGATGGCCCCGAGCAGGAGCGCCAGCTCGAGCCCTCGGCGCGTCGGCGGGTTGAGCGGCTCGACGGTCGTCGTCATGGCGTCCCCGCGCGGGATGTCGTCGCCCCCGAGGTCGGCCTGGCCGAGCCCTTCGCCTTGGCGGCGACGCTCGACGTGGCGCTCGACGTGGCGCTGGGCGTCGGAGTGGCGGTCAGGGTCGGGACCGGCGTCGGCACGGGGGTGGAGCCGCACGGGGTGCCGCTCAAGGCCATGAGCCGGCAGCGCAGAGCCTGGACCCGGAGCACCTCGACCTTGAGCTGGGCGTCGGCGAGGTCCTTCACCGGGATCGTGTTGCCGACGGAGGTCTGGACGTCGGCCGGCAGCTCGGCGACGAGGACGTCGGACGGCGACTCGACGTGGGACAGCTTGAGGGGGCCGAGGTCCTGGGAGACGCCGCGGAAGATCGCGACGTTGCCGTTGTCGGCGGCGACGTAGAACTGCTTCTGGGTCCACGCCCACGCGGCATACGCCCCGCCGGCGAGGATCGCGGCGATGACGAGGCCGCCCGCCGTCCGGCGGAGCACCTTGCCACGCCGGGAACGCCGGCGATCCTCGGCGAGCTCGAGCCCCGCACTGCCGTTGGACGACTCCACCCGGCCGGTCGCCTCGCGGGACAGGGCCGCGGCCTTCTCCGCCGGGCTCGTCGGGATGGCCCGAGTGCGGCTGCGGAGGCGGTTGCTCGCGGCGCCGACGACCTGGGCCACGGTCGGGGGTGGTTCGTCGCCGTCGGCCGACACGACGTCGGCCACGATCACGGTGACGTTGTCGCGGGTGCTCGCCTTGAGCGCCACCTCGATGCACCGGTCGGCCGCCTCGTCGGGCGTCCTCGCCTCCCGCAGGATCTCCTCGATGACGTCCGACCCGACGAAGTCGGACAGGCCGTCGGAACAGAGCAGGAAGCGGTCGCCGACCTTGGCCTCGCGCAGGGAGGTGTCGGGTTCGTCGTCGGGCTGGCCGGTCATGACGCGCGTGACGACCGACCGCTGCGGGTGGCTGCTCGCCTCCTCGCGGGAGATCCGCCCCTCGTCGACGAGCTGTTGGACGAAGGAGTGGTCCTTCGTGATCTGAGCGAAGGTGTCGCCGCGGAGCATGAAGGCCCGTGAGTCGCCGATGTGGGCCATCGCGAGCTTGTTGCCCGTGCGGAGCATGACGATCGTCGTCGAACCCATCCCCGAGAGGTCGGAGTTCTCACGCATCGCCTTGGTCAGCTTGGCGTTGGCGGTGCGCAGCGCGTCCTCGAGCAGGGGGATCGCCTGGTCGGCCGAGACGTCCTCGTCGTCGAGCGGGGCGAGCTCGCCGACGATCATCGAGCTCGCGACGTCGCCGGCCGCGTGGCCGCCCATGCCGTCGGCGAGGACGAGGAGGTTGGGACCGGCATACCCGGAGTCCTCGTTGCGTGGCTTGGGCCCGAGCCCGAGGTCTGAGCGCGCGGCGAAGCGCAGTGCGATGGCCATCCGGTCAGCCCCGCAGCTCGAGGACGGTCTTGCCGATCCGCAGGCTCGTGCCGACCTCGACGGGCCGGGGGGTCGTCAGGCGCTCGCGGCCGATGTAGGTCCCGTTGGTGGAGCCGAGGTCCTCGACCACCCAGCCCTCCGGGCCCTGGACGATGCGGCAGTGCCGCCCCGACGCGTAGTCGTCGTCGAGGACGAGCGCGCACTCGGGATTGCGGCCGATGAGGATCCCACCGCCCCGCAGCGGGAGGGACGTGCCCGCGAGGGGCCCCTCGGTGACGACGAGCGTCGTGGGGACGCGGCTGCCGCGACTCCAGCCCCACGAGCGCCCGGACTCACTGCCCTGAGCGGGAGCGGCAGCGCCGGCCGCGCCGGGCCCAGCGACCCCGCCCGGCATCGCGGCCTGACCGCCCACGGCCGCCGCGACCCC
>NZ_AWSA01000044.1 GCF_000576595.1 Intrasporangium oryzae NRRL B-24470 | reverse complement strand
CGCCTCGCGGGCCCGCGCCCGCGCCTCGCGGAACGCCCGGCGCTCCGCCTCGAGGACCCGCTCCGCCTCGCGACGGCGGGCCTCCTCGGCGTCCCGCGGCCGGTAGTAGTCGCTCGCGAGCTCGAGGTAGAGGGCGTTGAGCCGCCTCGCCTCGTCGGGAGCCGCGCCGACGAGCGCGCGGTCGAGGGCGGCATACGCGGTGGCGAGGCTGACGTAGGGGGTCGCGAGGCCGAGCGCGCGGTAGGCCTCGTTGACGCGAGCGAGGGCGGGCGGCGTCGGCGCGACGGTCCAGGCCCTCGAGACGACCTCGCCGGTGGCGCAGTCGACGAGGGAGAAGCCCTCGCGGGTCCAGACGAAGACCGCCTCCTGACCCAGGTCCCGGCCGAGCGCGACGGTGGCGTCGGTGTCGATCCCGATGAGCGCGACGCCTTCCTCGACGTGGACCCAGTCACGGTCGCCTCCCGCCGCCGGGTGGTGGCTCACCCCGTCGCGGTCAAGCCGCGCGACGAGGTCGCGGTGCGCGCGCCGGTTCGCCGAGTCGCTCACCACGCGGCCTCCGGGATTGTGCGCGGTGACCACGCTGATCGGGCCGTCGGCGCCCTCCGGGGGCAGGAGCGGGGGCGCGTGCACCCCCGCCGCAGGGACGAGGAGGACCGGACCGCTCGGCAGGTGGAGTCGCACGACCGCCTCCCGGTAGCGCTCCCACCTCACCCCGGCCACCCGGCCACCCGGCCACTCTCCTCGTTCCATCCCGCCGCGGCCGCCGCGATGCGGCCCCGATGCCCCCGCAGCGTAGTTGCACCCCAAGGTCGTTGCTCTCGGCGGTCGTAGGCGACCGCCGAAGACGTCGACGCGGCCCGGGGAGGGGCTCGGCCGGCTACGGCACCGCGACGCGCTCGCGCACGGGCGAAAGGACGAGAGTGGGACCGTCCCACGAGGCCAGCATGGGGTCGCTGATCTCGCCGACGAAGCCGTCGTCCGAGGCGTTGAGGAAGGCGAGGAACTTCGTCTCCCCGGTCTCGCGGTCGGTGACGAACTTACCGACGTAGAGGCTGTCGTCGGTGAGCTGCTGGGCCTTTCCGATGTTGATCGGCCCGAGCGGCGAGGCGACCTCGGTGACCCAGATGCCGCCGGTCGTCCCCGTCGCCCGCCGGGCCGCGGAGGTGTCCTCGGCAAGGCAGTTGAACAGCAGGACGTGGCGCCCGTCGACGTCGGCGGTCTGGAAGACCTCGAGCTGGCCGAAGCCGTGGACGGGCTCGCTGAGCGGCGGCAGCAGCTCCCACGTCTCGAGGTCCGGCGACCAGGCATGCCCGACGACACCACGGTCGAACGCCTCGCCGTGGTTGGCCCGGGCCGTGATGAGCATGTGCCACCCGTCTCCGTCGGGGTCGGCGACCACCCACGGGTCCCGGAAGGCCTCGTCGTGCCACAGGCCGTCGGAGAGCTTCTCGTACCAGCGCGGGTCGGCCGCCAGCACCGGACCGGGCGCCTTGTCCCACGTCACGAGGTCCGTGGATGTCGCGTAGCCGATGGACTGGAGGTTCGCGCCCGACGGGTCGAGCGTCGCGCCCGTGTAGAACATGAACCACCGGCCGTCCGGGTGCCGCACGACCGAGCCCGTCCAGGTCGCCAGGTCGTCGAAGGCCGGGGCATCCGACCGGACGAGCGCGTCGGCGACCCGCTCCCAGCTCACCAGGTCGGACGACACGGCGTGGCCGACGGAGGCGCGGTAGTGGCGGGCGTGCGGGTCTCGCAGCGCACGCGACGCGTAGAGGAAGAACAGGTGGTAGCGGTCGCCGTCGTCGACGGTCCAGAAGTCCCAGACCCAGGCCTCGGGCAGCTTGAACATGGTCGGCCTTTCACGCCGGAGGGGCGATGGAGTTGATGAGCCTCGAGCGTCGTCAGCTCGCCTCCGGACGAGCCGAGGCGCTGCTGCTCGGTGCTGACTATGCTAAATGCTTTCAGCAGATCGAAGGTAGCCGATGAACAAGCGACCCACGCTCGCCGACGTGGCCGCGCGCGCCGGCCTGTCCAAGACAGCCGTCAGTCTCGTGCTCAACGACCGGCCGGGGTCGCGCCTCTCGCCGGAGGCGGTGCAGCGGATCCACGACGCGGCACGCGAGCTCAACTACCGGCCCAACCCGGCGGCACGGTCGCTGCGGATCGGCAGGACCAACACCATCGGCTTCATCTCCGACGAGGTGACCGTGACGCGCTATGCATCGGCGATGATCCGCGGGCTTCTCGACGTTGCCGACGAGCACGACCACGGCGTCCTCATCGCCGAGACGGGCAACCACCCGAAGCAGCTGGCCAAGGCGCTCGAGTCGATGGTCGACCGCCAGGTCGACGGCATCGTCTTCGGCTCGCTGACGGCCCGACTGCTCGACCTGCCGGAGCTCCCCGAGCACCTTCGGGCCGTGACTGCCAACGCCACGAGCACGACGGCCCACTCCGCGGTCCTGCCGTCTGAGCACGAGGCCGGCCACCGGATCGCGCAGCTGCTGCTCGACGCCGGCCACGGCTCCGGCATCGGGATCATCGGCCACGCGCCCCTCGCCTGCTCCGACCCACGCATCTCGGCCACGATCGGCCGACGGTTCGCAGGCATCCGCGACGCCCTCGCCGAGGCTGGGGCCGAGCCGCTCGCCGTCGCAGAGTTCGAGATCTGGGAGCCGTGGAACGGCTACGACGCGACGAAAGAGGTCCTCGACTCGGGCGCGCCCGTGACCGGCCTCGTCTGCCTCAACGACCGCGTGGCCTTCGGTGCGTACCAGGCGCTCCAGGAGCGCGGGCTCCGCGTGCCCGACGACGTCTCGATCGCCTCCTTCGACGACGACGAGATCGCCGCCTACCTGCGGCCCGGCCTCACGACCGCACGCCTGCCCTACGAGGAGATGGGCCGGGTGGCGATGAGCCAGCTCCTCGACCCCGACGCGCCGACCGGTGAGCGGCTCGTCCCGATGCCGGTCCAGCTCCGCGACTCGATCGCCCCGTGCCCAGCGGACTCACATGGTGCGCACGGATTCCGCCCGTAGCGTCGACGGCATGCGGCACCGGGGGCTCGTCCTGCTCGTCGGGCTGATGGTCGCCATCGGTACGACGGGATGCGCGACGCCCGCACCCACGGCCACGCCGGGCGCGAGCGTGGGGGGCGCCCGATCGTCGACCCTGGGCGCGAGCCGGAGCAGCGTCCCGACGAGCGCAGGCGCGTCCTCCGGCGGGTCCGGCAGCGCCGACACGTCGTCCGGCACCTCAGGTTCGGACACCGGCTCCGACAGCGGTTCAGGCCCCGGCTCGGGCAGTGGTTCGGGCAGCGGGTCGACGGGGACCGGCAGGACGTCGACCACGGCACGCGGCCCGATCCACTACGTCCGGACGACCATCTACCGCGGCTCGGCGAAGCCTGACGACCTCGTGCTCGACGCGAACGGGCGGCTGCTCTTCAGCGACTACACGAACGGCACGATCAGCCGTCTCGAGCAGAACGGCATGGCCACGGTGCTCTACCGCGACCTGCAGGGGCCCGAGGGGCTCGTCCTGCTCGCCGACGGCACGCTCGTCGTCGCGGAGGAGAAGACGAACCGCATCCTCGCCTTCGCGCCCGGTGCGACGACCCCGCACCTGCTGCGGACCATGCCCGGGCGGCCGACCCTCGTCACCTGCCACCAGGGCACGGACGGCATCGCGTGGGACGCGAGCACCGGCACCCTCGTCATCCCCGACGCCCCCAACGGCGTGGTGTACCGGATGAGCACCGACGGGAGCCAGCTGTCCACGATCGCAGCGGGATTCGTCCACCCGGTGGGTGCGGACGTCGACGCGCAAGGTGTCGTCTACATCGCCGACGAGTGTGGCGGAGGCATCTGGCGGGTCGCGCGTGGCGGCCAGCGCAACCTCGTCGCCACGGTCGGGATGCCCGACGACGTGGCCCTCGACCACCAGGGCGGGATCGTCGTCACCGACGTCCACCTCGTCAACCACTCCGTGACCCGGTTCGCGCTCGACGGGAGCACCCGGGCGGTCCTCGCGCGGACCGGCCTCGCCGAACCCCAGGGCCTGCTCATCGACCCGCGCGGCCACATCTTCGTCGCCGACGACCGCGCGAACCTCATCATCGAGCTGACGCCCGTCGGCTGAGCCCGACGGGGAGCGAGCCCTCCCCGGGAACGGGCCCAGCGGCATACGCCTCAGGCGTATGCCGCTGGGCCGGCACCCGACGCCCCCGGCGCGCTCCGCCTAGGCTGGGCGCGTGACCCTCGACAGCACGACCGCGCTCGCGACGGTGGCGGGCTACCGCTACGTCTCCCTGACGACGTTCCGCCGCACGGGTGAGGGCGTCTCCACCCCGGTGTGGATTGCCCGCGACGGCGACGAGCTCGTCGTCATCACGGTCGACGGGGTCGGCAAGACGAAGCGGCTCAAGGGCAACCCGGTCGTCGAGCTGCGACCCTGCGACATGCGTGGCCAGGTCGCCGACGGTGCACCCACCTTCACCGGGACGGCACGGGTGGTGCGCGACGAGGCCGGGGTGGCCTCGGTGAAGCGGGCGATCGGCGCGAAGTACGCGATGGCCCGGCTCGGGGACGCGGTCGCCTCGGTGACCGACCGCCTGCGCAAGCGCACCCCTCGAGCCGGCATCCGCATCACGCTGACCTGACCCGAGCCACCCGAGGCGGGGGCGCAGACGCTCACGGGATCCCGGCGAGGGGCCACAGCTCGCCCGTTGAGCTGTCGATGAGCGCGGCCCGGTCGACCCGCGCGGTGAACGGCAGCAGGTCCGAGACGGCCGTCACGACCACCGCGAGCGCCGGCCCGGCGGCTCGGGTCGCGACGGAGATGTGCGGCACCCAGTGCCCCGGGGCGTAGTGCCGGTGCAGGATCGCACCCGTCGCGTCGAGCGCCCGCGTGGCCCGCTCCTGGCGGGCGGCGACCGCCGCCGAGACCGAGGGCGCGAGCGCGGCACGCCCGCGCGGAAAGGCGATCGTCCCCTGCACCGTCACCTCGAACGGACCCTCGTCCGGGAGGCCCGCCGTCGCCGAGAGGACGCGGTCGAGGTCCCAGCCCAGCAGGACGGCATACGACAGGTGCGGGTGATGACGTCCGTGGGTGTGGGACTGCAGGGTCCGAATCCCGCTCGCCTCCAGACGTGCCCACAGCTCGCGGAGCAGCCGGTCGGTCCGCGGGTCGAAGAGGAGGCACAGGGCGAGAGCCATGGCTCAAGGGTCCGCCGACGCCGGTCCGAACGGAAGCCTCCGCGCGGGCGAGCCCAGCGGCACACCCCTCATTGGGTATGCCGCTGGGCGGGAGCGCAGATTGGCCGTCAGTCGCGTGCCGGGTCGATCGCCGACCGGACGAGCGAGACGATCGCCGCGATGATGCCGATGACGGCGCCGGCGATGCCGATGAAAAGCAGGATCTGCACGACACGGAGCCAATCGAACGTGCTGCCGGAGAAGTCGAACGGCGCGACCTGGTAGAGGCGAACCATCGCGGCGAGACCGACCGAGTTCGTCGCGATGTCGCCGATCGCGCGGATGCGGCGCGAGTCGCGGACGAGGTACACGAGGTTGGCGGCGATGCCGACGAGGATCGAGGCGTTGATGATACCGAGGACGAGCGCCATGTCCGCGGTGAGGAAGGGCACGACCTCCCAGCCGGGCCAGACGTTGATCCCGAAGAGGATGAGCGCGTTGACGACGACGGCGACCGCGTACCCGATCCGGCGCGTGGCGATCGGGGGCCGTCTCAGCTCGGGGGTCTGGCGGGTCTCGGCGGGCCGGGGCGGCTGGGTCGGCTCGGTGGACTGGGTCGGCTCGGTGGACTGGGTCGGCTGGGTCAGCTGAGTCGGCTGGGTGGGTGGTGTCGGTTCGGTGGGCTGCTTCGGTGGTGTCGTGAGTGACATGGGGACCTCCTCCAGTCGTCTCCAACTCGACGCTAGGTCGGGCGTGGCCGTGGCGGCAGGGCCGAAGGTCTCGCGATCTCGTCCCGTGCGGGACGAACGTGAACCGACTGTCGGTGGTCGAACATACGATCGATCCATGGCAGGCGGCGCAGGGCTGCTCGAGGAGCTGCGAGCGCGACTCACGGACATGGAGTCGCGCCAGCAGGCGGCCCGTGGTGCCTCCGCGGCCTTCCGTGCATCGCTGGCGCCGCCGACGTCCGCCGCTCCGCCCGTCCGGGGCAGCGGGCGGGCACAAACACGGCGGGGACGGTTCTCGGCCAGACCGGTCGGGGTTCCGCAGGCCTCCGCCTCTCGCCGCCGTGGCCCCGAGCCGAGCGATGTGCCCCCGGGCGAGACAGCCGGCGGACCCACGTTCGCCGCGTGGTCCGCGGGAGGGGCGCCCGGCGTGCCCGCCCGAAGGCCGGTCGGGCGCGGCGTCTGGGCCGAGCTCGACCCGGACGCGGCCCTCTGGGTCGACCCGCTGCGGGTCACGTCCGTCGACCCCGAGACACTCGACCTCGACGGGGCCGACGCCGGATGGGTGCCCGACGGCCCGGGCGAGCCGGGCCGTCCCGAGCCCGTCGGCGTCATGGTCGAGGCCGTCGTCGGCATGCACCTGACCCGGCACGCCGAGGACGAGCTCGTCGCGGCCGCGGAGCACGTCGCGTCCCTGCGGGCCGACCACGACGTCATGCTCGTCAACGTCCTCGCCGAGCTCGAGGCACGCGGCGCCGAGCCACCCGGGGGTCTCTCGCGCGTCGACTGGCTTCGCGCCCATGACCCGGGGTTGACCGCGGCGGCGGCCCGGGCGTTCGTCACGGTCGCCCGGGCGGTCAACGAGCCCCGGTGGGCGGTGCTCCGCACGCGGGTCTCGATGCAGCACGTCAGCGTCGCCAAGGCCGCTCAGATCGTCGGCTTCCACGAGCGGACCCACCTCGTCGCCGACCCGGTCGAGCTCGACGAGGCCATCGACGACCTGACCGCACAGGCACCGGTCCTGCGCGCCGAGGAGCTCGCGCGGCTCGTGCGTCACCACACCGAGCAGATCACTCCCCCGCCCGACCATGACCGCATCGACGAGGGCCGGCGCCAAGCCCGGGGCCTGTGGTTCGCGCAGCCCAACGCGACCGGCATGGTCCGGATGCACGGCCTGCTCGATCCCGAGGCGGCCGCCGTCATCAGGTCCGCCGTCGACCCGCTCTCACGGCCCTGCCCCAGCGTCGACGAGCGCGGACGCACCCTCGAGCCAGACCCGCGCTCGCCGGCGAAGCGCCGGGCCGACGCGCTCGTCGAGGTCGTCGCCCGTGGAGTGTCCTCGCCGGACGGGGTGTCCACGACCGACAAGGCCAAGGTCGTCGTGACCATCGACCACGACGTGCTCACCGGTCGTCTCGAGGGCGCCGGCGTGACGGCCTCGGGAGACGTCCTGTCGGCAGCGACCGTCCGCCGCCTCGCGTGCGATGCGGCGATCGTGCCCATGGTTCTCGGATCCGAGAGCGAGCCCCTCGACGTCGGCCGCGAGAAGCGTCTCGTCACCCGCGGCCTGCGCCTCGCGCTCATCACCCGCGATCGCGGGTGCACCTTCCCCGGCTGCAGCATCCCGGCGCAGTGGACCGATGCCCATCACAACCAGCCCTGGTTTCTCGGGGGCACGACCTCCCTGCTGACGACGACGCTGCTGTGCCGACGGCACCACACCCACGTCCACCAGCACGGTCTCGTCGCGGCGATCACGGCCGCGCACGTGACGTGGCACGTCTAGCTGCCGCGCTCCGCACCCCGCCCCTGCCGAGCGGGGTGCGAGCCATGCTCTGACCGCACGGCGGTCGTCCTCCATTGAGTGGACAACCGTGTGGGCAACCGTGTGAGCAACCGAGTGGGAGCCAGGTGAAGGCGGGTGCACTCGACCGGACGCCCACGCCCGGGTCGGTGTCGTCGCGGGCAGCGAGGCCACCAGGGCTCGGGACTGAGCTCAGCGGCATACGAGATGAGGCATATGCCGCCGAGCCGGGCCGCACGACGCTGGGCGGCCCTGTCTTTCACTCCCCCTGATCGAGGACCGCGCACACGGCGGCCTCGAGTCCTCCGGGCGTCCGCTCGCGCAGCTCGTAGCGAGCCCGCACGAGGGGCACGGATACGGACAGCACCCGGGTGATGTCGATCGGGGTGCCCGAGACGATCGCGTCGCAGGCGCCCGCGTCGACCGCCGCGGCGATGGTCGCCTCGAGGTCGCGCACCTGCTCGTCGCCGTACCCCATCGCGGGCAGGATGCCGCGGGCGTTCGGGTAGCGCTCGTAGGTGGCGGCGATCGAGCCGACTGCGAACGGGCTCGGGTCGACGATCTCGGCCACGCCCGAGGCGCGCGCCCCGACGACGCCCGCACCGAAGCTCATCGAGCCGTGAGTGAGCGTCGGCCCGTCCTCGATGACGATGACCCTCCTCCCGCGGACGACGGACTCGTCCTCGACTGTGACCGGGCTGTCGGCCCGCACGACGGTCGCGGAGGGGTTGAGCTCTCGGACCGACGCCTCGACCGCCTCGATGTCCTCGAGACGCGCCGAGTCGCACTTGTTGATGATCACGAGTCCGGCCATGCGAACGTTGGCCTCGCCCGGGTGGTAGCGCGCCTCGTCGCCGGGGCGGAGCGGGTCCGCGAGGACGATGTGGAGGTCCGGGACGTAGAAGGGCAGGTCGTTGTTGCCGCCGTCCCAGAGGATGACGTCCGCCTCCTCCTCCGCCCGGCGCAGGATCTGCTCGTAGTCGACGCCGGCGTAGACGACGATCCCTGCGTCGATGTGCGGCTCGTACTCCTCCCGCTCCTCGATCGTGCAGTCGTGCGCGTCGAGGTCGGCGTACGTCGCGAAACGCTGGCACGCCTGCCGGGAGAGGTCGCCGTAGGGCATGGGGTGGCGGATCGCGACGACCCGCTTGCCGAGACCGATGAGGATGCGCCCGAGCGCCCGGGTCGTCTGGCTCTTGCCGACGCCGGTCCGGACCGCTGTCACCGCGATGACGGGCTTGGTGCTCGCGATCATCGTCGTCCGGGCGCTCGGCAACCAGAAGTCCGCGCCCGCCGCGATGCACGACGACGCGAGGTGCATGACCCGCTCGTGCGGCACGTCGGAGTACGCGAAGACGGCGATGTCGACGCGCTCGCGCTCGACCAACTCGGTCAGCGCGGACTCGTCGACGATCGGGATCCCTTCCGGGTAGAGGCGACCCGCGAGGTCCCGCGGGTAGCGCCGTCCGTCGATGTCGGGGATCTGCGTCGCCGTGAATGCCACGACCTCATACGCAGGATCCCCCCGGAACAGGACGTTGAAGTCGTGGAAGTCGCGCCCGGCAGCGCCCAGGATGACGACCCGACGCGGCGCGGGCCGGTCGTGCGGCCCGCCGTCCGACGCAGCGGCATGCGACGGCTCTGGGGCCGTCAGCGGTGGAACCGTGTGCTGGGGACTCGTCGAGGTGCTCATGGGACTCTCCGAGGCTGAGGTCGACCGCCGGGAACCGACACACCCCGGGCGAGGGGTAGTCCTGGCTGCGGGACCCGCCGAGCCCCAGTTTTCCACCGCCGGTCCGCGCCGTGGGGGGTTCGAGACCCTTCTCACGAGACCCTTCTCACGAGACCCTCGTCACCCGGCGGGCCGATTCGCCCGCCAGTCGCTCGGCGCAGTGACACGATCGAGGAGTGAGCGACACGGCCGCACGCCCCGGGGCCCGTGAGCGGACGAACCCCCAGACCCCCACCGCAACCGACCACCACGTCTCCCTCGCGGAGGAGTGGGTGGCGAGCAACTACCACCCGCTGCCCGTGGTGATCTCCCACGCGGAGGGGGCCTGGGTCACCGACGTCGAGGGCCGGCGCTACCTCGACGCGCTCGCGGGGTACTCCGCCCTCAACTTCGGCCATCTCAACCCCATCCTCATCGGCGCCGCGCGCGAGCAGCTCGAGCGGCTCACGCTGACGAGCCGCGCGTTCCACAGCGACCGGCTCGGGCCGTTCTGCCGCGACCTGGCCGCCCTCGCCGGCAAGGAGCTCGTCCTGCCGATGAACACCGGCGCCGAGGCCGTCGAGACCGCGATCAAGACGTCGCGCAAGTGGGGCTACGAGGTCAAGGGGGTCCCGGACGGCCGGGCCCGCATCGTCGTCATGGCCGGCAACTTCCATGGCCGGACGACGACGATCATCAGCTTCTCCGACGACCCGGTCGCCCACGACCACTACGGGCCGTACACACCCGGCTTCGACACCGTGCCGTACGGCGACCTCGATGCACTCGAGGCGGCGATCACCGACGAGACCGTGGCCGTGCTCCTCGAGCCGATCCAGGGCGAGGGCGGCGTCATCATCCCGCCCGACGGCTGGCTGCGGGGGGTTCGTGAGCTGACGTCCGAGCGCGGGGTCCTCATGCTCGCCGACGAGATCCAGTCCGGTCTGGGGCGCACCGGCACGACCTTTGCGTGCGACCTCGAGGACGTCGTGCCCGACGTGTACATCCTCGGCAAGGCCCTCGGCGGGGGCATCGTCCCGGTGTCCGCGGTCGTCGCCGACCGGTCGGTCCTCGGGGTCTTCACCCCCGGCAGCCACGGCTCGACCTTCGGAGGCAACCCGCTGGGGGCCGCGGTGGGCCAGGCCGTCGTCGGGCTGCTCGCCACGGGCGAGTACCAGGAGCGGGCCGAGCGACTCGGGAAGGTCCTCGCCGACGGCCTCGACCGCCTCGTCGGTCACGGCATCGACGCGGTCCGCTGCCGCGGCCTCTGGGCGGGCGTCGACCTCGACCCCTCGCTCATGACCGGGCGCGAGGCCTCGCACCGCCTCCTCGAGCACGGCGTCCTCGTCAAGGACACCCACGGCTCGACGGTCCGCATCGCGCCGCCGCTCGTCATCGAGGAGCACGAGATCGAGGTCCTCGTCGACGCGTTCGAGCGCATCCTGCGCTGAGGCCGAGGGCGAGGCGTCGCGGCGCCCGCACTCGGCGCCCTCTCCGGATGCGGGATCGCTCCCGCGACGCGAGACTCCCCCGTGCGGACCGAAACCGGCGGGGCCGCCCGCGCGTCGCATGAGGGTCCGCACGACACCCGTCGCCCTTGAGGAGTCCACGTGCCCCTTGCCAGTCGTCCGACCGAAGAGTCGCCCTTCGCCCTCGACCCGCTGTCCGGTCCACCGACCGCCTTCGCCGTCGTCTTCGCACTGGTCGCCGTCCTCGCGGTCCTCGTCATCGGGGTCGTGATCGTCCGAGGTATCCGGACCTGGCAGCGCAACAACGCTGCCCCCGTCCTCAGCGAGCCGGCCATGGTCGTGGCCAAGCGCATGGAGATCTCCGGCTGTGCCGGGGACGCAGCGACGCGGACCGACTACTTCGTCACCTTCGAGACCTCGGCGGGCCTCCGCCGCGAGCAGGACCTGCACCGCTCGGAGTACGGGCTGCTCGCCGAGGGCGACCAGGGGACCCTGACGACACAGGGGACGCGCTACCACGGGTTCACGCGCAGCACCCTCGCCGGACGCTGAGCTCCCGACCCTTCGGCCACGAGCCCGTATGCCGCCGGGCCGTCTCGGCGTCGCGGGCCCGCGAGTGCCGGGCCTGGGCCGGGTCGAGTGCCGCGCCGTCTGCGCGACCGGGTGGCGATCCCCCGGTTCGCGCAGACGACGCCGCATTCAGGACGCCGCATTCAGGACGCCGGTGCGCAGGGTCCCGGTCAGATGGTCCACGCGTCGTCGCTCGCGGCTCCCGTCGAGCCGTTCGGGGACACCAGAGCCGTGTCGATCGCGCCCTGGGTGTCCGAACCTCCGCCGAGGCGCGCAGCGGGCGCGAGCAGCGTCGCGCGGGTCAGCGGCATACCGCTCCGGCCGGCGCGCTCGGGACGAACGGCGAGCACCTGGTTGACGCCGATCCGGTTCGCCTCGAAGGCGAGCGCCGACCCGGCCATGTAGAGCCGCCACACGCGGGCCCGGCCCGGGCTCGACAGCGCGACGGCCTCGTCCCACGACCGCTCGAGGTTCGAGACCCAGGCGCGGAGGGTGCGGCCGTAGTGCTCCCGGATCGCCTCGACGTCTCGGACCTCGAGGCCGGCCTCCTCGATCGCCTCGACCATCGTCGAGAGGGGCTCGAGCTCGCCGTCCGGGAAGACGTAGCGGTCGATGAACGAGGTCCGGTCGACCGGGCGCCCGGCCTTGCGCTCGCGACGGCTGGGCGGCTCGTGGTCCGAGGCCAGCGGCCGACGAGAGATGGCGTGGTTGAGCAGGCGCCCACCCGGCTTGAGCAGCATGTGCAGGCGGGAGGTGTAGGTGGGCAGCATCGTGCGGCCCACGTGCTCGGCCATGCCGATGCTCGCGATCGCGTCGAACGGCCCGTCGTCCACCTCGCGGTAGTCCTGGACCCGGATCTCGACACGGTCGATGAGCCCGGCGGCCGCGACCCGCTCCCTGGCGAGCTGGGCCTGCGACTGCGAGAGCGTCACGCCCACGGCGGAGACGCCGTACTCGCGCGCGGCGTGGAGGACGAACGACCCCCAGCCGCAACCGACGTCGAGGACGCGCATCCCCGGCTCGAGGCCCAGCTTGCGGGCGACGAGGTCGAGCTTGGCGTGCTGCGCCTCGTCGAGGCCGTAGGTCGCGGACGCCTCCTGCTCGAAATAGGCGCACGAGTAGACGAGCGACGGCCCGAGGACGAGACGGTAGAACTCGTTGCCGACGTCGTAGTGGTGGGAGATGGCGCGGGCATCACGCCGGAGCGAGTGGAGAGGCCCGCCGAGACGGATCTCCTCGGCCGGGGGGCGGGGCGGGGGGCCGACGGCACGCAGGCGCACCACGGCCCTGGCGATCTCGGCCACGAGCCCGGGCGTGATCTGGACGCCGGGTCCCCGCTCGGGGTCGGCGAGCTCGCCCAGCCCGGTCATCGCGTCGAGCAGGTCGCCCTCGATCTCGATGTCTCCCGACACGTAGGCTCGGGCGAAGCCGAGCTCATTGGGGGCCCACAGCAGCCGCCGCAGGGCCCGCCGCGAGGTGAAACGCACGCGGAGGTCGGCGTCGGGCGGTCCGAGCGCGCTCCCGTCCCACGCCTCCAACCGGATCGGGACCGCCGCGCCGAGCGCGCCGCGTGCAATGGGCTCGAGCTCCTCAGCGACCGTCATCAGCCATCAACCGTCCTCGCTCGTGGTGGGCCGTGTGTGCCAGGTCAGGTCAGGTCAGGTCAGAGGACCATCGCCGACCCGGGATGCATGGCCCGTTCGGCGCGGTCACGGATCCCACGCAACATCTTGCGACTCATGACGGCGCTGGCGGCGGATACGGACTCGATGAGAATGACGGAGGCGGGGCTCACGTAGGCGTAGCGCTCGCGGACGATGAGCCGCGTCGTCAGCCCCGGGTGCCGGCGCACGACGAACGCCCAGGTGAAGTCGTAGGGGACGGACGGCGCCGCCGCACCCGCTGAGCCACCCGCCGAGCCGGCCATGGCCGCACCGGCATGGAGGACGAGGGAGTGTCCGGGGTCGACCGAGGCGACCTCGAGCGCGACCTGCGGGTGAAGACGCACGCGGTCGCCCACCTCGAGGTGCTGCCACGACTCGACGATGCGGGTGGCGCTGTGGATGTCGCAGCCGACGAGGTTCTCGAGGGCGTCGTAGCTGTAGAAGCCGGCGCGGCCCTGACCGATCTGGACGACCCACGGCCAGACCCGGTCGGGCGGTGCGTCGATCGTGATGGCCCGCGTCGCGACGAGTCGGGCGTCAGGCAGGACCTGGTCACCGGGAAGCGGCTCGGTCGTCTCCCCGGTCGTCGCGCCCCACCGCATCGCCGACCAGCGGAGCGTCCAGACGGACAGCCCGGCGGCGGCGACGCCACCGACGAGGGCGCCCGCCTTGATCAGCCCGGGAACCCGAAGCACGGGTAGAACCCTTCGACTCCCGGTCGCGGCACCTCGATGCACATCGACTTCACCAGCTCGAGGGACGCCTCGGCAGCAGTGCCCGAGGCGGCGCGGTCGGCCCCCGTCACGGAGACCCGGGCCGTGACTTCGCGACGCAGGTTGTTGTCGTTCGCATTCACGACGCCGGTGCCCGGGACGAGCACATGGTTGTGCACGCTCGTGTGCTCGAGCGCGCCCGTCCCGGTCCAGTTCGTCGCAAGATGGATCGTGACCGGGTTGCCCGCACCGTCGGCTCCCGGCAGGTCCGCCTCGACCGAGGCCCTCGTCAGGCGAGCGTCGACGGTGAGCGGCACCATCGCGCGCCCCTCCGCCTCGAACACGACGGGAGGTCCCCCGCCTGCGGCAGCCCGGAGCGCGCAGAGGTCGGTGACGCGGACGAGCGCATCCGTGAACCCCTGCTTGACCACGGGACCGGGCTGGGCGGCATACATCGCCCTGCTCGAGGAGACGAAGACCTCGGTCCGTTCGCAGCCCCGGGTCTCGTCGAGGAAGGCGAACCCGTTGGCGGCCTTGATGGTGTGGTAGATCCGAGGCTGCGCCGCTGCCGCGGGCGAAGCGGTGAGGCCGGCAGCCACGACCGAGATCGCGACGGCCGAACCGATGGCCCGTGCTCGCTTCATGTTCCCTCCCCAGCCCCGTCCCGTCGCGGGCCCAGAAACCACCCTGTACGTCGAGACTGCCACTCGGCCGGGACCCACGCCAGAGAACGGCGGGATGTGTGACGCGATGCGGCCGGCGGCGGCACTCGCCGGAGGAGCGGGTATGGGCGACGATGGATGAGGCACCCACCGAGCCACCCACCGAGCAAGGGACGACTCGCATGAGGCTGACGCACCGCCAGACCCTCGACGCACCTGTGGACGACGTCTGGGCCGCGTTCATGGACCTCTACCGGATCGGTCGCTCCTTCCCCGGCGCGGCCGTGACCGAGGTCCACGGCGACGACTTCGTCGGCTCGATCCGGGCCAAGCTCGGACCGTTCACGATGACGTTCGACGGGACGGGGTCGATGACCGAGCGCGACGAGGACGCGCGGAAGGCGCACCTCGAGGCGACCGGACGCGAGCGCCACGGCCTCGGCAACGCCGACATCGCGATCTCGCTGACGCTGAAGCCGGCCAGGACGTCGGGCGCCGGCGCGGACGCGAGCGCGGCGCGCACCGATGCGCGACTTGTCACGGACCTCGTCTTCGTCGGCGCGCCCATGGACTTCGGGACCGGCCTCGTGCAACGCGCCTCCGACCCACTCGTCACCCGGTTCCTGACGCGGATGGCGAGTCCCGAGAGCGCCGTGGCGAACGCGGACGACGAGGACGACCTCGACATCGTCCGGTCCGCCGCCGACCTCTTCGGGTCGTTCGCGAGCTCGCTGCGCGGTCGCGGGCCGAGTGAAGGCAACGGCAAGGGCAAGGGCAAAGGCCAGGGTCCGGGTGGCGGGCCGGCCCCGGGTCAGCGACGACGGTGAGGCACAACCGGTGACCGCCTCCGGCCCGCCCCGATGAGGGTCGTCGTCGTGGGGGCGAGCGGGTACGTCGGCTCGCGGCTCGTCCCGGAGCTGCTCGGCCGGGGCCACGACGTGGTCGCGACGTACCGCGGAACCCGCCGAGCGGCATACCCCTGGGTCCGCGACGTCGAGTGGCGCCGGGCCGACGTCCTCGACGAGGCGCAGGTCGTCGCGGCGGTCGAGGGAGCCGACGCCGTCTGCTACCTCGTGCACGGGCTCGGTGAGGACGACTTCATGACCCGGGACCGGCAGGCCGCCGACAACGTGCGTCACGCCGTCGGCGTCGGTGGCGTCGGACGGCTCGTCTACCTGTCGGGGATCGTGCCGGACGGGCCGCGCGAGGAGCTCTCGGACCACCTGCTCTCGCGCCTGGAGGTCGAGGAGATCCTCAGCAGCGCCGAGTCGTCGGTCCTGACGCTGCGCGCCTCGATGGTCATCGGCGCGGGGTCGACGAGCTTCGAGGTGATGCGGCAGCTCTCCGAGCGGCTCCCGGTCGTGCAGACGGTCCCGGCGTGGATGGCCACGACCTTGATCCAGCCGGTCGCCGTCGCCGACGCCGTCCACTTCCTCGCGGAGGCGCTCGAGCGGCCCGACGTGACGGGTCATCTCGACGTCGTCGGTCCCGACCGGGTCACCTACGCCGAGCTCCTCCGGGCGTATGCCGCCGAGTCGGGTCTGGTGCGCATCCAGGTCCCGGTGTGGCTGGCTCCCGTCGACGCAGTCACGCGCGTGGTCGGGGCCGTCGTCGACGTCCCCGCGGCGCTCGTCGGCTCGCTCATCCCGAGCCTGGGGCACGACATGGTCGCGGGCCGGGACGCCGCGGGTGAGCTCGGGGCTGCGGAGAGCGGGCCGCTGCCCGTCGCGGAGGCCATCCGGCGGTCGCTCGGACGTGCCCGTGCTGGCGGGGCCGGTGCGCGTTGGGCCGGTACGCACGGCCCGGCTGAGGGGGCCTTGGTCGACGGGGCCGTGATCGACGGGGCCGTGATCGACGGGGCGGTGGTCGACGGGGTCGTGGTCGACGGAGTCTTCATCGACGGAGTCCTCATCGACGGGGCCATGGGCGATGGGTCGGCCCTCGACGGGGCTGCGATCGGCGGCGACCCGATGGCCCCCTCGGTCGGCGACCCGCCCTGGTCGCGGCACCGGACCCTGTACCAGCGGCTGAGGGACTCGGCGGGGCTCCCCTGAGCCGCGCGTCAGCGGCAGCCGTCGGACCAGCCCGAACCGGGCACTGGGTGTGCCACGATGCTGCGACGCCCCGGAGCGCAGGGGGACACGATGGCGGACGAGGGAATGACCGGGTCGATCCCGCACGAGCAGCCGGGCGGGCTGCCGGCCGCGGCCCAGGCAGCCCTCGACGAGATCCTCGGCCGCGAGGACCCGCAGATCGTCGGGGTCGTCCTCAGCGGGTCCGCCGCGCGGGGCATGGCGACGCGGTGGTCGGACGTCGACGTGTTCGTCGTCCGGGACGCACCCGCCGACACCACAGTCCTGCGGAGCGCGGCGGTCGACGAGGTCCCGGTCTCCCTCGCCGAGCTGGAGCGGCCGGAAACGTTCGGCACGGACGGGTACTGGTACCGCTGGTCCTTCGCCTGGGCCCGGGTGCTCCGCGACGACACTGGCGGCAGGGTCTCCGCGGCCGTGCACCGACAGGCGATCCTGACGCCGACCGAGCAGGACGCCGTCCTCGGGGCGCGTCTCGACGGGTACGTCAACCTCGTCTACCGGGCGCTCAAGGCCGACCGGGAGGGACGCGAGACCGGGCGCAGGCTCGACGCGGCGGAGTCCGTGCCTTGGCTGCTCGACGTCGTCTTCGCCCTCGGTGGCCGGGTTCGCCCCTACAACAAGTACCTCGCGTGGGAGCTGCGTGAGCACCCGCTCGCGGTTCCGGAATGGTCGGCGGACGTCCTCGTTCCACAGCTCGAGGCCCTGCTCGACGGCGACCCGGCCGCGCTCCGCGAGGTGTTCGCGTCGGTGGAGCGAGAGTGCCGGCGCCGCGACGCCGCGCTCGGACGGGACGACCTCAGCACGACGATCGACGCCTGGGGCCCGGACCTCGACCTCCTCCGAGGCGCAGGCCGCCGGTAGCAGCGGGCCCCGAGCCCGCCCGACCGGGTCAGTCGTCGGTGGGGTCGGCCGGGCGGAGCACGACGCGGCCGGGAGCGAGCGTCCCGAGGTCGACCTGCCCCGACGGGCCGTGCGCCACGAGGTGGAACGCCTGCCGCCGGTGCTCGGGATACCCGTCGCCCTCCGTCCGTGTCTCGATCGCGACCTCGCCCGCCTCCCGGGTGACGACGAACGTCGTTCGCACGTGTGCGCCCGACAGGGCCGCGAACGTCAGGCCGTCGTCCTCGACGAGCAGGGACTCACGACGGCCGTCCGTGACGGGCTCGAACGCGTGCAGCTCGATCGTCTCCGGGTGGTGGCCGTCCGTCGACGGGGGCGCCTCGGGCCACATCGGGATGACCGCACCCGCCCGGGCGTAGACCGGGATCCGGTCCATCGGCGTGGGCGCGATGACGTAGCGGCCGCCCTCGTGCAGCTCGCCCGTGTGCCAGTCGTACCAGTGCCCGACCGGGAGGTAGACCTGGCGGGCCGTCACGCCCGGGGCGGTCACCGGGGCGACGAGCAGGTCGCGCCCGAAGAGGTACTGGTCCTCGGCGGCCGCGGCCGCCGGCTCGTCCTGGTGGTCGAACACGAGCGGGCGCTGGACCGGCTCGCCCGTCTCCGAAGCCCGGACGAAGGCCGCGTAGATGTACGGCATGAGCCGGTAGCGCAGCCGGACCGCCTCGCGGGCGTGGTCGTGGACCGCCTCGCCGAAGGCCCAGGCGTACTGGTCGATGTTGCCGATCTCGTTGTGGTTGCGGCAGAACGGCGTGAGGACCCCCAGCTGCATCCACCGCAGGAACAGCTCGGCGTTGGAGTTGCCCTGGAAGCCGCCGATGTCCGCGCCGACGAACGGCTGCCCCGAGACGCCGAAGCCCGACCCCATCGTGATGCTGAGCCAGAGGTGGTCCCAGCGGGACTGGTTGTCGCCCATCCAGTTGGCGGCATACCGCTGGATCCCGGCGAAGCCGGCGCGGGACAGGATGAAGGTCCTCAGGTCGGGCCGCGCCGAGCGCAGTCCCTCGTGCGTGCCCATGGCCATGAGCAGGGCGTACTGGTTGTGGAACCTCGCGTGCGAGGCGTGGCCGTCTTGGAAGAGCATCCGCTCGGCGGGGATGCTGCCCGTCGCCGGCTCGTTCATGTCGTTCCAGATGCCGGCGAGGCCCGACGCGACGTGGCCGGCGTTGAGCTCACCCCACCA
Source organism: Intrasporangium oryzae NRRL B-24470 (assembly GCF_000576595.1). GTDB lineage: Bacteria > Actinomycetota > Actinomycetes > Actinomycetales > Dermatophilaceae > Intrasporangium_C > Intrasporangium_C oryzae. The sequence continues at coordinate 18,324 of NZ_AWSA01000044.1, read as the reverse complement.
GGCCCGGCCCTCCTCGGTCGAGAAGTCGGGGAACGCCGTGTCGCCGGGCCACACCTGGCCGATGTAGGTGTCGCCGCCCTCCGTCCTGCAGAAGACGTCCCGCTCGACGCCCTCGTCGTAGACCCAGTACCCGGGGTCGCGCTTGACGCCGGGGTCGACGATCGAGATGACGCGGAAGCCCTTCTCGGACAGGCGCTTCAGCATCCCGGCCGGGTCAGGGAAGCGCGACTCGTCCCACGTGAAGACGCGGAACCCGTCCATGTGCTCGATGTCGAGCCAGAGCCCGTCGCACGGGAAGCCGTCGTCGCGGTGGCGTGCGCCGAGCCGTTCGACGTCGTCCTGGGAGTAGGCGTGCCAGCGGCACTGGTGGTAGCCGAGCGACCACAGTGGCGGCAGGCTCGCTCGCCCGGTCAGCCACGTGTACGCCTCGAGGATGCCGGGCATCGACGGGCCCGCGAAGACGTACTCCGTCCACTGGCCGCCCTCGAAGCCGATCCGGTACTCGGTCGGGCGGCTGAACTCGTAGGACCCGCGGTAGCCGTTGTCGACGAACGACCCAGACATCGCGCCTCCGGGCCCAGCCTGGTGGTAGAAGAACGGGATCGTCACGTAGTACGGGTCGAACTCGACGCTCGTCATGTCGGCCCGCGGGTCGTCGGGCGCGAGCCCGGCTCGGAACTCCGCCGTCCCGTCGGGGTTGAGGACGTCGGTGTTCCACATCGTGAAGTCGCGGCCCTTCCGGTCGAGGTGGCCGCCCTTCTCGCCGAGCCCGAAGATCGCGTCGCCGACGCCGCACCGGCGCCGCATCGTGAAGGCGTCGTTGAGCGTGGCGTAGGTCCAGTAGCGACCGTGCTCGTCGGCGGCCGTCTCGAGGACGACGGACCCGTCGGCCCGGTGCACGTCGATGCGGAACGGGTCGAGCCACAAGGTCACCGTCATCGCCTCGGTGACGATCCGCCAGGCCTCGCCGTCCGACTCTGCCCGCCACGCGACCGGGCGCTCGAACGGGTCGACGCACACGGCATACGTCGGCTGCTCGTCGAAGGTGCCGCCACGGCTCATCTGGAGGCGCACGACGTCGGGGCGCACGACCTCGACGCGGAGGCGTTCGCCGTGGACGTCGGCGAGGAGCCCGCGCCTCGTCTCCTCGACGGCGGTGACCCGCTCGAACCGGATGAAGTGGTCGGTCCTCATCCGCCCATCCTCTCGAACACGCCGCGCAGGGACGGCCACGACTCGGCGCGGCACCACACGGGCACGACGTCGATCGGCACGTCGCGCTCGACGACGGCGCCGCCGGTCACGGCGGCCCCCGTCCAGACGTCGACCCACTCCCCCGTCGGGAGCCAGGCGCGCCAGGTCGTCGCGGCCGGCTCGGTCACCGCGGCGACGAGGAGGTCCGCGCCGAGCATCCACTGCTGCGGGTGGTCCCACGCGCCGGGTTCGCCGGGGTGGTCGAAGAAGAGCGGCCGCATGAGGGGGCGGTCCGTCGCGACGGTCTGCGCCGCGGAGGTCGTGAGGTAGTCGACGAGCGCCTCGCGCAGGTGCGCGAGCCGGCGGAACACGGGGACGACGCGCTCGTCACCCGTCAGCTCGGCGACGTGCCACGGGGTCCGGTCGCGCAGCGGCAGCTGGTGGTGGTTGAACTCCGAGTGGTACTGCATGATCGGCATGAATACCGACGCTCCTGCCGCGCGGAGGTAGAGCTCGGCGTCGGGGCCCGGCCCGGAGAATCCGGCGAGGTCCCAGCCCCAGTAGACGATCCCGCAGGAGGCGGCCGTCAGACCGGCCGTGATCGAGTGGCGGAAGGCCTCCCACGTCGAGTCCTCGTCGCCGGCCCAGAAGATCCCGTGGGCCTGTGAACCGGTGAAACCACTGCGGGAGAAGGTGATCGGCGCCTTGCCGTGCTTGCGGAGGAGGTCGCCGAGCGCCCGAGCGTAGTGCACTGGGTAGAGGTTGTTGCCCTCGTCGCCGCGGCGGCCGTCGCCGTAGCGCAGGTCGTGGCCCCACGCGTGCTCTCCGCCGTCGGTCTTGAACCCGTCGATGTCGAGGTCGCGGACGAGGTAGTCGCGCTTGGCCGTCCACCAGTCGCGGGTGCGCTGCGTCGACAGGTCGGGCATGAGCGACTTCGGGAACCACCAACCCCGGTTGAGGTATGCCGTCCCGTCGGCTTCGCGGACCGCGTGGCCTCCGCGCACCATCGCCTCGCCCTCGGCGAGGACCTGCTCGTGGAGGCCCTCCTCCGAGCGGGCGGTCTTGAGAAGGGGGATCTGCCAGAGGACGACCTTGATGCCCCGGGCGTGGAGGTCGTCGACCATGGCCCGGGGATCTGGCCAGGCACCGTCGGCCGGGAAGGTGAAGTCGTCTGCGGCGAACGGCGAGCCGTCGGGGTGGGGCACGTAGGTGGCGTCGCGGAAGATCATGATGCCCTCCTCGTCGCTCCAGGCCTCGATGACGACGACGCCGACCGGGATGTCGAGGTCACGGTGGGTGTCCATCCGCTCGCGGACGAGCGCCTCGGTGTTCCACTCGTTGCCCGAGGCCCAGAGCCGGAAGACCCATGAGGGGAGCTCCTCGGCCCGGCCCACCTCGTCGAGGAAGGCGCGGAGGACCTCGGTGGGCGTCCCGTCGTAGCAGGCGACGTCGACCGTCTCCTCCGGTGTGCCGCCGAGGGCGACCTCGACGACGAGCCGGTCCGGGCGAGTCGCACCGACGTCGAACCACGTGCGCCGGCTCGTCCGGACGTGGAACCCCCACGAGCTCGCGGCCGGGCCGTCCGAGTCCCCGGCGCCTCCGGTCCCGATGACGTGCGCGAACGGCATCGGCAGGTAGGTCCGGCCGTGGACGCCCTGCGACTTGTACTGCTCGAAGACGACGGCATCGAGCCGGCGACCGGCCTGGTCGAGCGCGTCGTAGCGCTCCCCGAAGCCGACGACGTGGTCGCCCTCGGCGAGCCCGAGGGCGAACCGGACCCGGTGGATCCCTTCGACGGACACGAGCCACTCGACCGAGCCCGGCACGAGGTGCCCGGCGGCGCCGGTGAGAGAGGCGGTCATCCCGGTCGGCAGGTCAGCGGATGCCGTCCAGCGCGCGGGAGCCACGTCGTACCAGTCGCTCGCCTCGGTCCGCCCGTCGTCGGTCGTCGCGACGAACCGGTAGGCGTAGCCGTCGGGTTCGTCGAGCGGCGGTGACGTGACGGCCCAGCCGCCCGAACCGCCGATGGAGGCGGCTTGCGCCTCCGCGAGGTGGCCCTCCCCACCGGCGAGCGCCGCTGCGTCCGCGGCACTCGACGTCACCGGGGCCATCACGAGGGGGCTCACCGTGTCCTCGGACCCGCCGTGCCGACGGCCGGCTGGCCGGGTGCGCCACTCGCACACGACCGAGCTCACCTCGGGCCGGGCCTGGACCCCGATCGTCATGGTCTCGCCCACCTCCGGGAGGACGGGGACACGCTGGTCGGGCGAGACGGCATACGGGTGCTCGATGCCGTGCGGGCGGTGGGAGATCAGGGTGCTCATGGTTCTCTCGGGGTCGCGGCAGGGTCGGGTCTGTGGGGATTGCTGTGGGGATGGCCGTGGGGATGGCTGTGCGGGTGGGTGCGCCGGGGGCGCGGGGGCGCCGGCGCACCCACCCCGGACTCACTTGAGGAGGGCGTCGACGGCCTTCTGGGCGTCGGCCAGCGCCTGGTCGACGCTCTTGCGGCCGGCGGCCGCGGCCGAGAGCTCCTTCGTCACGGCGTCCTGCATCTCCTGCTGGCGCTCGATGACCGGGGGCAGGACCGTCGCGTCGAGCGAGTCGAAGACGGCCTGGCGGTTGGCGGGCTTGCCGGCCTGCAGGTAGCTCGCGAGCTTGCTCTCGTCGGCGACGGGCGGCAGCTCCCAGCTCGTCTTGAGGCGCACGTCGGTCATGACGTCGGAGCTCGTCAGGTAGGTGACCCACTTCTGGGCCGCCTCCTTGTTCTTGCTCGCTGCCGAGACGACGGCGCCGTTGGTGAACATCGCCGACGCCTTGGTCGTGTTGCCCGGCTCGACGACGACGTCCCACGCGAAGGGCGCGTCGGCCATGCCGGAGAACATCCACACGCCCGTGTGCCAGAGGGCGAGCTTGCCGCTCTTGAAGAGCTTCGAGTCGAAGTCCGGCGTGCCGGCACCGTCGGCCTCGGTCGGCATCGTCCTGCCCGACTTGGCCACGAGGAACTGCGCCGCCTGCTTGCCTGCGGGCGAGTTGAACGTCGACGTCTTCTTGTCGGCGCTGAGGAACTGGCCGCCCGACTGGGCGAGCGTCTTGTAGAACTCGAAGAACGAGATCGGCTGGTAGTCGCCCCAGACGCCCTTGGCCTTGTTCGTCAGCTTCTGGGCCGCGGCCTGCTCGTCGGCCCACGTCCAGCTCGACGTCGGCTCGGCGACGCCAGCCGCCTTGAAGAGGTCCTTGTTGAAGAAGAGGACGACGTTGCTGAACGACTCGGGCAGGCCGTACTGCTTGCCGTCCGAGCTGAAGGCCTTGAGGAGCGACTCCTTGTAGGCCGAGCCGTCGACACCGGGCAGCTCGGCGAGCGCGCCGCTCTTGGCGTAGGTCACGAAGTTCTCGTAGTTGAGCTCGAAGGCGTCGCCCACGGTGCCACCGGCGACCGCTGTCTGGAGCTTGGTGAAGTAGTCGGCGTAGGGCGTCGTCTCGATCTTGACCTTGATCGTCGGGTTGGCCTTCTCGAAGGCCGCCTTGATCTGGTCGAGGTCCTTCTCGTGCCCGTCGTTGGCGGAGAAGTTGAAGTAGCGGACCGTCGTCACGCCGCCGGACGCCGCGGGGGCGTCGGACTGGGACGCGGAGCCCTGGGCGCAGGCGCCGAGCGTCAGCACGAGGCCGGCGATGACAGGCGCGGCGCTGCGCCTGGCGAGGTTCTTCATGGAGGTGCCTTTCGAGTGCAGCCGAGTCGGGGGCGGCTCGGTTCGGGTGGTGGGGACAGCGAGGTGGGGACGGCGAGGTGGAGACGGGGACGGGGAGGGTCGGTGGAGAGGGGGAGCGGCGGTTGGGAGGGATCGATGGGCGGGAGGGGGTGACCTCACTTGAGCCCGGAGTGCGCGACGCCGGCGATGATGTGGCGCTGGGCCAGCAGGTAGACGATCGCGATGGGGACGATCGAGAAGACCGACCCGGCCATGACGACGTCCCACTCGGTCGTGAACTGGCCCTGGAGAGTGGACAGTCCGAGCGGCAGCGTCATGAACTCGGGTGAGCGGATGACGACGAGGGGCCACAGGAAGCTGTTCCAGCTGCCCATGAACGCGAACACGGCGACGGTCGCGAGGGCGGGCCGGATGAGCGGCAGGACGATCGTCGCGAAGATGCGCAGGTGGCCCGCACCGTCGATGGTGGCGGCTTCGTCGAGCTCGCGCGGCACGCCCTCGACGGCCTGCTTGAGCAGGAAGACCCCGAACGCGGAGGCGATCGACGGTGCGAGCAGGGCCATGTAGGTGTCCTGGAGCCCGAGCGTCGTCATCTCGATGAAGAGCGGGACGACGAGGACCTGCATCGGCACCATGAGCGTCGCGAGGTAGAGGGCGAAGACGACGTTCCGGCCACGGAACGTCAGCCGCGCGAAGCCGTAGGCGGCCATCGAGCCGGTGACGAGCTGGAGCAGCGTCGAGACGACGGCGATCCACAGCGAGTTGAGCAGGATCCGCCACATCGGGAGCGTCTCGAGCAGCGTGCGGTATGCCGCTGTCGTCGGGTTCTCGACGAAGAGCGTCGGGCCGCCGGCCAGGGATCCCTCGGGGGTGATCGAGGTGATGACCGTCCAGAGGAACGGGAAGAGCATGACGAGGGCGCCGAGGGACACGGCCGCATACGTCAGCAGCCTGAGCCAGGGGCCCTTCCGAGGCCGGCCGGGCGCCGCGGGAGCGGCCTCACGGGCGGGAGCGGGCGACGCGACGTGTGACTCGACGTGTGGCTCGACGTGTGACTCGACGCTGAGGCTCTCAGGCATAGTGCACCCACCGCTTCTGGCCGCGGATCTGCACCGCGGTGATGATGAGGATGACGCCGAAGAGGAGCCACGACAGGGCGCTCGCCTCACCGGCCCGGCCGTAGCGGAACGTCAGGTCGTAGACCTGCCCGACGACGACCTGGCTCGCGCCCTGCGGGCCGCCCCCGGTCATGACGTAGACCTGGTCGAAGACCTGGAACCCGTTGATGAGGGAGATGATGACGACGAAGAACGTCGAGGGCGACAGGAGCGGGAAGGTGATGCGCCGGAAGCGCTGCCACGCGCCGGCCCCGTCGACCGTCGCCGCCTCCAGGACGTCGGAGGGGATGGCCTGGAGGCCGGCGAGCATGATCACCATGACGAAGCCGAGGTCCTTCCAGGCGGAGCTGAGGATGACGGCGGGCAGGGCCCAGGTCGGGTCGGTCCACCACCCGGGCTGAGGCAGCCCGACGGCGCCGAGGATCGTGTTGACGAGGCCGTTGGTCGGGTTGAGCAGCCACTTCCACACGAGGGCGACGACGACCCAGCTCGTGACCACGGGCAGGAAGTAGGCCGCACGGAAGAAGGACCGGCCACGCAGCTGCTGGTTGAGCACGAGCGCGAGACCGAGGCCGCCGACGAACACCAGGGGGAGGTAGCCGAGGCAATAGAGGAGCGAGTGGAGGAAGACGCTGCGGGTCTGGTCGTCGGTCAGCAGGTGGGTGTAGTTGTCGAGCCCGACCCACTTCATGGCCGAGATGAGGTTCCACTCGTGCAGGCTCACCCAGACCGAGCTCACCATCGGGATGACGGTGAAGAGCACGAGCGGGATCGCGCTCGGAGCGAGGAAGAACAGGACCCAGCCGCGGTTGCGCCACCGGCGCCCGCGGTTCACGGGGACACCGCCGCGCTCGTGGCCGGCGTCCCGGCCTGGAGCCGGGCCCGGACGAGCTCGCCCTGGGCGCCGCCGGCGACCGCGTCGAAGGGGGTCGCGAGGACGAGGGAGGCGGCGCCGACGGCCCACTGGTCCTCGGTCCACGGCTCGACGACGCAGCGGACGCCGCGTCGGGTCGGCATGAGGGCGCGGCGGAAGGCGTCCTCGAAGCCCCGCTCCCAGAAGCCCCAGTCGCCGATGCCCTCACCCATGAGCAGGACACACTCGGGGTCGAGGGTGTGCACGACCCCGGCGAGGCTCCGGCCGAGCATCCGGCCGGCGCCGTCGTAGATCGCGAGCGCCTCGGCCTCGCCCGCGTGGGCGGCTGCGGACAGGTCGGCGACACCGCCGTCGGGGTGCACGACGCCCCGGCGCACCGCCTCGGCGACGAGGCCCGCCTCGCCGATGTGGGCCTCGAGGCAGCCGCGGTTGCCGCACCCGCAGAGCGGGCCGTTGTCGGTGACGGGGATGTGCCCGATCTCGCCGGCGCCGCCATGGGCACCTCGGCTCACGATGCCCTGCTGGACGATGCCGCATCCGACGCCGAGGCCGATCGTCACGACGATGTACGACGAGTGCTGCCGGCCGATCCCGTAGACGCTCTCGGCGGCGGCGAGGGTGTTGACGTCGTTGTCGACGAGGACCGGCACCCCGAGGAGCTCGCGCAGCCGGGGTCCCACGGGGGCACGGTCCCAGCCGATCGTCGGGGCGTCGACGATCCCGGAGGCCTGCGCGTCGACCGCCCCCGGGATGCCGACGCCGATGCCGAGGAGGTTGCCCTCGTGGCGCGCCACGGCGTCGGACAGGATGGAGCCGAGGACGTCGAGGGCGCCGTAGGGCCTGGGGTCGAAGCGGATCGACTGCGAGGAGCGGACGCTGCCGTCGAGGTCGACGGACACGAGGGCGATGTGGTTCGCCGTCACCTTGGCCCCGATCGCGCCGCCGGCCGCCCGGTCGAGACCGAGGAGCCGGGCAGGGCGGCCGCCCTGGCTCGGGACCGACTCGAGCTCGGTGACGAGCCGCCGGGCCAGGAGCTCCTTCGTCGTCTGGGTGACGGTGGCCGGGCTGACCCCGAGCAGGCGTGCGATGTCGGCCCGGGAGGAGGGGCCACGGGTTCCGAGGAGCCCGAGGATCGCGGCGCGCACGAGGTCGCCTCGGTTGGGGGCGGTCCCGTTCTGAGTCATCGTCGGCTCGCTCACTGGTCGGTCGGTTCGGAAATCGGTGCCTGATGCGCCCTGCGGCGCTCGGCTGAGACTGCTTCGGTGCTGGGGAGGGTCAGTGCTGTGGAGTGTCAGTGCTGCGGAGTGTCAGTGCTGTGCGGTGTCGATACTGTTGAGTGGCCTTCAGCACTAAATTCACTACTAAATTTAGTCTGAAAGGTAGCCGCCTCCAGTGCGGTCGTCAAGACCTCCGCCGCAGGCGGGTCACCCCTGGCGTCACCCCCGGCGCCAGCCCCTGGCGTCATCGCCTGGCGCCACCCCCCGGCGTCACCGCGTGGCAGGGTGGGGAGATGGGTGACGTGAGGCTGCGGGCCACCGGTCCCGCCGCGCCGGCGACGGTGTGGGAGCGCTATGCCGACACGCGGCTGTGGCCGACCTGGTCGCCTCAGGTCCGCCGGGTCGAGGTCGGCGAAGGCAGCCCCCGCCTGCGCCCCGGCCTCGCCGGCCAGGTCGTCGGCACCCTGGGCGTGCGCGTCACCTTCGTCGTCGACGAGGTCGACGAGGGGGCCATGACGTGGTCCTGGCACGTCCGGGTCGGGCCGGTCCGGATGGCTCTCGACCACGGAGTCCGTGCTCATGACGACGGCACGCTGACGGTGCTCCGCATCACGGCTCCGACGCCGGTCGCGGCCGCCTACGCCCCACTCGCCCAGATCGCCCTCCAGCGCCTCGTCCGTCGCTGAGCGGCGCGTCGGGAGGGGAGCGCTGAGACCGTCAGGCGCCGGGCCCGTCGGTCGCCGCGCCGTCCCCGCCGACGTCGCGGCCCCAGACCGGGCGCCTGCGGGTGACGATCTCGCCGATCGTCGACCACTCGTCTCGGCCGAGGCGGGCGAGCGGGCGCAGTCGCCGGATGTCGGCGTACGGCCGCCCGGGATCGCTGAGGTCGAGCGCCTCCGCGTCGACGGACGCGTGGACCACCCTGGCGAGGACGAGCGTGCAGGCGCCCACCTCGACGAGCCGCTCGAGCGTGCACTCGAGCGCGACGGGCGAGGCGACGAGGCGCGGGCACGACACCGACACGGAGGGCTCCGTCTCGAGGTGCGCGAGCTCGACCTCGCTCACGTCAGGCGGCGCGTCGACGCCGGTGAGGTTGATCTCGTCGAGGAGCCACTCCGGGCTGAGGTGCACGACGAGCTCACCCGTCTCGCTGACGTTGCGCAGCGTGTCCTTGGCGCCGACCGAGGTGAACTGGACCACGGGAGGCCGGTGGGAGGCGACCGTGAAGAACGAGTGCGGCGCGAGGTTGATCGTGCCGCTCGCTGAGCGCGTCAGGACCCAGGCGATGGGCCGCGGGACGACGACCGACGTGAGCAGCGCGTAGCCCGCGCCCGGCGACATCGACCCGAACGGCAGCTCGTGGCGCTCCATGCGACCACATTAGGTCGGCCCGGCCGAGCGGGTCCGTTCCCGTCGGGGGGGCGCCCCGGGCCGCCAGTGACCCGTCCTCGCCCGTATGCCGCTCAGCGGGCGAGCGCTCGCGCGCTGAGCGGCATACGGGCGCCCGACACGCACAGCCGAGCCGACGTACGGTGGGTCCATGACGGTTCAACCAGTGACGCGCCTCCTGCAGCGCCGGTTGGGTCAGGTGCTGCGCACCAAGGTGGCGGGCGACGACGCGGCGACGCGCGCCCAGCGGATCTGGGGGGCCGAGGGCGAGCGCTGGTTCACGCCGGCCGACCCGATCTGGCGGGTGCACGCCGACGCGTCGATGTTTCCCGGCGGGATCGCCTCGCTCCTGCTCCAGTCGCTCCACCCGCTCGCCATGGCCGGTGTCGCGGGGCACAGCGGCTACAAGAGCGACCCCTGGGGGCGGCTCCAGCGGACGAGCCACTACCTCGCGACGACGACGTTCGGCACGATCGAGCACGCGACGGAGGCGATCGAGCTCGTTCGCTCCATCCACGAGCGGGTCCGGGGGCGCGACGAGCGGGGCCGGCCCTACCGGGCGAACGACCCGCGCCTGCTTCGTTGGGTCCACGTCGCGGAGATCGACTCGTTCCTCCGGGCGTACCAGGCCTTCGCGGCGGAGCCCCTGAGCGACGACGAGGCCGACACGTACGTCTCCCAGGCAGCCGTTCCCGCGCGGCTCCTCGGCGTCGTCGAACCGCCGACCGATGTCGCGGGGCTGCGGGCGGTGCTCGACTCCTACCGTCCCGAGCTCGAGTCCACCCGTGCCGCACGCGAGGCCGCCCGGTTCCTGCTCCTCAGCCCGCCGCTGCCGCTCATCGCCCGACCGGGTTACGGCACGCTCGCCTCCGGCGGTGTCTCCCTCCTGCCGGGCTGGGCGCTCGACATGCTCGACATCCCGCTGCCCGGGCCGGTCTCGCGGTTCGTCGCACGGCCGCTCGGTCACGCGGGCACCGCCGCTGTCCGCTGGGGCATGGCCGGACTCGGGGAGCGTCGGCCCTCCGACCCGCCCAGGCCGGACGGACCCGACCAGCCCGACCAGCCCGACCAGGCTGCGAGCTGAGGGCGCTTCCGTGAGGTGAGGCTGGCGGTCAGCGTTCGAGGGTCGCGTCCTCGGGGACCGACAGCGTGATGATCGCCCGCTCGACGAGCTCGTGGTCCTCGATCACCCCCGCGATGTCGCGCAGGCGGCTCGCGACCGCGGCCTCGTTGTCGTCGCCCACGAGGTCGACGGCGGCGATGAGGAACACCTTGCCGGGGCCGACGAACTCGAGGTGGAGGAAGGTGACCCGCTCGATCTCGGGGACCGCTGCGAGCCGCTCGAGCGCGCGCTCGCGCAGCTCCGGCGCGACCGACTGGCCGACGAGGAAGTCACGGTTGCGCGAGATGAGGAAGACCGCGATGACGCCGAGCAGCAGGCCGACGAGGATCGACCCGGCCGCGTCCCATTTGGGGTTCCCCGTCACCTGGTGCAGCCAGATGCCGGCGCCCGCGATGAGCAGGCCGACGAGGGCTGCGGCGTCCTCGAAGTAGACGGCACGCAGGGTGGGGTTGGACGTGTCGGTGATGAACTGGAGCGGGTGCAGGCCCGTGCGGCGGGCCGCCGTCCGTGTCTGTCGCCGGGCCTGGAGGAACGAGACGCTCTCGAGGACGAAGGCGATCGCGAGGACGGCATAGGCCCAGCCGTAGTTGGTCTCGGACTCGGGCGCGGTGAGGCTCTGGATGCCGTGCCACACCGAGACGATCGAGCCGGCGCCGAAGAGGCCGAACGCCGCGAACATCGACCAGACGTAGGCCTCACGCCCGTAGCCGAGCGGGTGGGAGGCGTCGCGGGGTCGGGAGGAACGACGCTCGGCGAAGAGCAGGAAGATCTCGTTGCCGGCGTCCGCCCACGAGTGCGCGGCCTCGGCGACCATCGACGCCGACCCGGTGATGACGGCGACGAAGGACTTCGCGAGCGCGATGAGGGCGTTGGCGACGAGCGCGACGAGGACGGTGACGAGGCTCTCGCCACCGGACTCCTGCGCCTTCGTCGTGTCCTTCAGCGTGCTCGAGCCGTCGGGGTCGGGGCCGTCGTCGAGAGCGCGGTCGCGACCATGGGGACGGCCGTGTTCAGGATCGCGCTGGGAATCATGTTCGGGATCGGGGCCGGCGGTGTCGCTGCTCGCATCAGTCCGCATGTCCGCCAGTCTGGCCCGTGCGCGCCCCGGAATGAAGGGCAGGTGCCCGGTGCGAGGCCGGACAGGCAGGCGGGGGCCCTACCGCGGTGGCGCGGCGCCGGCCCGTTCGGCGGGCACCTCGTCCGTGCCGGCGGGCGGCCGGCTCCTCGGACCATGAGATGGCCGGTCGCCGCCGAACCCATGACCGAAACCATGACCGAACCCGCCGTGCGAGCCGCCGGACCCGTCGCCCGGGCCCTCGGTCGGGGTCACACAGCCGCCCTGGTCGAGCCGGAAGGGCGGGTACACGTCCGTCATGAGGGCGGCATACGCGACGACGCGGTACACCCAGCGGTTGAGGCCGACGACGATGTCGAAGACGCCCTTCGGATACGTCCCGCTGAAGAGCAGGACGAGTCCCGCGACGAGCGCGATGAGCCCGAGCACCCCCGGCCACGTCGGCCCGCGCCACTCCGAGCTGCGCGGGTTGGAGGACGTCGCAGCCGAGCCGATGAGGATCGCGAGGACGATCCAGTGCGGCACGAGGAGCAGCCACTTGACGAAGACGAGGCCGCGCGAGAGCCGCGGCGGGTACGCGATGTCGAGGCGGGCGTCGTCCTCGGGCAGCGCGTCGAGCGTGAAGGGAGGGTAGCGATCGGTGCCGAGGCCGCCGTTGCCCGCGTAGTAGGCGACACGCCAGGTCCACCTGAGCACCCCGACGTTGAAGTCGAAGAGGCTGCGGGGGTAACGGCCCGTGACGAGGATCGCGAACCACGCACACACGGTGAGCGCCCCGAAGGCGAGCCAGAGGAACACGAGCAGGACGAGGTGCGGGACCGCGAGCAGCCACTTGACGAGCCACCGCCACCGCGAGAGCGCCGGATCGAGGCGGGCCTCGAGGACGACCGGGTCCTCCTGCGTCGGCATCGCGACGCCGTATGCCGGCGGGCCGGGGAAGTGCCAGACCGACGTGCCCGAGTCCCCTTGGTACGCCAGGGGTTGGTACGCCAGGGGTTCGGACGACAGGTGTTGGGACGATGCCGGCTCCGTCACGGGCCCAGCGGCATATGGGGCACCCGTGGGCGGGAGGGCGTCAGGTGGCCCGGTCGGGCCGGGGAGCCCTCGACTGCGGCCGCGGACCGCGATGATGATGAGCGCGACCGCGAGGCCCGTGAGGAAGAAGCCGAGGATGATGGAGGCGGCAAGCGCGGGGCCGAGGATCGGGCTGCGGACCGACGCGGTGAGGTCGACCGCGACGCCGGCCGAGCCGTCGGCGTTGAGGACCGCCACCGCCCACCGGCCCGTGTGCGCCGTCCACGTCAGCTCCTGCACGCCCGGGCCTGAGGTCCGGGCCTCCCAGATGTCCTGCTCCCCGGGCGGGGCGACGGTCGTCGATCCGGGCATCGACGTGTAGGTCGGGTTGCCACGGAGCCCCGTCGAGGTCACCTGGTCGTGCGCAGCGCCCGTGAGGTAGGCCGCGAGCTCGGCGTCGGGCGCGATCCCGATGAAGATCGGCTTCGTGGCATCGAGCGAGCGGGCCCGCAGGCGCACCTGGAGGTCGAGCGGGTCGATGACCGTCTCCGGGGCGTCGAGGACGAAGACGACGTTCTCGGCCGTGACGGCCACACCGGTGGAGTCGAGCCGGTCGAGGTGGAGCGAGTACCAGCCGTCGGCGTCCCGCGCCGCGAGGCTCGCGATGCCGACCGCACCGCCGCCGAGGAGCAGGCCGAGCCCGGGCAGCAGGACGAGGCAGCCCACAATGAGCGCGATGACGTGACGAGTCCTCATGACGACTCCAGACGACGTTCCCCTGGTGGACCCGACGCTACGCGCGCGCCGGGCGCGTGTCGGCCGGAAGCGACGAAGAGGTCCGTGACTCCTTCCTCACACGGCTGGGCCGGCACCCGCTCGGGCGTGGTAGGCCGGAGGGGAGGGTGGGGACTCCACCCGGCGCCGCGCGAGCGAGGAGCACGTCATGAGCAGGAAGTGGTCGGACCTGAGCAGGGGTCAGCAGCGAGCCGTGGTCATCGCGGGCACGGTCCAGATCGCCCTCGCGACAGCCGCCTGGGTGGATCTCGCCCGTCGGCCGGCCGAGGAGGTCAACGGCAGCAAGGCGATGTGGGCGGCGATCATCGCCATCAACTTCGTCGGCCCGGTCGCCTACTTCGCCCGCGGCCGCAGGACGCCGCTGATGAGCGACCTCGAGAGCCTCGACGACATCGAGCTCGACCTCGAGTGACCTCGAGCTCGGCCTCGAGTGATGGTCACGTCGTCCGGGCGGGCACGGCTCGGCGACGGGTGTCGCGGACCGTGCGGACGAGCAGCACGAGCGCGACGAGCTGGCTGAGGGCGATGACGACGACGAGGGCCGGCACCGAGCGGCCGTAGAGCCAGCCGGCCACCGCTCCCCCGACGATGGCGAACACACCCTGGACGCCCGCGAAGACGCCATACGCGCTCGCGCGGCGCGGCGGGGCGACGACCTCGGCGACGAGCGCCTTGACGGTCGAGTCCTGCACGCCGTAGGCCGCTCCCCAGACGACGACGCCCGCGAGCACGGCCCACAACGAACCGCCCAGTGCGAGCGCCGGCACGAGGGCGACGAGGACGGGCACGGCGTAGAGGACCGACCCGCCGACCCGGTCGTAGACCGCGCCGACGACGAGCGCCGCGAGCGCCTCGACGAGCATGGCGCCCGCGTAGACCACCGGGACGGCCGCCACCGGGACGATGCCCTCCTGCGTCAGGTGGAAGCCGATGATGCCGAAGGTGACGAGCCCCCCGGTCGTGAGGCTCGCCGCGAGGGCGTAGCGCCAGAACTCGGGCGGCAGCTGGGTGCCGAGGGCGTCGCCGACCCACCCGCGGATGCCGCTCGTCCGGGTCGCCCCCGCTGCGTTGGCCTGCTCGCGCGCGGGTGTCGGGGCCGCGGGTTCCGGGGCGAGCTCTGGGGCGGGTTCCGGGGCCGCAGCCTGCGGAGCGGCCGGGGGTTCCGGGACGGGTTCGGCCGCCGCAGCGTCGTACACGGACGGGTCGGGGACCCGGCGGCGGATCATGGCAAGGATCAGCATGGCGGCCGCGCCCGGGATCGCCAGGACGAGCATGCCCGGCCAGATGACACCTCCGGCGAGCGCGACGACCCCGGCAACGAGGAGCGGACCGAGGAAGGCGCCGAGCTGGTCGAGCGCCTTGTGGACCCCGAACCCGCGCCCGCGCCCGACCGCGCCGGCGACATGGGCGAGCAGGGCAGACTTCGACGGGCTCCGGACGGCCTTGCCGGAGCGTTCGAGGAGGATGAGGACGATGGCGAGCCCGAGACCGGCGGCGCCGACGAACGGCGTGACGGCGAGGAGCGGGACGCACACGGCGGTCAGGCCGTACCCGATGACGGTGAGCGACCAGTAGCGCCCCGACCGGTCGGCGAGCGGTCCGAACACGAGCCGCAGGACGAGTGCCATCGCCTCGCCTGCGCCCGTCACGAGCCCGACGACGAGCGCGCTCGCGCCGAGGGACGCGAGGAGCGGTCCGTACATCGACCGGGCGCCCTCGTAGACCATGTCCGCGGCGAGGCTGACGAGCCCGAACCAGACGACGACCCGCCACGCCGACCAGGGGTGCGAGCCGTCGGTGTGGGACCCCTCGGCCGCGTCGACCCGGGCCGGGCCGGCCTCGTGCTCCACCTCGTGCGCCATGTCGTCCTCTCCGCCGCGTCGCTCGGGCGCACTCAGGCCACGGGCGACACCCACCACGATCGTGCAGGCGAGCCTTCCACACCAGAGCACCGACGACCCGGGTCAGGGTCCGCTCCGGGGTCGCTCGGGGTCGACCCCCATGGTCGGACCCGCCCGCGCTCGCGAGGCTGGAGCCATGGAACCGTCACCCGACCCGCGCCCCTTCGCGCTCGCGATGCCGCTCCTGCTCTTCGCCCAGGGGATCGTCGCCTGGGTGGACCAGCTCGACGGCCGTTCCGGTGACGGCGCACTCGGGGGCGCCTCGGCAGTCCTCCTCGTCGCGACGGTCGCGTCGGCCTTCTGGCTCGCGGCGCTCCTCGCCGCCGTGCTTCCCCGCGGGCTCGGCCCCTCGCTCGGTGTCGTGGCGACGGGTCTCGGGGCGGGCGCCACGACACTCGTCACCCTCGGGGACCCGACGGGTCCCATCGGCGGCGTCTTCGACGGCGTCTTCGGCATGGTCCTCGGCCGCGCCGTCTCCAGCGCACCGGCCGCCCTGACCGCGGGCGGTCCCGTCCTCGTCGGGGCCGGCCTCGCCCTGCTCCTCGCGGCCCAGACGCGAGCGGGCCGTATGCCGCTCGGTTCCCTCGCGCTCGCGGCGCTCGCCGCCGTCGTGGTCGCCTCCCCCTTCGGGCTCGTCCCTCTCGGCGCGGTGCTCCTCCTCATCGCCCTCGGGCCGGTCCTGCGTGGGCCCGAGCCCGCTGAATCCGTGCCGGCGCGACCACACCCGGCCATGGGGGAGCCCTCGGACTCCGCCACAGCGGCGGCGAAGGTGCGGCCGGCAGGCGGCCCAGCGGCATACGCCCTGACCGTCGAGCGTCACGGCGCACGGCCGGTTGGGGACCCCGGCATGCGCCCCCACTCGGCGGAGGCCTGGCGGCCGGCGAGCCGGCGCTGACCGCTCCGCGGGATCTCGACGTGCGAGACCGCGTCCGGTGGGCGACGATGAGGGTGCCGAGTGGCGATGCCCGGGCCCGTGTGCCAACCTCGGCGGCGGTCGGAGCGTCAGGAAAGGTAGGGCTCGGGAAGGGCCACAACGGGTCATCGACCGATGGACCCATGGACCCATGAGCGACGGGGCGTTTGAGGGGACGAGCATGAGCGACCGAGCAGGCCGGAGAGCCGAGACAGCCCACCCACCCACTTGTCCGATCCCGCTGACCCAGCACCCGCTGGCACAGCACCCGCTGACCCATCCCCCTCTGGTCCAGGCGACCCCGGGCGAGGACCCGGGACTGGAGGCGGTCCTGCGCGACCTCGGCGCCCGCGACCTCGAGCACGCCAAGTCCTCCGAGGTCCTCAAGGCCTTCGAGACGCTCGCCACCCACCCCGACCACCCCTGCGGCGGGGCGGCCGCGGTCTTCCGGCACGGCTGCGTCGCCCACATCGTCCTCGACGACCTCGAGGCTCCCGGGACCCCGGCGACGCTGCTCGACTACCTCCGGTGCTTCGCCGCCGGCGTCGCGCAGACGGAGGGCCTGCACTCGTTCATCGTCAGCTTCCGCGGTCCGCGCCTCGACGCCTCAGGCTTCGACGCGGCACTCACGGACCTTCTCGCTGCCATACGGTCCGAGGAGGCGACGCCAGGCGGGACGGGGCGTCGGCCGACGGGCGGGACGCTGCGTCGCATCGACGTGCCCGGGCCGCCGGCAGCACCGATCCCACCCCAGCGACCGGCCCACGTGCCGTTCAGCGCCGGCGGGGCCGACTACGTCGTCATCGGGCTCCATCCCGAGGCCGACGCGACGGCCATGCGCGCGCCGCTGCCGACGATCGTCTTCAACCCGCGCGACCAGGTCGAGCAGTTCGAGCTCTTGCGCCGGAGCGGACACCCGGCCATCGTGGCGTCGAGAAGGCGCCTCTAGGGCCGCCCGCCGACTCCGGGGCGGGCGCGGCGCCGAGGAGGCGCCATGAGCAACACCGAGCAACGACCCGCCGAGACGACGTGCGAGCACCACGACGAAGCGTCGGGGACGGCGGGACGGACAACCCTCCTGCCCTACCGCGAGGTCCCCCTCGGCGGCCCCCGCGCGATGCCCGTGCGGCGCAGCCTGCCCCAGCGCGAGCGCTCACTCATCGGGGCCTGGTGCTTCGTCGACCACTACGGCCCAGACGATGTGTCCGAGACCGGCGGGATGGTCGTCCCCGGGCACCCGCACACCGGCCTGCAGACCGTCTCGTGGCTCTTCACGGGCGAGGTCGAGCACCGGGACACGACGGGTGCCCACGCGTTCGTGCGCCCGGGAGAGCTCAACATCATGACGGCGGGCTCCGGGATCGCGCACTCGGAGTACTCCACACCCGGCACGACGACGCTCCACGGCGCCCAGCTGTGGGTCGCGCTGCCGGAGTCGGAGCGGTTCGTCGCGCCGGGCTTCGCGCACTACGCCCCGCCCGTCGTCGACGTCGACGGGGCGCGCGTGCTCGTCTTCATCGGGTCGCTTTTGGGTCAGACCTCCCCGGTGGCCACCCACTCCCGGCTCGTCGGCGCCGAGGTGACCCTGGCTGCGGGTGCCAGCCTCGACCTACCGCTCGAGCCGGCCTACGAGCACGGGTTCCTCTGCGACACGGGGACGCTCACGGTCGACGGCATGACGGCCAAGCCCGGCGAGATCCTCCACCACCCGACCGGGACGACGCGGCTGACCCTCCACGCCGGTGACGCCGAGACGCGGCTGCTCGTCCTCGGCGGCGAGCCGTTCGGCGAGCAGATCGTGATGTGGTGGAACTTCATCGGGCGCAGCCACGACGAGGTCGTCCGCTTCCGCGAGGAGTGGCAGCGCGAACGCGCCGATGCGGCGCAGCGCCCGGGCCGCTACGGCACCTTCCCCGACGCGTGGGACCACACCCTCCCCGCGCCGGAGCTGCCCAACCTGCGCCTGCGCTCCCGCGGCTGACCCACCAGCCCACCCCACCCCAG
>NZ_AWSA01000043.1 GCF_000576595.1 Intrasporangium oryzae NRRL B-24470 | reverse complement strand
CTGAACGCAGCGTTCGTTCTCGAACTCACTGTTACAACACTGAGTTCGAGAACGAACGCTGTGTTCAGCGGGCAGGGATCGAGAGCGAGAGGAGTTGTCCACAGGGGCCCGCGGGCGACAGCCCGGAACGGTCACGATGTGCGCATGGACCTCCGCGCGATGGCGCCCTCCGGCGTGTTCTCCGCTGCCTCTGCCCGGGCCACCGGAATCGGCGCAGCCCTGCTGCGTCAGCTCGTGGCCGAGGGCAAGTGCCACCCCTTGCACCATGGCTGGTACTCGGTGCAGAAGCCGGTGAATGAGAAGCACCGCCACCGCCTGCGCGTCTCCGCCCTCCTCCAGGAGTATGAAGGCCAGGTCATGGCCTCACATGCATCCGCCGTGGCATGGCTGGACCTCCCGGACGAGGACATCGACTGGGGCACGGTCCACCTCATGTGGCGCCGTCAGAGTATGCCGTTCCGGGCGTTCAGCAGGGTCCACATCCACGAGCTCGTCGACCACCCGGAGCTGGCCCACCAGAGGGACGTCGTGAACGTCGCACTGGCCGCCATCCAAGTGGGCCTCACGCACCAGTCATCAATGCTCGTCGTGGCTGACCACGCCCTCAACCGCGGCATGATCACCCGAGCAGAGCTCTCAGCGGCTGCCTCCGCCATGGGCGGCAACCGAGGGATCATCCAGGCCAGGGCCGCTGTCGCGTGGTGCGACGGGCGCCACGAGTCGCCCGGCGAGACGTTGACGGCGATGGTTCTCCGCGGCCTGGGTTACACCTTCACCCCACAGCACGCCATCGCGCGACTCGAGGCACCGGGCCGCTCCTACTACTCCGACTTCCTCATCGACGGGACCCGCGTCCTCGTCGAGTTCGACGGGAAGACGAAGTACGACCCCAGGCGGTCCGACGGGGCCGTCGACGCGAACTTCGAGGAGAAGGTCCGCGAGGATGAGATACGACGGCTCGGCTACTGGGTGGTCCGCCTGACCAGGGCAGACCTGGCTCGACCGATTCTCGTCCACGGCCGCATTGAGGACGCCATCCGCGACTCAAAGCTCGAGTCCGCCTGACTCAGGTGCTCGCGTCGGCAGACCGCTCCCAACCCAGCGCAGTGAACGCAGCGTTCGTTGCTGAACTCCGTGGTATGCCGCTGAGTTCAGCAACGAACGCTGCGTTCACTTGGCATAGGGGGTGGGTGCGCAGCTCGCGGGTGGGACTCCGGGGCGGGTCGGGCAGGTTGGCTGGGGGGAAGTTGGGCGGGGTCAGAGGGCCTTGATGATGTCCTCGACCCGTTCCTTCGCGTCGCCGAAGAGCATCGCCGAGTTGTCGCGGAAGAAGAGCGGGTTCTGGACCCCGGCGTACCCGGCCGCCATCGAGCGCTTGAAGACGATGACCTGCTTCGCCTTCCAGACCTCGAGGACCGGCATGCCCGCGATCGGGCTCGTCGGGTCCTCGGCGGCAGCCGGGTTGACGGTGTCGTTGGCACCGATGACGAGAACGACGTCGGTGTCGGGGAAGTCGGCGTTGATCTCGTCCATCTCGAGGACGATGTCGTAGGGCACCCGGGCCTCGGCGAGGAGGACGTTCATGTGGCCGGGCAGGCGCCCCGCGACGGGGTGGATGCCGAAGCGGACGGCGACGCCGCGTTCGCGCAGCTTGGCCGTGAGCTCGGCGACGGGGTACTGCGCCTGCGCGACCGCCATCCCGTAGCCCGGCGTGATGACGACGGACGAGGCGTGCGTCAGCAGGTCGGCGACGTCCTCGGCGTTGGTCTCGCGGTGCTCGCCGTAGTCGACGTCGGCGTTTGACACCGCGCCATCCGAACCAAAGCCGCCGGCGATGACGGACACGAAGGACCGGTTCATCGCCTTGCACATGATGTACGAGAGGTAGGCACCCGAAGACCCGACGAGTGCGCCGGTCACGATGAGCAGGTCGTTGCCGAGCATGAAGCCCGCGGCAGCCGCGGCCCATCCGGAGTAGCTGTTGAGCATCGACACCACAACCGGCATGTCCCCGCCGCCGATCGAGGCGACGAGGTGCCAGCCGAACGCCAGCGCGATGGCCGTCATGAGGACCAGGGGCGCGAGCGTGTGCGAGGCGACGAACCACACGAGCAGCCCGGACGACGTGACGACCGCCGCGAGGTTGAGCCAGTGCCGGCGCGGCAGCATGAGCGGGCGCGACGAGATCCGGGCCGAGAGCTTGAGGAAGGCGACGATCGACCCGGTGAAGGTGACCGCACCGATGAACACCCCGAGGAACACCTCGACGAGGTGGACGCCGTCGGCGCCGGCCGGGTCGGCGAGGTACGAGTTGTAGCCGACGAGGACAGCCGCGAGACCGACGAAGCTGTGCAGCATCGCGATGAGCTCGGGCATCCCGGTCATCTCGACGCGGCGGGCCCGCCAGATGCCGATCGAAGCGCCGATCGCCATCGCGACGGCGATGAGGACCCAGTTGCTCCACTCGGCGGTGCGCCCGGCGAGCCAGAGGGTCGCCGCGAGCGCGACGGCCATGCCGACCATGCCGAGGACGTTGCCGTCCTTGGCCGTCTCGTGCCTGGACAGGCCCGCGAGCGAGAGGATGAAGAGGATGGCCGCGATGATGTAGGCGGCCTGGATGAGCGCGAGGTCCACCGGTCAGCCCTTCCGGAACATCGTCAGCATGCGGCGGGTCACGAGGAATCCTCCGAAGATGTTGATGCTGGCGACGAGCGTCGCCACGAAGGCGAGCACGGCGACGACGGTCCCGGTGGCGCCGGGGATCAGCTGCCACGAGCCGAGCTGGAGCAGCGCACCGACGACGATGATGCCGCTGATCGCGTTGGTCACGGACATGAGCGGGGTGTGCAGCGCGTGGTGGACGTTGCCGATGACGTAGTAGCCGACGACGACGGCGAGCGCGAAGACGGTGAAGTGCCCGAGGAAGCTCGCCGGTGACGCGGCGGCGATCGCCGCGAACGCGATGGCCCCGACGGCCATGAGGACGTACTTGCGTCGTGGGTCGGGTGGCGTCGGTGGTTGCTTCGCCACGACCTGGGCGGATGCCGCTGGGGCGGCGACGGGGGCCGCGCTCACGGCGGTCGCGGGCGGGGGCCAGAGCAGCTCGCCGTCGCGCACGACCGTCATGCCGCGCTGGACGACGTCCTCGAGGTCGAGGGTGAGCTCGCCGTCCGTGGCCGGGGTCAGCAGCTTCATGAGGTTGACGAGGTTGGTGCCGTAGAGCTGGCTCGCCTGGGTCGGCAGCCGGGCCGGCAGGTCGGTGTAGCCGATGATCTTGACCCCGTGCGGCGTGACGACCAGCTCGTCGGCGACGGACCCTTCGACGTTGCCGCCGTTGGCCGCCGCCATGTCGACGATGACCGACCCCGGCCGCATCGTCGCGACCATCTCGGCCGTGATGAGCCGCGGTGCGGGGCGCCCTGGGATGAGGGCGGTCGTGACGATGATGTCGACGTCGGGCGCCTGGGCCGCGTAGAGCTCGGCGGCGCGCCGGTTGTAGTCCTCGCCCATCTCCGTGGCATAGCCCGTGGCGCTCGGGCCGGTCTCCGGCGCCCCGACGGCGAGGAACTCGGCGCCCATCGACTCGACCTGCTCGGCCACCTCGGGCCTCGCGTCGGTGGCCCGGACGATCGCGCCGAGCGAGCGGGCCGTGCCGATCGCGGCGAGCCCGGCCACGCCCGCACCGACGACGAGGACCTTCGCCGGGGGCACCTTGCCGGCGGCGGTCACCTGGCCGGTGAAGAACGACCCGAACTCGTGCGCCGCCTCGACGACGGCGCGGTAGCCGGCGATGTTGGCCATCGACGAGAGGACGTCGAGCGACTGGGCGCGGCTGATGCGCGGGACGGCATCCATCGCGAGCGCCGTGACCTCGGCGGCGCGGAGCCGCTCGACGAGGTCGGGGCTGAGCGCGGGGGCGAGGAGGCCGACGAGGGTCGCGCCGGGCCGGAGCAGGGCGATCTCGTCGTCAGAGGGCGCGTTGACCTTGTGGACGATGTCCGAGCCCCAGGCCTCGGCGCGGTCGACGACGCGAGCGCCGGCAGCGGCATACGCCTCGTCGTCGAAGCTCGCGGCGTGCCCGGCCTCGCTCTCGACGACGACGTCGTAGCCGAGCCCGACGAGCTGGGCGACGGTCTTGGGCGTGGCGGCGACGCGCGTCTCGCGCGCGCGGGTCTCCCGTGGGACTCCGATCTGCACGACGGCTCCTTCCTGGGCGGGCACGTGCCCCGAACCTAGAGCACAACCGGCGGGTAGTCCGGTCAAGTGCCACTCGAATCACACCGGTATGCCGCCGAGCCGGGTTGCGCTGTCCACCCCGTGGGCGCTCCGACAGGGGAAAGCGGCGGCGGCGGTCAGCTCGACGGCGCTCGCAGACCCAGGCTGAACAGCTCGGGAGGCGGCTTCTGGTCGGACTCCAGACGGCGGTAGGCGCTCGGCGTGCTGCCCACCTCGGCGAGGAACTGCCGGTTGAAGTTGGCCATGTTGTGGTAGCCGCTCCGCTCGGCGATCTGGGCGATCGAGTCGTCGGAGGTGTCGAGCAGACGTCGGGCGTAGGCGATCCGCAGCTTCTTGACCATGTTGGAGAACGTCATGCCGGTTGCGGTCTTGAAGTACTTGGAGAAGGTCGGCTCGGACATGTAGGCGAGGCGTGCCGCCGTCGACAGGCGGATGTCGCCCGTGAGGTTGTCGAGGATGTAGCTGAGCCCGGCCTCGCCGGCGTCGCGCGAGGCGGCGTCGGTGGGACGTCCCACCCACTCGCTCGCGACGAGCTCGTACTCGTCGACCGGAGCGTGCGCGAAGAGGGCGAGGAGCTTGAAGAGGTGACCCAGCTGCTCGACGCCGTGGCTGTGGACGCAGGCGAGGATCGTCTCGGCCGCGCGCCACGCGGTGGCACCGGAGAAGACGAGTCCCCTGGTCGAGCGCTGGAGCAGCTCGGACACCTCGGCGAGCTCAGGCAGGTTCTCGCTGGCCCGACGGATCCACTCGTCACTGAACTGGATGACGGCGTCGCGGTCGACAGCCACCTGGCCCTCGGCAAGGTCGCTGACCCAGTCGTGCGGCAGGTTGGGACCCATCATGCTGACGTGCCCCGGCGCGAAGGTCCCGATGTGGTCGCCCGCGATGAAGCTGCCGCGGGTCTTGGTGATGAGGTGGATCTCGTACTCGGGGTGGTAGCCCCAGCCGCAGATCTCGCTCGGGAAGTCGTGGGTGAGCACGCGCACGGACGCCTGCGGATGGGGCGGGATGACCTCTCGGCGGATGGGAGGCCCCAGGGCGGACGCCGAAGGTTGCGCGGTGATACGCCCCCCGTGCGGGTGGGCTGTTCCACGGCCGGATGTCTCGCCGGATCGATACGAAACCATCATGCCCTTCGTCGGCTTGGGACCACGTCGTCTCCGCCTCGTGCGGGGAACGTCACCGAAGTGCGCTCCCCGGGCGTGTCGCCTCGCAAAATCGTATCAACGACAGAGGGCTGATAGTCCTTGTTGGCGCTCCCAATGCCTCATAGCGTTCCCGCAAGTTCCAGTCAAGAACTGTTGCGGACGTCACACCCAACGGTGTGTCTGTCTCACCCGTGATCGTCGAGCTCGGGCCGGAACGAGAGTTGCCTACCAAAGGAGTTGGGAATGCTTGCGAACAAGCGCATGCTCGCGCTCGGGACGGGCGCAGTGGCGGTGGCCCTGACGGTGACTGCCTGCTCGTCCGGAGCCGTGCAGGCCGGGGGCGGGTCGACCGGAGGCGACGGCGGAACCGTCACCCTCAAGGTCGCCACGGTCAACAACGGCCAGATGAAGGACATGGAGAAGCTCAAGACCGAGTACGAGGCCGCGAACCCGGGCGTCAAGGTCAACTTCCAGGTCATGGAGGAGGGCGACCTCCGCGCCGCCGTGACCGCCGACGTCGCGAGCGGCGCCGGACAGTACGACATCGTCACCATCGGCGCCTACGAGACGCCCCAGTGGGGCGCCAACGGGTGGCTCGTCGACCTCACCCCGGCGCTGCAGTCCGACGCGTCGTACGACGTGAACGACCTGCTCCCGCCGGTGCGCGACGTCAACACCTACGACGGCAAGCTCTTCGCCGTCCCGTTCTACGGCGAGTCCTCGATCCTCATGTACAACAAGGAGGTCATGGACAAGGCCGGCATCACCATCCCGCAGAACCCGACCTGGCAGCAGGTGGCGGACGCGGCCAAGAAGGTCAACACCCCCGACATGGCCGGGATCTGCATGCGCGGCAAGCCCGGCTGGGGCGACCTGTTCGCCCCGCTCACCACCGTCGTGCAGACGTTCGGCGGCAACTGGTACGACAGCAACTGGAAGGCGACGGTCGACACCCCGGAGTGGAAGGAGGCCGTCGGCTTCTACAAGAAGCTGCTCGACGACTCCGGTGAGAAGGACCCGGTCTCCTACAGCTTCAACGAGTGCCTGACGGCCCTCAAGGAGGGGAAGGCCGCGATGTGGGCCGACGCCTCGGTCGCCGCCTCGATGCTCGAGGCCGCGGACTCCCCGGTCAAGGGCAAGATGGGCTACGCCCACATGCCGGTCGACAAGACGAAGGAGTCCGGCTGGCTCTGGAGCTGGAACCTCGCCATCCCGACGTCGACGAAGCAGAAGGACGCGGCGATCAAGTTCGTCAAGTGGGCGACGAGCAAGGACTACATCAAGCTCGTCGGCAACAAGATCGGCTGGTCCAACGTCCCGCCGGGCTCGCGCACCTCGACGTACTCGATCCCCGAGTACAAGGACGCTGCCAAGGCCTACGCGCCCATCACCCTCGACGTGATGAGCTCGGTCAACCCGAAGCAGCCGGGAGTGAACCCCCAGCCCTGGGTCGGCATCCAGTACGTCTCGATCCCCGAGTTCCAGGACGTCGGCAACCAGTGCGCCCAGCTGGTCGCGGACTACCTGGCCAACCGCGGCACGATCGACGACGCGCTCAGCAAGTGCCAGAGCATCGCCCAGGCAGCCGGCGACAAGCACAAGAAGTGACGTCTCGCTGACGAACAGGTGACACGTGGTGCCGGGTCCGGCACGCCCCGGGCCCGGCACCACCGCACCGTCCCCACCCTGCAGTCGCACGAGGGAGTGCCGACATGACCACCATCACCACACCACCGACCGAGCTCGAGGACGTCCGGGCCACCACCGCGACGGACAAGCGGCGCGTGCAGAAGAAGGAGCTCTGGAGGAACCGGGGCCTGCTGCTGCCGGCCGTGGTCTTCCTCATCCTGCTGACGCAGATCCCGTTCCTGACGACCATCGGGTTCTCACTGACGAAGTGGAACCTGCTCTACCCCAACGACCGCGCCTTCGCGGGGTTCGACAACTACACCAGCGCGCTGACCTCCGGTGACCTGTGGCCCTCGATTCGCGCCACGGTGCTCATCACGGCCTTCTCGGTCACCCTGGCCGTCCTCTTCGGCCTGCTCTTCGCCGTCCTGCTCGACCGTCAGTTCCGCGGTCGCGCCCTGGCCCGGACCCTGATGATCACGCCCTTCCTCATCATGCCGGCGGCCGCCTCGCTCATCTGGAAGTACTCGATGTTCGACACCAACATCGGGATGATCAACTGGGTCCTCCGGTCCCTGCACCTGCCGGTCGTCGCGTGGAGCACCGAGCACCCGATGGCCACGGTCGTCATCGTGCTGACCTGGCAGTTCACGCCGTTCATGATGCTGATCCTGCTGGCCGGCCTGCAGGGCCAGGACAAGGGCATCCTCGAGGCCGCCCAGGTCGACGGGGCCGGCGCCTGGCGGACCTTCACGTGGATCACGCTGCCCCACCTGCGGATGTACGTCGAGATCGGGGTGCTCCTGGGGTCCGTCATCATCCTCCAGGTCTTCGACCCGATCGCCATCCTCACCAAGGGAACCGGCGGCACGAAGACTCTCGCCTACCTCCTCTACGAGCGGGCCTTCATCGGCCTCGACGTCGGGCAGGCGGCGGCATACGGCGTCGTGACCGTCATCCTCACGATCATCGTCGCGACCATCGCTCTCAAGAGTGTCTTCAAGGTCTTCATGGCAGGAGGAAGCCGATGAACAGCCCAAGCAGCACCACCACGTCGAACCGATCGGCCAGAGGTGCCCTCACGACCCTCGTCACGTGGGTTCTCGTGCTCATCTTCTTCTTCCCGGTCTTCTGGATGGTCCTCAACGGGTTCAAGCCGGAGTCGCTCGCGTCGTCCGTCGATCCGACGTTCATCTTCAAGCCCGTCACGGAGGGCTACCAGCTCGCGATGGACCGCGGGATGGCCGGCTACCTCCAGAACTCGCTGACCGCCGCGGTCATCGCGACGATCATCTCGGTGACGCTCGCGATCCCCGCCGCCTACGCGCTGTCCATCCGGCGGGTCAAGAACGTCGAGAACAGCCTGTCCTTCTTCATCTCGACCCGGTTCATGCCGCTCGCCGCGATCGTCCTGCCGCTCTTCATGATCTTCAAGACCATCGGGCTGCTCGACAACATCTACATGCTCGCCGTCGTCTACGGCGCGATGAACCTGCCCGTGACGGTGTGGATGATGCGCTCGTTCTTCCTCGAGGTGCCGTTCGAGATCATCGAGGCGGCACGCGTGGACGGGGCCGGCATGTTCCGCGAGATCGTGCGGATCGTCCTGCCGCTCGTCCTGCCCGGGGTCGCGGCCGCGGCGCTCATCAGCTTCATCTTCGCCTGGAACGAGTACTTCCTCGCGCTGCTCCTGACGAGCTCGGCGGCCCGCACGACGCCGCCCTTCCTCGGCAGCTTCGTCGACGGGCGTGGTCAGTTCCTCGCCGTCCTTTCGGCCGCCGCGACCATTGCCGCGCTGCCCGTCATCATTGCTGGCTGGGCGGCGCAGAAGCAGCTCGTCCGCGGCCTGTCGATGGGAGCCATCAAGTGAGCGACGCTGCAGCAGCAGACCGGTCGGGCCCCGGCCGCGTCGTCGACCGGGGCCGTGACCTCGAGGGCACGGTCGTCCTCGTCACCGGTGCCGGGGGCGGGATCGGCGGTGCGATCGCCCGGCTCGTCCTCGAGGCCGGCGGGCGGGTCGTCGCCGGCGACCTCCGCCCCGACGCGCTGGCTCCGCTCCGTGACGCCTGGGGCGAGGACCGCCTGGCCGTCGGCCTCGGCGACGTCCGGGACGAGGCCACCGCTGACGCGCTCGTCGCCGCCGGCGTCCAGGCCTTCGGGCGGGTCGACTCCGTCGTCGCCAACGCGGCCGTCGGCTTCTACGGCGGCGTCCTGGACTACTCCGCGGACGAGGTCTCACTCATGGTGGACGTCAACGTCAAGGGGACGGTGTGGCTCGCACGCGCCGCCGTGCGGCAGTTCCGCGCCCAGGGCGACGGCGGCGACATCGTCATCATCGGCTCCGTCGCCGGGCTCCTCATCGGAGGAGGCAAGGAGGCGGTCTACGCGGCCACCAAGGCCGCCCAGATCAACCTCGGCTACGCACTCGACCGCGAGCTCCGGTCCGAGGGGATCCGCACCACGACCATCGCACCGGCCGGCGTCAACACCCCCTTCGCCGCGGCCGACGGGCGCTTCGGCGACCGGGACCCGTCCGATGGTGACTTCCTCGAACCGGAGGACATCGCCCGGGCCGTCGCCTACACCTTGCGACAGCCGCGCCGGATGCGGACCGAGCTGTGGACGATGTGGAGCCTCTCCGAGTCGCACTGACCACCGTCAGCCGACGGATCGGCGACCTCCTCCTCGCCCGATGACCGCCCGGAGCGGGCCCCTGCCTTCGAGACCTCCGAGAGAGGACCCAGACGATCATGACCACCACCGACGCCCCCACGGCGCGCACGCCGATCTCCCTGTCGCAGAGCACGTATGCCGCCCTCCCGCCCGAGGTGGGCCGGCCGGCGTACGACCGCGCGAAGGTCACGGTCGGAATCGTGCACTTCGGCGTGGGCGGCTTCCACCGAGCCCACCAGGCGATGTATGTCGACCACCTCCTCAACAACGGGCTCGCCCTCGACTGGGGTATCTGCGGTGTCGGCGCACTGCCCCAGGACCGGCGGATCGTCGACACGCTCACCGAGCAGGACGGCCTCTACACGCTCGTCGTCAAGCATCCCGACGGTCACCGCGAGGCCCGGGTGATCGGCAGCATCGTCGAGATGATGTTCGCCCCCGACGACCCGAGGGCGGTCGTCGACCGGCTCGCCGACCCCCGGACCCGGATCGTGTCGCTGACCATCACCGAGGGCGGCTACGTCGTCAACCAGGTCACCGGGGAGTTCGACGCGGCGGACGAGGCGATCCGAGCAGACCTCGTCGAGGGTGCGACGCCTCGCACGGTGTTCGGCTACGTCGTCGCCGCCCTCGCAGCCCGGCGTGAGAGCGGGGTCCCTCCGTTCACCGTCATGTCCTGCGACAACCTGCCCGGCAACGGCGACGTCGCCCGTCGGATGATGACGGCCTTCGCGCGTCTCAAGGACCCCTCCCTCGCCGACTGGATGGACGAGCACGTGGCGTTCCCCAACTGCATGGTCGACCGGATCACCCCGGTGACGGCAGAGGAGGACATCGATCGCCTCGCGGAGGAGTTCGGCGTCGAGGACGGGTGGCCGGTCGTCTGCGAGCCGTTCACGCAGTGGGTCCTCGAGGACCACTTCACCGACGGCCGCCCGCCGCTCGAGGAGGCCGGTGTGCAGCTCGTCCCCGACGTCGTGCCCTACGAGCTGATGAAGCTGCGACTGCTCAACGCGAGCCACCAGGCGCTCTGCTACCTCGGCTACCTCTCGGGCTACCGCTACGCGCACGACGTGTGCCAGGACCCCCTCTTCGTCGACTTCCTGCTCGGCTACATGGAGCACGAGGGCTCGCCGACGCTCCCCGAGGTGCCCGGCGTCGATCTCGGCGCCTACCGACACGAGCTCATCGAGCGCTTCGCCAACCCCGAGGTGCGCGACACGCTGGCGCGCCTCTGCGCCGAGAGCTCCGACCGCATCCCCAAGTGGCTCGTGCCCGTCATCAACCGCAACCTCGCGGGGGGTGGCGAGATCGACCGGTCGGCCCTCGTCGTCGCCTCCTGGGCGCGCTACGCCGAGGGCACTGACGAGCAGGGCGATCCGATCGAGGTCGTCGACAGGATCCGCGACCGGGTCATGGCGGCCGCCGCCCGCCAGGAGAGCGACCCCTTGTCCTTCCTGCGGGACCGGGACCTCTTCGGTGACCTCGTCGACGACGATCGGTTCACGGCGAGCTACCTGGCCGCGCTCGAGTCCCTGCACACCAGGGGCGCTCGGGCCACCCTGGAGGCGTGGGAGGCGAAGACCGCGAGGGGGTGAGCCACGCTGCCCCAGCGGCATACGGGCGGCAGGTCCCCGCGGCTCAAAGACCCGGCGTGGCCTCGACCCGGCCGCTGCGGGAGGCCTCGAGGAGCGCTGCGTGGTCGCGCTCCGACTTGTCGGCGTAGGCGGTCGCGAAGGCGGCAACGGCCCGGTCGAACTCGTCGGTCTCGCCGAGGTAGGTCGCGATGGCGACGCGGTCGCCCGAGCGGGCATGCGCACGCGCCAGGGTCCACGCGCAGACGCTCGCGAGCACGTCGAGCGTGTGGACGTCGCTGCGGTCGACGTCGAACGAGCCCTTCCAGTCGCGGAACTGCCGCACGTAGTAGTCGCGGACGATGCCCCCGTCGCCCTCGGTGCGCTGCCAGCCGAGGAAGAGGTCGCTGCTCGCCTGCATGAGGCGCTGGCCCTCGACGACCCGCTGGCCCTGGTTCTCCCAGACGGGGCCGGGGGCGTAGGGCGCGAGCACGGAGTCCACGGCCTCCTTGGCCTGGAGGATGAGCGGGGAGCCGGTGTCGTCGAGGAAGAGCAGGACCCAGGCCCGGGTGCCGACGCTCCCCACGCCGACCGCCTTGCGCGCGAGGTCGACGAGCTCGAAGGAGTCGAAGAGCTCGCGCCGGTCGGCCTCGAGGCTCTCGCGGTAGCTGCCGATGAGCCGGTCGGACCAGTCGTTGACCTGCTCCACGACATCCGGGCGAAGCTCACGAAGGGGAACGATGAGCGGGGGGTCGCTGATGAAGCGGCGCCCGCCCCCCGAGGTGGTCGTCAGCTTGGCGAGCGCCTGCAGGGAGTCCCGGGAGCGGGACTTGGCGACCATCGCCTCGGTGCTGGCGAAGGCGGCCTTCGGCAGCAGCTTCTTCAGCTCGGGGAGACCCGGCTGGAGCTCGGCCCGGGCATACCAGACCTCGAGCGCCGACTGCCCGGCGAAGATGTGCACGGTCTGGCGGTACGAGCTCAGGGCCGTGCCGACGACCCGCTCGCGCTGCTTGCGCTTGAGGCCGTTGGCGCGGCCGGCGATCTCGAGGCTCGCCGCGAGGCGCTTGACGTCCCACTCGAAAGGCCCGGGCCACGTCTCGTCGAAGTCGTTGAGGTCGAAGAGCTGCCGGCGCTCCGGCGTCGCGAAGAGGCCGAAGTTGCTGACGTGGGCGTCACCGCACAGCTGGACCGTGAGGCCGGACCGCGGCGCACCACCGAGGTCGTCGGCCATGAGGGCCGCGGCTCCCCGGTAGAACGCGAAGGGCGAGGCGAGCATCCGCCCGTAGCGGATCGGGACGAGCTCGGGCACCCGGTCGGCCGACTGCGCCTCGAGGATCGCCACCGGGTCCTGCCCCGGCGGCGAGTGCAGGTCGGCGTGGGACGCGAGGGGAGCCGCGGCCAGGGCCTCGAGTCCCAGCCGCCCGCTCTCCTCGCGTCGCCCGGAGGCGGGCGTCGTCATGCCGTCAGCCCAGGGCCTTCGCCTTCAGGGCGGCGAACTCGTCGGACGTGATCGCGCCGGAGTCGAGCAGCTCCTTGGCCCGGGCGATCTGGTCCGCCGGAGAGCCACCACCCCCGGCAGCAGGAGCGGCGACGGAACGGATGTACTCGTCCTGCGCCTTCTTGGCCTCGACCGCCTCCTGCCTCGCCCGCTCGTTCATGCCCTTGCCGCGCGCGATGATGTAGACCAGCGCCGTGATGAAGGGGAAGACGAAGAGCAGGATGACCCAGACCGCCTTCATGACCCCGGACACGCTGTCGTCGCGGAAGAGGTCCCCGAGGATGGTGAAGACCACCATCAGATAGGCCATGAAGGCGGCGAAGATGAAGATGAACCAGACGATGTCCCAGAACGACATGGTCAACAGCCCTTTCGTCGTGGGCCACACCGTGGGTGTCGCCCCGCGTGACCGGGGAAGGTGGTTCCCCGCTCCTGCATACTCCCGCCGGTGGCACCGGAACGGGGCCTAATGCACCGGGTGTCTGGTGAATCACCCGCGACGGGTGAGTGGCCCAGACGAACCCCTGGCGGGACCCGCATGACCCGCCTCAGCGGTACTCCGGGTTGTGCCAGTCGAAGCGCGCCCCGGCGTTCCACTCGGATCGCTGGTTGCCCTGGGCGGGCACACCACCCGCGTCGGTCAGCAGCTTGGCGAGGTGCATGAGGTTCCACGTCATGAACGTCGTGTTGCGGTTGGTGAAGTCGTTCTCCGGGCCGCCGCTGCCGGGGTCGAGGTAGCTCGGGCCGGGACCGGCCTCCCCGATCCAGCCCGCGTCGGCGTTGGGCGGGATCGTGTAGCCGACGTGCTGGAGGCTGTAGAGGACGTTCTGGGCGCAGTGCTTGATGCCGTCCTCGTTGCCGGTGATGAGGCAGCCGGCGACGCGCCCGTAGAAGAGGTACTGCCCCTTGTCGTTGAGCATCCCGCTCAGGGAGTAGATCCGCTCGATGAAGCGCCTGGTGATGCTCGAATTGTCGCCGAGCCAGATCGGTCCGGCGACGACGAGGATCTGGCTGTCGAGGATGCCGGGGTAGAGCTCGGGCCACGCGTCGGTCTCCCAGCCGTGCTCGCGCATGTCGGGGTAGACGCCCGTCGCGACGTCGTGGTCGACGAACCGGATGATGTCGACGTCGACGCCGTGCGTCCGCATGATCGCCGCGCTGGCATCGACGAGCCCCTGCGTGTGGCTCAGCTCGGGGCTCTTTTTGAGGGTGCAGTTGACGTAGGTGGCCTTGAGGCCGCTGAAGTCCCAGTCGCTCATGGGTCCGACTGTCCTCCGTCGCCGACCCGGGCGGCAATGGCCAGGACCTGACGAAGTCATGACGTCGTATGCCGCCGGGCCGGGTCGGCGCGGACGTGACCACTCGACGTGGTGGGGTCCACGTCGAGTGGTCGGGTGGTCAGGTCCGTCGGGACCTGGCCCCCGGAGTCACATCCGCTCGGGCGCCTCGAGGCCGAGCAGGTCGAGGCCGGTTGTCATGACCCGCAGCACGAGGGCACAGAGCGTCAGGCGCGACTGCTTGACCTCGTCGCTCTCGGCCTTGAGGACCGGGCAGTTCTCGTAGAAGGCGGAGAACGCCTGGGCGAGCTCGAAGAGGTAGCCGGCGAGCCGGTGCGGCTCGTACGTCGCTCCGACCTCGGCCACGACGTCGCCGAAGCCGAGCAGGTGCTTGGCGAGGTCGCGCTCGTGCGCCTGGCCGAGCACGATCGGGGCGTGCTGCGCCAGCGGGT
Organism: Intrasporangium oryzae NRRL B-24470; assembly: GCF_000576595.1. Lineage (GTDB taxonomy): Bacteria > Actinomycetota > Actinomycetes > Actinomycetales > Dermatophilaceae > Intrasporangium_C > Intrasporangium_C oryzae. Next base: position 22,533 of record NZ_AWSA01000043.1, on the reverse strand, counting down.
CGAGGCCGACCTGCCGGAAGATCGAGCGGACCCGGGCGACGACGTACTGGAGGTACGGGCCGGTGTTGCCGGTGAGCGACACCATCCGGTCGAGGTCGAAGACGTACTCGCTGTCGTGCGCGACGGACAGGTCGGCGTACTTGACCGCGCCGATGCCGATCTGGCGCGCGATCGTCGCCCGGGTCTCCTCGTCGAGGTCGGGCCGCGTCTCGTCGATGACGCTGCGCGCCTTGTCGATGGCCTCCTCGAGCAGGGCCATGAGCCGGAGCGGCTTGCCGGACCGGGTCCGGAGGATCTTGCGGTCGTCGCCGAGGACGTTGCCGATCTGGACGTGGACGGGCACGACGTCGTCGGGCAGCCAGCCGGCCTTGCGGGCGGTGTCCCACACCATGTTGAGGTGGAGGGCCTGCGGCGCGCCGATGACGTAGAGCACCCGGTGGGCGCCGAGGTCGTGGACGCGGTACTTGATCGTCGCGAGGTCGGTCGTCGCGTAGCCGTAGCCGCCGTCGGACTTGCGGACGATGAGCGGGACCGGCTTGCCCTCACGCCCGGTGTAGCCGTCGAGGAAGACGCAGAGGGCCCCGTCGGAGACCTGGGCGATGCCCTTGCCCTCGAGCTCGTCGCAGATGCCCGGGAGCGCGGCGTTGTAGATCGACTCACCGGCGAGGTGGAGGTCGGTCAGGGTGACGCCGAGGGTCGTGTAGAGCTTGTTGAAGTAGACCTTCGACAGGTCGACGAGCTCGTTCCAGAGCCGGAGCGTCTCGGGGTCGCCGGCCTGGAGGGAGACGACCCGGGTCCGGGCCCGGGTGTTGAAGTCGCCGGCGCTGCCCGCGGGCTCGGCCTTCTCCGCGGTCTCGAACTTGACGCGCGCGGCCTGGTAGAAGGCGTTGGGGTCGGTGACGAGCAGCTGGGCCTCGTCGCTGCCCTCGCCCACCTCGAGGAGGTGCTCGATGAGCATGCCGAAGGGCGTGCCCCAGTCGCCGATGTGGTTCTGCCGGATGACGTGGTGGCCGAGGTGCTCGAGCGTCCTGGCGAGCGCGTCGCCGACGACGGTCGTGCGCAGGTGCCCGACGTGCATCTCCTTGGCCACGTTCGGAGCGGAGTAGTCGATCGGGATGTTTTCGGGCGCCTGGGCGGGCACGCCGACCCGCTCGTCGGCGGCGACGTCCTGCAGGAGGGAGGCGAGCCAGGCGTCGGAGAAGGTGAGGTTGATGAAGCCGGGGCCACTCACCTCGACCTTGGAGCAGACCCCGTCGAGGTCGAGCGCGTCGACGACCTTCGCGGCGACGTCGCGCGGCGGCATACCGACCTTCTTGGCGAGCGCGAGCGCGGCGTTGACCTGCACGTCGGCGAACTGCGACGGGCGCAGCACCGGGTCGGCCTCGCAGAAGTCGTCGCCGAGGGCGGCGGCGATCGCGGACTGGACCTTGGGTGTGAGCGCGACGAGCGGGGAGACCATGCGGGCCAGTTTATGGGCGGCGCGCGAGTGCTCGCTCCCGCATTAGCGCCGGGGGCCGTATGCCGCCGGGCCGCGCGGGCGGCCCGGCGCGGGTCCGAGCCCGGCTCCGCCCGCCAAGGTTCGTGCAGCGGCTACTCGCCCTCGGGGGTGAAGCCCGCGCGACGCGCCGACTCCTCGTTGTAGAACCAGAGGTCGGGTTCGACGTCGTCGTAGCCGGGCGCCTCGGGGAGCACGTAGGTCATGCCGTCGCGGCGAGCCTTCACCGCGTGCCCGAGGGGCTGGGCGCCGTCCGCGATGGGCGCGGCCGACCCGATGCCGTAGCCGCCGTCGACGACCTCGTCGAACTCGGACACGCGCCGGCCGCCCGTGGTCCCGTCTCCTGCCTCGGCATCGCCGGATGCGTTATGCGCCGAGGAGCCCTCGCGATCGCCTTCGTCGCGATCGCCCTCGTCCGTACCCGCCGAGTCGTCGAGGAGGGGCGCGTCGTCCGAGTGCTCGACCGGCCCCGGGTTGGCGGTCGGGTCGCCGACCTCGACGTCCGTCTCGGGGTCGACCCGGGCGCCGAGAGCGGCGTCCTCGCCGTAGCCCGCCCCGGGCTCCTCGTCCTTCGGGTCCGGGCCGGGCGCTCCGGGCGAGGTCGACCAGGGTTGTCCGCGCTGGTCGCCCGGGTCGTCGGCCGGGGTCCCACCTCCGACGACGACCTCGTCGCGGTCCTCGAGGGCGGGGATCGTGACCACGGCCTCGTCCTGCTCGTCGCCGCTGCTGAAGCGGTAGTCGGCCCGCTCCTCCGTGGCCCGCTCCTCCGTGGCCGGTTCCTCGGGTGTCTCTTCGGTCTCGCCCGGTCCGGTCTGTCGTGCGGTGTCGTCCGTGACGTCCTCCATCGGGACCGCCTCCTCGTCGCTGGCTTCGGTGGGGGCGACGGAGGAGTCCGCGTCCACCTGCGACGAGGTGCCCGGCTGCTCCGCCACCCGTTTCGTACCCACCGGCGCAGCTTCGGACTCCACATCGGGCTCCGCCCCGGGCCGCGCCCGGTCGGAGCCGTCGAGGCGGTGGCCCGTGTCGTCAACGCGGTAGCCGTCGCTGTCGGTCGCGACGTCGGGGTCGAGGAGGTCGGCCTCGCGCGCGAGGCGCTCGTGCTCCTCACGGACGGCGCGAGCCTCCGCGCGGTTGGCCTCGGCCTGCTCGGCCAGGCGGCGGGCCTCGGCCTCACGCTCCGCGGCTGCGGCCGCAGCACGGCGTACCTCCGCAGCCTGAGCCTCCGCCTCGGCCTGCGCGTCGGCCGCGATCCGCTCGGTGACCGAGGCGCGGTCCTCCTGGTCCTGGACCGTCGTCAGCCGCTCCTCGACCTGGGCGCGAAGCGCGGCGGCCTGCGCCCGCTGGTCCGCCTCCTGCCTGCGGCGCGTGGAGCTCCAGAGCCACGCGATCAGGGCGATCACGACGACGGCGAGCGCGAGCCACACGAGCGTCCTGCTGGTGTCCGACATGCCGACCCCTTCACGGTCACGGGCCTAAGACCCCTCTGCTCCCGAAACCTACTGCGGGAGGGGGCGCCGCGCGGCGCTAAGCGCCGCGGGCTCGACGAGGCCAGCCCCACGCGAGGTCACGTATGCCGCCGAGCCGGGTCAGCGGCATACGTGCCGTGTCGTCGTCAGACCAGCCCGAGGCGCTTGGCCGTCACCTCGCGCATCTCGACCTTGCGGATCTTGCCCGTGACGGTCATCGGGAACTCGTCGACGATCTCGACGTAGCGCGGGATCTTGTAGTGGGCGAGGCGGCCGGTGCAGAACTCGCGGACGGAGTCGGCCGTGAGTGGCGTCGCTCCGTCCTTCATGCGGATCCACGCGCAGAGCTCTTCGCCGTACTTCGGGTCGGGCACACCGATGACCTGCGCATCGAGGATGTCGGGGTGCGTATAGAGGAACTCCTCGATCTCGCGGGGGTAGACGTTCTCGCCGCCCCGGATGACCATGTCCTTGATCCGGCCGGTGATCTCGACGTAGCCGTCGTCGTGCATGACGCCGATGTCGCCGGTGTGCATCCAGCCGTCCTCGATGGCCTCGGCGGTCTTGTCGGGCTGCTCCCAGTAGCCGAGCATGACCGAGTAGCCCTTCGTCATGAACTCGCCGGCCGTGCCACGCGGAACCGTCTCTCCTGTCGTCGGATCCGCGATCTTGATCTCGAGGTGAGGGCCGACGCGTCCGACGGTGCCGACCTTCTGCTCGAACGTGTCGTCGGTGCGGTTCTGCGTCGACACGGGTGACGTCTCCGTCATGCCGTAGCAGATGGTCATCTCCTCGATGCCGGACGCGATGAGCTTCTTCATCAGCTCTGCCGGACAGGGAGATCCGGCCATGATCCCGGTGCGCACCGACGACAGGTCGTAGTCGGCGAAGTGGGGCAGGTTCCACTCGGCGATGAACATCGTCGGCACGCCGTAGAGGCTCGTGCACTTCTCGTCCTGTGTCGCCTGGAGCGTCAGGGCCGGGTCGAAACCCGGAGCCGGGATGACCATGCAGGCACCGTGCGTCGTGCAGGCGAGGTTGCCCATGACCATCCCGAAGCAGTGGTAGAAGGGCACGGGGATACAGACCCGGTCCTCCTCGGTGTAGTCGCAGAGCTCGCCGACGAAGAAGCCGTTGTTGAGGATGTTGCGGTGGCTCAGGGTCGCGCCCTTGGGGAATCCCGTTGTGCCAGAGGTGTACTGGATGTTGATGGGGTCAGTGTTCGTGAGGCCCGCCTGGACGTCGGCCAGCTCGTCGGCGCTCACCTCGTCGGCCCGCGCGACGAGGTCGGCCCAGTGGTCGGTCCGGATGAAGATGACGCGCTCGAGGCTCTCGACGTCGTGCCGGACCTCGTCGATCATCTCGCGGTAGTTGCTCGTCTTGAACGACTCCGCGGCGATGAGGGTCGAGATCCCGGCCTGTCCGAGCACGTAGTGCAGCTCGTGCGCCCGGTAGGCCGGGTTGATGTTGACGAGGATCGCGCCCATCTTGGCCGTGGCGTACTGCACGAGGGTCCACTCGGAGCAGTTCGGCGCCCAGATGCCGACCCGGTCACCCGGCCTGATCCCGATGGCAAGCAGGGCGCGCGCCAGCGTGTCGACGTCGGCCTTGAGCTCGGCGTACGTCCACCGGGTTCCCTCGACGACGTCGACGAGGGCCTCTCGGTCGGGGAACCGGGCCGCGGTGGCATCGAAGTTGTCGCCGATGGTCTGCTCGATGAGCGGGGTGTCGGTCTCGCCGCGGGTGTGCGAGAGCGTCGGGTCGAGCGTGTCGGGTTCGGACAGGACGGCGGACATGGGGGCCTCCCGGGCGTGCGACGGTGGACGGGCAGGGGTCTTCTCCACACCCAACCTCCCCGGTGCAACCCGTGCAAGGGATCGCCACGGACATGGATCGATCTCACAGCCGGGTCGGGCACGACGACGGCCGCCGGGAGGGCTCAGGCGCCGGCGGGGCCCGCGTCCGGGCCCTTGGCGGGCACGCGCGGACTGCGGTGGATCTCGTAGGCACGCGCCTCGCCGTCAGACTCGGGGTCATCGAGGATGGGCTCGTCCGCCATGAACCGCCGGATCACGTTGGCCAGCTCGCCGGGGTGGCTGAAGTTGATCGCGTGGGCGGCCCCGTGGATCACGACGAGGACCACGTGGTTGTCGGTCTGACGAGCAACCTCACCGACACGCGCCGGGGTGGGCATCAGCGGGTCGAGACTGCCGATGACGACGAGAGTCGGGATCCTGAGCGCGAGGAGCCGCTCGAGCGACGGATACCGGGTCAAGGCGCGGAACATCCTGACCGTGCTCGGCACCCCGAACCGCAGGTAGTCGGGCACCGCCACGGAGATGAGCCGCGCGGGCTCCCGCACGCCGTCCCGCGCGAGCTGCCCGACGGCCCGGGTCAGGGGCTGGTTGTGCAACCCTCCGGCCGGCGCAACGAGCACGGCCCGCTCGAGGCGCTCGGGGTAGAGGTGCGCAAACTCGCAGATGACGGGACATCCCATCGAGTTGCCCACGAGGGTGGCCGAGGGGATCCCCCGGTCGTCGAGGAGGGAGGCGGCCGAGCGGGCGAGGTCGCTGACGTCGAGGCCTCGAGCCCGACCGCTGCGCCCGAAGCCGGGCAGGTCGGGGACGATGGTGTGGAATTCGGAGCTCAGCCGCTCGGCGGTGGGCAGCAGGTAGCGGCCGGAGAGACCGAATCCGTGCAGATGCATCATGACGCGCGGTTCGGGTTCGGACGGCGGCTCGGCGGACTCGCGATACAGGACCTTGACCCCGTCGACGGTGGTCCATCGCTCTGCCAGGGCGCCGGGACGCGAGGAGCGCTCTCGGGCGACACTTCGGAACCGTAACTGGCCCATGGGCCGATTATGCGCGGGGTGATCCGCCCGTTCTCCCCGAACCGCCGACCGAGGACCCATAGTTGAGGACCCATAGTTCCGGTACACACGACCTCTGACTGTCCGCCCCGACGCGTACGGTGCCGACCATGGCCATCGCACGCTTCCCGAGCATCGTCATCGACTGCCCCGATCCCGACGCCCTCGCACGGTTCTACGGCACCATGCTGGACTGGAAGGTGGAGGCGCGTCCCGACTGGGTCGAGATCCGCGCTGACTACGGCGCGTGCATCTCCTTCCAGCAGGTCGAGGACTACTCCGCGCCCGTGTGGCCGGGTCAGCTGTCGCCCCAGCAGATGCACCTCGACGTCGTCGTCGACGACCTCGACGAGGGGGAGGCGGCGGTGATCGCCCTGGGCGCGACCAAGCACGACCACCAGCCGGGCACGACCTTCCGCGTGTTCCTCGACCCCGCGGGACACCCGTTCTGTCTCTGCCTCGACTGACCTCCACCGGCGCCGGCGCAGTTGGTGAACGCGCGCCGTCGCCGGAGATGCGACATCCCCCGACCAGTCGATCGGGGGATGTCGCATGCGACCGGGGTCGCTGGATGCTGTCAGGTTCAGATGCCTCGGACCTTCTCAGCCTGGGGACCCTTGGGGCCCTGGGTGACGTCGAACTCGACCTTCTGACCCTCCTGGAGCTCGCGGTAGCCGCTGCTCTCGATGGCGGAGTAGTGGACGAAGACGTCAGGACCGCCGCCGTCCTGCTCGATGAAGCCGAAGCCCTTTTCGCTGTTGAACCACTTCACGGTGCCTGTTGCCACTGGGTGTTGCCTCTTCTGTGATCTGGGGTCCCCCGTGTGGAGACCCCGGGCCGCCGATGGTCACGGCGGGCCAAGGACACGTACCTTCGCGCGGCGGCCCGGTCGTGCCCAGCCCGAGGTGCGTGGGCTGGAACGGCAACGGAATGACGGTAGCAGTCACTGTCGCTCTTGGCCTGCGCTCGCGCCCGTCCCAGTCCCGCGGGAACTTCGGCAATCGCCGGCCTGCATCGTGACGTGCACGCTCGCGGTATGCGTAGTCGCCACTGCCGCTGGAAGCCTTCGGGTGTCGCGTCGCTGGCGGGACCGCGGGAATGACAGGGGGTTCACCAGAGATGTCGAGCATGCACAACCTCACACCGAGCAACGCGCCGAGACCTCGAAGGCGGGCGCTGCTGGCGCTGCTCGCCGTCGTCGTGGCCGGCCTCGTCGTGGCCGTCGCGATCGCGCTCCACGGCAGTGGCGGGCCGCCGGGCAGCTCACCAGCGGGCGTAGGGACACCTGTCAGGCGACGAGACCGTCGAGATCCGGCCGCCGGAGAAAGCACAAGGCCCTAACCGGCGTCTCCGCTGGTGAGTCGGTCAGTCCGTTTCCCGCACCCTAGGGCCGGGAACCCTTCCGCGAAGGTCTGCCGATTGCGGTGAAACGGGCCCACTTCACTTGGCGCGGATGTCACCTCCCCTGGAGTCGGTTGCGCGTGTGGCCTATGTCACATGTGCATGCAGCCACTTGCCACCGTTCGGTCCGCGCCGTTCGTGCTCAGGGGCGTTCTCGATGGCGCCCATCGCGTCCTCCTCGGGTTGCGGAGGCTCCTCCGACAAACCGGGGGCGGGTACCTGCTCACTGCTAGGAGGGTATTCGCGGGGAAGGCGGCCAGGCCCCCTCGGGCCCGCTGCTTCCGAACGACCCTGATCCACCGGGATCGCCATCCAGCTCGCGGCCACGAGGCCCACCATCGCCGCAACGTTCGGGCCGGCCGTCGGCGTCACCTCGATCGGCATGTTCGGCCACGGCTGGGGCTGGGCCATCCCCGTCGCCCCCCTCACACTCATCGTGACGGTCGGCAGCGTCGTCCAGCGGCCCACCGTCCACGGCGGACAGATCGTTGCCCGGCCCATGCTGCCGCTGACGTTGAGCTTCGAGCACGCCCTCATCGACGGCGCACCCGCCCCACGCTTCACCGAGACCCTCCGAAACCTGACGGAGACCGCCGCCGCCCTCGACCCCGGAACTCCATCGCCGCACCAGGGCGGGCACCCCGCCCGCAACACGTAACACTCAAGGACGGGCTCGCGCTGGATTTCGTTGGGGGCAGGTGGCGGCGTCCCGATCCCCGGATCGCGGCGTCGCCCTTAGTTCTTGTTGTGCGCGGCCCTCAAGAACAGATACCCGACCGAACCGGCCTTTGACATCGCCCCACACCTCGTCCTCCGCCGCGGTCGACGGCGTCCTCAAGTCCGATCGCCCTCAACGCGGGAGCGCCGCGGTTGCGGCGGACCAGACGGTCGTTCGCGCGCGTCAGAGCCGCCGCAGGATCGCATCGGCGATCTCGGACAGCTCGGAGACCTGCTGCGGCGTCAACGCGTCGAAGATGCTCTCGCGAACCGTGGTCACGTGGCCCGGGGCCGCCTCGGTGAGGACACTCCACCCCTCGTCGGTGAGGCGCGCGTTGGTCGCCCGACCGTCCTCGGGGCAGGGGAAGCGCAGGACGAGCCCGCGTTCCTCGAGACGCTTGACGACGTGCGAGAGGCGGGTGAGCGTGGCGTTCGTGCGCTGGGCCAGGGCGGTCATGCGCAGGGTGCGATCGGGAACCTCGGACAGCATGGCGAGGACGAGGTAGTCGAAGTGCGTGAGGCCGGAGTCTCGCCGCAGCTGGGCATCGAGAACGCTCGGGATCAGCTCGACCACAGCCACGAGTCGCTTCCAGGCGACGAGCTCGTCGGCATCGAGCCAACCCACGTCCCTGCCGGGTTCCGTCGAGGTGCGGTGCGATGTCATGCACCCACTCTAGACGGTTACTTGACACATCAAGTAACCAGTGGGACCTTAGTTGAAGCATCAACCACACCAGAGGAGAGCACCATGGCACACATCAGCATCATCGGAACCGGCAACATGGGTCAGGCCATCGCGGGCGTGTTCGGCAAGGGCGGCCACTCGGTCCAGCTGCTCGGCCAGAGCGATGGGTCGACCCCGGTCACCGGCGACATCGTCGTCCTCGCCGTTCCCTACAGCGCGGTCGCCGCGATCGTCGCTGAGCGCGGCCAGAGCCTCGCCGGCAAGACCGTCGTCGACATCACCAACCCGGTCAACTTCGAGACGTTCGACTCGCTCGTCGTCCCCGCCGACGGATCGGCCACGGCGCAGATCGCCCAGTCCCTGCCCCAGTCCAACGTCCTCAAGGCCTTCAACACCACCTTCGCCGCAACCCTGGCGTCGGGGCTCGTCGGACCGAACACCACGACCGTCCTCATCGCCGGAGACGACGCCGACGCGAAGTCACAGCTCGCCGACGCCATCGCGGCCGGTGGCCTCACCGTCATCGACGCCGGCCCGCTGGCCCGTGCCCGCGAGCTCGAGTCGCTCGGCTTCCTCCAGATCAGCCTCGCCGCCGGCGAGAAGATCTCGTGGACGGGCGGCTTCGGCGTCGTGGCCTGACCTCCACCAGCGACCCGCTACCGCCCCACTTCCCAGGAGCACGACATGCCAACGACCGCATTCGGCGCCCCCGTCGCCGTGACCACCGGGTCCGCGGACCCGACCGCTCCGCTCGTGGTGCTCCTGCACGGCCGAGGCTCCGACGAGTCGTCGATCCTCGCCCTCGCGCCACACCTCCCGGTGGGGCCGACGTATGCCGCCCTGCGCGCCCCCATCCGCGAAGGCGGAGGCTACGCATGGTTCGCCAACCGCGGGATCGGCCGCCCCCTCGCCGAGTCGCTGACCGAGACCATGACGTGGTTCCGGCAGTGGCTCGAGGGCGTCGCGCCATCGGGTCGACCCGTCGTCCTCATCGGGTTCAGCGGAGGCGCCGCCTTCGCAGGCGGCCTCCTCCTCTCCGACCCGCAGCGGTATGCGGGGGCCGCGATCCTCCTCGGGACGCTGCCGTTCGATGCAGGTGTGCCCGTGAGCACCGGCCGTCTCGACGACAAACCGGTCTTCGTCTCCCAGGGCGACCAGGATGTCGTCATCCCGCGCGAGCTCCTCGACCGAACGTGGACCTATCTCCACGACGAGTCGGGCGCGAGCGTCACCTCCCGGCGCGACCCCGTCGGCCACAGCCTCACCGGCGGAACCGTCGACGCTCTCGGCACCTGGCTGACCAGCGTGGAGGTCCACCCCTCGGGGACTCACACCGCGTGAGCCGGGCCGGCTCGCCCACCGTGACGACGCCGTTCGTCGGACAAGGCCTCCAGGGCCTCGAACTGCGCACCATCGGCACGCATGACGAAGAACGCATAACGCACCCCGAACTGCTTGGTGAAGACTGGACGATGACCCGGTGCTCACGGACCATGTCGTGCGCCGTCGCCAGCACGTGCCCGAGCGGCGGGCGACGCACGATCACCTCACGCCGCCCGTCCCCGACCACGTAGGTGAGGTTGGACTTGCCGCCCGCGACGAGCCGCGCGTTCAGCTCCCCCGTGAGCAGCCCGGGCGCCTCGCGTCACCTGAGGCGAACGGAACGCTCAGTTGTGGACAGGCCCACGCTGCGGAGGGGGAGCCGCGGCTCTCGGACGAGACGAGGGATGCGCCGGCAGGAACGTCTTGGCCTAGACCTGCGCCGTTGGCTCGCGGCCGCACGCGGCGACGCGAGGGCGCTCCGTCTCCGCACGCACCGCACCTCCGGTTCCTCGCCAGTCCCCGGACGTCCGTCCAGAGCTGCGTAGGGAGCCGGGCGCCGGGCCACTCACGCCGGCAGGCGCGAGGGGTGCACCGTATGCATCCGGGCCATCGAGAGGAAGCGCTCCAGCAGTCGCCAGTCCTCCTCGACGTCCGAGCCGACGTCAGGACTATCGAGCACGGGGCCGGTCGGCTGCATCGTGGGCTCGGCGGGCGACGAGACGGCGAGGTGCAGCCTGACGATCGCCTCCATGAGGGCCGCCAGCGGGTCGTCGTCGACCTGCCTCGTGCGCTCGAGGAGCCGGCCGAAGGCCTCGCGGACACCGGGCCCAGGGGTGCATCCGAGCTCGTCCGCGAGCAGGCGTCGACACTCGTCGTAGGCGCGCAGCCCATCGGCATAGAGGCCACGGCGCTCGCAGCACTCGAGGACCACACGCCAGGCCGGCTCGTCGTAGGCGTCAATGGAGATCGCTGCTCGCGCCCAGCGGTGCGCCCGACCGAGGTCTCCGACCTGGAGGGCGACAGCGGCTGCATCGGTGAGAACCTGCAGCAGCTCGCCGTCCAGCTCCTGGCGTGCCTCCTCGATCCAGTCGACGTCCTCCTCGGGCAGGAGCGCGCCGGTCAGTGCCTCGATGGCTCCTGCATAGGTGAGCACGGCCTCCTCGGCCACGGCAGAGCGGGCCTCGAGACCGAGCGTGCGGAAGCGGTGCACGTCGACGTCCAGGAACGCCAGATCGGCCAGGTATCCCCCTGGCACCGTGCGAACCGCGTTCTCCAAACCCGGCGCCAGGCCTTCGAGCCGCTTCCGCAGCAGGCTGACGTACCCCTCGAGCGTGCTGAGAGCCCCGGCCGGCGGGGAACTTCCCCACAGCAGCCGCACGAGACTCGCCTTGCACAGGGCCTGCTCGGGGTTGAGCAACAGCGCGACGAGGATCTGCCGAGGCTTCGCCCCGCCCAGCTGTCGGGGACCCACGGTGGTGCCACCGACCGACACCGACAGGCTCCGGCAGAGCGTCACCCGCGCGCGCGGGCCCGCATCAGGCTGCGCCCCTAGGGGCGTGGGCACCTCGACCTGCGAGCTTCCGGCGCCCCCGCCGGATGCACTCGCCCTCTCCTCTTGCATGGAGATCTTCATGTCAACCCTCCCTTGACCCCACCATGGTGCGCGTGAGGGACGGGATGACTCGACCACCACCTGCGGGGACGCGAGACCCGAAGATTGGGGGTCAGCGGCCGCATTACTTCGCGAACAAACCGCGAGTCGTCTGCTAGCCGCCGGTCGTGCCGGAGTCGGCCATGCTCGACGTCTGGACGACGTCGAACCATCCCGGCTGGGTGGCCGCCACCCCCATCACCAGCACGGCAAGCACCGCGACCACCGCGAGGCGGCTCAGGTGCTCGAGCCCGCGGTCACGGGTCCGCAGCTCCGGTGCCTCACGCGGGAGGACCATGGCAAGGCCCAGCCCCACCAGCTCAAGGAGACCGGCGCAGACGTCGGGCACGCCGACCGGCTCGGGCACACCGGCACCGGGTCCGATCGGCAGCCCCCAGAGCCTGGTCCAGGCCCAGAGCAGGAGCGTCGCGGCAGAGCCGGCGATCACAAGGAGTAGGACGACGCGGCCGGGCCTCAACATCACGAGGCCCGCAGCCGCCAACTGCGCAGCCGCCAGGGCGATGAAGAACAGCCCTGCTGCCACCCACTCGTAGAGGTGCTCCGGCATGACCAGGACGTGGATGAGTGCGCTGCCGACCAGAGTCAGCGCGAGGAGCCTTCGGAGCTCGACGCTTCCATCCGCAGCCGCGCGTGGCGGGCGCCCCCAGCGCACGGCGTCGAGACGGCCTCCCCGGAACATCGTCACCCACGAGAGGACCCCGAGGTTCGTGACGAGCAGGAGCGCCGCGCCCATACCCGTGGCCCGCACCTGCAGCCACAAGGTGTCCTGCCGCAACCGCTCGATGCAGTCCGGGCGGCAGTCCCCACGCATCGACGCCATCATCTGCACCTGCTCGGACTGCACGTGGTAGTCGGACGCTGCGCCCGTCGCGATGGCGGCGACCCCGACGAGGGTCCCGGCCACGACGACGAGGAGTCCGACGACGGCCAGGCTCGGCCGGGACCGGTCCCGGCGCCTCGACCACTCCATCGCCAGTGCGAGCGCGCCGATCACCGCGCAGACGTAGACCGGGATCAGGACGCTCGACTCGCGCCACCAGGTGGAGAACGGGCCCTGGCCGCGGCCTACGGCACCGACCGCACCGCGAAGCGAGGTGACCCAGAAGCCGTCCGCGTAGGCGAGCGCGACCGCGAGCGGCAGCACTGTTGCCCACGGCACGGCTGCGCGACGGACCGGCCTCGCGGTAGCGGGCAGCGGAGCTGTCGAGGAGGTGGACGTTGTCGGGGGTGTGGTCATGGCACTGCGCTCCTTGCCGTCGGCGGCCGAGGCCGTGCGGTGGCCGCGTTGGTCCGGCAGCCACGACACGGCATACGGCTGCTACGACGTGATCTCCCAGCCGAACATCATGGCGTGGTCCTCGTGGGCCAGGTTGTGGCAGTGCGCGACGTAGGGCCCGACGAAGTCGCGGAAGCCGCGGTAGACGATCACGGACTCTCCTGGGTCGAGCGCCGTCAGGTCTTCCCTGGAGACGTCGTCCGGGTGCCCCGGGTCACCGCCCTTGGTCACATCCTTGCCGTTGCGCATGACGACCCGGTGCTCCTCCATGTGCAGGTGGAAGGGATGCACCCAACCACCGCCGCCGTTGCGGATCTCCCAGAGGTTGAAGCTGTTGACCTTCTGCGAGGCCGGTGGCGTCTTGCCCGCAGGGTTCTTCAGGCTCGTGCCGTCGTGCGTCGGGTCGAAGGGTGTGCCGTTGATCAGCCACTCAACGTCGGCGGACGAGCTGCCGCGCTCGACCTCGAAGATGAGCCGGTTGTCGAGCAGGCTCTGCCAGTTGCTCGGCAGCGGTGGGAGCTGACGAAGCAGCTGTCCGGGCTGCGGCACGAGGCTGTTGTCGGGGACGTCGTCGCCGATGACGAACTTCAGCACCGGCACCTTGTAGTTCGGATCTGGCGAGAAGCGCGACGAGCTCGCCCACATGCGTCCGTTCGGCATCTTCATGACATTGGTGAGGTAGATGACGTCACCCTTGGTCGTCGGCGTCCCGTCCTGGTAGCGCGTGAAGTCGACGATGACCTCACGCCGCTTCGCCGGCCACAGCTCGAACGAGTCCCGCCTCAACGCGAAGGGCAGCAGGCCTCCGTCCGAGGCGATCTGCGTGAACTGCATGCACTGCTGGCCGTCGGGGATGCGGTACTGCCCCTCGAGCTCGTCGCCGCCGTAGCCCAAGGACGCCGAGGACTTCGGGCCCTGCGTCGACGCCATCAGCTTGAACTCGTAGATGCGCGCGAGCGACGCATCGAGGAAGCGGAAGCGGTACTTGCGCCGCTTCACCTCCATGACGGGGTATGCCGTGCCGTTGACGGTGAAGATGTCGCCGACGAAGCCGTGGTTGGGGAAGTGCTTGTAGAACGTCTTGCCCCACCACTCGGGGTGAGTGGCCGGGTTCTTGGCGGCGGGGAACTCCCCCATCCCGTCGTGCACGTCCTGGTGCGTCGTCACCCCGTCGTCGAGACGGCAGTCGTAGAACGCGAGCGGCACGTCGTAGTCGACGTCGAAGGACCCGTCGGGGTTGTCATGACGCACGCCGGGAAGCCTGAGGCCCTTGGTCTCGTCGCCCATGTCCATGCCGTTCTTGGGGTCGTAGATCGGGTAGAGGCCGACCATTCCCTTGTAGACGTTCGACCCGGTGTGGTCCATGCGGTGGTCGTGGAACCAGAAGAAGCTCTGCTTCTCCCGGTCGTCGCCACCGGCCGGCCAGTTGAGGTAGAGGTTGTCGCAGAACGTCTGTGGCCCGTAACCGGTCGACTTGGGACCGTAGGTCATGCAGTAGTGCGGGTTGCCGTCGCTCTCCGGCGCGGTGTGCCCGTTGTGCAGGTGGGTGAGGAACGACCAGTCAGGCGATCCGAAGTCCTGGCGGTCGAGTCCGAGCGGGTTCTCGTCGAGGTGGTTCTCGAAACGGACCAGGCAGGGCTTGCCGTACTCTGCGTTGATGCGCGGGCCGGGGAACGTCCCGTTGAACCCGTAGATGGTGCTCATCGGCAGCCAGCGCTTGGTCCCGGCCGCGTAGGTCGCCCCGAACGCGTCGAAGGAGGCCGTCGGCTTGCCGTTGGCGTCGATGGGCAGCACCTGGGAGGTCGTGAACGAGTGCGTGCGCAGGAGCAGGTCGATCTTGTAGACGATGGGATCGGGGTAGCCGATCTTGCTGGGCCAGATCTGGTGCTGCTCACTCCCGAACGAGTTCTGCTGTCCCACACCGGGGCCGGGCGGCTTGGCCCATGTGCTGAATGTCGACGCGGGGACAGGGGCGAGCGCCTTCGGAATGGGCAGCAGGTCACTGAAGGGCGAGAGGATCAGCGGGCTCGTGGGGAACGCCTCGACGTAGAAGAGCAGGTCGCCCAGCGTCGTCGACGAGGCGGCGAAGGCGCCGTCGAGCGACAGCAACCCCTTCTCGGCCAGAACGGGGCCTCCGAACCCACGCGCAGCGAGCAGTGCGGCGCCCAGCCCGCCGGCGGCCCCGAGCCGCAGAACGGTCCGTCGGTGGACCCCGGTGGACCCCGACAGGGGCAGGTCCTGCTCCTCCGAGGGTGTGAATGCGTTCATGACATCTCCTCGTGTGACTCACACCGAGCCGTGCGCCGCAGGAGGTGCTCGACCGTCCATGTGTGCGACCGGCTCTGGCTGAACCGTCCGCGGATCGCGGACGTCTTCCATTGGTCGACATGGTGAGGAGCCGGCCTCGGGAGAACCTCGGGGTGCGAAACGACCTGCCTCTCTGGGGCGGGCAAATGCGGACAACTAGTCATCAGAACGCAATTCGCGAGACAGCCCCCAACCTCCTGCCTGATACTGAGCGAATCAGATGCTCCCGGGGGGGAGGTGCGTATGGAGACGTCACCATGTCTCGACAGCGAGCAGACATCGGTATTGATCGTCGACGACCACGGGGTGCTCGCGGATGCCATCGGGCTCGCGATCAACCGCGAGTCGGACATGCACTGCGTCGCCACTGCCGTCACCGGGGCGCAGGCCCGTGCGATGGCCGCGCACTGGAAGCCGGACGTCGTCCTCATGGACGTCCGGCTGGGTGACGACGACGGGATCGAGGTGGCCGCAGACCTTGCACGCGCGGCACCCGACGTGCGCATCATCGTGCTCAGCGCCTTCATCGACCAGACGCTGCTCACCCGGGCGGTCAACGCGGGCGCGTGCGCGCTGCTGCCCAAGGACGGCTCGCTCGACGAGATCCTCGCGGCCGTCCGCTCGTCGACGCGGACGGGCTTCGCGGTCAACCCCGTGCTCATGCGCAACCTCGTGCGATCCGGCGAGCCCCGGCGAGGGCCGCCCGTCCCCCGGCTCACGCCCCGGGAGGAGGACGTGCTGCGCCGGCTCTCCGACGGGGCCGATGCCGTCATGATCGCAAGAGATCTGGGCATCTCGCTCTCGACCTGTCGTGGCTACGTCAAGAGTCTGCTGCGCAAGCTCCACGCCCACTCGCAGCTCGAGGCAGTGGTGACGGCGAGCCGGATCGGGCTCGTCTCACCCACGCCTCGTGACTAGGCTCCGGCTCTGGCGAGCGCATGGGTCCAATCCCATTGCCCGTCAAGCACTTACGCGGTTTGCGCTGTGGAGTCTCGTCGCGTTCCTGCTCGTCGCCGTGGCCGTCGTCCTCGTGGCTCGCGCGCTCTCGGCCGACATCGCCCTGCACGAGGCGAGCCTGCGCGGAGGGACGTTCGCCCGCAACGTCGCGGCGCCGTTCGTCGACACGGCAGTGCGGGCCGGCGACGCCGCCGCCTCCAAGGGTCTGGTCACGGTCGTCGAGTCACGGCTGCGCGACGGCTCCATCGTGCACGTGAAGCTCTGGTCGAGCGACGGCAAGGTCATCTGGTCGGACGAGAAGGACCTCATCGGGCGGAAGTTCACGATGGACGAGGAGATCGTGGCCCTCTTCGGCACCTCGAACGTCGTCGCCGACATCTCCGACCTCAGCAAGGTGGAGAACGTCGAGGAACGGGGCGCGGGCCGGCTCCTCGAGGTCTACGCCGGCGCCGTCGATGCCGACCAGCACCCTGTCGTCATCGAGTCCTACTGGTCGACCGACCGTCTCGACAGCGACCAGAGCCTCATCCTGGGTCGACTCACGGCCCTCGCCGTGGGTTCGATGCTCATCCTCACCCTCTTCGTCCTGCCGCTCGCCCTCTCCCTCGCGCGCCGGGTCGAGCGCGCGCAGGCCGAGCGCAGTGCGATGCTGCGGCACGCTCTGGCGGCGTCCGACCTGGAGCGGCGCCGCATGGCGGAGGACCTCCACGACGGCCTGATCCAGGACCTCAGCGCCCTCGGCTATGCGCTCCCCGTCATCCTCGACGAGCTGCCGCCGGAAGCCCATGAGGCGCGTGAGGTCGTGGAGGTCGTGCGCCCGGCTCTGGCGAAGGACATCGCCTCGCTTCGTGGCCTGGTCACGGACCTCTATCCCGCCGACCCCTCACGCGAGGGCCTCATCGCGGCGCTGGGCGTGCTGTCGACGCGCGCCCACGCGTCCGGCGTCACGGTCAGCGTCGATGTGGCCCCCGAGTTCGACGGCGTGTCGAAGGAGGCCATCCAGCTGAGCTATCGCGTCCTGCGAGAAGGACTTCGCAACGTCCTCAAGCATGCCCACGCGTCGCGTGCCGACCTCGTCGCGGCCGTCGAGGGCGAGGAGGCCGTGGTCACCGTCACCGACGACGGGGTGGGCCCCACCGCCGAGCCGGCAGCCGCGGGGCACCTCGGACTGCGCCTTCTCGAGGACACCCTCGCCGACATCGGAGGAGAGCTCTCGCTTGAGGACCGTGAGGGGGGCGGCACCCGACTCGTGGCCCGGTTCCCGCCGGGCTTCTCGAGCGACTGGCAACCCTGAGCCCACTGCGCCCGACCGCCGACCCGGCCGGACGGCATACCCCGGCGGACGAGCGCTGACCCGGGTCAGACGGCATACCCCGGCGGGCGAGCGCTCCAAGCGCTGCGCACCGCCTCGAGCACCGTCGCCGGGGCGGCGTCCTTGACGACGTATGCCGCCGCCCCCGCCTCGAGGGCAGCCTGCTTCCCCTGCAGCGAGGGCTCGCCCGTCAGGACGACCACCTGCGTCCTCGGAAGGTCGTGCAGGATCTGGCGCGTCGCCTCGACACCGTCGATCCCGGGCATTCGGATGTCCATGAGGACGATGTCGGGACACGTCTGCCTCGCGACCTCGACGCCCTGCTCACCGCTGCCCGCCGAACCGCAGACCTCGAGATCCGGCTCGAGGCTGAGCAGCGACGCGAGCCCGATCCTCAGGATGAGCACGTCGTCGACGATGAGTACCCGCACCACGCATTCACCACCTATCTCAGGGCGAGGCCGCCTTCGCGGCCCTGGTGCGAAGTCCTGGGTCTCGAGGACGTCGCGGATGCCGGGTCGGCGCGGACCGTGCAGCGCGAACGCGGATTCTCCACCGCCACTTGATCATTGCAGTGCCCGGTGTGACAAGAGCCCACCACGAACGGGGTGAGCGGTCCCCCAATACTGGGCGGATGCCGCCGGGTTCGGGTGGGCCGCGTCCCCCAATTCTCGGGGATTGGAGCCCCCCACCGTGGCGCATCCTCGCCGCTGACGTCGAAGCCACCATGGAGTTCACATCCTTGAGGGGGGATCTTGCGGCGATCACGCCGCACGTCGTGCCGCGACGGGGGGCAGTCGCTCGTACAGGCCCGTCCAGCGCACATCAACGCACGTCAACACGGCAGGAAACGGACGGAGGACGACAATGTCTAGTCAACCCGGAGCTGCGCGCATCGCGCGCTCCACCAGCGGCCTGCGAGCGGGAGGTGACGCGCGACAGCGGCGCCGTCTCTTCTCGGCCCTGGCCGCGATCGCACTGGCCGGGGGGCTGGCGCCGATGGCAGTCGGTGCCGCGAACGGGGCGGTTGCCCCGTCGATCGCGCCGGTGGTCAATCCGGTGGTGGCCTCGAGCACTCAGTTCGACATCACCGGCTTCCTCCAGTCGGCGACGCTCGACACCGCAAACGACCCGCACTCCGGTGGCACCTTGAGCCTCAACGGCCACACCGTCGTCGTCCCCAAGGAGACGGTCGTCATCCTGCCCGCCAGCGCACTCACCTGGCAGGAGCTCTTCACGCATGCCCCCGCGCCCTACGGGCCGACCCAGACCGGCATGGCGCTCGGTGACAGCCCCAAGCCGCTCACGACCTACGAGGTCCACGTCGTCGGCAACCGCGTCGTCAAGGCGGGCAGCGACCGCTACATCGCCGGGCTGATCCACATCGCCCAGCAGGACCTCAACTCCGGCGCCGGCTACGTCAACTACATCGACTACAGCACCGGGGAGATGGAGGTCGGTGGCACACCGGGCGCCTCCGGCACCGGCACGCGGGTGCGGATCAACGACCCCGCGATCTCCGGGTCGACGACCTCCGGCCGCTTCGGGCGAGCCATGTCACCTGACGACCGCTTCCAGGTCGACCAGGACAACCCGACCATCCTCGCCGAGACCGGCTTCCCGATGTGCATCCCGCGCACCGCTCCGACCTCGACCAACGACGACCCCGAGTGCCCGCAGGCCAACCGGCCCGTCTACGACGGGACCGACACCTCGGGCATCACCCCGCAACCGGCCCTCCCTGCGCAGGGTGCGGCCTACACGATGTTCCGGATGGACTCGCCGGCCAACGTGGACGCGAACACGTGTGCCCGCGGCGCCTGCGCCGACCCCCGCAAGCAGGCTCCTTTCGAGATCGGTGACTACGTCACGTTCGCGGGCAACCTGATCCAGGACGGAGGCGCCAACGGCGGGCAGTACATCTCGGCCCACACCATCGTCGCCAGCCTGGGCATCTACACCCAGCCTGGGGTCGACCCGGCCTACGTGTCGGTCGACGTGTCGCTCATCGGCACAGGTGGCCTGACGATCTTCGGCGCGGGTGAGGCAGCCGTGCGCACGAGGTTCGAGGGTATGACCACCGACGAGACGCGGATGATCCGCCTCTACGGCGTCGACATCAACCCCGTCACCGGTGCCACGAGCGACCGCGAGTGGGGCACGATCATGCCCGATCCCGGTCCTCCCGGCGGCGCGGTTCGAGGGCGCTGGCGGTTCCGGCCGCCGTGCACCGCGACGGTCCCGACCCAGAAGGCTTGCACACCGCCTCCCGCGGGCCAGTTCATCCCGCCCACCCGTGAGGTTCGGGCAGTCGTCGACGGTCTCTCGGAGTTCCTGCCCGGGACGATCAACGCGAACCCCGCCAGCCAGGTGCCGGGCACAGCGAGCGCCAAGACGGCGGCGAACGGCATCTACTACGGGCAGTACCACGCCCCGATCGGCGAGTACATCTTCCCGGAGAACGTGCCCGGTTCCCCGGTGCCGGAGAACAACTTCAACTCGATCCCGTTCCTCGCGTACGGCGGCTACACCTCGCTCACCGGAGTGAAGGTGGGCGTGCTCGACCCATGGCCCAGCAGCGTCGCGGCCCCCGCGATCGTCTGTGCCACCCCGACGATCAACGGAGCGCCGTACTCGGTCGCGAACGGGGCCAGCATCCCGCTGTCCGGCAGCGTGACCGCAGGGGCCTCGACCCCCCTCACGCTCCAATGGACCGCGGGGACCACGCCCGGAGGCACTGACCTCAACAGCGCCCTCACCGGTGCCAACACGACGACACCGACGTTCAAGGCGACGGGGCTGGCCGCGGGCACGTACAACCTGACGTTTACCGCCTCGAACGCGTGCGGGGTGGCGTCAGACTCGACCACCATCACCGTCCAGGCAGCGCCCCCGCCGACGATCGACCCGATCCAGAACCAGACGGTCACGGCTGGCAACCTCGTGACGCTGACGGCCTCCAGCAGCTCGCTGCCGGCGCCGACGTGGACCTGGAGCCAGACCGCCGGCCCGGCGAACCCGGCTCTCTCGCAGACACCGGCTGCGGCCACCGCCAGCGGGACGTCCCAGCTGAAGTTCACGCCCACCGTGGCGGGGACCTACAGCTTCACGGTCAATGCGACGAACGCCAATGGAACCTCGCCCGACACGACCATCACCGTCACCGTCACGGCTTCGGTGCCGACCAACATCACCCTGACGCCTGTCGAGTACCGGACGTCGAAGCAACGCCTGATCGTGACGGCGACCTCGACCGACACCACAGTCAGCTCGATGGTGCTCCTGCCGTACCTCACGGAGAAGGGCACGATGTTCGACCCGGCCACCCTCGGTGCAGCGAACCTCACGGTCTCGCTGGTCGCGCCCGGCTCCTTCACCGTCACCGCAGTCGGCGCACCCCCGCCGGCCTGCAACCTCGGTGGAACCTACGCCACCCCATGTGCGCAGACGCCCATCACGGTGAAGGCGGTCAACGCCTCCGGAACCGTGATCGGCACGAGCCCACCGTCGAGGCTCGACAAGATCCGGCAGTAGCACTTCGCCCCCCGGCGGCTGTCGAGGCCGTTCCCCCCGGCCTCGACAGCCGTCACTGCATCCCGTGACAGCGCTCAGCGAGTCAGGAGGTCTCCGATGTGTGATCACCGTCTGCAGCGACTGCTCTGCGCTGGCGCTGCCGCCGCCCTGGTGGGTGGGCTCCTGTCCGCCTGCGGTGGCGAGCTTCCCCAACCACAGCAGGGGTCCGCTGCACTCGTCTCGCAGGTCGGCTCCGGGGCCATGACGAGGCGGGTATCGCCGGATCGGGCGACCGTGGCCGCTGAGACCCTCGCCGTGAGGCGCGGCGGAGTCGACCGGATCAGGGTCGACAAGTGCTGGACGAACGCGACCGCGAGCAGCGGGGGCCAGCTCCTGATCAGCGCAGACAGCTCGGACCGCACGGCGCGCTTGCTCGCCTATCGCAGCGACGGCACGCTCATCGGGGAGATCCAGAACGGCGGCGGACAACGCTACGGCGGCACCGTCTTCGCCTATGAGCCCACTGATCCCGGGACCGTGACGATCACGAGCAGCTCCGGAGGGAGTGTCACCGTGGCGACGACGCCGTTCCGTGCCGAGAACTAGTGGTCGGGCAGACAGAAGCGGCCTGACTGGCGTCTCCCGCCGGTCAGGCCGCTCACTTCTGTCTCAACACAGAGTGCACCCGAAGGGATTCGAACCCGGGACCTGCTGACGGGCCCTCGCTCACCGTGTCGTGGGCCGGGCTTCGCGGCCCGCTGTGTGGCTTGGGGCGCCGCCAGCGCTGTGGGGTTGCTCGCGGGACGGCGCCTTTCGTCAAAGCATTGACGCTGTGCATTCGTGAGCGACTCGGCTCCCCCTAACAACGGGCCGCGGCAGGGTCACGGTCACGTTGCGTGGCATCGCCGTGCCGCTCGCGGTCGCGGGCGAGATGACGCGCAGTCCCCCCGGCCCACGTCTCGAGCTCCACGAGGGCGGCATACGTCTTCGGTGTGCCGTAGGCGTGGTCGAACTGGCACGCGAGCGAGTACGCCCCCGACCCGCAACGACCCACCCACCGACACCAGCTGCTGCTGTGAGCCGACCATCTGGAAGTTGTAGCTCGACAGCCGGCCGGTGTTGCGGTCCGCCGCACCGCCAGAAAGCGAGGGTTCCTTGAGCCGACCACCCGGGGTCGGACGAGTGGCCTAACCGAAGACGACGAGCAGCGGCCACGAAGGCGGCACCGGAAGCCAGGTACCGCCAAGGGACGGAGTGAGTAGGACGCATGAGGATCACGAGGCCCCGGGCGGGTGAACCCATTCGTTTGATCCAGACCAAGAGTGGTCCGAGATACAGAGCCGTCATTGACGCTGGCGCGAGGCCTGATGGTCGACGCAGGCAGGTCACGAAGACCTTCGCACGACTTGGGGACGCAAGAGCGTTCGTTGACGAGACCCGTACGCAAGTGAGGCAGGGCGACTTCCGAGCGACTGACCGAATGTCCTTCAATGACCTGGCCCACGCTTGTGTCGACGACGCTTGAAAACGAGGCCAT
>NZ_AWSA01000042.1 GCF_000576595.1 Intrasporangium oryzae NRRL B-24470 | reverse complement strand
CCGCAGTCGCCTCGGCGCCCGCGTCGGGACCGGGCTGCGCGGAGTCCTCAGCGGCGTGCCCCCCCGAGCCCTCGTCGCCCGGCGGCGGTGCGGCATACGCCGTGTCGATGGGAGCCGACGCCCGTGGGGCGGCGGCCTTCTTGGTCACGCGCCGCGAGGCGCGCTTCCGCGGCGCTGCTGCCGCCGGTGCGGGCGCCTCGACAGGCGCTTCCGCGGAAGCCTCGGCGGACCCCGCCGGGGCCAGGACGTCGTCCGTGTCGGTCGTGACGTCTGAGTTCGTGTCGTTGGTTGCCATCAGGCAGCCTCCCGTCCGGTGCGGTCCGACCCACACCCGGCCGAGGCCGTCGTCCCGCACGAGTGCGGTTGCTGTCGTCCGCGCCGCGTGTGCGACGGGACGGAAGTCGTGTCGTTACATTCCGAAAACGGTTCGCGCTGGGCGCGGCCCCGTGATCAGATGCCGTCGGCGTTCTCGTCGGCAGCCAGGGGGTCGGCCACCCTCGCGGTTGCGGTGTCGAGCGGGCCCTGCGCCAGTCGCGTCACCAGGGGGGGACGCGGCGGCTGCAGGTCGGCGATCTCACGCAGCGCGGTCAGAATGTCGTCGGGGCGGACGGCGGGTGTGGTGTGCCGTACGACCATTCGCAGTATCGCACAGTCGGGCCGGACGACGTGAGTCGTCCCGAACGTGTCGGCCGCCTCCGACGGGGTGAGGACCTCCGCGGTGAGGATCGCCCCGCGCACGTCGAAGGTGCGCGGACCGGTCTTCGTCAGGCGGGTCACCTCGGCTGCCTCACGCTCGAGGAGGGTGTCCACGGCCGCCCGGAGGGTCGCCACGTCGAGCCCGCCGAACTCGAGGACCCAGTCGCTCGCCTCGAGCAGGTCGGCGAGCGCGCCCGGCGGCGCCTCGACGACCTGGAGGATGTCGAGGCCCTCGGGGAGCGCCTCGTCGAGAGCGACCCGGACCGACTCGGGGTCGACGCGTTGGGTCACGGAGATCTCGAAGTACTCGGCCTCGCTCGCGGTCCCGGTGGACGCGGCGTTGGCGTAGCTGATCTTGGGGTGCGGGTGGAAGCCTGCCGAGAAGGCCATCGGCACGTCGGCGCGGCGCAGTGCACGCTCGAGCGCCCGCTGGAAGTCCCGGCTCGAGCTGAACCGGAGCCGCCCTCGCTTCGTGTAGCGGATCCGGAGCTTCTGGACTGCCGGGTCGGGAGCCGGACCTTCGGGGACGCGCTGACGAGCCATGCGAGGAAGGCTACCGGCCCTGGTGGGCAACCCCTGGCAGCCGAAAAGGGCCCCGGCGAGACGACGGGCCCGGCCGGGCGCCTCGGGTCACGGCCAGTCGCCGCCCGGGCGGCCCTCGGCGGCTCGCTTCTGGTCGGCCTTGCGCTGGCGCTCGGCCGCCTCGGCCTCGTCGAGACGCGTGGCCTCGGCGAGCGTCGGGGCGGTGCCTCCCATGCTCGCGGGCAGGAACTTGAGGTCGGCGCCCGTCAGCGGCTCGTAGGCGGCGCGGGCGACCCCGAGCATCTCGGCCATGACCGCCTTGTAGTGGGCGGTGACCTCCTCGGGGTCGGCGTCGGCGGCGACGGTGATCGGCTCCCCGACGATCATGATGATCGGGATGTTCGTGCGGCCGAGACGCCGTGGCAGCCCCTTCGTCCACACCCGCTGCGACCCCCAGATGACGACGGGGAGGATCGGCACGCCGGCCTCGGCCGCCATCCGCGCGGCACCGGTCTTGAACTCCTTGAGCTCGAACGAGCGGGAGATCGTCGCCTCGGGGAAGACACCGACGATCTCGCCGGCCCGGAGCGCGGCGACGGCCGCAGCGTAGGACGCAGCCCCGGCGGTGCGGTCGACGGGGATGTGCTTCATCCCGCGCATGAGCGGTCCGCTCACGGGGTGGGAGAAGACGCTCTCCTTGGCCATGAAGCGCACGAGCCGCTTCGACTTCTGCGCTGCGAGGCCCGCGTAGGTGAAGTCCATGTAGCCCGTGTGGTTGATGACCATGACGGCTCCCCCGGTCCTGGGGACGTTCTCGTCACCGAGGATCGTGAACCTCAGGCCCTGCATCGCGAAGACACCGCGTGCGAATCCGATGACCGGTGTGTAGACGGGCTCCATGGAGGACACTTTGCCCTGCCCTTCCGCTGTTCTCCACATCCTCGGGCGAATGCGAGCGCCCGGACGCCCGTGATCAGCGCCACAGGCGCTCCCCACCGCGTCCTCGCGGGCGGCCCGAGCGGCATACGGCCCGGGCGTGAAACGCGGTCGAGGGCACCACGGCGGGCATGGAAGGATTGTCCGTATGACTGATGCACCTGCCACCGCCATCTCCCGGATCCCCGAGCGTCCGACGCTTGACGGCATCGAGGAGAAGTGGATGCAGGTATGGGCGCAGGAGGGGACGTACACCTTCGATCGCGAGCGGGCCCTGGGACTGCCGCGCGAGCAGGTCTACGCCATCGACACCCCGCCGCCCACCGCGAGCGGGTCGCTCCACGTCGGCCATGTGTTCTCCTACACCCACACCGACTGCCTCGCCCGCTACAAGCGGATGACCGGTCACGAGGTCTTCTACCCGATGGGCTGGGACGACAACGGCCTGCCGACCGAGCGCCGGGTCCAGAACTACTACGGCGTGCGCGGCGACGCGACCCTCCCGTACGAGCCCGGCTTCACGCCCCCGCAGGAGGGCGGCGAGGGCAAGAGCACCAAGGCCGCCGACCAGCGGCCGGTCTCCCGGCAGAACTTCATCGAGCTGTGCGACGTGCTCACCGTCAAGGACGAGGAGCTCTTCGAGGCGCTCTGGCGCCGCCTCGGTCTCTCCGTCGACTGGAACATCAACTACCGGACCATCGACGCGACCTCCCGAGCGACGGCCCAGCAGGCCTTCCTGCGCAACCTCGCCCGCGGCGAGGCGTATGCCGCCGAGGCCCCCGGGCTCTGGGACGTCACCTTCCAGACGGCGGTCGCCCAGGCCGAGCTCGAGGCCCGTGACTACCCCGGCCACTACCACCGGGTCGCCTTCCACCGGCCCGGCGGCGAGCGCGTCTACATCGAGACGACCCGTCCCGAGCTCATCCCGTCGGTCGTCGCGCTCATCGCGCACCCCGACGACGAGCGGTATGCCGGCCTCTTCGGCACGACGGTCACCTCCCCCCTCTTCGGGGTCGAGGTCCCGGTGCTGGCGCACCCGGCCGCCGAGATGGACAAGGGCGCGGGCATCGCCATGTGCTGCACCTTCGGCGACCTGACCGATGTCCAGTGGTGGCGTGAGCTGCAGCTGCCGACCCGCTCGATCATCACCCGCAACGGCCGGATCCAGGCAGAGGTCCCCGAGTGGGTCGCCGGCGGCCCCGGCGAGGCGCTCTTCGCAGAGCAGGTCGCGACGAAGACGACCTTCTCGGCCCGGGCGGCCATCGTCGACGCGCTGCGAGAGTCGGGTGACCTCGACGGCGAGCCCAAGGCGACCCAGCGCAAGGCGAACTTCTTCGAGAAGGGCGACAAGCCGCTCGAGATCGTCACCTCCCGCCAGTGGTACATCCGCAACGGCGGTCGCGACGCCGACCTCAACGCCGAGCTCATCGAGCGGGGTCGCGAGATCGACTTCCATCCCTCCTTCATGCGCACGCGCTACGAGAACTGGGTCGGCGGCCTCAACGGCGACTGGCTCATCAGCCGTCAGCGGTTCTTCGGCGTGCCGATCCCGGTCTGGTACCCCGTCGACGCCGAGGGCGAGCCCATGTGGGAGCAGCCGATCCTGCCCGACGAGAGCCAGCTCCCGGTCGACCCGGTGGCGCAGGCTCCGGCAGGCTACGACGAGTCCCAGCGCGGGAAGCCCGGGGGCTTCGTCGGCGACAGCGACATCATGGACACGTGGGCGACCTCCTCGCTCTCGCCGCAGATCGCGCTCGGCTGGCGCGGCGACCCCGAGCTCTTCGACGCGCTGTTCCCGATGGACCTGCGCCCCCAGGGTCAGGACATCATCCGGACGTGGCTCTTCTCGACGGTCGTGCGCGCGCACCTCGAGCACGGCACGCTGCCGTGGAAGCACGCTGCGATCAGCGGATGGATCCTCGACCCCGACCGCAAGAAGATGAGCAAGAGCAAGGGCAACGCCGAGACGCCCGAGGACGTCGTGCGCCAGCACGGCTCCGACGCCGTCCGCTACTGGGCGGCCTCGGCCAAGCTCGGCACCGACGCCGCCTACGACACCGGCCAGATGAAGGTCGGCCGCCGCCTCGCCATCAAGGTCCTCAACGCGAGCAAGTTCGCGCTCTCCTTCGGTGAGGTCGACGGCGACCTCAGCGGCGCCGTCACCGAGCCGATCGACCGGGCCATGCTCGCCTCGCTCGCCTCGGTCGTCGAGCGCGCGACGTCGGGCTTCGAGGCCTACGACCACGCCCGCGCGCTCGAGGCCGTCGAGGCCTTCTTCTGGACGTTCTGCGACGACTACCTCGAGCTCGTCAAGGACCGCGCCTATGGCGACGGCGCCGCCCCGGCGACCCGCTCGGCCCGCGCGGCGCTTCGCATCGCGCTCGACATCCAGCTCCGGCTCCTCGCGCCGTTCCTGCCCTACGCCACCGAGGAGGTGTGGTCCTGGTTCCGGGAGGGGTCGGTCCACCGGGCCTCGTGGCCGACGGTCGACGACGCTGCGGCCGGCCGTGACGGCGACACAGCGCTGCTCGGCGCGGTCGGCGAGGCCCTCGCCGGCGTGCGCAAGGCGAAGTCCGAGGCCAAGGTCGGCATGCGGGCCGAGGTCGCCCACATCGTCCTCGCGGGTCCCGGCGAGTGGACCGACCGGGTCCGGGCCGCCGAGGCCGACCTGCGCGCGGCCGGTCGCATCACAGGCGAGGTCGAGTACGCCGAGGCGACCGCCCCCGAGGTCCGTGACGCCCAGCTGCTCCCGGTGGAGAAGGTGGACCGCGGCGGCACGGCCGTCGACGCCTGAGGCGCGACGCACCCCAAACGACCGGGTGGCCGGCTCCATCCCCGAGCGGGAAGGAGCCGGCCACTCGTCGACTCCGGGCCGGCGCGAGCCGTCGTTGTTCTCGGTACGACAACGATCCTGTCCTCGAGGGCTACGCCGTCCCCGCCGGGGCCTAAGGTGACGGGCATGTCGAGACGGGGGGTCATCGCCACGGTCGGCGGCGCCCTCGTCGTCCTGGCCGCGCTGCTCGTCGCGTCCGGGGGGCGGCCCGTCGAGCTCGTGACCCGGCCCGCGACGACGGACACGGCGACGCGGGTCCCGATCACCCCTCCGTCGAGCGCCGTCACGATGCCCACGCAGTTCGCGACGACGACAGGTCAGCAGGGCTGGGATGCCTCTCCGATCTTCGGCGCCCTCTTCGCGATCCTCGGCACGCTCTTCGTCCTCGCCCTGATCGCCGTCGTCGCGACCGTGATCCGGTCTCTCTACCGCAAGCCGACCCTCACCCTGCACACCGAGGCCACCTTCGAGGTCCCCCCGGTGCCCGACGAGCTCCTCCGGTCGGCCGCGACGCGCCGGGCCCTGCTCGAGACCGGTGCCCCGCGCAACGCCATCGTCGCGGCCTGGCTCGACCTCGAGACCTCGGCTGCCGCGAGCGGCCTCGCGCGCCTTCCCGCCGAGACCTCGACCGAGTACACCGCGCGCGTCATCGGCACGTGGGACGTCGACCGTGAACGGCTCGCCGACCTCGCCGCCCTCTACCGTGAGGCCCGCTTCTCGAGCCACGACCTGACCGAGGACCACCGCCACCGCGCCATCGTCGACCTCGAGACCCTCCACGACGACCTCGCCCGCGTCGCCGCCCACGGTGCGCCCACCGCCGACGACGTCACCACGACGCCGGGAGAGCCGACATGACAAGCCGGCCCAGCGGCATACCGCCGAGCCGTCGGGAAGCCCGGACGGGCCCCGGCCGCTCGCGACGGGACGGGTTCGGTGCCGTCGCCGCCGCCCTCGGGCCGTGGCGCCACCGCCTCCTCTGGCTCGGGGGCCTCTGGGTGGCCATCGCGGTCGGCGCGGCGGTCCTCGGGCTGCGGCCCGACGCCCCGCACCTGCTCGCCATCCTCCTCGCGCTCGCGGCGATCCTCTGGTATGCGTCGGACCACACCGCCACGCACCACGTGACCGTGTGGCCGCTCACCGACGGGACCCTCGGCTCGGGGACACGGGGCAACGACTTCCGGGCGACGAGCCTCGCCGCCCGCATCGAGGCGGCCAACAGCCGCGGCGAGGGTCGCGAGACGCTCGTGCACGACCTCCACGTCCAGCTCTCGACGATCATCCGCGAGCGGCTCTGGACCAAGCACGCCCTCGTCATCGAGGAGGAGCCGAAGTGGTCGCAGGGCGTCATGCCCCCGGAGCTGTGGGAGTTCCTCGTGACGCTGCCCCCGCCCGACCTCTACCGCCCGGACAAGCTGGACCCGATCCTTCGACGAATCGAGCAATGGTGACCATGCAACTGCGCCACGTCAGCGACCTCAGCAACGCGATCCTCACGGAGGTCGAGAAGGCCGTCGTCGGCAAGCGTTCCGCACTGCGGCTCGTCCTGTCCGGGATCCTCGCGGGCGGCCACGTGCTGATGGAGGACTTCCCCGGGCTCGGCAAGACGCTCGCGGCGCGCAGCTTCGCCCAGACGCTCGGCCTCGACTTCAAGCGCGCGCAGTTCACGCCAGACCTGCTGCCGGGCGACATCACCGGCTCGTTCGTCTTCGACCAGCGCATCCACGACTTCGAGTTCCGGGCGGGGCCGCTCTTCACGGGCCTGCTCCTCGCCGACGAGATCAACCGGACACCGCCCAAGACCCAGGCGGCCCTGCTCGAGGCGATGCAGGAGAGGCAGGTCACCGTCGAGGGCAGGACGTTCGCGCTCCCCCGCCCGTTCCACGTCCTCGCCACCGCCAACCCCGTCGAGTACGAAGGGACCTACCCCCTCCCCGAGGCCCAGCTCGACCGCTTCCTCATGCGGGTCTCCTTCGGATACCCGTCGTTCGAGGAGGAGTGGCGCATCCTCGCCAACCGCATGGCTCGCCAGCAGGAGGAGCAGACGCTCGACGCCGTCGTGAGTCCCGGCCAGCTCCTCGAGATGCAGGCGGCGATCGAGGCGACGGAGGTCGACGAGTCGATCGGCAGGTACTGCGTCGCCCTGACGTCCGCGACCCGCGTCCACGGCGACGTGCTCATGGGGGCCTCGCCGCGCGGCGCGCTCGGCCTGCTGCTCTGCTCCCGGGCGTATGCCGTGACCGACGGCCGCGACTACGTGACCCCCGAGGACGTCAAGGCGGTGGCCCGTCCCGTCCTCGCCCACCGGATCACCGTCAAGCCGGAGCTGTGGATGAGCAACATCAGCGGCTCCCACGTCGTCAACAGTGTCCTGCGCTCGGTGCCGGCTCCCTCCGCCCGGGAGACGAGCGTCCCCCCGACGGCGATCTGAGGGACCGGGACGACATGGTGTCGCAGCGACGACGCACGACGACCGAGCGGTCACTCGGTGACTGGCACCCGACGGCCGCGCACGCCCGGGCCGTCATCCTCGCGTCGGTCTGCGGGGTCGCAGCCGTGCTCGGCCGCCGCCCCGACCTGCTCGTCATCGCCGCCCCGCTTGCCGTCGCGGCGGGGTGGGGGCACCTGGCCCGTCCCCGCGCAGCCGTGACCGGGCGGGCTGCCCTCGGCGACGCCACCCTCCGGGAGGGTGGGGTCACGACGCTCGTCGTGCACGCCGATCCGCCCGTCCGGCAGGCTGACGGGGTCGTCACCCTCGCGTCGACGGCCTGGGTCGAGCGCAAGCCCGCGAGCGGGATCGCCCGGCTCGATGACGACGGTGTCGCCGTCCTCGGGCTGCGAAGCCTGCGCTGGGGCCGGCACCGGGTCGGCACCCTCAGCCTCACGCTGACGAGCGCCTGGGGTGCCTTCCGGGTCGGGCCGACCGACCTGCCCGACCTCGACATCTGCGCCCTGCCGCTGCCCAGCGCCTTCGACACGAGTGCGCCGACCCCGCACCCTCGGGGGATCGTGGGCCAGAACCGCTCGTCGCACCCCGGGTCCGGGACCGAGTTCAACACGATCCGACGCTTCCATCCCGGCGACCGCCTCCGCCGGATCCACTGGCCCGTCTCCCTGCGGACCGGCGACCTCCACGTCACGTCGACGTTCAGCGACGAGGACGCCCACGTCTTCCTCCTCGTCGACGCGTACAGCGATCTGGGCCCCCGCGAAGGCATCGACGGACGCCCGACGAGCCTCGACGTGACCGTCCGCGCTGCCGGGGCGATCAGTGAGCACTTCCTGCGCGCCAACGACCGTCTCAGCCTGCGCACCGTTGGTGCCGCCGACGTCGCACCGATCGGCGTCGGTTCCGGCAACCACCATCTGCGCCGCGTCCTCGACACGCTCGCCTCCATCGCTCCGGCGACGGAGCGGCGCGACGAGGGCGAGCACGCGATCCGCGGGGTCGACCCGATGGCCCTCTGCCTCGTCCTCTCTCCCCTGATCGAGCCGACCATGGTCGCGCTCGCCCACACGCTCGCCTCCCGCGGCCTCACCGTCATCGTGGTCGACACCTTCCCCGAGCACCTCGTCGCCAACCCGGCCAACGTGCATGAGTCCCTGGCGTGGCGAATCCGCCTGCTGTCCAGGGCAGCCCAGGTCCACAGCCTGACGAGCCGCGGCGTGCCCGTCGTGCCCTGGCGGGGGCCGGGGTCCCTCGACCATGTGCTTCGGGACATCGCACGCCGGGCCTCCGCGCCCCGGATGTCGAGGCGGTGACCGGATGAGCGAGCAGCCCACACATCATGGCGACCGCCCCGGCTCTCCCCCTGACGGCCGTCCCGACGGCCGCCCGGACAGCCGGGCCGGCGGGTCGTCGGCCGAGCAGCCGGCGGTCACGGCTTCCCCGAGCCGCCCCGCCACGTCCTACCGCACCCTGCGCCTCGGGGCCGGCCCCGAATGGTCGAGCGGGCAGCTCGCCCTCGGCGCGGTGAGCACCGGCGGCGCGGCCCTCTTCCTCGTCGCGCTCTACTTCGCTGCCGGCGGGTTCGATCTCATCTGGTGGCTGCTCGTTCTCGTCCCGGTCCTCACACTCTCGATGGCCGGGTCGGGAATGTCCCTGGGCTTCTGGGCCCTCATGCTCTACGGGTGGTTCCTGCTCACCGACAGCGGGAGCTTCACGTGGTGGTCGCTCCCCGCTGCCGCCGGACTGCTCGTGTCGCACGCCGCGACCGCCCTCAGCGCCTCGATGCCACCCGCTGGCCAGCTCGCGTCGGCTGCGGTGCACCGCTGGGGCCGCCTCATCGGGATCGCCTTCAGCGCCGCAGCCGTTGTGTGCTGCGCCGCCGCAGCGATCCACGGCCGGTCGCTGGGACTGGGCCCAGCGGCATACGTCATCGGTCTGGTCGGCCTCGCCGCGGGGGTCTGGCTGGTCCGGACCAACCCGCCGAGCCAGCCCCACTGACCCCATCCCCTCCCACTCCCCGGTCCCGGTTGGTCGTCCGGCGTAAAGGAGTTTGCGCGGGCCGACGCGGCGGCGTACCCTCGATGTGGAACGAAACCGTTTCGTTTCATCTGGCTGGCCCGGGGGGGTGACCATGACGGCAGAGACCGCGGCGACACCGCGTCCTCGCGTCGTCGGCGACCGCGAGGTCGAGATCCTCCAGGCGGCCATCGACGTCCTGCGGGACGTCGGCTACGACCGGCTGACCTTCGACGCGGTCGCAGCCGCGGCACGGGCCTCCAAGGCCACGCTCTACCGCCGCTGGCCGCACAAACGCGACCTCATCATCGACTGCGTCAGCCTCTTCATGGATGCCCCCGCCGAGCAGGAGCCCAACACCGGCTGCCTGCGCGACGACCTCCTGGCGCAGGCGTGCGCCGCGGGCGGACTCGACGACGACGTGGTCGTCGGAGCCTGGGGTGCCCTGCTCCCGGTCATCCACCGCGATCCGCTCCTCGCCGAAGGTCTCCGGACCCGGTTCGTCGAGCCCAAGACCGCGGCCGGACGAGCCGTGCTCCGCAGTGCCCAGGCACGCGGTGAGATCGGCGCCGACGCCGACCTCGACACGCTCGTGACCATCCTCCCCGCGCTGCTGATCCACGAGGCCATGCTCACGGGACAGCGACCGCGCGCGGAGCGCATCGCCCAGCTGGTGGACAGCGTCGTCCTCCCGGCCTGTGCCGCCACGCTCACCTGCCGGCCGGGAGCCGGCGCCTGACCGCGGCGTCTCACGTCAACCCCGAACGCCCTTCGAGAGGAAACCCATGTCTTCGACCAGAGTCGACGAGGTGAACGAGCCGACCGGCGAGTTCACCTCCCACGACGCGCCGCCCAAGCGCCTCGGCCTGGCGCTCGTCATCATCTGCGCCGCTCAGCTGATGATCGTGCTCGACGGCACCATCGTGAACATCGCCCTGCCGCACCTGCAGGTCGACCTCGGCTTCAGCCAGGCCAACCTGCAGTGGGTCATCACGATCTACACGCTCGCCTTCGGTGGCGTGCTCCTGCTCGGCGGCCGGCTCGGTGACCTCTACGGTCGCCGTCGGATGTTCGTGTGGGGCGTCGCGCTCTTCACGGCCTCCTCGCTCGCCGCCGGTCTCGCGCAGAGCGAGTCCGTGATGCTCATCGCCCGCGCCGTGCAGGGGCTCGGTGGCGCGCTCGCTGCACCCAACGCGCTCGCCCTCATCACGACGACGTTCCCCGCCGGCAAGGAGCGCAACCGCGCCATGGGCGTGTTCGCCGCGATGTCGGGAGCGGGCGCCGCCATCGGCCTCATCCTCGGCGGCATCCTCACGGAGATCGACTGGCGCTGGAACTTCTTCATCAACCTGCCCATCGGGCTCGTCGTCGCCTTCGCCGCCCAGCGGGTCCTCACCGAGTCGGAGGACGGGCGCGGCTCCCTCGATGTCCCCGGGGCGATCACCTCGATCGCCGGTCTCTCGTCGCTCGTCTACGGCCTGACGCACGCCGCCAGCTCGTCGTGGAGCGACCCGACGACGGTCACCTACCTCGCGGTCGGTGCGGTCCTGCTCCTCGCCTTCGTGGTCATCGAGACGCGGACGAAGCACCCGCTGCTCCCGATGCGCATCCTCACCGACCGGACCCGCGGCACGTCGTACTTCGTCATGCTCATCGTCGGCGCGGCGATGTTCGCGATGTTCTACTTCCTCGGCATCTACATCCAGACGATCCTCGGCTACTCCGCCCTCAAGACCGGTCTCGCGTTCCTGCCGTTCTCGTTCGGGATCGTCATCGCGGCGCAGGTGGCCTCGCAGGCCATCTCCCGCATGGACCCGCGCTGGATCTCCGGCACCGGCGCCGGCTTCGCGACGCTCGGCATGTGGGGCTTCAGCCACCTCGAGCCCGACAGCACGTATGTCGCGAACCTCCTGCCGTGGATCGTCGTCCTTGCGTTCGGGCTGGGTCTGATCTTCGTCCCGCTGACGCTGACGGCCGTCCACGCCGTGGCGCACGAGGACTCCTCGGTCGCGTCGGCCGTGCTCAACACGATGCAGCAGGTCGGTGGCACGCTCGGCCTCGCGACGCTGAGCACGATCTTCGTCAACAACCTCAACGACAAGGTCGCCGAGCTCACGGCGAAGATGCCGACGGGCGGCCCGGCCCCCACGGCCGAGCAGATGGCCGCGGCCAAGAAAGCGATCAGCGCCGAGGCGTTCACCTACGGCGCGAGCCACGCCTACGTCGTGGCGGCCATCATGATCGCCATCGGTGGCCTCATCACGCTCGTGTTCCTCAACGTCAAGCATCGGGAGCTGGCCCACGACGGGGCGGAGCCGGTGCACATCGGCTGAGTGCCGCCGCCTGGCCCGCTCGAACCGGGCCAGGCAGAAGGACAGGGCCCCGAGGAGACATCCTCGGGGCCCTGTCGTATCAGTGGCGTCCGAGGGTTGCCGGAACCCCTCAGTCCTCGCCGTGGGGCTGCTGCGCGAGGCCCCTCGACCGGCGAAGCACGCCGATGGAGCAGGGTCACCCCTCGCGGTGAACCGCCAGCGACTCGGGGCTCGGCGTCACTCCGTCGGCCTGGTTCGCGTCGAGAGCCGGGGCAGGGTCGCGGGGCTCGCCGGGCGCTGCAGGCGCAGGGCCGCCTGCATACCGTGCGGACAGCGCCGCCGCGATCTCGTCCGGGTGCTTCTCCTCGACGACAGCCTCGAGCTCCGTGCCGGGAATCCCGGCTCGAGGACCCCCCTCGCCACCGTCGACACGGACGAGGAACGTGGGGCGCTGCATGGAGCGGAAGTGCAACCGGCCGATGTACTCGCCGAGGATGCCGATGGACAGCATCATGGCCCCGCTGAGGATCGCGAGCATGGACGCCAGCGTGGTGAAGCCTGCGACCGCGATGTCTCCGGCGATGAAGCGCACGAGGACGAAGACGAGCAGGGCGAACCCGAGGAGCGAACACCCGAAACCGAGCCACGTCACGAGCTTCAGGGGAACGGTGCCGTAGCCGGTCACCATGTTCATCGCGTGCCGTGCGAGGCTCGAGAACGTGTAGGAGGACGTGCCGACCGTGCGGTGGTCCATGGTGATCTCGACCCTGCGGATCGAGTTGGTGGTCCAGCTGAGCAGCACGTCGATGGATGCGAAGGGGTCTGCGACGTGGGCGAAACCGTCGCGAAGGTCGGTGCGGAAGGCACGGAAGGCGCTGACGTCCCGCGCGCTGGGCACGTCCGCCGCCGAGAGGGCCGCCTTGACCATCCGGGAGGCGAGCGAACGGAAGACACCGTGCTCCTCCTCGACGGCAACGCCGTAGACCAGGTCCACCAACGGGTCCGACAGAGGGGCGATCAGCGTCGCCAGCTCCTCGGGCCGGTGCTGGAGGTCGTCATCCATCGTCACCGTGAACTCGTACTTGGCGCGAGCCAGACCGGCCAGGAGGGCGTTGTGCTGGCCATAGTTGCGTCGCAGCAGCAGCGCGCGGACGGTGGCGGGGAACCGGAGCTCGAGACTCCGCGCGACGGCATACGTGTCATCCGGCGAGCCATCCACGACGAGGATGACCTCGTAGGCCTCGGCGATCTTGGGCAGCTCGACCTGAAGGCGCTCGACCAGCTCGGGCAGCGTCTGGCGCGAGCGGTAGCACGGGATGATGACGGAGAGGTTCACTCGAGCATTATCCAAGACGGATCACCTCTCCCGGACCGCAGCGCCGGGCTGGTCGGCATCCGCCGAGGGGTGACGCTCGCGGAACGAGAAGAACCGGTGGCCGAGGTAGGAGGCAACGGCGATGACGACGATGGCGATGACCTGGGCCACCAGCGGGTGCATCCCGAAGACCTCGACGAGGAACGGCGTCGCCACCAAGCCGGCGATCGCTCCGGAGGACCAGACGGACAGGAACCGGACGAAATCCCCCCACACGCGCCCCCGAGACTCGAAGACGAGAACTCGGTAGGCAGGGAAGGCCGCGGCGATGGTGATCGCCTGCGCAACGAGGATCGCCACCATGTAGTACCACCCCAGGGCAAGGCCCAGCGTGACGAGGCCGAGATACCCGAGGGACGTGCACCCGGCTACGACGAGGTACCGGATCTCGTGGCGGGCCCAGAGAGACCGGACGGTGTGAGGGAGAGGGGGCACCGTGACAGGGTAGCCATGCGCCTCATGGGATGCTAACCGGATGGATCGCATCATGTTCTCCCAACCCTTTCGCGCAGGCAACGAACAGGCGTACGTCGAAGAGGCCCTGAGCTCAGCCATCTGGCACGGGGACGGCCCCTTCACCGAGCGGGCGACACGCTGGTTGGTCGAACGGACCGGAGCTCGGGACGCGCTCCTCACCACGTCATGCACTCACGCGCTCGAGCTGGCCGGGATGCTGCTCGAGCTCGCACCCGGCGACGAGGTCATCTGTCCCTCGTTCACCTTCTCCTCCACCGCGACCGCCATCGCCATCCGTGGAGCCGTTCCCGTGTTCGTCGACGTCGACCCCACCACCATGAACATCGACCCCGTCAGCGCAGCGGCGGCGATCACCGACCGGACCAAGGCGATCTACATCGTCCACTACGGCGGGGTCGCGTGTGACCTCCCGGCGCTCCAGGCGGTCGCCGACCAGCACGGGCTCGCCATCGTGGAGGACAACGCGCACTCGCTGGGCGCCTACTTCAACGGGCAGCACCTCGGAACCTTCGGGACGTTCGGCACGCAGAGCTGGCACGACACCAAGAACGTCACGAGCGGCGAGGGCGGAGCGATCCTGATCAACGACGAGCGGTTCGCCGAGCGTGCCGAGATCCTCCGCGAGAAGGGGACCAACCGGTCGAGGTTCCTCCGAGGCCAGGTCGACAAGTACACCTGGGTCGACCAGGGCTCCTCCTACCTTCCCAGTGACCTGCTCGCGGCGCTCCTGCTCGCCCAGTTCGAACGCTTCGACGACATCCAGACCAGACGTCACGCGGTCTGGAACGGCTACGACAAGCAGCTCGGCGCGTGGGCCTCCGACAACGGCGTCGAGCTGATGACGGTGCCCGAGGGTTGCGAGCATCCCGCTCACCTCTACTTCCTGATGATGCCCACCCACGAGGACCAGACCGGCCTCATCTCGCACCTGAAGGAGCAGGACATCGTCGCGACCTTCCACTACCAGCCCCTGGACTCCTCCCCCGCCGGCCGGAAGCTGGGACGCACCCCCAACCCGTGCCCCGTCACAGCCGACCGGTCGATGCGGTTGGTCCGGCTGCCCCTGCACGCCGGGATGACCGACGCCGACACCGACCGAGTCATCGGCGCCATCACCGAGTACCGCGCCGGATGAGCTGGGACGCCCTCCAGGGAACCACCGTCACGCACTTCGCCAGTCCGCTCGAGGGCGACCGGTTCGGTCTCTCGATCGGCCGCGTCGTCGTGGGGCAGGACGCCATCGAGTCGACCGCCGCGCAGGAGCTCGTCGGGCTTCTCGACACGGCGACCGAAGAGCTGCTCATCGTCCGGTGGCCCACCCACATGGTCGCCCTGGGCGCGGCGGCGGCAGCCAGCCAGCGCTCGATCATCCCGGCGGACGTCCTCATGTACTGGGAGGTGCCCGCATCCCGGCTCCAGCCCGACGACGTCGCCCTCGCCGAGCGAGGCCTCCGGACGGCCGTCCCGACCGGGGCCGACCCGGCCACCAGGCGCGCCCTCGAGCACGTTGTCCGGGACTCGTTCCGGGACTACGGCAACCACTACACGGCGAATCCGCGGCTGGACCGACAGCTGGCGCTCGACGGGTACCTCGACTGGGCCAGCAGGTCCCTTGCGCACGACCCCGAGGACGTCGTCCTGCTCATGCACGAGGATGAGCCGGTCGGCGTGGCGACCCTCACCGTGGGCAACGACGGGGACGACCTGGAGATCCTGCTCGCGGGGCTGACCGGTGCCGTCCAGGGTCAGGGCTGGTACCACCATCTGCTCGCCGGGGTGGGTGACCAGGCGCGCGCCCGCGGGTGCGGGCGGGTGATCATCTCGACCCAGGCACACAACCTGCGAGTCCAGCGCGCGTGGGCCCGCGCGGGCTTCCGGCCCTTCGGCGCGGTGACGACCGTGCACGCGATGCGCCGTCCCTGATCGGCGCTGACGGCGACGGCCGGTGGCCCCGACGCTCGTCGGGGCCACCGGCCGTCGGTCCTCAGCGAAGACGGAAGATCCTCACCGTTCCGGACTCGTGGACGAGGTCGGCAAGGCTGTCCAGCCTCGGGGAGACCGGTCCGGCCGCCGTGTCCGCAAAGAGCCACCGGACTCCCCGGTCCCGCAGTGCGGCCAGCGTGGCCGCCGAGGGCTCGCTGAAGGCGGCCTCGTTGAGCGCGAAGAGCCGGGGGTCGTCGAAGGGCTGCCTCGAGTAGGGCCGGCCACCGACCCCATGGGCCTCATGTGCCGCCGCGGTGTAGGCCCAGCTCTCGACCAGCGCTCGACGCTGGGTGAACGCGGTCACCCAGTAGGCCCGCGAGTCACACAGGGGCACCGTCTTCTTCTGCCGGCAGTGGACGTTCGTGGCGACCACGTCGTCAGGCTCCGAGTTGCCCTCGAGCCACCTTGCTGCGCTGGCCTCCTCCGCGCTGACCGTTGCCGACGTCACCGCAGGCACCGCAGCCAGGCGCGCATCGAGGTTGGAGCTCGTGTCGAGGACGAGCGCCAGGCTCGTCAGACCGAGCACCAACGAGGCCCCGACACTGAGAACCCGGCGCGAGACGCCTCGTGCGAGACGTGGGCGCACTGCCACCACGACAGCGCACAGGACCACGAGCAGGCCGGCACCGATGAGGAAGGCGCTGGAGCCGGCCGGCAGCCTCTCGCCCGACCCGGGCACGGCGCGCGGCAGCAGCGATGCGGTGATGACGCCGGTGCTGACGGCGAGGAAGACCAGGGCTGCGGCTGCGGCATACCGGCGTCGACGCCCGAGAAGGGCAGCGGCCACGGCGATGACGACCACGACGGCCGGCACGAGCAGCGCGCGGGCGAGGGAGGAGTTCAGTCCGGCCGGCGCCGGCACGGGTCCGCTCAGCCGTCGCGCGAGCAGGACGAGCGGCACAGCGAGGCCGGCGCCGATGGCCGCGGCGAGGAGCGCGGGCCGCGACCCTGCTCGAGCCCTGGCCCTGTCCCACGCGAGGGCCAGGCCCCAGCCGGCGAGCGCGTACAGGGCGACCACGGCGCCGGACATGAAGTACACCTGGGACAGCCCGTCCTGGCTGAGCACCATCATGGCGGCCCAGCCGCCCAGACCCACCCCGAGCAGGAGCCACCCGCTGAGATCCCGCCTGCCCAGGGCTCGCAGCCCCGGAAGGACCCAGGCGTAGCCGACCGCCCAGGAGATGAGGATGAGAGCCAGGAGCACGACAGCGCCCGCCCTGTCGAGGCCGGGCAGCACCGGCGCCTTGGAGAACGGTGAGGTCGTGTCCATCATCAACGCCCACGGCCGGGAGGCCCGCACGGTCGAGAACAGCTGAAGGGTCACGCCCGCGCCCGCCGCGGCGGTCAGGATGCTCGTCGACACGAGAACCGTCATCGACAGCGCAAGGATTCCGACCAGCCGTCGCACCATCCGCCGCTGGACGAGAACGGCCACGGCGAGCGTGAGGACGATGCCGCAGACCAGCACGGGCAGGACCGAGCTCTTCGCGCCGGACGAACCCACGAGCGCGAGCGCCAGCACGGCCCAGGCGCCGCGCCCGAACCGCTGGTCGCGCAGGCTCTGGATCAGGACGTGCAGCGCGAGGCCGATGATCGGGATGGAGAACACCTGGGACGGGCTGTGGAACCCGAAGGCCGAGAAGCCGTACAGGCCGAACCACGACGGGAGCACCGCAGCCGAGCCGGCCATGAGCAGCGCAGCGACCGCTCCGGGCCAGGCGCGCCGCGTCAGCTGCTCACCGATGGCGAACATCATCCCGACGGACAGGGCGACGATCGCCGGCATCCAGAGGCGCGCGAGGACCATGGGCAGATCGAGACCCGTCGTCCACGTCATGGCTGCGATGTGTGCGTTGCTGAACCAGTGGTAGAAGAAGGTCCGGCCCGCGATCTGGGGGATGTCGGGAGGAACGCTGCGCATCAGCTCAGCGCTGAGGGCAAGGTGCCAGAGGTCGTCGGGGTACCAGGTACTCGCACCCTGCGGGAGGGCCTCGGTGGCGAAGATCTCGCCTGCGATGCCGGAGAGAGGCAGCAGGTACGCGAGCACGCCGAGCCAGGCCGCGACCGGAGGCACGGTGGAGGGGTAGGTCGTCAACCGCCAGTGGTGACGCAACCCGGGAAGGGCGACGAAGGGGATGACGACGGCGAGCGGCCAGAGCACGAGCCAGGCAGCGACGTGGAACGCCGTGAAGGTCGCCCAGGCGATGAGCTGGAGAACGAGGCCCGTGGCGCCGCCCAGGGCCAGGTCGGCCACGAGCGAGCTCGGTCGGCCACGCAGGGCTCGGTGCACGAGCATCCCGGGGACCATCACCGACCACACGAAGGCGAGGAGGTACACGCCGACGGCGGCGGCGGGTACGCCCGCCATGACCGTGATCCACACGGTCACGGCCAGCACGACGACGCCTGGCCACAGGCGCGTCCAGCGCAGCCCCCGCCGTGCGTCGATCCGGGCCGGGGCGTGCGAGAGCGCCTCTTGCCTGTACTTCACCCAGTCTCCTCGAGTCCTCATGTCGCCCAGACGACGGCCCATGGGACGTTCCATCCGGCCAGGCCGACGCGTTGACCGGCGAACCGGTCCTCCGTCATCGGGAGCACCTGCCCGGTCGCCGGCTCGTACACGTGCAGGGCCGTGGCATCCCTCGAGACCACGAGAACCACATGACGAGGCAACCTGCCATTCCCGATATAGAGCAGCGCGGGGCGACCGTGGCTCACGCGCTCCCGGAGCACTCTATACGCCGTGGCGCGCTGCCTCGGACCGCGAAAGCGCGTCCAGCTGATGCTGTACCGGGCACCGGGGTCGGCCGCGCCGTGCTCGAGCTCGTTGCGGGCGCCCCACGGCGGCGTGCCGAGGGCGCGCGGCCAGGGCAGCTGGAGCCGCCCACCGACCCCGAGGAGCGCGTTGGTCCGCCCGGCCACAATCTGCTCATAGGCGGCGAACCGGGCGGCGACGGGATCGGTGGCGTGCGCGGCCACCCCCGGCACGCTCGGCCCCACGCCCTCGCGGACCCACTGGGCGAACTCGGGATCGACGAGCATGCGCGCGACCGTCAGCGAGGCCGAGCCACAGGTCGTGCTCGACTGCTGGACGGGCGCGGGTTCGCCCGCGTGCAGGCGGAACGGCACGACCACGGCTCAGTCTCCGATCGGCAACCGACCGTCAGGCGGACTCCTTGCGGGGACGCTTGGCCCGCGGCTCGGCCTCACGGCGCACGATCGTCGGCACGACGTTGTCGAGGACGACCTCCCGGGTCACGACGACGCGGGCGATCTGCTCGTCGCTCGGCACGTCGAACATGACGGGCAGGAGGACCTCCTCCATGATCGCTCGCAGGCCGCGGGCGCCGGTGCCGCGAAGGAGGGCCTGGTCGGCGACGGCGTCGATGGCGTCGTCGGTGAACTCGAGCTCGACACCGTCGATCTCGAACATCTTCTGGTACTGCTTGACGAGCGCGTTGCGGGGCACGGTGAGGATGTTGACCAGTGCCTGCCGGTCGAGCGGGCTGAGCGTGGTCAGGACGGGCAGGCGACCGATGAACTCGGGGATGAGCCCGAACTTGAGCAGGTCCTCCGGCATGACGTCCGAGAAGCTGTCGCTGAGGTCCTTGGGGCTGTGCAGCGGCTGCCCGAAGCCCAGGCCCTTGCGGCCGGACCGGGACTCGATGATCTTCTCGAGCCCGGCGAAGGCGCCTCCGACGATGAACAGGACGTTCGTCGTGTCGATCTGGATGAACTCCTGGTGTGGGTGCTTGCGGCCGCCCTGCGGCGGGACCGATGCGGTCGTCCCCTCGAGGATCTTGAGCAGCGCCTGCTGGACACCCTCGCCGGAGACGTCACGCGTGATGGACGGGTTCTCGCTCTTGCGGGCGATCTTGTCGACCTCGTCGATGTAGATGATCCCGGTCTCGGCCTTCTTGACGTCGTAGTCGGCGGCCTGGATGAGCTTGAGGAGGATGTTCTCGACGTCCTCGCCGACGTAGCCGGCCTCGGTCAGGGCCGTCGCGTCGGCGATGGCGAAGGGGACGTTGAGCATCTTGGCGAGCGTCTGGGCCAGGTAGGTCTTGCCGGAGCCCGTCGGACCGATGAGCAGGATGTTGGACTTGGCGATGTCGACGTGGTCGTCGTCGCGCGCCCGGCCCTCCCCCG
This sequence comes from Intrasporangium oryzae NRRL B-24470, assembly GCF_000576595.1. Taxonomy (GTDB): domain Bacteria; phylum Actinomycetota; class Actinomycetes; order Actinomycetales; family Dermatophilaceae; genus Intrasporangium_C; species Intrasporangium_C oryzae. The sequence continues at coordinate 17,469 of NZ_AWSA01000042.1, read as the reverse complement.
CCTGGATCCGTTTGTAGTGGTTGTAGACGGCCACGGCGAGCGACTTCTTGGCGGTGTCCTGGCCGACGACGTAGTTCTCGAGGAAGTCGAAGATCTCGCGCGGTTTGGGCAGGTGGTCGAGGCCCAGCTCGCTGCTCTCGGCGAGCTCCTCCTCGATGATCTCGTTGCAGAGGTCGATGCACTCGTCGCAGATGTACACGCCCGGGCCGGCGATCAGCTTCTTGACCTGCTTCTGGCTCTTTCCGCAGAACGAGCACTTGAGGAGGTCTCCGCCTTCTCCGATGCGTGCCACCTGAAAGCTCCTGGTCCGTCGACGACTCCGCACGCGGATGCGCACGGTCGGCCCGCCGTAGTGGGGCTCGTCCTATTAGACGACGACCCGCGCCCCCTCCGCTCGCGCAACGCCGCTTGTCCGCTCATGGCTGACAAACGACGCCGGTGTCACTTCCCCCGACGCGTCGGCCGGCTGCCGGCCAGAATCGTGAAGGAGTCGCCGGACGTCAGAGGCTCGTCAAGGGGTCGTCAGGTCCTCGACGATGGCGACGTACTGCGCCTCGGCGGCCTCGGAGGTCGTCCCGGCGAGCTTCTTCCAGGCGTCGTACTTGGCCCGGCCGACCGGGTTGGTGAAACCGGGACGGCTGCCCTGCACGTCGCCCTCGGTCGCCTGCTTGTAGAGCGCGTAGAGCCGCAGCTTCACGTCGTTGCCAGGGTCCTGCGTCAGGCCCTTGACCGACTCGACCGCGGCCTCGAAAGGAGCACCACCCATGACTACCTCCTCGACGTCGTCCGAGAACCGGACCTCTGTCACCCCATCCAAGCAGTATGCCGCTGGGCCCGGTCCGTCCGGACCGGGCCCAGCGGCATACGACCATTCGAGCTGGGTCGTGGAAGCCGGGTCAGACCTCGAGCGAGGCCTTGCGCGAGGCGAGGACCTCGTCGATGAGGCCGTACTCCTTGGCGTCCTCGGACGAGAGGATCTTGTCGCGCTCGATGTCGTCGCGGACCGTCGAGGACGTGCGGCCGGTGTGCTTGGCGAGCGTGTCCTCGAGCCAGGTGCGCATGCGGAGCACCTCGTTGGCCTGGATCTCGATGTCGGACGCCTGGCCGTAGTCACCGCCCGAGAGCGCCGGCTGGTGGATGAGGATCCGGGCGTTGGGCAGGGCGAACCGCTTGCCCTGGGCACCGGCGCCGAGGAGCACCGCAGCGGCCGAGGCGGCCTGGCCGATGACGAACGTCTGGATGTCGGGCCGGACGAACTGCATCGTGTCGTAGATCGCCGTCATGGCGGTGAACGAGCCACCCGGGCTGTTGATGTACATCAGGATGTCGCGGTCGGGGTCGAGCGACTCGAGCACGAGCAGCTGGGCGATGATGTCGTCAGCCGACGCGTCGTCGACCTGCACGCCGAGGAAGATGATGCGGTCCTCGAACAGCTTGTTGTAGGGGTCGGACCGCTTCATGCCGTAGGAGGTCCGCTCCTCGAACTGCGGCAGGATGTAGCGGCTCGACGGGCCCGGCACCGCGAGGCGGTTGGTGGGGGTGATCATCATGTCTCTCTCCGTGTCCTTGGCCGGGCTCAGTTGGTCTCGTCGGTCTTCGCGTCGGCCTGACCGACACCGGTGCCGTCGGTCGCCTGGTCGGAGCTGGTGAAGACGTGGTCGACGAAGCCGTACTCCTTGGCCTCCTCGGCGCTGAACCAGCGGTCGCGGTCGGAGTCCTTCGTGATCTGCTCGACGGTCTGGCCGGTGTGCTGGGCGATGAGCTCGGCCATCTGCTTCTTGACGTAGAGCATCTGCTCGGCCTGGATCTTGATGTCGGTCGCCGTTCCGCCGATGCCGCCCGAGGGCTGGTGCATCATGACGCGGGCGTGGGGCGTCGCGTAGCGCTTGCCCTTCGTGCCGGCCGACAGGAGGAACTGGCCCATCGAGGCGGCCATGCCCATCGCCACGGTGGCGACGTCATTGGGGATCCAGTTCATCGTGTCGAAGATCGCCATGCCGGCCGAGATCGAGCCACCGGGGCTGTTGATGTAGAGCCAGATGTCCTTCTCGGGGTCCTCGGCCGACAGCAGCAGCAGCTGGGCGGCGATCGCGTTGGCATTGTCGTCGCGCACGTCCGAGCCGAGGAAGATGATCCGCTCCTTGAGCAAGCGGTTGTAGATGTGGTCGTCCAGACCACCCGGCATGCCGTTGCCGTTGGCGGAGATGTCCGAGTTCACCATGTCTCCATCGTCGAAGTTGTCCAGTCCCGACCCCGCGAGGTGCGGCAGCCGGCTGGCTCGTCACTGACCCTAACGCGCCGGGGTGGGGCGGGATTTCCCGAACCGTGCCGTGTTCGCCCTGAGCGCACAAGACCGGCGAACGCGTCCCGACGCCGGCGACGGGGGCCCGACCGACGTGCGGTCCGGACGACCGGGGTAGACGCGTGTGGCCGGCTCCCCATCGGGAGCCGGCCACACGGCATACATCGGCTGGCGACGCTCAGGCGAAGGTCAGGCGTCGGCCTTCTCGCCGGCGACGACCTCGTCGCCCTCGGCCGCGTCCACATCGTCCTCGTCGGCCTCGGTGCCCGGGACGGCCTCGTTGAGGTCGATGACCGCGCCGGCCGTGTCCTTGACGGAGACCTTCTCGAGGACCGTCGCGAGCGCATTGCGGCGGGCGACCTCGGCGACCATGGCGGGGATCTGGCCCTCCTGGTCGAGCGTCTGGGCGAAGGAGTTCGGGTCCATGCCGTACTGCTGCGAGCTCATGACGAGGAACTCGATGAGCTCCTGCTGCTGGACCTGGACCTCTTCCTTCTCGGCGATCGCGTCGAGGAGGAGCTGGGTCTTGAGGCCCTTGCGGGTGCTCTCGTCGACCTCGGCACGGTGCTCGTCGTCCTCGAGGCGACCCTCGCCCTCGAGGTGCGAGTGGACCTCGGCCTCGACGATGCTCTCGGGGATCGCGACCTCGACGCGCTCGAGGAGGGCCTCGAGGAGCTTGTCGCGGGCGGCGACGCCCTGGGCGAACTTGGCGTCGACCTCGGCCTTGGCGACGAGGTCGGCCTTCAGCTCGTCGAGCGTGTCGAACTCCGAGGCGAGCTGGGCGAACTCGTCGTCGAGCTCGGGGAGCTCGCGCTCCTTGACCGAGCCGACGGTGACGGTGCAGGTCGCCTCCTGGCCCTCGCGGTCGCCACCGGCGAGGGGCGCCGCGAAGGTCTTGGTCTCGCCGGCCGTCATGCCGACGAGGGCCTCGTCGAGACCGTCGAGCATGTTCTTGGAGCCGACCTCGTAGGAGACGCCGGTGACCTCGTCGATGTCCTCGCCGTCGATCTCGGCCGACAGGTCGATGGAGACGAAGTCGCCGTCCTGGACCGCGCGCTCGACGCCCTTGAGGGTGCCGAAGCGGGCCCGCAGCGCATCGAGACGCTCCTCGACGTCGGAGTCATCGACCTTGGCCTCGTCGACCGTCAGCTCGATGTCGGAGAAGTCGGGCAGCTCGATCTCGGGGCGCTTGTCGACCTCGGCGACGAAGACGAAGTCCTCGCCGTCGGCGGCCGGGACCGTGAGGTCGGTGATCTCGGGCTGGCCGAGGGGACGGACGGCGTTCTCCTCGAGGGCCTGGCCGTAGAAGGTCGGGAGGGCGTTGTTGACGGCCTCCTCGAGGACGGCGGCGCGGCCGACGCGCTGCTCGATGATGCGAGCAGGGATCTTGCCCTTGCGGAAACCGGGCACCTGGATGTGCTCACCGATGTGCTTGATGGCCGCATCGAGGCTCGGCTTGAGCTCCTCGAACGGGACCTCGACGGTCATCTTGACCCGGGTCGGGCTGAGGGTCTCGAGCGCACTCTTCACTGCGGGTACTCCATTTGACGTGGTCGTGTGGAAGTCGGGCCGCGGGCCGCGGCCGGCTGTGGTCGTCTCGCGCCGTTCCCCGTGCGGGCCCCCGCGAGAGGGCGGGCCGCGCGGTGGGCACGGCGCACCGACTCACCATGCTATCGGGCACAGCCCAGATGGTTAAATGCGGCGCCTTCGGCTCGGTCGGCCGACCCTATGCTCGGGCCATGAGCGAGCCGCCGAGCCAGCCGTCCCACTCCCCCGCCGCCACCCTGCGTCCGATCCAGATGGTGAGCATCGTCGTCGGGATGGGCGCGCTCATGATCACCGCGGTGCGGATCATCGTGGACCCGTCCGCGCCCCTTCCCTCATGGATCGCGACCGGGATCGTCGTCCTGTCGCTCGTCGCCTCGGCCCTGCTCATCACCTTCGTCGGCTACACCGTGCCGGCGTTGCCGACCGGCCTGCCGCGGGAGAACGCCGAGGTGACGAGCCTGCGCTACTTCACCTCGACGACGACGCTCCGGACGGCGCTCGCGGAGGCTCCGGTGCTCGTCGCGTTCGCCGTCTCCTTCGCCTTCGAGCCTCACTCGTGGCTGCCCCTGCTCATCGCCCTGCCGGGCTCGCTCGCCCTCTTCCTCGTCCACGCCTGGCCCTCCGCGCGGACCGCGGCCGCGACGGAACGCGGCCTCGAGGCCGAGGGGGCCGAGAGCTGGCTGAGCGAGTCGCTCGGCTTCCGCTGACCGGGCCCAGCGGCATACGCGCGTATGCCGTTGAGCCGGCTGTAGCGCCGACGCTCGCTCAGGCGACGGTCCCGCCGGCGCGCCAGTAGAAGCCGTCGGCGCGGTCGAGGAACCCCTCCTCGACGAGGTAGCGGCGCGGCGCGGCGATGTCGGGGTGGAAGGCACGCAGACGGTTGTTGACCGCGGTCTCGTCGTACCTCTCGCCGGGCTCGAACTCCTGCGCGAGGTGGTCGAGGACGACGAGGCGCTTACGGATCTTGGTCGGGATGCTGCGCAGGCTGCCGTCCTCGTCGAGGAACGAGCGGAGGACGGCGTCGCGGTCGCGCAGGGCGTCCTGCAGGTCGGGTCGGAACATCCCTCGAACGTAGGTCGGAGGGGCCGGGACGGACAAGCCGGTTTCGACCCGCCCCGGAGGACGACGAAGGCCGCCGCACTGGTGCGTGCGGCGGCCGGTTGAGCGGGTGACGAGAATCGAACTCGCGTAGCCAGTTTGGAAGACTGGGGCTCTACCATTGAGCTACACCCGCAAGGACGGCCGTGCCGACACGCCCCGAGATGGGTGTCGTGTCCGGACCGGCTGTCCGAGGCGCTAGCCTACTGGTCGCGCCCGCTGATCCAGAAATCGCAACGCCTCCACCCGTGAGGAGTTGCGCGGAGCGGGCCGGTCCACGACGGGGCATGGCGCAGTTTGGTAGCGCGTCCGCTTTGGGAGCGGAAGGTCGCAGGTTCAAATCCTGTTGCCCCGACCGTCGTCCGGAGGCGCCGTTGGGTCGACGATGTCGGGCTCCGCGGCGCCTCAGGCCTTTCGGCGCGAGCCATCGGATGCCCAGTCTCAGCCGACCAGGTCCAGCCGGAGCTCGTTGATCGTGCGGCCGGCCGCGATGCCCTTGGCCTCGAAGCCCTCCCCCGGCCGCCAGGAGGGGCGCTCGATCCGTCGTGCCGTGAACCGCGGATGCGCGGCGACCTCCCCGAGGACGTGCGCGGCATAGAAGTCCTGGTCGGTCGCGACGAGCACATGTCCGCCAGGGCGGAGCACCCGGGCGAGCAGGTCGAGGTTCGTCGGGCTGACGAAGCGGCGCTTCGTGTGCTTCTTCTTGCGCCACGGGTCGGGGAAGAACAGGTGGATCGCGTCGAACGTCGCGTCGGCGACACGCTCCTCGAGGAACACGACGGCGTCGCCCTGCTCGATGCGCAGGTTGGGCACGCCCGCGGCCTCCGCCTCGGCGAGCATCCGGGCCAGGCCGGGGGTGTGGACGTCCATGGCGAGGATGTCGTGCTCGGGAAAGGCAGCGGCATACGCGATGGCGGCGTGGCCGTGGCCGCAGCCGATCTCGAGGACGAGCGGGGCACGGCGCCCGAAGGCCGCGGCGGGGTCGAAGGGCCCCTCGGGAAGCGCCCGCTCGGGCCCGAGCGTCTCGAGCCGCTCGAGCGTGAGCGCCGACAGTCGTCCGCGCCGGACGAAGCTGCGGACCCGTTTCGGCGCTCGGCCATCGGGCAGCGTGATGGGTGTAGCCGAAGCTGTCCGGCCGGGTGGGACGGGCGTGCGGGCACCGTCCGGCGCGCTCTCGTCGGGGCGGCCCTCACCGGCAGCGGGGACGGGGTTCTCGGTCTCCTCGGTCACGACCGCATCGTAGTGAGGCTGGGGACCGGGCCCCGTCGCAGCGCGTCGGGGGGCGCGTCGGGGGCGCGCCGGGGCGCCCTGAGCTGCCCTGCCGCGGACCGCCGACCGTGGCTACATTGGAAAGACGGGGGTCAGCAGCGACGCCCCAGACCGAGAGGCACTCGTATGAGTATGTTCGACGACATCAAGAACAAGGTGTCCGGTTTGATCGACTCGCAGGGCGACAAGGTCGGTGAGGGAATCGACAAGGCCGGCGACATGGTCGACGAGAAGACCGGTGGCCAGTACGCCGACAAGGTCGACCAGGGCCAGCAGGCCGCGAAGGACGCCCTCGACGGTCTCGACGGACAGAACGACGACATCCCCTGATCCCCCGTCGACGCGGAGGGCGGTGACCTCGATCGCCGCCCTCTCGTCGTACCGGGCAGGACGCGCGGAGGACCTGTCCGTATGCCGCGGGGCCGGCAGGTCACCCGGGCGCGGTCGCCGGTCCGGTCGGCTCAGCGCCGCCAGATCGTGACGACGGCCCGGTCGTCTCCGTGGCCGGCGGCGGCATGGTCGCAGAGTCGCTGGGCCAGGCCCTCGAAGCCGGTCGTCACGAACGACTCGGCCCGCCCGAGCATCCGGTCGATCCCGTCGACGAGCGTCCGGTCACGGGCCTCGATGACCCCGTCGCTGTAGAGGACGATCGCGTCGCCACGGCGGATCGTGCCGTACTGGCGCGGGAACTCGGCGTTCTCGATGACGCCGAGCAGGGGGCCCCTGCCGCCGGAGAGCATCTTCCACCGCCCGGACCCGGCCGCGAACTGGGCGGCCGCCGGGTGGCCGGCGTAGCCGATGCTGAAGTCGCCGGTCTCGAGGTTGATGGCGACATGGACGGCGCTCGCGAAACCCTCCGGCCAGCGCAGCCGCAGGAGGTGGTTGTTGGCGGAGGCGAGGAACCCGTGCTCGCTCAGCTCGCCGAGCAGCCCGCCGAGCGCCCCCGACAGGAGCAGCGACCGGGTGCCGGCCGTGCGCCCCTTCCCGGAGACGTCGACGATCGCCACCTCGAGGGTGCGCCCGTCGGTGGACCGGCTCGCGACGACGAAGTCGCCGGCGAAACCGTCGCCGTAGGCCGACTCGAGGGCGGTCTCGGCGCACCACGAGGGTGGCAGCTCGGGCAGCTCGCCCTGGGCGCGAAGCCGGTCACGCATGTCGACGAGCATCGACTCGCCGCTCACGCCGATGACCCCGACCTGCGCCCGGGCGCTGGCGAGCCAGAACATCAGCCCCATCGTCGCCAGGGTCACCGCCTCGGCACCGATCGTCGCCGGTTTCGCCGACCCGAGGTAGGCGCCGAGGAACGACATCGCGAGGAACATCCCGACGAAGACGACGAGGAGGGGCCGCGGCTCAAGGAAGAGGCCGGCCGCCACGCAGAGGAAGGTGAAGACGCCCCACGGCACCTGCAGCGGCCAGTGGATGATTGCGAGGCTCGCGAGCCCGGCGAGCAGCAGGAAACCCGTGACGATGAGCCACGGCGCGCGGGAGAACGACGGCGCCAGGAGCCGCAGCCGCCTGATCGGACCGGCCACGCCACGGGACCGGCGCGCGGCGATGGTCTCGATGATGGCCACGCGCTGTTCCTACCCCCCTTTAGCCGATCGAGGAAGCCGGCGATGGGGCTGCGGGGATCCGTCGGATCACGAGCCCGGCGTGTGCGGCAGATCCGGCAGCTTCCGCGTCGCCTCGTACGCCGTCACCATACCCACGCGGCGGCTGTGGCGCTCCACTTCCGAGAAACCGGTCGAGACGAACGTGTCGACGATCTCCTTGGCCACGTCCTCGCTCGTGAAGCGGGCGCCGATGGAGACGACCTGGGCGTTGTTGTGCTCCCGCGCGAGGGTCGCGAGCTCGGCCGAGTAGGCGAGCGCCGCACGGATCCCGACGACCTTGTTGGCGGCCATCTGCTCGCCGTTGCCGGACCCCCCGAGGACCACACCGAGGGAGCCCTCGTCGCCGGCGACCGCCTCGGCGGCCCGCAGGACGAAGACGGGGTAGTCGTCCTCCGCGTCGTAGTCGACGGGGCCGTGGTTGACGACCTCGTGGCCGGCCTCGCGGAGGTGGGTGATCAGCGCCTGCTGGAGGTCGTATGCCGCGTGGTCGCCGCCGATGTGGATGCGCATGTCCGTCCTTGGTTGCGTCGGGGTCGTGATGGGGGTCTCGAGGGTGGTGCCAGGTCGTGCCAGGAGCGGGCAGCTCCGAGACGCCCAAACTCCATCATTCCACCCTGGGCCGACCCGAAACGCGGTGGCCGACGGCGGGGCGGCTCGTGCGAGGATGTCACCCGCGACGGGGCCGTCCACACGATGGACGCTGCGTCGCAGCCCCCACACCGCCATCTAGGAGGCCCATCCGTGCCTGGCAAGAACCTGACCCGCGACGAGGCCGCGACCCGCGCGAGCATCCTGCGCGTCGACAGCTATGACGTCCGACTCGACCTCACGACGGGCCCGGAGACCTTCCGGACGGTGACCACCGTTCGCTTCACGTGCTCCGAGCCGGGCGCCGACACCTTCATCGACCTCATCGCCGACTCGGTGCAGGCCGTCACGCTCAACGGGGTCGAGCTCGACCCGGCCGTCGTCTTCGCCGACCACCGCATCGCCCTGCCGGGCCTCGCGGCCGACAACGAGCTGACCGTCGACGCGACGGGCCGCTACACCAACACCGGTGAGGGCCTGCACCGCTTCGTCGACCCGGTCGACAACGAGGTCTACCTCTACACCCAGTTCGAGGTCCCCGACTCCCGGCGCATGTATGCCGTGTTCGAGCAGCCGGACCTCAAGGCGTCCTTCCGCTTCACGGTGACGGCTCCCGCGCACTGGAAGGTCGTCTCCAACTCCCCCACGCCCGAACCGGTCCCGGCGGGCGTCGCGGACGGCGTGGAGAAGGCGAGGTGGTCCTTCGAGCCCACCGGCCGGATCTCCTCCTACATCACCGCCCTCATCGCGGGCCCCTACGACGAGGTCCGCGACGAGGTCGAGACGCGAGGCGGGGTCGTCCCGCTCGGGGTGTTCTGCCGCAAGTCGCTGACGCAGTACCTCGACGCCGACAACATCTTCGACTGCACCAAGAAGGGCTTCGCGTTCTTCGAGGCCGAGTTCGACCAGCCGTACCCGTTCGAGAAGTACGACCAGATCTTCACGCCGGAGTACAACATGGGCGCGATGGAGAACGCCGGCGCGGTGACCTTCACCGAGGTCTACGTCTTCCGCTCCAAGGTCTCCGAGGCAAAGGTCGAGCGCCGCGCCCTGACGATCCTGCACGAGCTGGCCCACATGTGGTTCGGCAACCTCGTGACGATGAAGTGGTGGGACGACCTCTGGCTCAACGAGTCGTTCGCCGAGTGGGCCTCGACCACGTGCCAGGCCGAGGCGACCGAGTGGAAGAGCGCCTGGACGACGTTCGGCACCTCCGAGAAGGCGTGGGCCTACACGCAGGACCAGCTCTCCTCCACACACCCGATCGCCGCCGACATGCGACACCTCGAGGACGTCGAGGTCAACTTCGACGGCATCACCTACGCCAAGGGCGCCTCGGTGCTCAAGCAGCTCGTTGCCTACGTCGGCCGCGAGCCCTTCGTCGTGGCGCTGCGCGAGTACTTCCGCAAGCACGCCTGGGGCAACACGACCCTCGCGGACCTGCTCGGAGAGCTCGAGTCGGCCTCGGGCCGCCAGCTCGGCGACTGGTCGAAGCTCTGGCTCGAGACCGCCGGCGTCAACACCCTCCGGCCGGAGTTCGAGGTGGGCGCGGACGGCACCTACACGTCGTTCGCCATCACGCAGTCGGCGTCCGACGAGCACCCGACGCTCCGCCCGCACCGCCTCGGCGTCGGCCTCTACGCCGTCAAGGGTGAGGCGCTCGAGCGGATCGGCTACCACGAGGTCGACATCGCCGGTGAGCGCACCCCGATCGAGGAGCTCGTCGGCGTGGCCCAGCCCGACCTGCTCCTGCTCAACGACGACGACCTCGCCTACGCGAAGATCCGCCTCGACGAGCGGTCGCTCGCGACGGCGCTCTCGCACCCGCGCGGGTTCCAGGACTCCCTGCCGCGCTCGCTCGTCCTCGGGGCCACCTGGGACATGACGCGCGACGCGGAGATGTCGGCCCGCGACTTCGTCCGGTTCGTCCTCGAGTCCCTGCCCGGCGAGCGCGACTCGACGCTGCTTCGTGTCCTCATCAGCCAGATGACGACTGCGACGCGCCTCTACACCGCGCCCGGCCACCGGGCGGAGACCTCCGCGCTCCTCGCGACGTCGCTCCGGTCCCTGGCCGAGGCGGCCGAGGCCGGCAGCGACGCCCAGTTCCAGCTCGTCGAGGCCTGGGCCGCGAGCACGAGCGACCGGGCCGAGGAGCCACGGCTCCGCGCCCTCCTCTCGGGCGAGGAGAGCCTGCCCGGCCTCACCGTCGACACCGAACTGCGATGGACGTTCATCCAGGCGCTCGCGGCGATCGGCGCCGCGGACGACGCGGAGATCCGGGCCGAGCTCGACCGCGACCCGACCGCCACGGGCAAGGAGCGCGCCGCCCAGGCGCTCGCGGCCCGGCCGACCGCCGAGGCCAAGGCCGACGCGTGGGCCAAGGCCGTCGAGGCCAACACGCTGTCCAACCAGATGGTCGAGGCCGTCAGCGCCGGCTTCCGCCGCAGCACCGACCTCACGCTCCTCGAGCCCTACGTGGCCAAGTACCACGCCATGCTCGTCGACGCGTGGGCGGACCGCAGCGTCGCCATCGGAGAGCGGGTCGTCGGCGGGTTCTACCCGTTCGGCCTCGCGAGCCAGGAGCTCAAGGACGCCTCGGACGCGTGGCTGGCCGAGCACCGCGATGCAGCCGCGGGCCTCGTGCGCACGGTCGCCGAGAACCGCGACACGATCGCCCGGGCCCTGCTCGCCCAGGAGCGCGACGCGCGGGCCTGACACCCCGCGTCTGCGCGACACCGGACACCCCAGGCACCGGCCGCCCGACTCATCCGTCGGGTGGCCGGTGCCTTCGTGTCCGGACCGGTGCCGGGAGGGGGGTGAGGGTACCCCGCGGCCAACGGAGCATGGCCCGGGAGGCGGTGAGCGGCATACGTCGGCCATCCCCGACAATGTCTGACCATGGATCTCTCGATGCCGCAGGTGACCTGGTCCGAGTTCGGGAACTGGCTGGTCGGCACTCCCCTCGCCATCATCGTCACCATCCTGCTCGCGTTCGTGGCGCGCTGGGCCCTGCTCCGTGTCATCACCCGGGTCGTGTCCACGGCCACGTCGCGGCACGAGGCGCGTCTGGCCGAGCAGCCGAAGGCCAGGCACGCCGTCGCGGTCGGTGTCGCCAACGAGCGACACGTCCAGCGCACCCGAACGCTCGGCGCCCTGCTCCGCAGCACGGTCACGCTCACCGTGTTCGGTGTCGCGGCCCTGACGATCCTGTCGATCCTCGAGATCCCGCTCGCGCCGCTGCTGACCTCCGCGGGTGTCGGCGGAATCGCCATCGCCTTCGGCGCCCAGAGCCTCGTCAAGGACTTCATCTCGGGGATCTTCATGATCATCGAGGACCAGTACGGCGTCGGCGACGTCATCGACACGGGTGAGGCGATCGGGACCGTCGAGGACATCTCCCTGCGGATCACCCAGCTGCGCGACGGCAACGGCGTCACGTGGTACGTCCGCAACGGCGAGATCCTCCGTGTCGGCAACCGCTCCCAGGGGTGGTCGACCGCCATGGTCGACATCGCGATCGCGTGGGACGAGGACGTGGAGCGCGCGCGAGGCATCATCCGCGACGTCGTCGCCGAGATGGCCGAGGCTCCCCCCTGGGACGACAAGCTCATCGAGGCGCCGGAGGTCGTCGGCGTGGAGTCGATGACCGGCGGGGCCATCACGATCCGAGTCGTCGCGAAGACAGTCGTGCAGGAGAACGCGCCGGTGCAGCGGGAGATCCGTGAACGGGTCAAGATCGCGTTCGACCGAGAGGGTGTCCGCAGCCCGGCCGCCTTCGGCTCGCTGCCTCCGGGGGGCGAGGGCCGGGTCTGAGCAAGGCAGGTCCTCTGGAAGACTGGGCCGGTGACCTACTACGACGACTTCGGTGGCCACGACACCTTCGCCAAGCTCGTCCACGAGTTCTACCGGGGCGTCGCCGCGGACGAGCAGCTGCGGGCGCTCTACCCCGAGGAGGACCTCGGGCCGGCGGAGGAGCGGCTGCGGATGTTCCTCGAGCAGTACTGGGGCGGACCGACCACGTACTCCGAGCAGCGCGGCCACCCGCGCCTGCGGATGCGCCACATGCCGTATGCCGTGACACCCGACATGCGCGACCGCTGGCTCCTGCACATGATGAACGCCGTCGACTCCCTTGGACTCGAGCCGGAGCAGGACGACCGGCTGCGCGACTACCTCACCCGCGCCGCCTACTCGCTCGTCAACACGGCAGGCCCGGACGGGACGTTCTGACCCTGTCTCACAGCAAGTCACAGCCTCGCGCGCGTGTGTCCACAGCAGCGTGCTGTTCCATGGTGAAGACAAGGCACTCCGCCGGGCCACGGCCCGACGACGAGCGAAGGGAACCCACGACGTGGTCTCGATGAAGACGTGGTGTCGATGAACAGGAATGCCGTCGGCGCGGTCGCTCTGGGCGCCGCTGCGGTCATCGGGCTCGGCGTGGCCGGCATCGCGCGAGCGGCAGACGCGACCTCGACGACCCCCACTCCGACGACGCAGAGCCAGAGCAGCGGCGACGGGGGCACGAGCACGGCACCGGGCGAAGGCCGGGGCTGGGGCCCGGGCGGTCGCCACGGCATGGGAGGAATGGGCCTCGGCGCCGACCTCACGCAGTTGGCGACGAACCTCGGCGTCGACGAGGCGAAGCTCAGGGACGCCCTGAAGACGGTGCGCGACCAGCTGAAGGCCGAACACCAGGCGGGCCGGGGCACCCCGGGCACCCCTCCGACCGCTGCCGACAGGGCCGCGATGCAGACCGAGCTCGCCACCAAGCTCGCAGCCGCGCTGGGAGTTGACGAGGCGAAGGTCCAGACGGCCCTCACCGAGCTGCGGGCTGCGCACGAGGCCGAGCGTCAGAAGGCGTTCGACGACCGGCTCGCGAAGGCCGTCACCGACGGGAAGCTCACCCAGGCTGAAGCCGATGCCGTCAAGAAGGCCGCCCAGGAGGGCGTCATCGGCATGGGTGGCGGACCGCGCTGACCCAGCCCGCTCGCGGTGTGCCGCACCCGTGAGCCCGAGACGAGACCGCCCGGCTGACCCCCTGCACGCCGGGCGGTCTCCTCGCGCTCGCCCGGACGCGCCCAGCCACCACACCAACCCCGCCCTGGCGAAGAAGATCCGGCCCTGACCGCCCGGCCACCACACCAACCGCGCCCCGGCGGACAAGATCCGGCCCTGACCGCCCGGCCACCACACCAACCGCGCCCCGGCGGAGAAGATCCGGCGCGACGCGGCGATCCGCGCGGGCGCCTTCCGCCCCACTCACGCCGTGGACGACTCAAGGGCGCGCAGAGCCGGGAGGACGTGCAGGGCAAGGAGCGGTGCGAGGTCGTCGGGGAGCTCGCCAGCGACGTCGAGCCACCGCTGCTCGGCGATCTCGGCAAGCGGCCGCGGAGCGGCGCCGGGCGGAAGCGGGGTCACGAAGATCGTCGCGTCGACCATCGCGCCCGGCTCGTTGGCGGCCACCTCGACGAACCGTCCGAGGAGCCGCGCGGCCGCGCCGGACACGTCGACGCCCACCTCCTCGAGGACCTCGCGCACGGCCGCCTGCTCGGCGTTCTCCCCGGGGTCGATCTTGCCTCCGGGCAGCTGAAAGCGCACCGACCCCGCCTTGCGCACGGTGAGCACCTGGCCGTCCCGGAGCAGGCAGAAGGCGGCGGTCACGAACGTCGTCATGGTGGCGACGGTAGCGGCGCGCCGGCGTTGTCGCCGCATCACGGTCCGACCCCTCGACACCCGCCCCACCGGTGGTTCAGGCGGTGGGCGGCCCCGCCTCGACCCGCCGCCGCACCTCCGCCAGGCCCTCGGGTCCTGGCTCGACCGTCCACCAGCTCTCGATCCACCACGTCGCGCCCGCCTGCTCCCACGCGCCCGGCTCGGCCGGCTCGAGACGGGTGAAGCCACCCCACGAGTCGGCCTCGATGACAGCGTCGTACCCCTCCCAGGCGAGGCCGGCCTCCTGCCGCAGACGCCGGACCGACCCGACCACGGCCGAGAAGTCCTCGACGGTCTTGGGGACGTCGGGGTCCGGCGAGTGGATGGCCGGGATGACGCCCTGCCACCTCGCGGCGCGCTCGAGGGATGCCTGCCTGTGACGACCCGGCGACGGCGCCGCGACGACCCACACGGGTGGGTGCGGCCGCTGCGGCGTGTCGGGCGGAAGCATGAAGTCGGTCGGCTGGGCGCTGTAGTACTCACCGGCATACGTGAAGGGCTGTCCCGTGAGCAGGCCCGCGTAGATGGCGAGGGACTCGTCAAGCTTCTTCGCGCGCACCGCGCGCCCCTCGTCGGCCTCGAAAGCGGTCCAGCCCTCGTGGAGGGCGCCGAGCCCGACGGACATGACGGCTCGGCCGCCGCTGATGCGGTCGACCGACCCGACCTTGGACGCGAGGTCCCAAGGCCGATGCCGTGCGGCGGGCGTGAGGAGGGTGCCGAGTCGGATCCGCTCGGTGACCATCGCGGCCGCCCCGAGGTTGACCCACGCGTCGACGCCGTAGAGGGCCTCCCAGGTGAAGACGCCGTCCCACCCCCGCTCCTCGCCGAGGCGCGCGAGGTCGGCGAACTCGCGCTCGCTGGCATAGGGCACGACGAAGCCGGTCTTCATGCGGTCCGTCCTACCAGGAGCCACCGACAACACCACATCCCAGCGGCGGATCGGGCCGCTCGACCCGGCACGAATCCAGGTGCCGACACGTCCTGCAAGAACTTGCAGCAAATTTCTTTGAGTTTTGCCGAGGATGAGGAACCATGGACCCTCGTGACGCAGACCCTCTACACCCTGACCCGCCCGGCGACCGACCTCCGTGAGGCCGACGCGCCCGTCCACCACGCGGACCGGCCCGACGCAGCCTGGTGGCGCCACGCGGTGATCTACCAGATCTACCCGCGCTCGTTC
Organism: Intrasporangium oryzae NRRL B-24470; assembly: GCF_000576595.1. GTDB lineage: Bacteria > Actinomycetota > Actinomycetes > Actinomycetales > Dermatophilaceae > Intrasporangium_C > Intrasporangium_C oryzae. The sequence continues at coordinate 2,156 of NZ_AWSA01000042.1, read as the reverse complement.
TCCGACTCGAACGGCGACGGCATCGGCGACCTCCCGGGCATCACGGCCCGACTCCAGCACCTGCGCGACCTCGGCGTCGACGCGATCTGGCTCTCGCCGTTCTACACCTCGCCGCAGGCCGACGCCGGCTACGACGTCGCCGACTACCGCGACGTCGACCCGATCTTCGGGACCCTCTCCGACGCCGACGCCCTCATCGCCCGCGCGCACGATCTCGGCCTCAAGGTCATCGTCGACATGGTGCCCAACCACTCCTCCGACGAGCACGAGTGGTTCAAGGCGGCCCTCGCGGCAGGCCCCGGGAGCGCGGAGCGCGACCTCTACATGTTCCGCGACGGCAAGGGCGAGAACGGCGAGCTGCCGCCCAACAACTGGGAGTCCGTGTTCGGCGGTCCGGCCTGGACCCGCGTCGTCGAGACCGACGGCACGCCCGGCCAGTGGTACCTCCACATCTTCGACACGAAGCAGCCCGACTTCAACTGGGAGCACCCGCGGGTCCGCGCCGAGTTCGAGTCGATCCTGCGCTTCTGGCTCGACCGGGGCGTTGACGGCTTCCGCGTCGACGTGGCGCACGGCCTCATCAAGGAGGCCGGCCTGCCCGACGCCGAGGAGCGCACGACGATGCTCGGCGACGCAGGAGAGGACATCTTCGAGACCGACGACAGGCCCGACCACCGGCTCCACACGCCCTACTGGGACCAGGACGGCGTCCACGAGGTCTACCGGGCGTGGCGCAAGATCCTCGAGTCGTACGGTGCCCCCGACCGCATCCTCTGCGCCGAGGCCTGGGTGGAGCCGCAGTCCCGCGCCGTCCGCTACGTCCGGCCCGACGAGATGCACCAGGCCTTCAACTTCGACTTCCTCGGCTCCGCCTGGGAGGCCGACCACCTGACCGCGGTCATCCGCAGCTCCCTCGCGGCCGCCGACTCCGTGGGGGCCCCGTCGACGTGGGTGCTGTCCAACCACGACGTGGTCCGGCACGCCTCGCGTCTCGGCTTCCCGCCCGGGACGAAGCGGATGAACGGCATCTCCGCCGGCGACCCGCAGCCCGACCGCGAGCTCGGCCTGAAGCGGGCCCGCGCCGCGACGACGCTCATGCTCTCGCTGCCCGGCGGCGCGTACATCTACCAGGGGGAGGAGCTCGGCCTGCCCGACTCCACCGACATGCCGGCCGAGTTCCGCCAGGACCCGACGTTCGCCCGCACGCAGGGCGAGGAGATCGGCCGCGACGGCTGCCGCGTCCCACTCCCCTGGGTCAAGGACGCGCCCAGCCTCGGCTTCGGGCCGGGCGACGCGGCCTGGCTCCCGCAGCCCGCGGTCTACGGCGAGTACGCCCTCGACCAGCAGGTCGGCGTCGAGGGCTCGACGCTCGAGCTCTACCGGGCTCTGCTGCGCCTGCGCCGCGAGCTCTCGCTCGGCACGGGGTCGCTGACCTTCGTCGAGGGGTACGGCGCCGACGTCGTCGCACTGACCAACGCCGGCCCGCAGCGTGACCGGCTCCTCGTCGTGGCCAACCTCGGCGAGGACGCCGTCACCCTCCCCGAGGGGGCCGAGGTGCTCGCCTCGTCGGGTCCCCTCGTCGAGGGCGCGGTTCCCACCGACACGACGGTGTGGGCGCGCTGGGCCTGACCGGTTCCTCTGTCACAGAAGGGCGCTCCCGCACAGCGGGGCGCCCTTCTGCCTGTGTGAGCCCGGCGGTGGACTGCGGGGGTGGCCGCTCCCGACCCTGTGGACAACCCGCTCGCGCCTGAGCGGCGCCCTCCTACGGTCGGCGCATGGCCCGCTTCTCCGTCGACCACGAGGGAGTGACGTCCGCTCGTCTCGTGCTGGCGGCCGACCCCCGCACCCTGCGCACCAGCGCGGATGCTCTCGCGACCGCAGTCAGTGCCGGGCAGCGCGCCGTGGGGGTCGAGGCGGAGGACCTCGCCAGGGCCCTGTCGCGCTTCGGCCTCGTCCACGCCTGGGCCGTCGATGCGCTCGCCTCCGCTTCCGCGGCCCTCGCGGGTGAGCTCGAGGTCGCGGCGGCAGACGCCCGCGACACCGAGCTCGCCGTGGCGACGGCGCTCGGCGGACTATCGATCCCGCGGGTGTCGTGAGCCGGCCCAGCGCCGAGCCGGGGGCTCGCGCCGTGCCGGGGCGCCTCGCGCTGCCCTGCC
>NZ_AWSA01000041.1 GCF_000576595.1 Intrasporangium oryzae NRRL B-24470 | reverse complement strand
TCAACTATGTCGTGGAATCAGACACTGCCCCCGCTACAAATGTGCATGACAGCACAGCAGAGGCCGTCTTCGGAGAGATCCGAAGACGGCCTCTCGTCTATGTTCCGGCGGAGCCCAGTGCGTCCGCCAGCCGGCCCATCGCCTCGACGAGCGCTTCGAGGTCTCGGCCCTGGTCACGCAACCATGAGCTGACCTGCTCCGCAGACAGCCCGGCGAGGAGCACCTCGGCGCGCTCGAGCGGGTCCCGGACCCCCCTGGCCCGGAGGAGCATCTCGGCGTGCTGGGCCCAGAAGGCGTAGGACCCCTTCCGCAGCCGGGCCCCGGGCGTCGAGGTCTCCGAGAGGAGCACGAGGTCGAGGTGCGTGGCCTGAAAGCGGAGGTATGCCGTCGTGAACGCACGCAGGCGCAGCTCGGGGGGTGCCCCGGGGCCCAGCGGCGGCGGTCCGCCGAGGATCTCTCCCTGCAGCGCGATCGCGCGTTCGCTGAGGAGCGCCGAGGCGAGGCCACCCTTGTCGGTGAAGCGCCGGTACAGCGTCCCCTTGCCGACGCCGGCCGCCGCCGCGACGTCGTCCATGGTCACGCTGTGCACGCCGCGCTCGGCGAAGAGGGCCTCGGCCGCGGCGAGAGCGCGCCGGCGGTTGCGTGCTGCGTCGGCCCGTTCGCGCACCGGGGGAGGCCCGATGGGCAGGGAGGGGCCGTCCCCGGCCGCGTGGGTGCTCATGAGGGCCCCTCGAGGGATTGACCAAGCGGACTGGAGTCCGTTAATGTCGCTCGCATAAGAGGACTCTAGTCCGGATTGCCGCACGGGGTCCACGATCACACCCAGTCGAGGAGAACTCATGCCCACCCAGCTTCAGCACGAGCCGTCATCGCAGACGGTGCTCGTCATCGGGGCCACCGGCTACATCGGCCAGGTCGTCACCGAGCACCTCGTGGCCCGCGGCCACCAGGTCATCGCCCTCACGCGTCCCGGGTTCCCGGATTCCGACCTGCCTGCCGGGGTCACAGCTCGCGTCGGGGACCTGACCGAACCCGCCTCGCTCGGGCCGGCGGTCACCCCCGAGGTCGACGCCGTGGTCAACCTCGCGACCCCGAGCGGCGACGAGTCCGTGGACAGCGCGGCCGCGGCGGCACTGCTGGCCCCGCTCGAGGGAACCGGGCGCGCGTACGTCTACGCGAGCGGCGTGTGGGTCCTCGGGCCCTCGCACGGCTCGGTCCAGGACGAGTCCACCCCCACGAACCCCCTCGACATCGTCGGCTACCGGCCCCGGATCGAGCAGCAGGTGCTGGGAGCCGCATCGCGTGGGGTCCGGTCCGTCGTGGTGCGCCCTGGCATCGCCCACGGCCGCGCAGGGGGAATTCCCGCGCTCCTCGTGAGCCTGGCGGCGCAGCACGGTGCCGGGCTCTATGTGGGGGAGCCCGCCCGGTGGCCGATGGTGCATGTTGAGGACCTGGCCGACCGATTCGTCGCGGCCGTCGAGGGGGCCGACCCGGGCGCCCTGCTCCACGCCGTGGCCGAGCAGGGTGTCGACACGACGGAGATCGCCGCGGCGGCCGCAGCGGCCGCGGGCGTCGACCTCGTGCGCAGCTGGCCCCTCCCCGAGGCGGCCGGCGCGCTCGGCGCCCCGTTCGCCCAGGCTCTTGCCTGCGACCAGGTCGTCTCTGCGGCCGTGACCGCAGGGAGGCTCGGCTGGAGCCCAAGCCGCCCCGGCGTGCTCGTCGAGCTGCGGCACGGCTCGTACGGCGCGGCCGACGCCGCCTGACTCAGGGCGGCGGGTCCGCGCGGCGCGGCGGAGGACACACCGAGCACGCTCAGGCCCTGCACACCGACAGACCCGGGTCCGATGGACCCGGGCCTGCTCCGTGCTTCCGATGATGCGGCGCCCAGGGCGTGAGTCGCCGCCCGAGTCGGCGCTCAGGCGTTGACCGACTCACGCTCGGCCGGGGCCGACCGCCGGCTGCCGCGGATGGTGACCGCGGCGAGGACCGCTCCAGCGAGGGCGACAACGGCAGCCGCGACGAACGCCGCCGAGAAGCCCTCGGTCAGCTGGACCGGCGAGCCGAGCCGGTCGGCCCCGGCCCCGGCCGCGATCGCCGTCACGACGGCGAGGCCGATCGCCGAACCGACCTGGTAGCTGACGTTGACGATGCCCGACGCGAGGCCACCGTTCTCGGGTCCGGCCGCGCCGATCGCCGTCCCGAGGGAGGGGATGAACGCGAGGCTCATCCCGAGGGCGGCGACGAGGGAGGCCGGCAGGACGTCGACCCAGAAGCTGCCGTCCGGCCGCACGAGCGAGAGCCAGCCGAGCCCGACCGCGAGGACGGCCAGTCCCGAGACGATCATCGGCTTGGCGCCGAACCGGCCCATGGCCCGCGGCGCGAGGGCGATCATGCCGATCATGATGAGGGCCGTCATCGGCAGGAGCGCCGCACCGGAGGGGAAGGCGCTGAACCCGAGGACCTGCTGCAGGTAGAGGTTGAGGAAGAACCACATCGGGATCCAGGCCCCGCCGAGGAGCAGCTGCGCCACGTTGGCGCCCGCGAGGTTCGGGCTGGCGAAGATCGAGAGCCGCACGAGGGGTTCCCGGCGACGCGCCTGGACCAGGAGGAACGTGCCGAGAAGCAGGACCGCCGCGCCGAGGGTCGCGAGCGTCGCCGCCGAGGTCCAACCCGCCTCGGGGGCGCGGACGATGCCGAAGACGGCGGCGCCGAGACCCGTGGTGACGGTCACGGAGCCGATGAGGTCGAGCGAGCCGCTGCGCCCGCCGCCCGCAGGCATGAGCGAGCGGGTCAGGTAGAGGGCGAGAGCCGCGATCGGGATGTTGATGTAGAAGACCCACGGCCAGGAGAGGTACTCGGTGATGAGACCCCCGAGGAAGACGCCGGCGGTGCCTCCGGCCGGTGCGGCGGCGCCATAGATCGCCAGCGCCCGGGTGAGCTGCTTCGGTTCGGACCCGAAGAGCATCATGAGCAGGGTCAGGGCCGAGGGTGCGATGAGCGCGGCGCCGGCGCCCTGAACAGCCCGGGCCACGAGCTCGACGGCCGGCGACGTCGCCAGGCCGGCGGCGAGCGAGCCGACGAGCAGCGTGGCCCAGCCGCCGGCGAAGACCCGACGGGCTCCGTAGAGGTCGGACAGCCGGCCGCCGAGGAGCAGCAGGCCGCCGAAGGCGATGACGTAGGCGTTGAACACCCACGACAGGTTCTCCTGGCTGAAGCCGAGGTCCGCCTGCATCTGGGGCAGGGCCACCCCGATGATCGAGGTGTCCATGATGACCATGAACTGTGCCGCCGCGATCAACGACAGCGCCAGTCCCCGGCGAGGTTCGGGTGGGTGGATCGTACTCATGTCGTGAGACTCCTTCTCGTGTGCGCCGTCGGCGCTGGGTAGATACCCCTAGGGGGTACAAGTGGTAGTAGTACCACAAGTACCCGCCCGGGGTATACATTCCCGCGTCTCACAGATCGGCGCGCAAGACCGTCTCCATCTCGATCGTGATGTCGACCTCCTTGCTGACGAGGACGCCGCCGGCCTCGAGGGCGACGTTCCAGGTGATGTCGAAGTCCTCGCGGTTGACCCGGGTGGCGGCCGAGAAGATGGCCCGGTCGCCACCCCACGGGTCGCGGACGTGCCCCTCGAAGCTCACGTCGAGAACCACCGGGCGCGTCACGCCGTGGATCGTCAGGTCTCCGTGGACGGCACCCGTCGTCCCGGACCAGTCGACCGACGTGCTCCGGAAGGTCGCCTCTGGGTACCGCTCGACGTCGAACATCTCCGCTGACCTGAGGTGCTCGTCGCGGGTCGGGTTGCCCGACTCGACGGAGGCCATGCCGATGACGACCTCTACGGTCGACTGCGTGATGTCCTCGGCGACGGTGATCGCGCCCCGGACGTCGGTGAAACGGCCCCGCACCTTCGTCACCATGAAGTGGCGCCCGGTGAAGGCGAGGTCGGCGTGTCCGGGGTCGATGTCCCACGTTCCTGCGACGGGCAGGACCGCCCCCCGGATCGTCCGGACGGCCTCGCGGCTGGTGGTGATGTCGGTCATGGCGTGTGCTCCTAGCGAGGAGCGGGTGCCCTGCGCAAGGCGAGCCCGCGATTGAAAGTGTGTGCGCACGCACATTTATAGGCTCGGGATCACGGCCCCGTCAAGGTGTGTGCGTGCGCACGTAACTGCTAGCCTGCCCGCATGCCAGCACGAGCCACTGATCCCGAGGGCGTGGCGGCCTGGGCGGCAGTCCTTCGCGTCCACGCGGCAGTGGTGCCCAGCCTCGAACGGGCCCTGGCCGCCATCGGGCTGCCCATCTCCTGGTATGACGTCCTGCTCGTTCTCAATGCCGCGCCGGACCGCCGCCTGCGGATGACCGAGCTCGGCGAGCAGGCGACGCTGAGCCGCGAGCGGGTCAGCCGGGTCGTCACCGACCTGGAGGGTGCGGGTCTCGTGGAGCGCCGGCCCAACCCGGACGACCGTCGCTCCTCGTATGCCGTCATCACCCCCGAGGGTCGCCGACGGCTCCGGGCGGCCGCACCAACCTATCTCCGCGCGATCGAGCGGCACTTCGCGCGTCATCTGACGTCGTCCGAGATCGAGACCCTGACCGCGGGGCTCGGGCGCGTCCTGGTGGTGGAGGAGCGTCGGACGCCCTAGGCGGCGGAAGACGGCACCCGCCGTTTGACCCGCCCTGCCTCCCTGAACCAAGGGCAGGGCGTGGGGCGAGGGGCCGGAGCGGCGCTCCGCAATACCCCTGTGGGGTACTTGCGAATCGGTACCCCATGGGGGTACCTTCGTGGTACCCCATCCGGGTATCGGGACGAGCCCGGCTCCGACGAGAGGAACGAACGATGAGCAGCAACACCTACTCCGTCCGCGGCATGACGTGTGGCCACTGCGCCAGCTCGGTGACGTCATCCGTCCAGCGCGTCGACGGTGTCACCGCCGTGGAGGTGGACGTCCTCCTCGGGCGCCTGACCGTCACCGCCGACGGGTCGGTCACCGACGCCGCCGTCGCGCGGGCGGTCGAGGAGGCCGGCTACGAGGTCGTCACCGGCTGACCGTGCCGCTCCGGGGCCGCTCGCCCGAGCGGCCCCCGGAGTTCGGTCGCGAGCCCCACCTGGCTCCGTGGCATACGGACCCCGCTCCCCACCCCAACGACGAGGAAGGCATGCCCATGAACACCCCAGCGAGACTCGCCGCCTTCGGCGGCCTCATCGCGCTCACCTTCGGGGCGGCGCTCGGCGTCGGCGCCGCCGTCGGCACACCGATCCCGACCGGGGACGCCGGCCACTCGACCAACGGCCACCCCACCAACGGCCACGGCACCGATGGCCACCCCACCGACGCCCACGCCGACGCAGACCGCGCGATGCCGGGGACCGACCATGCGGCCGGACAGGGTCCGGGTGGACTCGCGGTCGCCGAGTCCGGGTACCGGCTCGTCCTCGGCGCCGACCGGCTCCAGCCCGGCACGCGAGTCCCGCTCACTTTCACGGTGATCGGGCCGGACGGCAACGCGGTCACGCGCTACGAGCCCAAGCACGAGAAGGACCTGCACCTCATCGCCGTCCGACGTGACCTGACCGGCTTCCAGCACGTCCACCCGAGCCTCGACGGGACCGGGACGTGGACCAGCTCCCTCGACCTCGACCCGGGGGCCTGGCGGGTCTTCGCCGACTTCGTCCCCGGATCCGGGCCGCGGGCCGGCGAGAGCCTCACCCTCGGGTCCGACCTCCACGTCCCGGGAGGCTACGACCCAGTGGCGCTTCCGGCGCCCGCGCACACGAGCGAGCCCGTCGAGGGGTACACCGCGACGCTGGACGGTCAGCTCGTCGCGGGCCGGGAGTCGATCCTCACGCTCTCGATCGCCCACGACGGCCGGCCGGTCACCGACCTCGACCCGTACCTCGCGGCATACGGGCACCTCGTGGCGCTCCGCGTCGGGGACCTCGCGTACCTCCACGTCCACCCCGAGGGTCACCCCGGGGACGGCACGACGAGGCCCGGGCCGGCCATCACGTTCGCCGCCACCGCCCCCTCATCGGGCGACTACCGGATCTTCCTCGACGTCAAGCACCACGGCGTGGTCCGCACCCTGGCCCTGACGGTGCGGGCGACCGATCCGGACGCGAAACCGTCGCCGACCGGATCAGCGACACCGGCCCCCACCAGCTCCCACGCCCACTGAACCGCGCCCCGCGCCACGAGAGGAGGCCCGCTCATGGGCCAGATCACCGAACAGGTCCCCACCCGACAGGTCGAGCTCGCCATCGGGGGCATGACGTGCGCGTCGTGCGCCGCCCGGGTCGAGAAGCGCCTCAACAAGCTCGACGGCGTCACCGCCACCGTCAACTACGCCACGGAGAAGGCCCGAGTGAGCATCCCCGAGGGGGTGACACCCGAGGATCTCGTCGCCACCGTGGAGACGGCCGGCTACACGGCAACCGTCCCCGCCGCGCACGAGGGCGCAGGTCGGGGAGCCGCCGCAGGCTCCGCCGCGGGCTCCGCCGCGCCCTCCGCGGAGGCCGCCGTCCAGGACGCGACGACGGCCCTACGCCGGCGACTGGTCGTCTCGGCGCTCCTGACCGTCCCCGTCGTCGCCATGGCGATGATCCCCGCCCTGCAGTTCACCTCGTGGCAGTGGCTCTCGCTGACCCTCGCCGCCCCCGTCGTCGTCTGGGGCGCCTGGCCCTTCCACCGCGCCGCCTGGGTCAACCTGCGCCACGGGACGTCGACGATGGACACGCTCATCTCGCTCGGGACCCTCGCCGCGCTCGGGTGGTCCCTCTACGCCCTCTTCCTTGGGACCGCCGGGAGACCGGGGATGCGGCACGCCTTCGAGCTCACCATCGGGCGCACCGACGGCTCCGGGAACATCTACCTCGAGGCGGCAGCCGGGGTCACGACCTTCATCCTCGCCGGCCGGTACGTCGAGGCACGCTCGAAGCGGCAGGCGGGAGCCGCGCTGCGGGCGCTGCTCGAGCTCGGCGCCAAGGACGTGTCGGTGCTGCGTGACGGACGCGAGGAGCGCATCCCCGTCGGGGACCTCGCCGCCGGAGACCGCTTCGTCGTCCGTCCCGGCGAGAAGGTCGCCACCGACGGTGTCGTCGAGGAGGGGACCTCCGCGGTCGACGCCTCGATGCTGACCGGTGAGTCGGTCCCCGTCGAGGTCGGGCCCGGTGACGCCGTGGTCGGCGCGACGGTCAACGCGGGCGGGCGCCTCGTCGTCCGCGCGACGCGGGTCGGTGCCGACACCCAGCTCGCCCAGATGGCGCGGATGGTCGAGGACGCCCAGGCCGGGAAGGCCGAGGTGCAGCGCCTCGCCGACCGCGTCTCGGGGATCTTCGTGCCCGTCGTCCTCGCCCTCGCCGCCGGGACGCTCGGCTGGTGGATCGGCACCGGGAGCGGACTGCCGGCCGCCTTCACCGCGGCCGTCGCCGTCCTCATCATCGCGTGCCCGTGCGCGCTCGGTCTCGCGACGCCGACGGCCCTCATGGTCGGCACCGGCCGCGGCGCGCAGCTCGGGATCCTCATCAAGGGCCCGGAGGTGCTCGAGTCGACGCGCGCCGTCGACACCGTCGTGCTCGACAAGACGGGCACGGTGACGACGGGGCGGATGACCCTCCAGGAGGTCCACGCCGCGCCGGGGCAGGACCCGGACGAGCTGCTGCGCCTCGCGGGTGCGCTGGAGGACGCCTCGGAGCACCCGATCGCGCAGGCCGTCGCCAAGGGCGCCGTCGAGCGCGTCGGTGAGCTCCCGGCCGTCGAGGGGTTCGCCAACGTCGAGGGTCTCGGCGTCCAGGGCGTCGTGGACGGGCATGCGGTCGTCGTCGGCCGGCCCCGGCTGCTCGCCGACTGGTCGCTCTCGCTGCCGGATGCTCTCGAGCGGGCCCAGGCCGAGGCGGAGAGCCGGGGCCGGACGGCCGTTGCCGTCGGCTGGGACGGCAAGGCCCGGGGCGTCCTCGTCGTGGCCGACGCGGTCAAGGAGACCTCGGCGGAGGCGGTCCGCCAGCTCCGTCAGCTCGGGCTGACCCCGGTTCTGCTGACGGGTGACAACACCCGCGCCGCGCACGCCGTCGCCGCCCAGGTCGGGATCGACGAGGTGATCGCCGAGGTCCTGCCGGAGGACAAGGTCGACGTCGTCCGGTCGCTCCAGGAGCGCGGACGGGTCGTCGCCATGGTCGGCGACGGCGTCAACGACGCGGCCGCGCTGGCCCAGGCCGACCTCGGGCTCGCGATGGGCACCGGCACCGACGCCGCGATCGAGGCCGCCGACCTCACCCTCGTCCGCGGAGACCTCCGGGCCGCCGGCGACGCGATCCGGCTGTCGCGCAGGACGCTCGCGACGATCAAGGGCAACCTCTTCTGGGCGTTCGCCTACAACGTCGCGGCGCTCCCGCTCGCGGCGAGCGGTCTGCTCAACCCGATGCTCGCCGGGGCCGCGATGGCGCTCTCCTCGGTCTTCGTCGTCACGAACAGCCTCCGGCTGCGTCGGTTCCGGCCGCTCGCCTCGGGTGGTCCGGCGGGGACCGGGGCGTGACTCGGCTCGCGGTCCCGGCCGGGGGGCTCACTGGACCGTGATCGCCTGGTACATCCCGTTGGCGTAGTGGTTGCGCAGGTTGCAGACGAGCTCGTAGCGACCCGGGCCGAGGGTGAGGGTGGTCCACCCGACCGCCCCGGAGTCGACGCCCTCCCCGGAGCCCTCGGCGCACGAGGCGGACACCTCGCCGAGGCTGCCGGCCTCGTCGACCTTCCCGTCGGCGCCAGGGACCCGCTGTCCGGCGGCCTCGCCCGGGGCGAGGGGGAGGACGACGACCTCGTGGGTGCGCCAGCCGACGTTCTCCACGACGAGGGTGACGACCCCGGCCGGCACCGTGGCGGGCAGGGCACGGAGCATCATGGGCGCACCGAGAGGAGCGTCGCCGCCCATCATCCGGCTCATCCCCATGTCGGCGACGCGGACCTCGACGACGGCGCCCGGCAGGGTGCCCGGCGGGGTGCACGTCAGCGACGAGTCCCGGTAGCCCTGCGCCGGGCCCATCATCCCGCCGCCCGGAGGCACGACGACGGTCGTGCAGCCGGAGAGGGCCAGCGCCGCGGCGAGTCCCACCGCGCGCCGGACCGCGACCCGCGTCCGCCAGACGTGCCGGAGAGTCCTCACACGGCCATTCGAGCAAGGCGGTTGCCGTGGCCGCAGTGCCCAAGGTCCCGGTTTCCCGGCTCGGTCACGTCGGGGTGGAGCTCGTGGAGGGAGCCGCCGCGACAGCGCCACGACGCAGCCGGAGGAGCGGGACCGCTGCCACCGCCAGTGCGGCCGCTCCCGCCGTCAGCACGTATGCCGGGTGCTCGAGATCGAGGGTGCCCCCCGCGAGCGCCCCGCCTGCGACGTAGACCACGGTCCCGGGAACCGTCCCCACGGCGGTGCCGACGGCGTACGCGCGGGCGCGCACGCCGGCCAGGCCGGCGAGGTAGTTGACGACCGTGAAGGGCAGGACCGGCAGGACACGGCTCCACACCACCGTGGCCACGCCACGGCGATCGAGCAGGTCCCTGGCCCGGGCGTGGTGGCGCCGGGTGACCCACGCGAGGGCCGCGGGGTCGACGAGGCGCCCGACGGCATACCCGGCGAGGGCCCCGAGCAGGCTCGCCGTCCAGGCGAGGGCGACGCCGGTGCCCAGTCCGAAAAGCGCTCCGGCCACCGCGGAGAGCGCGCTGCGGGGGACCGGCAGGAGGGTGAGCAGGGCCGTCGCGACCACGTAGAGGACCGGGGCGGCCGCCCCGGCAGCGATGACGGCGGCACGGACACGGTCGACGTCGGCGGTCCCCAGCGCGCCGAGGACGACGGCTCCGGCACCGAGGACGACGCCGAGCGCCGCGACGCGGACCGGGTGGCCCTGGGCGTCCTCCGGGGGCATCGCTCTCCTCGGGCCGGGGTGGTGGGGTCGCGCCACCCTACCTGCCGGCGACGCTCAGGCCGGCGCGTCGACGGCGTGGACGCAGGCCGACGGCAGCTCGAACCAGCGCAGGTGGTCGAAGTCGTCGTTGACGGAGCCGGCGTCGCCCGTCGCGGGGGTGGCGCCGGCGAGGATCGAGCGGCCCTTCTCGAGATAGCCGGCGAGATCGTCCTCAGTCGCCCGGTCGAGCTGCTTCGGGTAGGTGAGGGTGCCGTCGACGTAGCTCACCTGGCGCAGGCGCAGCGGCGGCTCGACCGGTCCGTTGCGGTGCTGCCAGCGGCCGGTGGCGGCGTCGAAGTCGTAGTCGCCCAGCAGGCGCCATCCATCGCGGGCAACGAGACGGACGGCCTCGATGATGTAGTCGCAGACGGTGTCGGAGATGAAGTAGTTGAAGTTGATGCGCACCCAGCCCGGCTTGATGCCCTCGCAGCCGCGGCCGATCTCCCGCTCGAACTCGTGCGAGCGCTCGAGGTCGATCCCGAGCAGGTAGTGCCCGTAGGGCCCGGCGCAGGAGCAGCCGCCGCGGGCCTGGATCCCGAAGAGGTCGTTGAGCACGGCGACGACGAAGTTGTGGTGGAGGTAGCGTCCGTCGTTGGCGTGGACGACGAAGGACACGATCGACAGGCGCTCCGCCGCGAGGTTGCCGAGGATCTCGATGCCCGGCTCGTCCTTCCAGGCCTCGACGGCCCGGCGGAGGAAACGCTCCTCCTGGGCGCGGATGACGGGCACGCCGACGGCGTCCTTGAGCTGGAAGACGAGGCCGGCGCGGATCGCCTCGATGATGGCGGGGGTGCCGCCCTCCTCGCGGTGCGCCGGGTCCGTGAGGTAGTCGTGGGCGCTCGGGTTGACGTAGGCGACCGTCCCGCCGCCCGGCACGTCGGGGACGCGGTTGGTCAGCAGCTCGCGCCGCACGACGAGCACGCCGGGCGTGCTCGGGCCGCCGATGAACTTGTGGGGGCTGAGGAACACCGCGTCCTTGTACGCGAGGCTGCCGTATGCCGCCGGGCCGGATTGCGCCTCAGCGCTCCCCGCGCCTCGGCCGCCCTTGCCGTACATCTCGATGTCGACATACGGACCGGCAGCCGCGAAGTCCCAGAAGGCGAGCGCGCCGTGCTCGTGCAGGACGGTCGAGATGGCGTCGGTGTCCGTGACGATGCCGGTGACGTTGCTGGCGGCCGAGAAGCTGCCGATGAGCAGGGGCCGAGCGGCATACTCCTGCAGCCGGTCCCGGAGGGTGGCGATGTCGATGTGCCCGTCGAGGTCCTGGGGGATGACGACGACGTCGGCGACGCACTCGCGCCACATGACCTCGTTGGAGTGGTGCTCGTAGGGGCCGATGAAGACGACGGGACGCTGGTCGGCCGGCACGAGCTCACTTGCGTGCCACCGGTCCTCGAAGTTGGACGGGACGCGCAGACCCAGGATGCCGACGAGCTTGTCTATCGCGCCCGTGCAGCCCGACCCGGCGAAGATCACCACCGTGTCGTCGTCGCCGCCCACCGCGTCGCGGATGACGCGGCGCGCGTCCTCGCGCAGGCGGGTCGTCTGCAGGCCGGTCCCGGAGCTCTCGGTGTGGGTGTTGGCGTAGCGGGGGAGGACCTCGTCGCGGATGAAGTCCTCGATGAAGGTGAGGGCGCGCCCCGAGGCGGTGTAGTCCGCATACGTCACGCGGCGGGGGCCGTACGGCCCGTGCATGACCTGGTCCTCCCCGATGACGCTCGAGCGGATCGTGGCGAGCAGGGCGGAGTCGGGGGCGGCGGCGTCCATGGGACAAACATAGGCCAGCGTGATGCTATTGCGCAACTGCATAACGCAGCGTTTGGTTAATCATTCCCGGACGGACACGAGAGGCCCCGGGTCGTCGACCCGGGGCCCCTCCGCTCGGTCAGGACCGTGCGGTCACTTGGCGTTGCCAAGGCAGATGAGGTCGCCGGCCGAGCCGTCCTCGGTCCCCTCGAAATACGTCGTCGTCGTGTCGGTGTAGGGAGCGCAGACCTCGTCGGCGGCCGACTCCTTGCTGTCCTGCTTGATGAACAGCACCTTGTACGTCGCCTTCGGGTCGGTGCAGTCGCGGTGCTTGAGCGAGTCGTCGGACTCGCGGGACGCGCACTGGCCCACCTCGAGACGGTCGGCGGCGGTCTGGCTGTTGAAGACGCGGAAGCCGATGAGGGCGAGGCCGACGGCGACCGGGACGCCGACACGCTTGAGGACGCTGAGGGACCTCTTCTCGCGGACCGGCTCGGCCGGAGCCTCGGCGGCCCCGACCACGTGGCCGGAGTCGGGACCGTCGGAGGCGGGGGCCGGCGGCACCTCCGCCGTCGGTGCCGTGGCCTCCGGGTCGGTTCCGGGACGGGTCGGGTCGACGGGCTGGTGGTCGACGGGCTGGTCGGGCATGAAGCGATCTCCCCTGGGGTTGGTGGTGGGTGCCGAGTGCGGCGGTGAGCATTGTGCCGTGCCCGGACCTGCTTGTGGTGCCCGGTGTCGCGACGATGTGTCCCGGGTTCGCATAGGGTCGAACGCGTGACAGCGATCTCCTACCCGCTCGCGGAGCGAACCCTGGACAACGGGCTGCGTGTCATCGTCTCCGAGGACCACACCGTCCCCAACGTGGCCGTCAACCTCTGGGTCGGGGTGGGCTCCCGGCACGAGTCTCCCGGCCGGACCGGTTTCGCCCACCTCTTCGAGCACCTGATGTTCCAGGGCAGCCGCAACGTCGCCTCCGGCGAGCACTTCAGCGCCCTCATGGACGAGGGAGCCCGGCTCAACGCGACGACCTGGTTCGACCGGACCAACTACTTCGAGACGGTCCCGACGGGCGCGCTCGAGCTCGCCCTCTGGCTCGAGGCCGACCGGCACGGCCACCTCCTCGACGCGGTGACCCAGGAGAACCTCGACAACCAGCGCGACGTCGTCAAGGAGGAGAAGCGCCAGCGCTACGACAACGTGCCCTACGGCTCGGCGCTCATCGACATCTACGCGACCGTCTTCCCGGCGGACCACCCCTACCACCACCCGACCATCGGGTCCATGGAGGACCTCGACGCGGCGACCCTCGCCGACGTCCACGACTTCTTCCGCGCGCACTACGGCCCCAACAACACCGTCCTCACGCTCGTCGGCGACGTCACGCCCGAGGAGGGCTTCGCGGCTGCCGAGCGCTACTTCGGCGCGTTGCTGCCGATCGAGCGGACCGAGCGCCCGCGTCACGCACAGCTGCCGCCGCTCGGCGAGCCCGCCCGGCTCGACCGGGTCGGCGCCGTGCCCAACGACCGGCTCTACATCACCTTCCGCCTCCCGGTCGACACGACGCCCGACTACCTCGCCTGCTCGGCTGCCGTCGACGTCGTCGCCGGGCTCGCGAGCTCGCGCCTCATGCGACGCCTCGTCCGCACCGACGAGACGGCGATCGCCGTCGGCGGGTGGACGATGGGCCTCGTCGACGGCGCCGGCCTCGGCGCGGTCACCGTCGATGTCGCCGCGGGCGCCGACCCGGAGGCGGTCGAGGCGGCCGTGTGCGAGGAGCTCGCACGCTTCGCCGCCGAGGGGCCCGACGAGGCCGAGATGGAGTCGGTCGTCGCCGACACCGAGCGGTCGTGGCTGAGCGCGCTCGCGAGCCTCGAGCAGCGCGCCGACCACATCGGCCATCACGCCCTCCTCACGGGTGACCCCGCCTATGTCAACACGTTCGTCGACCGGCTCAAGGCGGTCACGGCCGAGCAGGTCCGCGAGGCCGCCGGCCGCTGGCTCGCCCCGGAGGCGCGGGCCGTCGTCCGTTACCTCGCCGACGCCGGAGCGGAGGTGGCGGCATGAGCGACAGTGCAGCGAGCGAAGCGCCGAACGCCGCCACGAGCGCGGCCACGGCGGCCGCCGCGGCGACCGCGGCCACCACGACGGTGCCCCGACCGGCCGTCGCGCCGCCCGAGCCGTGGTCGTTCCCGGTCGGCACGACCCACGACCTGCCCAACGGCCTGCGGCTCGTCACCTACGACGTGCCGGGACAGTACGTCCTCTCCGTCCGCCTCGGCCTGCCGATCTCGCTCCGCGACGAGCCCCAGGACCGTGAGGGCGTCGCGACGATCATGGCGCGGACCCTCGACGAGGGAACCGCCCAGCACAGCGCCGAGGAGCTCGCGCGGCTGCTGGAGCGCAAGGGGGTCAGCTACGGCGCGGGGATGTCCGACGCGGGCCTCTCGGTCGACCTCGACGTCGTCAAGGGCAACCTCGAGCCCGCCCTCGACCTGCTCCGCCAGATCCTCACCGAGCCGGTGTTCCCCGAGGCCGAGGTGGCGCGGCAGGTCCGCACCCGCCTCGCGGAGATCGAGCAGGAGCGGTCGGTCGCGGCCCAGCGCGCGGGTCACGAGTTCGTCCGGACCTTCTACGCGCGCGACGACCGGTCGTCGCGACCCACGGGTGGCGCGCCCGAGACCGTTTCGGCGATCACCCGTGAGGACGTCTCCGCCTTCCACGCCCGGCACGTCGTGGCCTCCGGCGTGACGATGGTCGTCGCGGGCGACCTCGAGGGCGTCGACGTCCTCCCGCTCGTCGAGGCGACCCTCGGCGGCTGGAGGCAGGGTCCGTCTCGCGACCGCTTCCTGCAGCGGCCGGCGCAGCTCGCACCCGACCGCTCGCGCATCGTGCTCGTCGACCGTCCCGGCTCGGTCCAGACCGAGCTCGTCATCGGTGCGCCGGGGCCAGACCGCTCCGTCGACGGCGGCTGGGCGCCCTACCCCGTCATCGGCTTCGTCCTCGGCGGGTCGCCCAACGCTCGCATCGACGCGGTCCTTCGCGAGGAGAAGGGCTACACCTACGGCATCCGCTCGAGCTTCCGCCCGCGCCGGGCGGGCGGCCTGTTCCTCACGTCCGGCTCGGTCCGCGCCGACTCGACGGCGGAGTCCCTGCGTCTTCTCGTCGAGATTCTGGACAGTGGTCGGAACGGCTTCTCCGACAAGGAGATCCGCTCTGGTGTCGACTTCATCTCCAAGACCGCACCCGGCCGCTATGCGACGGCCGACGCCATCGCCGACGAGGCGATCAGCATGGCTCTCGACGGCCGGACGACGAAGTTCACGACGGCCAACCTGCGTGACCTCGCGGCGGTGGACCGCTCGCGGGCCGACGGCGCCTACGAGCGGTTCGCCGACGCCGCGGGTCTCGGTCGGGGCGACACGCGCGCCGCGGGCTGGACCATCGTCCTCGTCGGCGACGCCGGCGACCACCGCGAGGCGATCGAGGGCCTCGGACTGGGCGAGGTGACCGTCGTCAGCGACGCCGGCTGAGGGTGGGCCACCCACCCGTCACGTGCGCCGCTGGGCCCGGTCACCCGGCCCAGCGGCATACGGCCGGGTGACCGGCGGCGGGCAGGGTCACGCGAGGGGCAGGCGCTGCTCCATGACGTAGTCGTCCTCGTGGCGGCCCCCGACGAGGAAGCGCTTGGTGCCGGCGACCGCGAAGCCACTCTTGACGTAGAAGCGCTGGGCCCGCTCGTTCTGCTGGTTGACGCCGAGCCAGACGCCGGCGGCCCCGGTGTCTCGGGCCCAGGCGAGCGACTGCTCCATGAGCGCGTGCGCCGCCCCGGTGCCGTGGGCGCGGGGCAGGACGTAGATCTTGCTCAGCTCGACCGTGGGTCGGTGGCGGATGGCCGCCGCCACGTCCTCGTCGTGGGGCTCGCCCGCGACGAGCATCGTGTAGCCGAGCGCGCCCTCGTCGTCCTCGGCGAGGAGGAGCATGCGGGCCGGATCGGCGAGGTAGCGCTCGAAGCACTCCTGCGAGAGCACCTCTGCGACGAAGCGGTCGATGCGGTCCTGGGTCATGTCCGGCGGGCAGGCGAGCGCGAAGGTCGCCGCGGCGACCTCGGCGAGCGCGGGGACGTCGGCGGCGGACGCCCGCCGGATGGTGACGCCCACGACTCAGCCCTCGACGGTGCCGATGCGCCTCAGCACCTCGTCGTGGAGCAGCCCGTTGGTGGCGACCGCGTTGCCGCTCCAGCACCCGTCGCGACCGTCGAGGCCCGTGAACCGCCCGCCCGCCTCCTGGACGATCGTGACGAGCGCGGCCATGTCGTGGACGGCCAGTTCGGGCTCGGCCGCGATGTCGACGGCGCCCTCGGCAACGAGCATGTAGGACCAGAAGTCGCCGTAGGCCCGGGTGCGCCAGCAGCTGTCCATGAGGTCGAGGAAGTCGTCCTGGCGGCCGGCGTCCCGCCACCCCGAGAGCGACGAGTAGGAGAGGGACGCGTCGGTGAGGCTCGCGACCTTGGACACCGCGATCCGGCGGGCCGACGAGAGGGACCGGCCGGTCCACGCGCCGGAACCCGTCGCGGCCCACCAGCGGCGCTGGAGTGCCGGCGCCGAGACGATGCCGAGGACGGGCTTGCCGTCGTCGACGAGGCCGATCAGGGTGGCCCAGACGGGCACGCCGCGGACGAAGTTCTTCGTCCCGTCGATCGGGTCGATGATCCACCGGCGTGGGCCGTGGCCCGTCGTGTCGAACTCCTCGCCCTCGACGGCGTCGCGCGGCCGCGTCCGCTTGAGCTGGGAGCGGACGAGCTCCTCGGCCGCCCGGTCGGCGTCGGTGACGGGGGTGAGGTCGGGCTTGCTCTCGACGACGAGGTCGGCGGCGCGGAAGCGGGCGATCGTCACGCGCTCGACGGCGTCGGCGAGGACGTGGGCCAGACGGAGGTCGTCGTCGTAGGAGGTCACCGGGTCAACCTAGCGGGAGCGAGGCGCCGGTGGGCGGCGATACCGGGCCGGAGCCGGGGCGTCTCGGTCCGCGACGCCGCCACGGGGCGCGTATGCCGCTCGGCGGGCCCCCGAGGGCCGCCCGCTCACGCGCTGCCGGGGGCTCAGTGCTCGTCGCCGCCCGAGCGGCTGCCGAGCAGGCGCCGGAGCGACTCGAGGCGTGAGGGGCCGGCCGGACCGGCATGTCCCTCGGCGACCCAGGCGTCGAGCGCGCACTCCTCCTCGTCGTGGGAGCACCCGCGCGGACACCCCTCGGTGCCCGGCGCGAGGTCGGGGAAGTGGTCGATGATCCGGTCGACGTCGATGTGGGCGAGCCCGAAGGACCGGATGCCCGGCGTGTCGATGACCCACCCGTCGTCGTCGGGGAGCCGGAGGGCCACGGCGTTGGTCGACGTGTGCCGGCCGCGACCGGTCGTGACGTTGACGACGCCCGTGGAGCGCAGCGCACCCGGCACGAGGGCGTTGACGAGCGTGCTCTTGCCGACGCCGGAGTGCCCGACGAGGACGGAGACCTTGCCGGCCAGCTTCTCGCGGAGCGCGTCGAGGCCGGTGATCTCCCCGTCCTTGCGCGCCGTGACGACGTGGTCGACCTCGAGCGGGGTGTAGCTGGCGAGGAAGTCCGCAGGGTCGACGAGGTCGGCCTTGGTCAGCGCGAGCAGGGGCACGAGGTCGGCGTCGTAGGCGGCGACGAGGCAGCGGTCGACCATGCGGGGCCGGGGCTCGGGGTCGGCGAGCGCCGTGACGATGACGAGCTGGTCGGCGTTGGCCACGATGATCCGCTCGTAGGGGTCGGTGTCGTCGGCGGTGCGGCGCAGCACCGAGCGGCGCTCCTCGATGCGGACGATGCGGGCCAGCGCGTCGGGGCCGCCCGAGAGGTCGCCGACGAGCGCGACGTCGTCGCCGACGACGACGCGGGTGCGCCCGATGTCGCGGGCCTTCATCGCCGTGACGACCCGCTCGGGCTCCTTACGGCCGAGCGCGCCCTTGGCGAGCAGGCAGGTGTAGCGCCCCCGGTCGACGCCGATGACCATCGCCGTCAGGGCGTCGGCGTGGGCCGGCCGGTCCTTGGTGCGGGGCCTCGATCCCTTGCGGCTCGGGCGGACGCGGACGTCGCCCTCGTCGAGGTCCCGCCAGCTCATCGGCCCGACCCCCAGTGCGCGGACACGGCGGGCACCGGCGGGCCGGCCAGCATCGAGTCCCAGAGCCCCACGAAGTCGGGCAGCGTCTTGCCCGTCGTCGCCACGTCCTCGACGCGGACGCCGGGCACGCGCAGCCCGATGATGGCGCCGGCCGTGGCCATGCGGTGGTCGTGGTAGGTCCGGAAGGTCGCGCCACGCAGGCGCGACGGCGCGATGCGCAGGCCGTCCTCGGTCTCGGTGACGGCGCTGCCGAGCCGTCCGAGCTCGGCCCCGAGCGCCGCGAGCCGGTCGGTCTCGTGACCGCGGATGTGGGCCACGCCGCGGATCCACGACGGCGTCGTCGCGAGCGCCGCGAGGGCGGCGACCGTCGGCGTGAGCTCGGCCGCGTCGTGCAGGTCGATGTCGAGGCCGACGAGCTCGCCGCTGCCGACCACGGTCAGGCCCGCCCGGTCGAGGCGCACCTCCGCGCCCATTGCGTCGAGGATCTCGCGCATCCGGTCGCCCGCCTGGGTCGTGTGCTGCGGCCAGCCCGGGACGCGGACCGTCCCGCCGGCGACGAGCGCCGCCGCGAGGAACGGCCCCGCGTTGGACAGGTCGGGCTCGACCGACACGTCGAGCGCGTTGATCTCGGACGGCTCGACTCGCCAGCTGTCGGGCTCGGAGTCGTCGACGACCGCGCCGGCATCGCGCAGCGTCTCGACCGTCATGAGGATGTGGGGCTCGCTCGGCACGGGGCCGCCCTGGTGGTGGATCGTCACGCCCCCGTCGTAGCGGGCGCCGGCGAGGAGCAGGGCCGAGACGAACTGGGAGGAGGCGGAGGCGTCGATCGTGACCGCGCCACCCGGCATACGGCCCGTGCCGTTGACGGTGAGCGGCAGGTGCCCCGTGCCGCCGTCGTCGATGTCGGCGCCGAGCGCGCGCAGCGCGTCGATGACCGGGCCCATCGGCCGGACCCGCGCCTGCGGGTCGCCGTCGAGGACGACGGGGCCGTCGGCCAGGGCGGCCACGGCCGGGAGGAAGCGCATCACCGTCCCGGCGAGCCCGCAGTCGACCCGGACGCCGCCGCGGAGGCGCTCCGGCGGGGTGATGACCCAGTCGGGCGCGGCCCCGGGGTCGCCCTCGGCGTGGACGTCGTCGACGCGGACGCCGAGGCTGCGCAGGGCCTCGGCCATGAGGAGCGTGTCGCGCGACCTCAGCGGCGCCCGCAGCCGGGACCGGTCGTTGGCGAGGGCGGCGAGCACCAGGTAGCGGTTGGTGAGCGACTTGCTCCCCGGCAGGACGACGGTGGCATCGAGCGGGCCGTCGGCGACGGGCGCCGGCCAGGGGTCGTCGGTTGCCTGCGGGGCGGTGCCCGAGGTCGCGTCGGGCGCGGAGGGGACAGCGGGGGAGGGATGGTCTGCGGGACTCACGGTCTGCTCACGACGTCCTCGGGTCGATCGTTCATGGAAGGGCTCCTCCGGCCGCGACCGGCGCCGCGCGCCGTCCGCGACCTCGTGGTCGGTGACACCTACGGTATCGACATCGCCGGGCCCTCCGGGCCGCTGCCCGTGACAGGGATCGAGGCGGGCCTACGCTGGACCGCATGTGTGGGAGGTATGCCGCGAGCGCGCGCCCTGACGAGCTGGTCGAGGCGTTCGACATCGACGAGGACCACACGGGAGACCCCGCCCGGAGCATCCTCAAGAACCCCCAGTCCCCGCCGGCGGGCGAGCCCGACTGGAACATGGCCCCCTCCAAGCAGGCCCCCGTCGTGCTCACCCGGGCGCCGCGAGAGCCGGAGCAGGCCGACGCCGAGCCGGTGCGCCAGCTGCGGCTGCTGACCTGGGGCCTCGTGCCCGCCTGGGCCAAGGACACGAAGATGGGCCTGCGCATGGTCAACGCCCGTGCCGAGTCGGTGCTGGGCAAGGGGGCCTTCGCCAAGGCGGCGCTCTCGCGGCGCTGCATCGTGCCGGCCGACGGGTGGTACGAGTGGCAGGTGTCCCCGACGGCCGTCGATCCGAAGGGCAAGCCCCGCAAGCAGCCGTTCTTCGTCCACCGCGCCGACGGCGCGCCGGTCGGCTTCGCGGGGCTCTACGAGTTCTGGCGGGACCGCGAGCTGCCCGACGGCGACCCGAACGCCTGGTTGACGACCTTCACGATCATCACGACGGCCGCCGACCCGGGCATGGACCGCATCCACGACCGCCAGCCGCTCGTCCTCGAGCCCGAGCAGTGGGAGCACTGGCTCGACCCGGCCGAGAAGGACCCGGAGGTCGTGCGCACCTTCCTCGAGTTCGCCGAGCCGGGCCGCTTCGTGGCCCACCCCGTCGGCCGCGCCGTCGGCGCCACCTCGAGCAACGGTCCCCAGCTCGTCGAGCCGGTGCCCGAGTCCGAGCTCGAGGGGGTCGTCGACCCGATGACGGGCGAGGTGATCGGCGGATGACGGGCGCGGCGAAGGAGCTCGTCCTCGAGATCGCCACCCCGCAGGGTCCCGGACGAGCGCACGTATGCCGCCCACCGCGGGCGCGTGGGACGGTGGCCCTCGGCCACGGGGCGGGAGGAGGGCTGCGGGCCCTCGACCTCGAGATCGCGCGCGAGGCGCTCGTGGGCGCCGGGTGGGCTGTCGTCCTCGTCGAGCAGCCGTGGCTCGTCGCGGGGCGGCGCATCGCCGGCCGGCCGCCAACGCTCGACGCGGCCTGGGTCCCCGTCGTCGAGTCGCTCCTCACGGGTCGCGGGAGGCTGCCGAGGCCGCTTGTCGTCGGGGGCCGCAGCGCCGGGGCCCGGGTCGCCTGCCGCACCGCGGCGGAGCTGGACGCGCACGCCGCCCTGCTCCTCAGCTTCCCCCTCCACCCGCCGGGCCGGCCGGACCGGCTCCGCGCCGACGAGCTCGCCCTCGCCCCCGACCCGTCCTGGGTCGTCCAGGGCAGCCGCGACCCCTTCGGCACGCCCGACGAGGTGCGCGAGCACCTCCCGGCGGGCACGAGCCTGCTCGAGGTGCCCGGGACGCACAGCTTCCCGAAGGGGTCGGCGCAGGCGCTCGCAGATGCCCTGGGCGTCGTCGCGGGAATGCTCCCCGGCTGAGCGTCGTTGCACCCGGCATGGTCACGTGTCCGGCACCCGCCCCCGAGCGAGCAGCCCCCGGTCCCCTCCTGCCCACGGGTCTAGGCTGGGACGCAATGACCAAGGACAAGAACACCGACCCAGCGTCGGCCATGACCGTCATCGACCCGGCCGACGAGTCGGCGGCCATCGCGGCCGCCGATGCGAGCGTCGACGTCAAGAGCGAGACCGACGAGCAGCGCCGGGCCCGGTTCGAGCGTGAGGCGATGCCCCTGCTCGACCAGCTCTACAGCGCCGCGCTGCGCACGACCCGCAACCCGAGCGACGCCGAGGACCTCGTCCAGGAGACCTTCGCGAAGGCCTATGCCGCCTTCCACCAGTACAAGCCGGGGACCAACCTCAAGGCGTGGATGTACCGCATCCTCACCAACACCTACATCAACAGCTACCGCAAGAAGCAGCGCCAGCCGCTCGAGTCCGACGCCTCCGAGATCGAGGACTACCAGCTGGCGCGCGCCGAGTCCCACACGTCGTCCGGGCTGCGCTCGGCCGAGGCCGAGGCCCTCGACCGGCTGCCCGACAGCGACGTCAAGCGAGCCCTGCAGGAGATCCCGGAGGAGTTCCGCCTCGCCGTGTACTTCGCGGACGTCGAGGGCTACTCCTACAAGGAGATCGCCGAGATCATGGACACGCCGATCGGGACCGTGATGAGCCGGCTGCACCGCGGGCGCCGCCAGCTGCGCGAACAGCTCGCGGAGTATGCCGCCGAGCGCGGTTTCGTCACGGCAGGCTCGGCGGGCACGGAAGGAACCAGGTCATGAGCGAGGAAACCGCCCGGACGGACTGCTCCGAGGCCCTGCTGCGCGTCTACGAGTTCCTCGACGGGGAGCTCGGCCCCGAGGACTGCGCGAAGATCCAGGCCCACCTCGACGAGTGCGGCCCCTGCCTCAAGCAGTACGACCTCGACACGACGCTCAAGTCCCTCATCAAGCGTTCCTGCGGCTGCGAGACGGCCCCCGACGCGCTGCGCATGACGATCATGTCCCGCATCTCGATGACCGTGATCAGCGTCGAGGGGCAGGCCTGACGGCGACCCTCGAACGCGGCCGAGGACTCGAACACGCGGCTCGAACGCACAGAGAAGGGCCCGTCCCCCGGGGGGACGGGCCCTTCTCTGTGTGGATCGCGGCTCAGGCGTTGGGCTTGCGGCCGTGGTTGGCGGCGTTGCCCTTGCGGGAGCGGCGCTTGCGGGCGCGCTTGCTCATCGTCGGCTCTTTTCGTTCGGTGCGTCTGCTTCTCGACCCCCGGGACCGGCCCGGTGTCATGAAGCACCGAGTCTCCCACACCGGGCGGCGCAGCCCCAAAACGGGGCGGACGGGCGGGAGACGGGCCTGCCGCGTCGTGCGAGCATGAAGGGGTGTGCGATCCGGGCCGTGCTCCGTGAGCGTGGCGTGCTCAGGACCTTAAGGACTTCGTAAAGAATGGCTGCACGGCGGTCGAGAACCTTCAAAACGGTCGCGCACTTTGGCACGCTATGCAACGAGGGAGACCTCTCGCCGTTCGCCCTGCACGGTTGTGCGCCAAACCCCTCTGGCGGCGGTGACGACGCCTTTGTTAGGAGCCACCATGTTGTCCGCCCTCGTCGCGAGCCTCGCCTCGACCGACTTCTTCGCCGCCCTGATCGCCTTCGCAGACACCTGGACGTGGGACCTCTGAGCGGACCGCTCACGATCTGTTGCACCGCCAGCGCCTCCGTGATGCCCCGTTGCGTCCCGGAGGCGCTGGCGATCCTGCGTCCATGACCCAGGTCGGCGCCGGCCCGGAGGAGATCCCACCGTTCCACCGCCCCCTCATCTCCTACATCGTCGTGGTGGCGGTCGCTTCCCTCGCGCTGGGGGCCGTGTCCTGGAGGTTCGGGCGCCACCCCGACCCCGCCCCGCTGCTGCTGCTGTCGGCGATGGGCATCCTCAGCTTCAGCGTGAGGGCGCCGGAGGTCGGCTCGAGGATCGGCTTCTCGTTCCTCAGCATCATCCTGCTCTCGTCCGCCGCGATCCTCGGGCCGTTCGGTGCCTGGTTCGTCGGCGTCGTGTCTGTCGCCGTCGACCGCCGCGCGCGGGCCTGGCTGCAGGCGGTCTTCAACGTCGCGATGACCTCGATCGTCGGGGCAGC
This sequence comes from Intrasporangium oryzae NRRL B-24470, assembly GCF_000576595.1. Taxonomy (GTDB): domain Bacteria; phylum Actinomycetota; class Actinomycetes; order Actinomycetales; family Dermatophilaceae; genus Intrasporangium_C; species Intrasporangium_C oryzae. The sequence goes on along the minus strand of NZ_AWSA01000041.1, from coordinate 14,718 downwards.
AGGCGCCTGGGCCTACGTCCTCGCGAGCGGGGAGTACGCCATCGGCGGGCTTCGGGGCGCCGGGGTCCTCGCGGTCGAGGTCGGGCTGCCGCTCATCGTCGCCGACGTCGTCGGCTGCATCACCAACGCCGCGCTCCTCTCCGGGGTCATCCACTTCCACCAGCAGGTGCCCGTCACGGTCGTCTTCCGACGGGTCCTCGCGACGTCCGGGGTGGCCTACGTCGGGTACGGCATCATCGGCTTCCTCTTCGTCATCCTCTGGTTCCCGGCCCAGCTGGGCGCCTTCAGCGCGATCCTCGTGCTCGCGCCGCTCCTCGCCGCGCGGTGGGCCTTCATCCAGTACGGCGAGGAGCTCCGGTCGCACGAGCGCACTGTCGACACCCTCGTCACGGCGCTCGGCACGAAGGAGCCGCCAGCCGTCGAACGGAGCCGGCGCACGGCGCGCCTCGCCGAGTGGCTCGCCGAGGAGCTCGGACTCGGGCCGTCCCAGATCGGCACGGTTCGTTATGCCGCGACCCTTCACGAGATCGGTCGACTCGGCGTGCCCGTCCGCCTGCTCCGGCGAGACCCCGCCACGCTGACGCCGGCGGAGCACCAGCTCATCACCCATCACTGCGCTCAGGGGGCGGCAATGATCGAGGGCATCGACTTCCTCGAGGAGGCACGGACAGGGATCCGCCACCAAGGAGAGCGGTTCGACGGGACGGGTGGTCCGGACCGTCTCGCGGGCCATGACATCCCGCTCGCGGCCCGCGTCGTCGCGGTCGCGGACCGTCTGGAGGAGCTCTCCCGCGCACCGGGCTGGGCCGCGGGCCGGTCGTCCTCGGCGATCGTCGACGCGCTCCGTCAGGAGACGGGCCGCTTCGACCCGGCCGTCCTCGAGGCGGCGCGGAGCGTGCTCGAGAAGCACGGCCTTCCCGATCACGGCATGGGGGGGCCGGAGTGAACGCCCACCCCGAGCGGTTCGGTTCCGCGGCCCTCGTCCTGGGTGCCACCGCACTCGTCGTCTCGGTGGCGGTCGCCATGGTGCGCTCAGACGGGCCGCCGTGGTCCGACATGGCCGACCTCGCGTGCGTCGTCGCGTTCGCGACCGCGATCGCCCTCGGGGAGTGGCTCCAGCTCGCCGCGTCGGGCTTCCGGGGTTCGGCGCCGATCTCGACCGCGGCAGCCTTCGGCCTCGTCTTCACGGTGGAGATCCCCGAGGGGCACCACATCACCTACGGCGCGAGCTTCGTCATCGCGGTGACGGCCGTGTCGATGGCGGCCGGCGCCCTCGCGAGACAGGTGCGCTCGGGCGATGTCAGCCTCGTCGGGACGACCGGACGCCTCCTCTCGGTCGCCGTCGCCGCCGTGCTCTACCGGGTGGTCCACCTGCGGCAGCACTCGGGGGTCCCGGCCGCCGACGACGGGCTCGTCCCGTGGCAGAGCGCGCTGCTCATGCTCGGGATCGCGGGCGTCGCGCTCCTCGCCGACATCCTCTTCACCTCGGCCCTGCGCACGACGTCGACGGGGAGCGTGAGCGCTGCGGCCCGCCTGCAGCAGACCTTCGTCCAGGAGGTGCGGTCCTCGGCGGCGATCTCCACGGCGGTCGCCGTCACCGGTGTCCTCATCGCGCTCGCGGCCCCGGCGGTCGGCGTCAGCGCGCTCCCGCTCTTCCTGGCCCCCCTGGTCCTCACGCTGTTCGCGTTCCGGCGCTACGTCAGCATCCGGGCGACCTACCTGCAGAGCATCCGCACCCTGTCGCGCCTCACCGATGCCGCCGGGTACACGCTGCCGGGCCACTCCGAGCGCGTCGCGGCGCTCTCCGTGGCGGTGGGGCGGGCCCTCGGCGTGCCCGAGCGCGAGCTGCTCGACCTCGAGTACGCCGCGCTCCTGCACGACATCGGGCAGGTCGCGCTCGTCGAGCCGATCCCTGGCGGCGCGACGGTGCTCGCGGCGCCGGCCGACCAGCGTCGCATCGGCGCCGACACCCTCGCCATCGTGCGGGAGACGGGCGTGCTCGACAGCGTGGCCGGCATTCTCGAGCACCAGACGACGCCGTACCGTCAGGTTCGCGAGCTCGGCGAGGAGATCCCCCTCACGAGCCGGATCATCAAGGTCGTCAACGCCTTCGAGGACCTGACCGGCGGTCAGCACACCCCCCGGGCGCGCGACGGCGCCATCGAGCGGATCTACCTCGGCCTCGGCTACGAGTACGACCCGCGCGTCGTCGACGCGCTCCTCCGGGTGCTCGGGGCCCGGACGCCAGCGCCCTGAGGGCCGGCGAGGGGACCCGTATGCCGTCCCACGGCCCGAGCCCGACGGCGAGCCCGCGCCGGGTCGAGAGGCAGGTCACACCAGCAGGTGACCCCTGTCGCGGTCGTTGAGAGCGTGGCACAATGGCCGCCTCGGGCAACCCCCGTCTCGCGTCATCCAGGCCAGACCCCCGGCACGGTTCCACCAGTCAGGGCGTCGGCCCTTCCTTCTTTTCACGCGAACGAGGTTCCTCTCATGAGTGCGTTGCCCATCAGCCTCTCCCACAACCCCTCAGACCCGGTGTTCCTGGCCCACGAGGGGGGCAAGCTCGGGGTGCACGCGACATCCCCCCTTCGGGACGCGGCGGACCTGTCCCTCCTCTACACCCCGGGCGTCGCCGACGTGTCCCGGGCCATTGCCCTCGACCCGTCCCTGGCATCGGTCTACACGAGCCGGAGCAACACGGTCGCCGTCGTCAGCGACGGCACGGCGGTCCTCGGCCTCGGGGCGATCGGGCCGCTCGCGGCAATGCCCGTGATGGAGGGAAAGGCCGTGCTCTTCAAGCACTTCGGCGCGGTCGATGCGGTCCCCGTGTGCATGGAGACCGGCTCGGTCGACGAGATCGTCGAGGCGGTCGCGCGCATCGCCCCGACCTACGGGGGCATCAACCTCGAGGACATCTCCGCTCCTCGCTGCTTCGAGATCGAGCGGCGCCTCCAGGAGCGGCTCGACATCCCGGTCTTCCACGACGACCAGCACGGCACGGCCATCGTCGTCCTCGCGGCCCTGCTCAACGCCGCCGGGGTCGTCGACAAGGCCCTCGAGGACCTCACCGTCGTCGTGTCGGGAGCCGGAGCGGCCGGCGTCGCCGTCTCGCTCATCCTCCTCTCGGCCGGTGTCGGAGACGTCGTCGTCGTCGACTCGACGGGCGTCCTCGGCCCGGACCGCGCCGACCTCGCCCCGCACAAGGCGCGGCTCGCCGAGCTGACCAACGCCCGTGGTGTGACGGGGACGATCGGGGACGCCCTCGAGGGCGCGGACGCGTTCGTCGGGGTGTCGGGTGGAACCGTCTCCGAGCGCGACCTCATGCGGATGGCTCCGCGGGCCGTCATCTTCGCCCTGGCCAACCCGGATCCGGAGGTCCACCCCACGGTGGCCGCGCGCTTCGCCGAGGTCGTCGCCACCGGGCGCTCCGACTTCCCCAACCAGATCAACAACGTCCTCGCGTTCCCGGGGGTCTTCCGGGGGGCCCTCGACTCAGGGGCGCGGGCCATCACCGAGGAGATGAAGCTCGCAGCGGCCCACGCCATCGCGGCGCTCGTCCCAGAGCCGACGGCGGGCGAGATCGTGCCGAGCGTCTTCGACGAGCGCGTGGCCCCGGCCGTCGCCGCCGCCGTGTCGGCGCTCGCGTCCCGGCGCTGACCAGGGCCGACCGGCCCGGTTCCGGATGACGACCACCATGGCCGCTCGCGCGCCCCACGCTGCTGGGACGGGCCTCGAGCGGCGGGTTCGTGGTCGTCATCCGGGACACAGCGGCATACCGTCTGGGTGAGTGGTGCCACGTATGCCGCTCAGCCCGGCCCGAGTCAGTCGTCCGTCGGCGGGTCGGTGAGCCCGCGAGCCGCGAGGGCCTCTCCGGTCCGGCGGGCGTAGGCGACAGTGTGGATGACGACGGGCAGGACGAGCGCGCGCGGGCTGCGCTCGAGGCCGCGGGCCCGGGCCGACACGCGCACCTGGCCGAAGGCGCCGGCCACCCAGGGGACCGAGCGGAGCATGATGCCGAGCGTGAGCGCCACGACCTCAGGGTCGAGCCACCGGCGCAGGGGCTTCGCGCCGCGCACGAGTCCGTCGAGCATGTCGGTGACCGGCGTGGTGGCGGTGAGCAGCCCGGCGGCGAGGTAGGCGTTGGCGATCCCGACGACGATGCGCGTCGCCTCCGGCAGGCCCTGCGTCCACCAGTGGAAGGCGCCGAGCAGGACCAGGACCGGCCCGAGGGCGCGCAGGGAGGCCACGACCCGTCTCGTCGGGAGACCGGCGCCGAGCCCAACCGCAAGCAGGGCCACGAGCAGGAGCGCCGCCTGCCACCACGACGTGAACCAGAACGTCGTCGTGCCGACGAGCACCACGCCGGTCAGCTTGAGCCACAGGGGCGCCCGGTGCAGCCACGATGTTCCGGGGACGTGGGTCGTGAAGAGGCCCGGGCCGTTCACGAGTGCTCGACCAGGGCTCGGTAGTGGGCCACGGCCTCAGCGGGTGCGCCGTCGAACACGATCCTCCCGGCGTCGACGACGAGGGTCCGGTCGGCGTCGCGGGCGAGGTCGAGGTCGTGGGTCGCGAGGACGACCGTCTGCTCGAGGCTGGCGAGGGTCCGGCGAAGCAGCGTCGTGTTGCGCAGGTCGAGCAGGGTCGAGGGCTCGTCGAGGACGAGAACCCGCGGCTCGGTCGCGAGGACCACGGCGAGCGCCATGAGCTGCCGTTCCCCTCCGGACAGGTCGTAGACGCTCTGGTCGGCGAGATGGGCGAGGCCGAAGCGTTCGAGGACGGCCTGGGCCGCGGCTGCGCGCTCCGGGCGCGACCGGTGGCTGCGTCGCAGCGAGAGCTCCACGTCCTCGCGCCCCGTCGGCATGACGAGCTGCGAGAGGGGGTCGGTGAAGGCGAACGCGACGACGCGACGCACCGCGGCGCCCTCGCGGACCGTGTCCTGCCCCCCGACCGTGACGGTGCCCGAGGTCGGCGTGACGAGTCCGTTGAGCAGGCGCAGGAGCGTCGACTTGCCGGACCCGTTGGCGCCGACGACCGTGATCCGACGCTCGCTCGCCCGGAGCGAGACCGGCCCGAGGATCGTCCGTGTGCCGGCGGCGCCGGTCGGCACGGTCACCGTCGCGTCGCGCAGCTCGAGCGTCGTGCGATCCATCGCGAAGGGGCCGGGACAGCTGGCGCGGGGCGGGTCAGGACGAGCGCGCCGGACGGCGCACGAGGATGTCGGGGAAGGCTCGGTGCACGGCAGCGGCGGCCAAGGCCGCGACGACGTTCTTGACGATGTCGCCGGGGTAGAAGGCGAGGTCGACGCGGAAGGCCGCGGCGAGGGTCAGCTTGCCGTTGACCATGAGGCCGGCGATACCGAGTGCGTGGACGATGGCGACCGAGGCGAGCATCGCCGCAGCGAAGAAGAGCGGGACCCATCGGCCGGCTGGTGCCCGCCGGACGACCGCACGGGCGAGGAGGCCGACGACGAGCGCGGCGAGGACGAAGGAGACGAGGTAGCCCGCGGACGGCCCGGCGAGGACCTGGAGGCCGGAGGCCCCCTGGCTGAACACGGGCAGGCCGACGAAGCCGACGAGGAGGTAGACGAGAACGGCGAGCGAGCCACGGAGCGGCCCGAGCACGAGGCCCGTCAGCATGACCGCGAACGTCTGGAGGGTGATGGGGACACCCAGCGCGCCGACGGGGACGCCCGGCAGGACCGACGCGGCCACGACGAGCGCTGCGAAGACGGACACGAGCGCCACCGACTGGGCATCGACGGCGCGAGGGCCCGCGCCGGGCCGCCCGCCGGAGCCCGCGCCACCGGCCTGGGCAGCCGTGCGGGCCGTGGCAGGCAGGGCCTCGGGGGGCAGGGCCTCGGCCGTCGCCGGCGGTTGCTGGGCTGCGTTCTCGATCACGCGTGGACCCTATCGGGTCCGTCCGAGAGGGCCCGTGGCTATGGTGCTGACATGCTCGCTGCCTACGCCGCTGCCCAGTCGTCCACCGACCCGCTGTCGGGCCTCGTCGTCGGGGAGCGGCCCGACCCGCAGCCCCGGGAGGGCTGGTCGGTCGTCTCGGTCAAGGCGGCCGCGCTCAACCACCACGACGTCTGGTCGCTCCGCGGTGTCGGCCTGCCCGCAGATCGGCTGCCGATGGTCCTCGGCTGCGACGGTGCGGGACTCGACGAGGCCGGCAACCGCGTCCTCGTCCACGCCGTCGTCGCCTCGGACGGCTGGCGCGGCGAGGAGACCCTCGACCCGCGGCGCACGCTCCTGTCCGAGCTCCACGACGGCACGCTCGCCGAGAAGGTGACGGTCCCGACGGGCAACCTCGTGCCGATGCCAGACGGCCTCTCGTGGGAGTCGGCCGCGTGCCTGTCGACGGCGTGGCTCACGGCCTACCGGATGCTCTTCGCCAACTCCGGGGTCCTTCCCGGCGGCACGGTCCTCGTCCAGGGCGCCGGGGGCGGGGTGGCGACCGCGCTGGTCCAGCTCGGGTCGGCCGCCGGCTACCGGATGTGGGTGACCTCCCGTGACGAGGCCCGGGGGCAGCGTGCCCTGGAGATCGGCGCCGACCGGGTCTTCGCCTCCGGCGAGCGGCTCCCCGAGCGGGTCGACGCGGTGATGGAGACCGTCGGAGCCGCGACGTGGTCGCACTCGGTCAACGCGCTCCGCCCGGGCGGCACGATCGTCATCTCCGGTGCGACCTCCGGCGACGCCCCGGCCAAGGCCGAGCTGACGAAGATCTTCTTCAAGCAGCTGCGCGTCATCGGCTCGACGATGGGCTCGCGAGACGAGCTCGCCCAGCTCGCCCAGTTCGTCGTCCAGCAGGGGATCGCGCCGGTCATCGACTCGGTCCTGCCGCTCGCCCAGGCCCGCGACGGCTTCGCGCGCATGGTCGACGGGGACGTCTTCGGCAAGGTCGTCTTCACGATCTGACCCGTCAGGGCGCGCCGCCTCCCGCAGGCTCAGTGGCCGTCGAGCCGGCCACTGACGCCGACGACGACCGAGAGCCCGTCGGCGGCCGGCGTCTGCGGCTCCCCGACGAGCCACTCGCACCAGAGGGCGGAGCAGAGACGGGCCGTGAGGATGCCGAGCTCGTAGGGGCCGTCCGCCCCGAGCGTGACCGACACGTGGCCGATGTCGGCGGTGCCCGACTCGACGCCGTGCAGGGCCGCCTGCGTCGCGCGCGCCACGGCCTCGAGGCGGCTGTCGCCGTGGACCGGAGCGATGCCCACCCTCTCGGCCACCTCGCTGCCCGGCTCGATCCCGAGCGAGGCCCGGACCGCCTCGACGCGGCCGTAGCCGAACCAGTCGCCGGGTCCGGTGCGCACGAGGTCGCGCCCACGCGGGTGCGCCTCGAGCGGCTCGTCGCCTGCCGTGAGGACGAAGCGGCCGAGCCCGCGAACGAGTGCCGCCGGAACGGCCTCGGCCTTGCCCTTGGCGAGGTCGGCCGCCGACGCGATCTCGTCGGCGAGGGCGCGGGTCGTCACCTCGAGGGGCCTGCCGTCGGCGTCGGTGCCGCCGCGCAGGTCGTCGACGACGCGGACCCCGTGGGCGCCGAGCGCGAAGTCGACCTGCCCGACGCGCCACGCCCGGCCGGCCGTGTCACTGAGGACGACACCGACGCGGACGCCGTGGCGCTCGAGGATCGCGTCGTGGACGTGCGCGCAGACGGCGTCGGGGTCGTGGGGCAGGAGCAGCCAGCCGCCCCGCCGGCCGGTGTTGGAGCCGTCGACTCCCGCCGCGGCCATGATCGGACCCGCCTTGGCGCGGACGATCCGCGTGATGCGATCGCCGACCGAGCGCTCGGCGACGACGTACTCGGTCTCGCCCGCGACGACGCGGTCCTTGTCGGGGTCGTGGGTCACGAGGCCGAGCGCCTTGCTCGCGATCTTGCTCGACACGACGAGGACGTCGCCGTCGGCGAGCCGCAGCCCCGACGCCGTGAGCCCCAGCCCGATCACCGTGACGAGGTCGTCCCCCTCGCGGACCTCGGGTATGCCGCTGAGCGGGGTGATCGTGACGGGCGCGCTCACGCGATGGTCCGTCCGGCCCGGAGCCGCAGCGCCGTGTCGAGGGCCGCGCCCGCGAGGTCCGCGGCGGCCTCGCCGGAGCTCATGAGGAGCGGGCGGTGGACGACCTCCAGACCGGACCGCGGACGCATCGGGTCGTCCTCGTCGACGAGCCACCCGTCGAGGAAGTCGGCGTAGAGGCCCGCCACGGCTTCGCTCGTCTCGGCGACCCCGATCGTTCGCAGGCACACGTCCGCGTGGCCACGCACCGGGCGGCCCCCGACGAGCGGCGAGACGCCCACGACCGGGGCGCGTGTGCCGCGGAGGGCGTCGCGGATGCCGGGAACGCCGAGGATGATCCCGATCGAGACGACCGGGTTGCTCGGGGGCAGCAGGACCACGTCGGCACCACGGATCGCCTCGAGGACCCCGGGAGCCGGTGCGGCCCGGTCGAGCCCGGCGACGACGAACCGCTCGGCGGGCAGCTCGGCCCGGTGGCGGACCCACCACTCCTGGAAGTGGATCGCGCGGGAGCCGTCGCCGTCGGCGACGACGACGTGGGTCTCGACCGGCGTGTCGGTCATCGGCAGCAGGGTCACGCCCTGCTCACCGAGCCCCCAGCGGGCGGAGAGCCGCTCGACGACGGCGCTGAGCGGCATACCCTGCCCGAGGAGCTGGGAGCGGAAGACGTGGGTGGCGAAGTCCTTGTCTCCCAAGGTGAACCACTGCGGGGTCGCCCCGAGCGCGGCGAGCTCCTCGGCGAGGTGGTGCGTCTCGTCGGCCCGCCCCCAGCCCTGACCCTCGTGGATCCCGCCGCCGAGCGTGTAGAGCAGCGTGTCGATGTCGGGACACACGCGCAGCCCGAAGAGCGTGATGTCGTCACCGGTGTTGCCGATGACCGTGAGCTCGACCGGCTCGTGCTCGAGGTGCTCGGGTGAGGTGGTCCGGGAGAGGTGTCGGAGCAGGCCGCGGAGGAACCGGGCGCCGCCCACCCCTCCGGCCAGGGCGGTGATGCGCATGGTCCAGATCCTCTCAGTCCACCCCTCTGATGCGCTGGCGAGGTGGTGACGTCGGGGGGCGAATATCACTGAACGGCTTGACTCAGGGCATATGACACGCATGTAATTTCATTGTTGTATTCATCGGAGTCCTCTCCGATCGGAGAGCGTCGCCGTCGGGTACAGCAGTGCTGACACACACGTGGAAGTCAGGGTCGAGGAGGGGTCATGCACGAGCTGATGGTCGTCCTGTCGGATGCGGGCGGGGGAGAGGGTGAGCTCTCCTGGCAGGAGAGGTCCCTCTGCGCCCAGACCGATCCCGAGGCGTTCTTCCCCGAGAAGGGCGGCTCCACCCGCGAGGCCAAGAAGGTCTGCGTCGGCTGCGAGGTCCGCGCCGAGTGCCTCGAGTACGCCCTCGCCAACGACGAGCGCTTCGGCATCTGGGGTGGCCTGTCCGAGCGGGAGCGCCGCAAGCTGAAGAAGCGCGCGGTCTGACCGTGACCGCCCTACCCGGATCCGTCACCGGAGGCCGGGTGCAGGTGGCCGCTGGGTCCGATGCGCTGACGGACAACCCGGCCGAGAATCTGACCGAGGAGCTGACCGAGGAGCGCGGCCGACCCGGTCCGGCGGCAGGCGCGGCCGCCTCCGGCCCGCTCGGCACCCCGCCCCGGCCCGCTCCCTCGGTCCCGGTCGTCGACGCCGTCCTCGTCGTCCGCAACGGGTCGCCGTGGCTGGCCCAGTGTCTCGACGGCATCGCGGCCCAGACCCTCCCACCGAGCCGCCTCGTCATCGTCGACCTCGCGAGCACCGACACGTCCGGCGCGATCGCCCGGGCCCACCAGTCGGTGCGGCAGGCGGTCGACGACGTCCGCCTGGTCCGCCTCGACGAGCCGGTCCCGCTCGGCCGGGCGATCGACCTCGCGGTCGCGAGCCTGCCCGAGCCCGCCGACCCCCGCACGGCGTGGGTCTGGGTGCTCCACGACGACTCCGCCGCCCGTCCGACCGCCTTGGCCCGGATGCTCGACGCGGTCCGTCGCTCGCCGTCGGTCGGGGTCGCCGGGCCCAAGCTCGTCGAGTGGGACGACCCGCGACGCCTGCGCGAGCTCGGCATCCAGATCACGCGTACCGGCCGGCACATCGCCGCGCCGACCGTGGGCGAGGCCGACCAGGGCCAGTACGACGGGCGCACGGACGTCCTCGCGGTGAGCACGAGCGGCATGCTCGTGCGCCGCGACGTCCACTCGGACCTGCACGGGTTCGACCCGACCTTCGCCACCTACGGCACGGGTCTCGACTTCGGCTGGCGGGCCCAGCTCGCAGGCCACCGCGTCATCGTCGTCCCCGGGGCCGTCGTCCGCGACGCAGCCGCCGACGACACCGGCGCGAGGGACGGGGGGCCGGGGGCGCGCGAGGTCGAGCGCCGCTCGCGCCGGGCCGGGCGCCAGGTCGTCCTCGCTCGCTCCTCACCGCTCGCGGCTCCGTTCCTCGCCGTGTGGATGGCGCTGTCCGCGGTCCTGTCGGCGCTCGTCCTGCTCGTCGCCAAGCGCCCGCGTCAGGCCTGGCGCGAGCTGGCCGACATCGGTGCGCTCGCCCACCCCTTCGCCACCCTGGCCGCGCGCTGGCGCGGCCGCCGCAGCCGCCGCCTGCGCCGCTCCCACCTCGCCACCCTCTTCGTCCGGCCCACCCACGCCGCCCGCACGACGGTCGACCACATCCAGGACGCCGTGGCCCCCGACGGGGGCCGCCGACGGCGCGAGGCGAGCCCGACGACCGAGACGGGTCCCGTCGCCGAGGAGGCCGAGGGCCTCGAGTCGCTGCCGCACTCCGTCGTCCGTCGCGTCCTCAGCCACCCGGGGTTCCTCGCCGTCCTCGCCGTCCTCGTCACGACGGTCGTCGCCTGGCGCGACCCGATCCGTGCGGGTGCGCTCGTCCCGAGCAACACCGGGCTCGCCGGGGGCGAGCTGCGGGCGGTCACGACCGGGTCGAGCGGCCTGTGGCACGCCTTCCGCGATGCCTGGCACGGCGCCGGCCTCGGGTCGGGGACGGAGGCCGGGCCCTACCTCGCCGTCCTCGCCGGCCTGACGTGGCTCGCGGAGCGGGTGCCGGGGGTCGCCTCGAGCCGCTCGAGCGCCGGGGTCACAGTCGCCTGGCTGCTCTTCCTCGCGCCCGCGCTCTCGTCGTGGACGGCATACCTCGCCGGTCGGGTCGTCACCTCCTCACGGACGGCTCGCGCCCTCGTCGCTGCGGCCTGGGGGACGAGTGCCGTGCTCACGGCGGGCCTGGTCGAGGGCCGGCTCACGATCGCCGTCGCCCACGTCCTGCTGCCCCTCGTCCTCGCGGGCTTCACCCTCGCCGCCCAGCGTGACGGCACGTGGACGGCGACCTTCGCCACGGCGCTCGTGACGGCAGTGCTCGCGGCGTTCGTGCCGCCGCTCCTCGCTGTCTCGTCCGTCGCTGCGGTGCTCCTGGTCCTGCTCGGTCCCGGTGCCCGCCGCCTCCGAGGCCTCGTCCTGCTCATCGTCCCGCTCGGGCTGCTCGGCCCCTGGGTGTCGCGCGTCGTCGAGGATGCTCGCGTGGTCCTGTCGGGCCCGGGCATCGTCTCGACCGCCCCCGGCGCGCCCTGGTGGGCGGTCCTCCTCGGCCGGCCCGAGGGCACCCCCGACCGGTTCGCCTGGCTCATCGCCCCGGCCCTCGCGCTCGGCCTCGCGGGGTATGCCGCCCGCAGCCGGAGCCGCTCCGAGTCCGTCGGTCTCGCGGCAGCGGGGATGCTCTGCCTCCTCGGCCTCGCGGCGTCGTTCGCCTCGGGACGGGTCGTTCTCGGCTCGGCCGAGACGGGCGTCGGCCAGTCGGCCCCGGCCCACCTCTGGGCCGGGGTCGGCAGCCAGCTCTGGGTCGCCGGCCTGCTCGTCGGTCTCCTCGCAGGCAGCCGTCACGTCGTCGCGCTCTTCGCCCGACCGCTTCGCCGGTGGCCCGTGGCAGCCGGCACCCTGGTCGTGCTGCTCGTCGTCGTGCCCGTCGCCGCCGGCGCGGTGCGCTGGGGGGCCAACGGCATGGGCGACTCGCTCAGCGTGGCGCGGGCGACCGTGCCCGCCGTCGCCGTCGAGCAGGCGACCGGCCCGCTCGGCAACCGCCTCCTCGTCCTCAGGCCGTCCGACCGTGTCGTCGACTTCGTCCTCGCGGGCGAGGAGCCGGGGGAGGTCCTGCGCGACCTCGACCGGGGAAGCGCCGTCGACGAGACGGCGCTCGTCGCCGCCGTTGCGCGACTCGTCGGTGGCCGCGGGGCCGACGCCCTCGACACGAGCGAGCTCGCTCGACTCGGGATCGGCTTCGTTCGGGCGCGATCCGACGCCGACTCCGCCCTGACCCGGCGGCTCGACTCCACCGAGGGCCTCAGCCGGCTCGGAGCGAGCCCCGAGGGGATCCTCTGGAAGGTCCGGCCGCTGCCGGCCGCTGCCGGCATCTCGTCCGCGGCGCCGGCGCCGTCCCGGGTTCGGCTCGTCGACGGTCGCGGCGCGCTGCTCGGCGCGGTCGAGACCTCCGGCCCCCATGCCGCGGTCGACACCGACGTGCCGTCCGGCCCTGCGGGGCGTCGTCTCGTCGCTGCCGAGCCCGTCGAGTGGTCCGGGCAGGCGCGCGTGACGCTCGACGGGACCCCCCTCGACCCGGTTGCGGGAGCGGCGCAGCCGACGTTCGTCCTTCCCGCCCAAGGCGGCCACCTCGTCGTCGACCTCGCGGCGGCGCACCCCTGGTGGCGCCTCGGCCAGGCACTCCTGCTCGCGTTCGTCGTCTTCATGGCGCTGCCCTTCGGCAACCGCCGGTCGAGGAGGCGAGCATGAGCACCGCCACCGGCGTCGCCCGCGGGCTCGCGGTCGCGCTCGCAGCCGCCGCACTCACCGTGGGAGCCACCCGGGCCACCGGCTCGCTCCAGCTCGCTGCACCGCACCCGGCGCCCAGCCTGCCGGCGTCGGCCGACGTCCTGCTCGACGACACGACCCTCGTCTGCCCCGGCCAGGAACGTCTCGGGGCGGTCGGCCTCCGCGACGTGTCCGGCAAGGTCACCACCGCGGTTGTCGCGGCGCCGGCCGAGGCGCTCGGTGGCCTCGCCGGGACGTCCCCGCGCGAGACCGGGAGTCTGCGCCTCGCAAGCGGCCCGACGGTGGCGCCCATCGCCACCGGGTCCGGGCGCGACAACCTCGTGAGCGGCGAGTCGTCCACGGCCGCAGCGGTTCTCGCCAGCGGCGCCGGCGCCATCGCCCCGGGCCTCGTCGCCACGCAGGTGTGGCAGCGCCGTGGCGACGACGACCGCGGCCTCGCGCTCACGCCGTGCCAGCCCTCCTCCTCGGACGCGTGGCTCGTCGGTGGGGGAGGGGGCCCCTCGAGGACCGAGCGCGTCATCGTCACCAACCCGGGCGCCAACGCCGTGTCCGTGTCCTTCGACGTCTACGGCGCCTCCGGGCCCGTTGCGGAGGCCCAGGGCCGGAGCGTCTCGGTCGCACCGCACGCCCGGGAGGTCGTCTCCCTCGACGCGCTCGCGCCGGACGAGAGCCGACCGGTCGTCCACGTGTCCGCCACGGGGGGAGTGGTCGCCGCCGTGCTCGACGACGCCTGGATCGACGGTGCGACCGCGCGAGGCATCGACGACGCGACCCGCTCCGCGTCCCCGGGGACCGACCTCGTCATCGCGGGCGTCGACGCCGCTGGTGCGGCCTCGGTCCGCGTGGCCAACCCGGGCGGGGACGAGGCGCTCGTCCAGGTGCGGGTCCTCACGACGTCCGGCCCCGTGCAGCCCGCCGGGCTCCGCGCCGTCCGTGTCCCGGCCGGCTCGACGGTCGACGTCCCGCTGACCCTGCCCGCCGGCCCGGCCGGCCTGCGGCTCACCTCCGACCTGCCCGTCGTCGCGGGCGCCTGGGTCGAGCGGCGGGCGACGAGCGGGTCCGACCGGATGGGCGACTTCGGCTGGGCCCCGGCCACCCCGGCGCTCCAGGGGCTCGGCGGCCTCGTCGTGCCGGGGCTCGAGCGGTCCGGCGCGACCAGGACCCTCCTGCTCGCCGCGGGTGCCGGCGGCACGGTGGCCATCACGACCGGCTCGGGAGCCGGCCTCCGCACGACGACGACCACCGTGGGAGCCGACTCAGCGGCATCCGTCCCTCTCGGTGACGCCGACCGTGTCTGGGTCCGCTCCCTGTCCGGCGACGTCCGGGCCGCGGTCACGGTCGTGGGGGCCGCCGATGGCGTCCCGTGGTTCTCCGTCGCCGCGATCACCGACGCACCGCTCACCGCCCTGTCGGTTCCGGTGCGTCAGGTCCGCAACTGAGCCCGCCCGCCGTCGCGGACCGTCATTCACCGAATCCGGGGTCGAGGTCCTCCGGCGCCACCCCGAGCAGGCCCGCGACCTGCTCGGTGACGATGTCGGCGACGAGCGCTGCCACGTCACGGCGGTCGGACACGCGGGTCTCGACCGGTCGCCGGTAGACGACGATCCGGGCGGGACGAGTGCTCGTGGCCGGGAAGAGACGACCGAGGGGCACCTCGCGGTGGTCCCACGTCGCCGGGCCGCGCGGGACGTCCTCGACGGCGAACTCGACCACCGGGAAGGCGCGGCCGACCGTCGCCTCGAGCCGCGCCGCGGCGTCGAGGACGAAGCCGTCGAACTCGTCGCGGCGGCTCACCATGGCCGGCACGGGCGGCCACGCGAGCGGCCCGCGGTGCCCACGGCCGTGGCGGTCG
>NZ_AWSA01000040.1 GCF_000576595.1 Intrasporangium oryzae NRRL B-24470 | reverse complement strand
CGCCCCCGCGATGGCCGGCTTCCCAGGGGCGCGGCTCGGGCCGGCGGCCGCCGGCGCGACGGCCACGACGGCCGGGGCCGTCAGCCGCTCCGGTGGAGCCGGCTCCCTGTTCACGGGCGGCTCGGCCGAGACCGACGCGATCTGGATCGTCGCGGCCCAGGGTTCGGTCCGGTGGGCCGAACAGGGTGTCGTTCGTGTCGCGAACGTCGGTTCGGCACAATCGAGGCCATGAGCGACGAGTCGACCACGCCCGATCCGCAGGGGCCCGACGGGCCTGCCCAGCCGCAGTCCGCACCCCGCGAGGAGACCGGGATCATCGACCTCACGGCGACCCAGGCGATCCCCGAGCCGGGAGTGCCCGACCCGGTCGCGGGCCACGGCGCGCCCGGCCCAGTGAGCGGCGCGTCCGGTCGCGCGGTCGGCTCCTCAGCCGACAGCGGCTCCTCACCTGACAGTGGCTCCTCACCCGACACCGCGGTGGACTGGTTCGACGTCTTCGGCCCGGAGCACCCGACCGAGGGTCCGGGAGTCCCGGCGCGCGCCGACGCGACGTGGGGCAGCGACCGCGCCGACGCCCTGGCCGACGAGGCCCACCGGGCGGCATACGCCCCTCCGACCGTCCCCGCCATGACGTCGACCGGCGCACCGACCCCGATGTCGGCCGTCCCCCTCGAGGAGGACCCAGCCACGCCGTCGAACGCCGCGCCTCCCACACCTCACCCGGCTGTTGGGGCTGCTCCCCGGCGGCGTCGTGGGCTCCTCATCGCGCTCATCGCCGCCATGTGCCTCGCCTCGGGGCTCATCGGCGGTGTGGCCGGCCAACTCATCGACGACCGGATGACCCTCGGCTCCACGCCCCTGCCCGAGCCCGGTCCGGGCTCGACGGCGCGGCCGGCGGGCTCGGTCGCGAACATCGCCGCGACGGCGCTGCCCAGCGTCGTCACGATCCAGGTGAGCGTCGACGGGGGCTCCGACACCGGGTCCGGCTTCGTCGTCGACACCCGCGGCCACATCCTCACCAACAACCACGTCGTCTCGGCTGCGGCCGACAGTGGTGACATCACCGTCCTGCTGAGCAACGGCGACACCGAGAAGGCGCGCATCGTCGGCCGCGACGCGAGCTATGACCTCGCCGTGCTGAAGATGGACCGCACCGACCTCAAGCCCCTCCAGCTCGGCGCGTCCGACCAGGTCGTCGTCGGCGACCAGGTGATTGCGGTCGGCGCCCCCCTCGGGCTCGAGCAGACCGTCACGACCGGCATCGTCAGCGCCCTCAACCGCCCGGTGAGCCCCGGCGGCGGCAACGAGGCCTCCTACATCAACGCGATCCAGACCGACGCGGCCATCAACCCGGGCAACTCGGGTGGCCCCCTTCTCGACATGAGCGGCAAGGTCATCGGGGTCAACTCGGCCATCGCGCGCGTGCCGGGCACGACCGGGTCGACGGGCGGCAACATCGGCCTCGGCTTCGCGATCCCCAGCGACCAGGCCCGGCGCACCGCGGACCAGCTCATCGCCACCGGCAAGGCGACGCACCCGGTCATCGGCGTCAAGCTCGACCGGACCTTCTCCGGCGACGGCGCGCAGGTCCTGTCCGACTCCGACGCCGTCACCGCGGGCGGGCCGGCCGATAAGGCCGGTGTCAAGCCCGGCGACGTCATCATCGGGTTCGAGGGCCGGCGCATCCGCACCCCCGACCAGCTCATCGTCGCGATCCGGGCCCGGGCCGTCGGCGACAAGGTCACGCTCAAGGTCGTGCGCAACGGTCGCGAGATCGACCTGCCCATGACCCTCGAGGCCGATCCCGGGAAGTGACGCCCAGCCGCCGGCCGTAGGATGGCCCTCCGGTACACGTGGAAGTGAGGAACTGTGTTCGACATCAACGGGTGGGAGCTGCTCCTGCTCGGCGTCCTCGCCGTCCTCGTGCTGGGGCCGGAGCGACTGCCCGAGTACGCCGCCAAGTTCGGCCGGTTCGTCCGGCAGGCGCGCGCCATGGCCGACCGGGCCAAGGAGCAGCTCAAGGAGGAGATGGGGCCCGAGTTCTCCGACGTCGACTGGCGGGCCTACGACCCTCGGCAGTACGACCCGCGCAAGATCGTCCGCGACGCCTTGAGCGCGCCCGACGAGCCGGTCGATCCGTACGTCGACAAGCCGGTCAGCGTCCCGAAGGGGCACGACCCGTCGGTCGCGACTCCGTGGGACAGCGAGGCCACGTAGGACCGGCCCCCAGCCGTCAGCCCTCGGTTCGATGTGGTCCACGGTCACACGCGACCGTGGACCACATCGATACGGGGAGAGGGGTCAGCGGCCGGCCGGCGTGAGGCCCAGGGAGCGCCCGGCGAGGCCGCGCGCCCGGGAGGCGAGGCCCTTGGCGATGGCGCGCAGGGCCACGCCCGCCGCGGAGTCGGGCTCGCCGAGGACGACCGGCGTGCCCGTGTCGCCGCCCTCGCGCAGCCGGGTGTCGAGCGGGATCTGGCCGAGCAGCTCGACGGGGGCGCCGATGCTCCGCGTCAGGGACTCGGCGACCGCGCGGCCACCGCCCGAGCCGAAGATCTCCTGGCGCGTGCCGTCGGGCAGCTCGAGCCACGACATGTTCTCGATGACACCGGCCACGCGCTGGTGCGTCTGCAGGGCGATCGAGCCGGCCCGCTCGGCGACCTCGGCCGCGGCCTGCTGCGGCGTCGTGACGACGAGGATCTCGGCCGTCGGGATGAGCTGCGCGACCGAGATGGCGATGTCGCCCGTGCCCGGGGGCAGGTCGAGCAGGAGCACGTCGAGGTCACCCCAGAAGACGTCACCGAGGAACTGCTGGAGCGCCCGGTGGAGCATGGGGCCGCGCCAGACGACCGGCTGGTTGCCCGGCACGAACATCCCGATCGAGATGACCTTCACGTCGTGTGCGATGGGCGGCAGGATCATGTCGTCGACCTGGGTCGGGCGCTGCTCGACGCCGAGCATCCGGGGCACGGAGAAGCCGTAGACGTCCGCGTCGACGACGCCGACGCGCAGCCCCTGCTCGGCCATCGCCGCGGCCAGGTTGACGGTCACGGAGGACTTGCCGACGCCGCCCTTGCCGGACGCCACGGCATACACGCGCGTCAGCGAGCTCGGCTTGGCGAAGGGGATCTCCTTCTCGGGAGCGCCGCCGCGCAGCTGCTGGCGCAGGGCCGCGCGCTGCTCGTCGCTCATCACGTCGAGCGTCACCTCGACGGAGGTGACGCCCGGCACCGCGAGGACGGCCGCCGACGAGTCCTTCGTCAGGGTGTCCTTCATCGGGCAGCCCGACACGGTGAGGTAGATCGAGAGGGCCACCGCGCCCGCGTCGTCGATCTCCACCGACTTGACCATGCCGAGCTCGGTGATCGGCTTGCGGATCTCGGGGTCGTTGACCTTCGACAGGGCCGTCAGCAGGGCGTCACGGCTGGGCAGTGCGGGGACAGACATGTGCTCCATCGTATGCCGCTGGGCTCGGTGGCCCGACCACCCCCGGGGTGCGCTCGCTCACCCCGGGTGGCGGGGCTCCCGGGTCGCATGGGCGCGCCTGCCCTCGTCGGCTCCGTCGTCGTCGGCGCGGCGGATGACGGAGCGCTCCTCGAGCTCTTCGAGGAGCGTGCGGAGCTCCGAGCGGACGAAGTCGCGGGTGGCCTGCTCGCGCAGTGCGAGCCGGAGCGAGGCGACCTCGCGCGTCAGGAACTCGGTGTCGGCGAGGTTGCGCTCGTCACGGGCCCGATCCTGCTCGAGGGCCACCCGGTCGCGGTCAGCCTGCCGGTTCTGCGCGAGGAGGATGAGGGGAGCGGCATACGACGCCTGGAGGGACAGGATGAGCGTCAGCAGCGTGTAGTTGGTCTCGCGCGGGTCGAACTGCTGGCTGCGGGGCATGAAGGTGTTCCAGGCCAGCCACACCGTGACGAAGACCGTCATGCCGATGATGAAGCCCGGGGTGCCCATGAACCGCGCGAACTTCTCCGACAGGACCCCGAACGCCTCCTGAGACAGGTCGACCCGCGGCAGGAGCGACGCGCGCTGCTCCTGCGGCTGGTCGAGCTTGTCGCCGCGGACCGGACGGGAGCCCGGTCGGCGCTCGGCGCGCTCGCTCACGGGTTCACCTCCAGCTCGTGCCGCTCCTCACGCCAGTCCTCCGGGAGGATGTGGTCGAGCACGTCGTCGACCGTGACCGCGCCGATGAGCCGCCCGTCGTCGTCGACGACCGGCAGGGACACGAGGTTGTACGTCGCGAGGGTCCGCGTCACGGTCTCGAGGGACGCGTTGGCGGGGACCGGCTCCATCTCCTTGTCGATGATCGAGCCGACGGCGCCGTGCGGGGGCTCGCGGAGCAGGCGCTGGATGTGGACGAGCCCGAGGTAGCGGCCGGTCGGTGCCTCGAGCGGCGGCCGGCACACGTAGACCATCGTCGCGAGGGCCGGGGCGAGCTCCTCGCGGCGGACCATGGCGAGGGCCTCGGCGATCGTCGCCTCGGGGGCGAGGACGACCGGCTCGGTCGTCATCATGCCGCCGGCGGTCTTCTCGTCGTAGGAGAGCAGGCGCCGGAGCGGGGCGGCCTCGTCGGGCTCCATGAGCTGGAGCAGCTCCTCCGCCTGGTCGGGCGGCAGGTCGGCGAGGAGGTCGGCCGCGTCGTCGGGCTCCATCGCCTCGAGGACGTCGGCGGCGCGCTCGGTGGCGAGGCCCCCGATGATCTCGACCTGGTCGTCCTCGGGGAGCTCCTCGAGGACGTCGGCGAGCCGCTCGTCGTCGAGCGCGGCCGCCACCTCGGCGCGGCGCTTGGGGTTGAGGTCGTGGATGACCTCGGCGAGGTCGGCGACCTTGAGGTCGTCGTACGTCTCGAGGAGGCGCTCGGCACTCTGCTCTGCGGACTGCTCGTGCAGGCCGACGACGTCGCGGATGTCGACGAGCATCGTCTTGCCGGAGCGGCGCCGGGTGAGGCGCGACATGGCACGCGAGGCCGAGGAGACCCCCGAGGTCTGTCGGACGAACACCTTGACGCCGAGCCAGTCGCGGCGGGCGGTCTGCTCGATGGCGATGTCCTCGACGATGGCGTCGCCGAAACCGGCCTCGACGGCGTCGTTGGCGGTGACGGTGACGCGCCGGTCGAACAGCTCGGCCGCGACGAGGACCTCGTTGGTGCGCTGCTCGAAGCGGCGCATGTTGACCAGGCCGGTCGTGATGACGGCGCCCGCGTCGATAGAAGTGACCCGGGTCATCGGCACGAAGACGCGCCGACGGCCGGGGACCTCGACGACGAGGCCGATGACGCGGGGCTGGGGCCGGTTGGGCGAGAACATGACCACGACGTCGCGGACCCGGCCCACTTGGTCACCGAGCGGGTCGAAGACGCTCAGTCCGGTCAGGCGCGCGACGAAGACGCGGGTGCTCGCACTCATGCGTCCAAGGCTATGGGGTCAGCCCTTGCGTCGGCGCCGGGCACGCCCGTGCCAGTGCCACGGGCGCCAGGACGTCGTCGTCGCGGTGGTGCGGGCCGGCCGCGCGCGGTGGTCGTCGGCGGCATACTCCCCGGGCGACTCGACCGGGTCGCCGTAGGGCGTGAGCGCGGTGATGGTGCACTCGGCCGCCCAGCGCGTCACCGAGTCGTCGACGGCGTTGAGGCGCGAGGCCTTGAGCAGCTCGGCCGCGACGTCCCACTGCGGCGTCCCGGGGTAGAGGATCTCGGCCCGGGCCCGGGTCGTGACGAGCCGCCCTCCGGTGTCCTTGCTCCGGAGGATGAGGCGGACCTCCTTGGGCAGCCACGGCAGCGGCTGCTCGCCGGGGCCGCTCACGACGTAGGCGGTGCCGTCCTGCCAGACGTGCCAGGCGGGCCAGACCCGGTCCTCGGGGACGTCGATCCAGAGGAGGGCGGACCTGGACATGGCCTCCACGAGGAGGGGGTTGCCGTCGGGGCCGGGCTGCGCTGTCACACGGCCACAGTAGTGACTTCCGTCGCTCTCGCGTGCACGTGACTGCGGTCATAACGTCGCGCTGCGTCCCGTTGCTACGTTGACGCCCATGCGCAGTCCCAAGGACTTCTTCAAGCCCCTCGCGGTGGGGGCGCCGGCCCCGATCACCCAGGTGCCGGCCCGGCCGTCCCGCGTCATCCACTTCTTCGACCCGAGCAACGAGAAGATGGCGGCGAAGGTGCCGGCCATGGTCGGGACGGTCGACGTCCTCCTCGGCAACCTCGAGGACGCGGTCAAGGCCGACCGCAAGGAGGCGGCGCGAGCGGGCCTCGTCGCCATCGCGAAGGCGACCGACTTCGGCGAGCACACCCAGCTCTGGACACGCGTCAACGCGCTCGACAGCCCGTGGGCGCTCGACGACCTGACGACGCTCGTCACCGAGATCGGCGACAAGCTCGACGTCATCATGGTCCCGAAGGTCCAGGGGGCCGAGGACATCCACTACGTCGACCGGCTCCTCGCCCAGCTCGAGGCCAAGGCCGGCCTGAGCCGCCCGATCCTCGTCCACGCGATCCTCGAGACTGCCCGCGGCATGGCCAACGTCGAGGAGATCTGCGGAGCGTCCCCGCGCATGCAGGGCCTCTCGCTCGGCCCGGCCGACCTGGCCGCCGACCGCCGGATGAAGACGACCCGGGTCGGCGGGGGACACCCCGGCTACCTCGTGCGCCAGGACCCCGTCGAGGGCGACATCAGGGGAGAGGTCCACGGTCCCCGCGCGACCTACCAGCAGGACCTCTGGCACTACACCATCGCGCGCATGGTCGACGCGTGTGCGATGCACGGGATCCTCCCGTACTACGGCCCGTTCGGCGACATCGCCGACGTCGTCGCCTGCGAGGACCAGTTCCGCAACGCCTTCCTCCTCGGCTGCGTCGGGACGTGGTCGCTGCACCCCGTTCAGATCGAGATCGCCAAGCGGGTCTTCAGCCCGACGGCCGAGGACGTCGCGCACGCGCGCCGCGTCGTCGCCGCGATGGGTGACGGCACGGGAGCCGTGATGCTCGACGGGAAGATGGAGGACGACGCGAGCCTCAAGCAGTGCCTCGTCATCGTCGAGCTCGCCGAGCGTCTCGCCCGGACCGACCCCGCGCTCGCCGAGCTGTATGCCGTCGAGCCCGCCACGCAGGAAGGGTGACCTCCCATGGTTGCTGAGTCAGCGGCATACGCCTCGGGACCCGACGCGACGGCCTTCCGTCCGCGACGGTCGGTCCTCTACATGCCGAGCTCCAACGAGCGCGCCCTCGAGAAGGCGAAGACCCTCGCGGTGGACGCGCTCATCCTCGACCTCGAGGATGCCGTCGCTCCCGACGCGAAGGAGGTCGCGCGCGAGAACGCCTGTGCCGCAGTGCGGTCGGGCGAGTACGGCCGCCGCGAGCTGACGATCCGCGTCAACGGGCTCGGCTCGCAGTGGCACGACGCCGATCTGGCGGCGGCGTGCGCGGCCGGCCCCGACGCCGTCGTCGTGCCCAAGGTGGGCTCGGCCGACGAGGTGCGCGAGCTCGTCGCCGCGATGGAGGCCGCCGGCGCGCCCGAGCGCACGCGGCTGTGGGCGATGGTCGAGACGCCGGTCGCCGTGCTCCACGCCGAGGAGATCGCCCGTGCCTCCGACCGGCTCGCCTGCCTCGTTCTGGGCACGAACGACCTCTACAAGGAGCTCGGGGCGAGCTTCGCGCCGGGTCGTGCGGCGATCCAGACCTCCCTCCAGCTCGCGATCCTCGCGGCGCGGGCGGCCGGGGTCGCCGTCGTCGACGGCGTCTACAACGACGTCAAGGACGCCGACGGCTTTCGTGCGGAGGCTTGTCAGGGTCGCGAGCTGGGCTTCGACGGCAAGACGCTGATCCATCCGGGTCAGGTCGAGCCCTGCAACGAGGTGTTCGCACCGAGCGAGGCCCAGGTCGCCGACGCACGTGCGGTGATCGCGGCCTTCGAGGCGGCGCAGGCCGAGGGCCGCGGCGTGGCGACGGTCAATGGGCGGCTCATCGAGAACCTCCACGTCGACACCGCGCGCAAGGTCCTCGCCACGGCCGAGGCGATCGCCGCGCTCGGCCGCTGACCGACCCCGTGACCCCCCCGGTTCGATGTATCCGCGCGTGCCAGGGGCCGCGGCGATACATCGAACCGGGGGGGTGGGCGGGGCGACTCAGCCCAGCCGCGCTGCCGCCCGGGTCAGGAGGGCGACGCCGTCCACGGCGTCGACGGAGCCTGCCGGGTTGCTCTCGGAGAGCACGGCGACCGACAGCCGGTCCTGCGCCCGGACGACGGACACGAGCTCGGCGTGGCGGGTTCCGTCCGACTGCGTCACCGAGATCGTGTACCACTGGCCGTCGCTGCCCCCGGGAAGCCCCACCTGTCGAGCTGGGGTGGCCGTGACGATCGCGCCCCGCAGCGCGACCCGGTCGAGCTGCTGACAGCGCGCACCCCAGCCAGCGACCCCGGTCGCGGCCCGCTCGGCGCTCGCGCCGTCCCTGAACGCCACGACGTACTGGTTCGTGACGAGCTGTCGACCCGGGAGATCGTGATAGCCGACACCGGTGTAGACCGCCTCGACGTCCTTGTCCGGCCCGGCAAGGCTGTCCTGGCACACCGAGATGGCCGACTGCCCCCACCCGGTGGCCGTGGCGATCGAGCCGACGAGCCATCCCGCAGTCCGGTAGTCGGTGGACCGCATGAGGTTGCCCTCTGACAGTGCAGGCGCGGCCGGTGGGACTGTTGTCACCGGCGTCTGGTCAGCCGTGGCAGTCGCTCTCGGTGGGGTAGGCGTCGCCGTTGGCCGGTCGTCGGTCGTCACCGGGGTGGACGAGCGGCTCGTCGCCGTGGCAGCCGAGCTCGAGGAGGCGGGCGCAGGCGTCGGCCCCTGGCCGTGCCCGGTCGCCCAGATCGCGGTGCCGGCCACAGCTGCGGTGACGGCGGCCGCCGCGGCAACGGCAAGCCTCGAGTGCCGGTGGGCACCGGTTCCGGCGCCTTGGCCCCACAGTCGGCCCTCGAGCTCGTTCCAGAGCCGCTCGGTGTCGACGTCGTGGCTGCGTGCCTCGGCGTCGAGCAGCTCGTGCGCGAGGTGTTCCCTGTTGTTCATGACTCCTCCAGGTGGGCGTACAGGTCGTCGAGGCCTCGGGAGACCGATGACTTGGCCGAGCCGAGACTCGTGCCCATGACGACGGCGATGTCCGCGTACGACAGGTCGAGCCAGTAGCGCAGGACCACGGCCTCTCGGCGCCGTGGCGCTATAGCCCGCAGCGCGGCACTCACACGCCGGTGGTCGTCGGCCCGGACGCCGAGCTCCTCCGCGGACGGTTCCTGGCGCTCGTCGTCGCGACGGTTGAGCAGTCCGAGCCGTCGGTGGGTCATGCTGCGCCGGTGGCGGTCACGGACCAGGTTCACGACGGTCCGGTTGAGATACGCGCCGGCCTCGGCGATCTCGCCGCGCAGCCGATCCCGCTTCTCGAAGAGACGGCAGAACGCCTCTTGTGCCACGTCCTCGGGGTCTTCGGCACCGAGGAGCGCGGCCAGCCTCACAACCCGGGTGGCATGTCCGTCGAAGAGAGCCCGAAAGTCCTCGTGCACGCCCCCGCCCCGCTCGATTGTCGCTCTCATGTCCCGTACTACGCCTGACGCGGCAGAAGGTTGCCGTATGACAGGCGACGGCGGAGGCGACCCCTACCCCGGATTCGATGTAACCCCGCGGCCCCTGGCTCGCGCGGATACATCGAAGCGGGGGTTGTCAGGTGATGGCGCCGAGCTTGTCGGGGTTGCGGATCGCGTGGACCTCGCTGACCCGGTCGTCCTCGACGGTGACGAACCAGACCGAGTCGATGCCCTCCGCTGTATCGAGCACGACGGCCGTCTCCCCGTTGACGACCTGGAGGCGGGCGGTCACGGGTTCGGCGTCCCTGCGACCCATCACACCGAAGAGCCAACGAATCACCTTGTCAGCCGAGTGGATCGGCCGTAGCGCTGCCCTGCGGACACCGCCGCCGTCGGTCACCAGCGTGACATCGGGGGAGAGCACGGCGACAAGCCCCGCGAGGTCGCCGTTCGTCGCCGCGGCCAGGAAGCGCTCGGTGACCTCACGGTGTCGGGCCGTGTCGACGACCGTCCGTGGCTGGCGGGCCTCGATGTGTGAACGGGCGCGGTGCACGAGCTGGCGGACGGCGGCGGGAGAGCGGTCGAGCGCCCCCGCGACCTCGCCGGACGGCATACCGAAGACGTCGGCGAGCACGAAGGCCGCGCGCTCGAGCGGGCTCAGGGACTCGAGGACGATGAGCATCGCCATCGACACGTCGTCAGCGAGCTCCGCCGCAGCCGCGCCGTCATCGCGGGGGTCGCTCGACACCGGCTCCGGCAGCCACGGGCCGACATAGCTCTCGCGACGGGTTCTCAGCTGCCGCAAACGGTTCAGCGCGAGCCGGGTCGTGATCGTGAGGAGGTAGGCGCGCGGCTCGTCGATCGTGGACGCGTCGACCGTGCTCCAGCGGATCCAGACCTCCTGCACGACGTCCTCGGCGTCCGAGTGGCTGCCGAGCAGGCGGTAGGCGGCGCCGACGAGGAGGCGGCGGTGGTCCTCGAACGTGGCGGCCGCATCGTTGCTGCGGGGGTCGTTCATGCCGGGGTCGTTCACCGGGCTGGCACCTCACAGTGGTCCTTGAAGCCCTGGCTCGTGAGGCCGAGGGCCGAGTTCGTCCGGGAGCGGAGGTTCTCGAGCGAGA
This sequence comes from Intrasporangium oryzae NRRL B-24470, assembly GCF_000576595.1. Classification (GTDB taxonomy): domain Bacteria; phylum Actinomycetota; class Actinomycetes; order Actinomycetales; family Dermatophilaceae; genus Intrasporangium_C; species Intrasporangium_C oryzae. Next base: position 27,567 of record NZ_AWSA01000040.1, on the reverse strand, counting down.
TCATCTCAGTCAGCTCGACGAGCTGCCCGTCGGAGAGGTGCCCTCGGAGGTCGGCGACCATCTCGTCGGTCACCTCGGGCGGGGTGGCGGTCATGGCCTCCGCATAGGCCAGCACCGACCGCTCGAGCGGCGTGTAGACATCGGCGTCGCGCCAGTCGGTCAGGTGCTCGAGCTTGCGGACGTCGAGGCCGTTGTTGCGTGACACGTACCAACCGAAGTCCATGCACCAGCTGCAGCCGATCCCCGCCGCCACAGCCGCACAGGCGAGGTCCTTGAGGCCCGACTCGACGCTCGACCACTTCTCGACGGACATCTCGAACCGCGAGACCGACATCAGGACGCGCCGGTTGTGCAGCATCGCGAGGCCGGGCTCGAGCACCGTCCCGTAGCGCCGCCGGCTCCACCCAGAGACGAGCCGGACGAAGAGCGTCGGCCGGTGTTCGAGGGGCACGCGTGCGGAGCGCTCGGTGCTCACAGGTGCGATCGGAGTGGCAGTGGGCGTGGTGATGCGGTGGGCGGTGGGGGTGGTCATCGTGGTCCTTCCTCCAGGATCGCGGGCGCCGCGGGTGACGGCGCCGTCAGAGCGTGGACACGCGCGACTCCTGAGGTGTGACATCCCCGCACCGTCCCCCGGTTCGATGTATCGCCGCGCCCTCTGGCGCTCGCAGATACATCGAACCGGGGGTCACGTCGTCGCGGCCGCCCACGCCATCTCGTCCGGCGCCTGTGCACGCCAGTAGCTCGTCATGGCCGCCGGACGTGAACCGAGCTGTGGCGCGGGTGAGCCTCTGCGCGGGGAACCGGTTGGCGGCGATGAAGGGGTCCGAAGTGCCGCAGTCGATCCGGACCCGAAGGCGAGCGAGTCCGCCGATCCGCTCGAAGACCGAGTTGCGCTGGTAGTCCGCCCGGTCGTCGAAGGCCCCGGCCGGCGTCTCGCCGGCCCGCCGCCAGAGCGCCGCGCTCACCGCCACGACCCCTCGCACGCGGTCGGGGACGAGGTCGCAGGCGATGCGCAGCGCGCCGTACCCACCAGGCCCTCGGTCTCGAGCGGCCCCGCCCGGATGCCGTCACGATGCCGGGGAGGCCGACCGCCGCTGTCCCGAGGACGGATCGTCGCGTCCACCCTCGTCTCGGTCCACGCCCAGAGCGTAGGGGCGACAGCCACATCCGGCCTGCCGGAAGCGCGCGCGCCACGCTGCCGCCGGGAGCGGAACCCGCGAGGGCCCCTGCCACGTTGGTCTCGGCATGAGGGAGGACACGCCGGACCCGGTGCCGACGGGCGAGGAGCGCGGCCAGGTGAGCCGCCGCCGCCTCCTGACGCTCGGAGCCCTCGGCGTCGTCGCAGCCACCGGCACGTATGCCGTGTCCCGCGGCGTCGGCCTCCCTGGCCTCCCCGAGGTGCCCGGGCTCTCCGGCCCGTTGCCCCGCGAGGTGTGGATGCGCCCGCGGCCGGTCGACTCGACGGCCCTGCAGGCGCGTCGCAGCGTCGGCTCAGCGGCATACGTCTACGAGGTGAGCGGGAGGCGGGCGACCTACTACGTCGACGAGGCGTTCGGCAGGCGGCTCGACGCCTGGCTGGCGCTGCACCGGACCCACCTCGGTCAGGACCCCGACGAGGTGAGGTCGTACGGCGCGTGGGCCCCGAAGTCGGCGACCTCGTGGCACAGCTCGGGGCAGGCCTTCGACCTCGCGCGGCTCCGCGGGGGCGGCAAGGACCTCGTCTCGCTGCGCTACGACCTCTGGCGCGACGCTCCTGCCTCCGAGCGGCGCCGACGGCTCGCGGCCTACTGGCGCACCGCGGCGGGACTGCACCACGAGTTCGCCGACGTCCTCACCTACCTCTTTGACGGCGCCCACACCAACCACGTCCACGTCGACATCGGGCGGTTCGGCGACGAGCGGCCGCGCCTCATCCGGCGCTCCGGGGCGCAGGTCCAGGCCGTCCAGGCGATGTGCCGTCACGTGTGGGGCCGGACCGACGTCGAGGTCACGGGGGAGTGGGACGACACGACGCGAGACGTGACGACGAAGATCCTCGAGGAGGCCGGCGGCCCCGGCGAGCTCGCCGGCTCGCGCGAGGCCTGGCAGGCGTTCATGGTCGCGACGATGCACCGGGTCTGAGCGGGGGCCCGCGCCCACGCCCGGGCCGCCGCCTAGGATCTGCGCATGGCCAAGAGCGTGCTCACCCCGCAGTCCGAAGACTTCCCTCGCTGGTACCAGGACGTCATCGCCAAGGCGGAGCTCGCCGACAACGGGCCGGTTCGCGGAACCATGGTCATCCGGCCGTACGGCTACTCCATCTGGGAGCGGATGCAGTCCGACATGGACCGCCGGATCAAGGAGGCGGGCGCGCGCAACGCCTACTTCCCGCTCTTCATCCCGGAGTCCTACCTCACGCGCGAGGCCGAGCACGTCGAGGGCTTCAGCCCCGAGCTCGCCGTCGTCACGCACGCCGGTGGCAAGGAGCTCGAGGAGCCCGTCGTCGTCCGCCCCACGTCGGAGACCGTCATCGGCGAGTTCATGGCGAAGTGGACGCAGAGCTACCGCGACCTGCCGCTCCTGCTCAACCAGTGGGCCAACGTCGTCCGGTGGGAGCTGCGCCCGAGGATCTTCCTCCGGACGAGCGAGTTCCTCTGGCAGGAGGGCCACACGGCGCACGCGACCGAGGAGGACGCGCGCCTCTACGCGAAGCGGATCCACGAGGACGTCTACGCCGCCTTCATGCGCGAGATGCTCGCCATGCCGGTCGTGCTCGGCCGCAAGACTGCGCGGGAGCGCTTCGCCGGGGCCACCAACACCCTCGCGCTCGAGGGGATGATGCGCGACGGCAAGGCGCTGCAGATGGGCACCTCGCACGAGCTCGGCCAGAACTTCGCCAAGGCCTTCGACATCACCTACCTCTCCGACGAGGGCCGCCAGGAGCTCGCGTGGACGACATCGTGGGGCACGTCGACGCGGATGGTCGGCGGCCTCATCATGGCCCATGGCGACGACGCAGGGCTCCGGGTCCCGCCGCGCCTGGCACCGGTCCAGGTCCTCGTCATGGTCGTCAAGGAGGGCGAGGGAGTCGTCGAGGCGGCGCGCCAGGTCGTCGACGACCTCGTCGCGCAGGGGGTGCGAGCCGAGCTCGACGCCCGCGTCGACACGCCCTTCGGTCGACGTGCCGTCGACGCCGAGCTCAAGGGCATCCCGATCCGCGTCGAGGTGGGCCCGCGTGACCTCGCCGAGGGGTCGGTCACGGTCGCGCGGCGGATCGCGGGGGGCAAGTCGGCCGTCGGGCTCCGAGGCCTCGTCCCCGAGGTCCTCTCGGCGCTCGACACCGACCACGAGGCCCTGTATGCCGCTGCCCTCGCCCACAAGGACGCCCACACCGCCGCCGTAGCGACGGTCGACGACGCCGCCGAGGCGGCCCGCACCGGGTGGGCGACGATTCCCTGGGCCGACCTCGGGCCCGAGGGCGAGGCACGGCTCGCCGAGTCGGCGATCACCGTGCGCTGCCTCACCATGCCGGACGGTTCGGTGCCGCGCAGCGAGGACGAGGCGGGCGTGCTGGCGGTCGTGGGCCGGGCCTACTGATGTCCCACCCGGGTTCGCGGGAGGGCGGTCAGCCCGAGATCCTGACGCCGCTCCTGCGCCAGCGCGAGAGCGTCATGATCTACGACCGGTCCCACGTGCTCTCGCCCGCTGCGCTCCGGGCCATCCTCGAGGCCGCTCGCTGGGCGCCCTCCGCCGGCAACTCGCAGCCGTGGGGCTTCATCGTCGGTCGCCGCGGCGACGCGACGCACGCCGCGATCGTCGAGGTGCTCTCCGCGGCCAACCAGGTCTGGGCGCCGGCCGCGTCGGCGATCATCCTCACCCTGCACCAGGTGGCGACCGACGAGGACCACGAGATCGCCTACAGCGACTACGCGATGTTCGACCTCGGGCAGGCCGTTGCCCACATCACGGTCCAGGCGCGGTCGATGGGCCTGCAGGTGCGCCAGTTCGGCGGGTTCGACCACGCCGCCGCGGCGCGGCGGTTCGCCGTGCCGGCGCACTGGGCCGTCACGACCGGGATCGCGCTCGGCCTGCCCGCCACGCACGGTGAGGAGTGGGACGTCCCCGGCTGGCTCCAGGCGCGCTCGCGGCTCCCGCGCACGCGGCTGCCGCTCTCCGCGTTCGTCCATGCCGAGACGTTCGGGCACCCCGCCGACTTCCTCGACGACTAGGCCGCCGCACTGCCCGCAGAAGGTCCCGGGCTGAGGCACGGCGAGCGACCCGACCGGGTTTTCCGGAACGGGCTCGCGACGTCGACGCCGGGTGTACCTTCGGCTCTTGGGAGTGACCCCCGTCACAGTCGCCGTCCCGCCACAGTCCTGTCGTCACTGGACGCCCAGCCGACAACGAGCCGTAGCCATCAGGAGGGGCCCGGGCGCGCCGCACGCCCGGCGCGCACCCGGGAGGGGAGGGCGGGGGAGGTCACGCCACGAACGCGTGGCCTCCCCCGTTGCCTCGGTTCCTCACCAGCGCGACGTCGCCGCAGCCATGAGGTCGCCGAAGAACATCCCCTCGTCCACCTCGTACCCCCTGCGGGTGAACCAGTCACACATGTTGCGTGCGTCCCGTTCGAGGAACTCCGGACCGTGCGGGTTGCCGATCACGTCGACGACCTGCGGCCAGTCGATGAGGACGAGCCGGGGGCTCCCGCCTCGCTCGTCGAGGAGGACGTTGTAGGGCGAGAGGTCACCGTGAGCCCACCCGAGCTCGGCGAGCCGGATCATCGCGGCTCTCAGCTGCTCGAAGAGCTCGGGCAGGACGTCCGCGCCCGGTCGGGTCTGGGCCAGGCGCGGGGCCGCCTCGCCGCCGGGGCTGCCGATGAACTCCATCAGCATCTCGTCCTCGCCCATCTGGACCGGGTAGGGAACCGGCAGGCCCTCGTTCCAGAGCCGGACGAGCGTCTCGAACTCCGCGAACGCCCAGAGGCCGCTGATGAGCTGCTTGCCGAACGACGTCCGGGTCCGCATCGCCCGTGTCTCGCGGGACTTCCGGACGCGCCGACCCTCGAGGTACCCCGCGTCGCGGTGGAACATCCGGTGGTCGCTCGACCGGTAGCGCTTGCCCGCCATGAGGACGTCGCGGCCGGCATCGCCCGGGACCCAGCGCCGGACGAGGTGGACGTCGGCCTCCTTGCCGGTCTTGAGGACCCCGAGGTCCGCCTCGACCGCGCCGAGATCGGTGATGACCCAGTCGGGTCGGGGCTTCGGCCCGTGCGTGGCGCCGTCCCAGCTCGACCAGCGGTCGCCTTCCGGGGGGCCGTCAGGATCGGTGTCGACGGCATACGACTCCGGCTGCTCTCCGAAGCGGCGGTGTCCCTCGAAGGACGTGAGATCTAGCTCGTCGAACGAGCTGTTCTGAAATGCATTGAATGACAAGGGAACTCCAAGGTTGAAGAAATGTGGGCAGGCATGCCCGGGACCGTGATCGACATGTCACCCTCCTTGGGTTCGTGCGGCGGCCGTGCGCCTCCGCGTCTGGACGAGGGTGGCCCATGCCGGACGGCCCGCGCAATCGATTTACGGCCGTGACCGACCCACGGGCCGTCCGGTCCTGGTTTGGCCATTCCGTATCAAGGGCGACCGACGCGCCTCTACCGTGAGGGGAGCAGGCCGCGTCCGCCTCGTCGGGAGGGAGCCACGTATGCCGTCGACGTCCTTCGCAGGGGGCGCGCTGCGTGTCACGACCCCACCGTCGTACTCCGCCTCGCGGGTCGGTGCCGACGCCGACCGGGCCCTCCCGGGCGAGCCGGGGTCCGAGGTGGCGACCGGGCGCTCCGTGCTCCTCGAGGCGCTCGCCGACGTCGACCTCGAGGTCGTCGACCGCGTCGAGCTGGCGCCCCGGGTGACCCGTGACCTCGACGCTGCGCCGCCCGCCAACCGGCGCGGTCACGTGCGGCTCGACGTCGACGTGGCAGCGGGCGAGGACGCCGTCGTCCTCGTCGAGCGCGACGGCGTCTACTCGTGGCACCTGCCCGCCAACCCGGTCGACCGGACGCGGGACCTCGAGCCCGGCCCGAGGACGGCCCACTTCGAGATCGACGTCCAGCCCGCCCGCCCCTCGCGGCGGCCGGCGGGGGAGCGGGCCAAGGCTCAGGTCAGGGCTCGGGTCAGGGGGCTCGAGGTCGAGGCCGGGGCGCCGCGCACGCGAGGCCTGCTCGGCGACCTCGTCCACGGCACGGCCCAGGCGATCGTCTTCCGGTTCGCCGCCTCCGCCCTGCTCAAGAGCGCGACCCAGGCGATGGAGGCCCATGTCCGGCCGGGTCTCGTACGGATCACCGGCAGCGACGTCACGGCGTGGACGCCCTTCGAGCGACTCGACGAGCTCGACCTGCCCACCGACCGGGCCGTGCGCCTCCTGCTCTTCGTGCACGGGACCTTCTCGTCCACCGTGGGGGCCTTCGCGCCGCTCGCCCTGGTCCCGGGAGCCGAGGGCTTCGTCGAGACGCTCGTGTCCGCCTACGACGCGGTCATCGGCTTCGACCACAAGACCCTGACCCTCGACCCCAAGGCCAACGCCGAGGACCTCCTCCAGCGGCTCGCCTCCCACCACCCGCGCTCCGACCTCGTCATCGACATCATCACGCACAGCCGGGGCGGGCTCGTCACCCGTGCGTTCGCCGAGGACGTCCTGCCGTCGTCGTCGTGGCCCGGCACGGTGGACCGCATCGTCTTCGTCGCCGCGACCAACGGCGGCACCCACCTGGCCGACCCGAAGCGGTGGTCGGACCTCGTCGACGTCTACACCAACCTCGCCGCGGTGGGCGCGGGCGTCCTCTCGCTCCTGCCGGGCGGCGCCCCGGTGGGCGCCGTGGTCGGTGCGACGGTCAAGGGCATCGGTGCCTTCGTCAAGTACCTCGTCTCGTATGCCGCGAAGAGCGACGACGTTCCCGGTCTGCAGGCGATGATGCCCGACGGCGCGTTCGTCGCGTGGATCAATGCGGATCAGCCCGGGCAGCCGAAGCCCGGGACCGACTGGTTCGTCGTCTCGTCCGACTTCCACGTCGAGCTCTTCGACGACCACCACAGCCCACAGGAGTTCCCCCGGGAGCTGGTCGCCCAGCTCGCGGAGGGGTTCATGGACCAGATCTTCGAGGACGCGAACGACCTCGTCGTCGACACCGCGTCGATGGCCGCGATCGGGCTGCCGGCAGGCGGGTTCGTCAAGGACAGCCTCGCCCTGGGCGCCAACGAGGTCGTCTACCACACCAACTACTTCGGGCAGCTCAAGGTCATCGAGGCGATCGCCGGGTGGCTGCCGCTGGGGATGGGCGCGGGAGGCGGCGAGTCGGCCGAGCGGGACCTCGAGATGGCCGAGCCACCCGCGGCGCCGGACGAGCTGACCGAGGGGCCGGACGAGCTGATCGAGGCCCAGCTCGGTGCCGAGATGCCGGCCGCCGTCGTCTCCGGGGAGGACTTCACGCTGCGGGTGCGGCTCGCGCGCACGGCACTCACCCCGAGCGTCGGCACGTCCCACGCCGAGCAGGAGGTCCACCTCGACGCCGAACGCCCGGTCACGGTCCAGGTGTTCGGCAAGGCCAACGCCACGGTCGCCGACCCGGACACCAAGGTCTTCGGGCTCCCGAGCGGCGACTGGACGAGCGAGCTCAGCTTCACGGTCCGCGCGATCGCCGCCGGTCCGGTGACGCTCCTCGTCGTCGTGCGCCAGGGTGCGGTCCCCATCGCCAACCTCTCCCTCGAGGGCACGGCGCTCGAGCCGGACGCCACGGCGTTCCTCGGGCCCGGCGGCATCGTCAAGGCGGTCGTCCACACCGGCATCGACGCCCCCGAGCTCGATGGGCTCGCCTGCCTCGACATCGTCGAGTGCCGGCTCCCCGGGGGCGAGCGCGTCTACCACTACGCGGTGCGGCTCGTCCGGGGAGAGCCTGCCGAGACCTTCACCTCGGCCCCGGTCCTCGACCGCGACGGCTTCGTCCGCGACCGGGTCGCGGCCGTCGAGGCGACCCTGCGCGACGAGGGGATGGGCGAGGGCGAGCGCCTGAGTGCCCTGCAGGACATCGGGACCCAGCTGTTCGACCAGTTCTTCCCCGAGCCGATGCAGGCCTACCTCTGGGCGCACCGTGACAAGGTCGCGGACCTCATCGTCTACACCGACGAGCCCTACGTGCCGTGGGAGCTCGTCCACCTCAAGCAGCCGCGGGGCAAGCGCGGGACCAAGCCGCGCTTCCTCGCCCAGGGTGGTCTGGTCCGCTGGCAGCTCGGCAGCTTCCCGCCACGCCGGGTTCGGGTGCGCACCGGTCGGGTCAGGTCGATCTGCCCGGTCTACGCCGACCCGATGTTCGACAACCGGGAGGGCGTGGCCGAGCAGGAGTTCCTCGTCGCCCGTCTCGGGGCCAAGCCGGTCACCGCGACGCCACGGGGCGTCGAGCAGCTCCTCCGCTCGGGCCGCTTCGACGTGCTCCACTTCTCCGGGCACGGGGCCGCGCGGTCCGACGACATCGCCGATGCCAAGGTCCTGCTCAAGGGCCGCAAGCGGGGCCGGACCGTCGAGCCCCAGTACCTCTCGGCGACCGCCGTGAGCGAGAACGTCGACTGGACGGACTCGCGTGACGGCGGGCCGCTCGTCGTCCTCAACGCGTGCCAGACCGGACGCTCCGGAGAGCTCTGCACCACCGTCGGCGGGTTCGCCAAGGCGTTCCTCGACGCGGGCGCGGCGGCCTTCGTCTCCTGCCTGTGGTCGGTTCGCGAGCAGCCGGCGCGCGTCTTCGTCGAGACCCTCTACGAGGAGCTGCTCGCCGGCCGGACGATGGCGGCAGCGAGCACGTCTGCCCGCAGGGCGGCGCGCGAGGCCGGCGACCCGACCTGGCTCGCCTTCGTCGTCTACGCGCGACCCGACGCGGTCCTCGTGAGGACGTGAGCGGCATACGACCTGGGCGGACGCGACCCGCAGCGTCCGACAGAACGACCGAAGGACCGACAGAAGGACCGACAGAAGGACCACGACAGCACGAGGAGAGGACACGGCCATGGCGCGCAAGGCGCTCTGCGTGGGGATCAACGAGTTCGAGTCGCTGCCGATGAGCAGCTGGCTGAGCGGCTGCGTCAACGACGCGAACGACATAGCGGCCGCCCTGAAGAAGCACGGCTTCACGGCGCGGACGACGACGGTGCTCACCGACGCCGACGCGACGAAGAAGAACGTGATGGCGGCCCTCACCGGGATGGTCGACGGGGCGAAGGCCGGCGACCACCTGATCTTCACCTTCTCGAGCCACGGCACCCAGGTCCCCAACGAGCCGGGCGGCGACGTCGAGCCGGACGGGCTCGACGAGGCCTTCGCCTGCCACGACATCCGGCGCAAGGGCGACCAGTGGGACCGCGACACGGTCATCATCGACGATGAGCTGCACGACCTCTTCGCGCGCGTCCCCGCCGGCGTCCTGCTCGAGGTCCTCCTCGACACGTGCCACAGCGGCACCGGCCTGAAGGATCTCGACGAGATCCAGCAGGCGATGCTCCTCGGTCGCCGCCCCCGCTACCTGCCGCCGCCCACGCCGAAGGGGCTCGACCAGGCGCGCGGGCTGCGCGCGCTCAACCCGCCCCGGACCGTGGACCGCAAGGCGCTCGTCGAGCTGACGAAGGGGCGCAGCACGACGAACGCCAAGCCGGTGCTCTTCGCGGCCTGCAAGCCGGACCAGACCGCCTCGGACGCGACCTTCGACAAGCGGCCCAACGGCGCATTCACCTACCTCTTCCTCAAGGCCCTCGCCGACAACCCGACGGCGACGCGCGTCGACCTCCTCAAGGCGGTCACAGCCAGCCTCAAGCAGGGCGGGTTCGCCCAGCGATCGACCCTCGAGGGTCCGCCCAAGGCCAGGCAGGTGTCGTTCGGCCAGCTCTGGTGACCGGCCGCGGGGGCCCCCGCGGCTACGTGCGGAAGAGGACCTTCGAGAAGCCGTCGAACTCCCCGAAGGCCGGGAACTGCGCACGCAGAGCCCCCTCCCGGATGACAGCACCGCAGAAGTACCGGGGACCCGGCGAGGCCGCGCAGAGCAGGTCGACGTCACGCAGGACGTCGTCCCGCCGCCCCACGAGAGCGGGCTCCGTACCGCTGTACATGAGCAGGACATGGCTGAACCGTCCGAACGGGCTGCGCCGTGCGATGGCGCCCACCTGCTCCTCCCAGTCGACCTTGGTCGACAGCTCCACGTGGGGGACCTGCTCCCAGTCCACGCGGTGCGGTGTCCACGGGAGCGTCTGCAGGTGCGCCGCGAACCCCGCCGAGACCTCGGGGCCCACCTCGAACGACTCGTGCTCCGACATCCACCACTTCACATGAGCGGTGTTGACTCCCATCCGTCCCCCTCGACAGAACATTCGTGCGACCCACGCCGGTCACCGCGCACCGTGCGCGCAGACCCGGGGCTGTCCCTACGTACCCCCTCAGACCGTAGCGGCGTCACCGGCCTCGCGCCTGGTCGAGCGGGTCCCGCACCGACCCGGCACCCCGGTACCTCACCCCCGAGCCGCGACCGGGCCCGAGCCGTGACCGAGCGCACAGGTGGTGGGACTCACACGCGGGGGCGCAGACCGCGAACCCGGCCCGACGGCATACTCGATCGCAGTTGACCCGGCCTGCCCACAGGCCGACCCCCGCCCTGACGGGCCCACGACGCAAGGTGGCGATCGAGCATGTCCCGACTGCAGCAGACCGACGGACTCACCGAGGAGCAGGGCGAGCTCGTCAAGCTCGTGCGTGAGTTCGTCGACGAGCAGATCCTTCCCGTGGCCACCGAGCTCGAGCACCGCGACGAGTACCCTCAGGCGATCGTCGACGGCATGAAGGAGATGGGGATCTTCGGCCTCATGATCCCCGAGGAGTACGGCGGCCTCGGTGAGTCCCTGCTCACGTACGCGCTCTGCGTCGAGGAGATCGCCCGCGGCTGGATGAGCGTCAGCGGCATCATCAACACCCACTTCATCGTCGCCTACCTCATTCTCCAGCACGGGACGGAGGAGCAGAAGCAGCGCTACCTGCCGCGGATGGCCACCGGCGAGATCCGCGGTGCCTTCTCGATGAGCGAGCCGGGGTGCGGCTCCGACGTGGCGGCCATCAAGACGAAGGCCGTCCGCACGTCCGAGGGCGACGACGGCGAGTGGAGCATCACCGGCCAGAAGATGTGGCTGACCAACGGCGGCTCGGCCAACCTCGTCGCCGTCCTCGTCAAGACCGACACGGGCGCCGACTCCGTCTACCGCAACATGACGACGTTCCTCATCGAGAAGGAGTCCGGCTTCGGCGAGACCGCCCAGGGCGTCACGGTGCCCGGCAAGATCGACAAGATGGGCTACAAGGGCGTCGACACGACCGAGCTCATTCTCGACGGGCACCGCACGACGAGCGCCCAGATCCTCGGCGGCGAGCCGGGCAAGGGCTTCTACCAGATGATGGACGGCGTCGAGGTCGGCCGTGTCAACGTCGCGGCGCGCGGCTGCGGTGTCGCCCGGCGCGCCTTCGAGCTCGGCATCTCCTACGCCCAGCAGCGCGAGACGTTCGGGAAGAAGATCGTCGAGCACCAGGCCGTGCTCTTCCGCCTCGCCGACATGGCCGTCAAGGTCGAGGCCGCCCACGAGATGATGGTCAAGGCGGCCCGCAAGAAGGACTCCGGCGAGCGCAACGACCTCGAGGCGGGCATGGCGAAGTACCTCGCGTCCGAGTACTGCTCGCAGGTCGTCGAGGACAGCTTCCGCATCCACGGCGGCTACGGGTACTCCAAGGAGTACGAGATCGAGCGGCTCTACCGCGAGGCCCCGATGCTCCTCATCGGCGAGGGCACGGCCGACATCCAGCGGATGATCATCGGCCGCCGTCTCGTCGAGGACTACAAGCTGAAGGGCTAGGTCGCCCGAGCCGCTGTGCGGGGCCGGCGGGCGTCGCTGCCTGACGACCCGCTGTGGCTTCCCTGACAGGCAAAGGCCCGAGTGCGAGGATGTCGGCATGAGCATGCAGCCGAAGGGTCCCGGCGCGCGTCCCGGTTTCGCGACCCTGTCCCTCGAGTACCCGCTCTCCCTCGGCGTCTTCGAGAAGTACGAAGAGGCGCAGAAGGCCGTCGACACCCTGTCCGACACCGGGTTCCCGGTCGAGAACTGCCTCATCGTCGGCACCGACCTCAAGCAGCTCGAGCGCGTCACGGCCCGCCTCACCTGGGGTCGCGTCGCCCTCGGCGGCATCCTCTCGGGACTCTGGCTCGGTCTGTTCGTGGGCCTGATCTTCGCCCTGTTCAACCCGCCCGCCAACGCGATGAGCCTCCTGCTCTCGACGGCGCTCGTCGGTGCCCTCTTCGGCCTCGTCTGGTCGCTCGTCGGGTACGCCTTCACGCGGGGCGCCCGCGACTTCTCCTCGGTGAGCCAGGTCGTCGCGACCCGCTACGAGGTCTTCGTCGAGCACAAGTTCGCCCAGCAGGGCCGCCAGATCCTCGCCGACGCGGGGATCGACGTCGCCACCGGCCTGCCCGGCCACACCTCGGGGATGCACCCGGGCCCGGTGACCCAGCCGCCGGTGCCGCCGGCCCCCACTGCGTCGACCCCGTCGACGCCCTCGGGATCGTCGGCTCCGGCTGCGCCTGCGCCACCGGCAACCGTGCCGACGTCCCCGGCTCGTCCCGAGGACGCGGCCGCTCCTCCCGGGGGCGACCGCGACCCGAGCTGACGCCTCGCCAGGGCTCACCTCGCGCCGACGCCGGTATGCCGCCGAGCCGGGTGAGCGGCATCCTTCACCTCGTCGACGGGGCCGGTGCAACGACACGGGCTGCTCCGGTGTCGTCACGGTGTGGGGGTCGTCGAGAAGGAGTCGACATGGTTCGTCGCGGTCATGAGGCCCGGTCGCCCGTCGCGGCTGACGTCAGCTGGGGCGTCAGCGCTGTCGTCGCGGCTGTGGTGGTCGTCGTGCTGTCGGCCTGCGGGACGACGACAGCGCCCGGAGGGCCGAGAACGGGCGCAACCACCCCTCCAGCGCCCACCACCGGCCCGCTCCGACCCTTCACCGACCAGCCGCGCGCCGCCGACGGCGGCCTCGACTGCCCGGCCACCCTCGCGAGTGCAGAGGGGATGACCGTGCCGGAGCGCCCGCAGGGGCTCGACGGCAACGCCCGCCTCCTGCCCGTCCGCGACCCCGAGTCGCTCGTCGTCTGCCGCTACCCCGTCATGAAGCTCATGGCCTCGACACCGCTCGCGCCACCGTTCGCGCTCGGGACGCGCACCCTCGTGCCGTCCGGCGACCGTCGGGAGGTCGTCGACCTGCTCGCCTGGGCGCCCCGCGGCGACGGGTCGCCACGCCCCTGCACCCAGATGGCCGGCGACGAGACGGCCTACCTCGTCGGGGCTCGCTACCAGGATGCCGTCGTGTGGGTCGCTGCCAAGGCCGACCCCAACAGCTGTTCGAGCTCGACGAACGGCGACTTCCTGTCCCGCGCTCCCATGGGCGTCGCGCTGGAGCGATGGTTCGGTCCGCATCCGACGAGCGAGCCGTCCGCGCCGGGGTGCGCCGCCTGGTCGTGGGGGCGCCTCGGGGACGACCGGTCGATCGCACCCGAGGGCGACCCCCTCGTCACGGTCTGCCGGACCGCGAAGGACGGCTCCCAGCGTCCGACGACCCTGACCGCCGAGCAGAGTCGTGAGGTCGTCGCCGCCCTGCGGTCGCTACCGGCGCGACCCACCGCGGGTGCGTGCCAGGGCGACGGGGGCTCGACGGAGCACGACTTCCGGCTCCGGCTCACGTATGCCGTCGGGCCGGCCGTCTCGGTCGCCGTGAGCCCACGCTGCACCCCGGCGGTCCTGGCCGGCGGCCTCGAGGTGGTCAAGGCCGACGACCTCGTCGCCCTTGTCGAGCAGTCGAGCCCGCCGATCCCCGGTCCCGACCTGGACGGTTCGGTTTCGAGCACGAACGCGTCAGCCCCGTCAGTCTCCGGCTGACCCGGCCCCGGCTGACCCGGCCCCCGACACGTGAACGCGGTGTTCGTTCCCGAACTCAGCGGCATACCGCTGAGTTCGCGAACGAACACCGCGTTCACCCGGCTGGGTGCGTGGGGCCCCGGGGCGTCAGCCGGGCTGGGAGGTCAGGAGGTCAGGAGGTCAGGAGGTCAGCGGCGGGCCCAGATGTCGGCGATCCACTTCTCGACGTCGGCGCTGCTGCGCGGCATCGCGGCGGAGAGGTTCTCGTTGCCGTCCGCCGTGATGAGGATGTCGTCCTCGATGCGAACGCCGTTGCCGCGGAACTCCGCCGGGACGAGCTCGTCGTCGGCCTTGAAGTAGAGACCCGGCTCGACGGTCAGGACCATGCCCGGCTCGAGGACCGCGTCGGAGTACTGCTCGCGCGTCGCGAGGGCGCAGTCGTGGACGTCGATGCCGAGGTGGTGGCTCGTGCCGTGGACCATCCAGCGGCGGTGGTACTGGCCGTGCTCGGCGTCGAGAGTGCCGTCGACGTCAATGCCGTCGGGCAGCAGGCCCCACTCGTGGAGGTGCTCTGCGATGACGCGGATCGCCGCGGCGTGGATGTCGGAGAACCTGTTGCCGGGCTTGGCCGCGGCGATCCCGGCCTCCTGGGCGGCGTAGACGGCGTCGTAGATCCGGCGCTGGGCGTCCGTGAACGTGCCGCTCACCGGCAGGGTGCGCGTGATGTCGGCGGTGAAGAGTGAGTCGACCTCGACACCCGCGTCGAGCAGGAGCAGGTCGCCGTCGCGGATGTCGCCGGTGTTCTTGATCCAGTGCAGCGTGTTGGCGTGGTCGCCGCTCGCACAGATCGAGTCGTAGCCCACACCGTTGCCGTGGTGGCGGGCGTGGAGGCCGAAGACGCCCTCGACCCAGCGCTCGCCACGACCGCGGCGGACCGCCTCGGGCAGGTCCGCGATGACGGCCTCGAAGCCCCGGTGGGTGCCCTCGACGGCCGAGCGCATCTGCTCGACCTCCCACTCGTCCTTGACCATCCGCAGGTGGGAGAGGAACGCCGCGAGCTCGTCGTCGGCAGCGTGCGCGGCCGCGGCCCGCTCGTCGGCCTGCTCGTCACCCTGCTGGCCCGCGGCCGCGCGGGCGGCGTCCACCCGGGCCGTCACGTCGACGTCGGCATCGCGGACCACACGCACCGAGACGGTCCCGAGGTCCTTCGCGATCGCATCGGCGAACTCGTCGACGTGGCGCGCCGAGATGCCGAGCTCGGACTCGACGTCCTCGATCGTGGGACGCGCCCCGACCCAGAACTCGCCGTAGCGCGAGTCGCCGAAGAACTCGTCGGTGTCGCGTCCGGCCAGGGGCCGGAAGTAGAGGACGGGCTCGTGGCCCTCGGCGACCGGCTCGACCGGCTCGAGAACGAGGACGGCGTCGGGCTCGCGGTCGCTGCCGAGGCCGGTCAGGTGGGCGAAGGCGCTGTGCGGACGGAAGACGTAGTCGGTGTCGTTGCTGCGGACCTTGAGGCCACCGGCCGGAACGACGAGGCGCTCGCCGGGGAAGGCCGCGCTGACGGCGGCACGTCGGGCCGCGGCGAAGTCGGCGACGGCGGCGCGGGGCGTGGGCGCGGTGCCTCGGGGGGCCCACCCGCTCGCGACGAACGCCCGGAACTCGTCGGTGGTCGGACGGGCGCGGTTCTCCGACTTCTTCTGCTCTTCGCTACTCATCACCCGCCTATGGTGTCATGGCGGGGCGGCCCGGTCCCATCGGCTTTCCCGCCGGCCACGGGCCGCAAGGAGGAGCGCCGGCGAGGGTCGGCGGCGGCCACGCCAGTGGGAGGTGGCCCGCGCTGGGAGGGGCCTAGCGGCATACAGTGCCTCTGTGGCCCGCTCCGACCGACCGACCCGGCCGACCAGCTCCCGGATGGCGCGGCCGTCGCTTCGCGCGAGCACGCGGCGCGTCATGCGTCCCGACGGGCCGCCGACCGACGAGATCCCCCTCTGGACCGCGCCCGACGGGGTCGAGCGCAAGACCGCCCAGGCCGTCATCGACCTCGCGATGCGGGCCGGCGTCGCGATGCTCTCCACCGGCGCCGCGGCGGCCGACGTCACGGCGACGGTCCTCGTCCTGACGAAGGCGTACGGCCTCGCCTCGGTCCACGTCGACGTGACCTACACGTCGGTCACCGTCTCGTACCACCGCGGACCCGATGCCGACCCGGTGACCGTCATGCGGATCGTCCGCTTCCGCGTCCAGGACTACACGCGCCTCGAGCGGCTCCGCGCCCTCATCATCGACCTGTCGCGGGACCCGGTCGACGTGGCAGAGGCACGGGTGCGTTTCGACGCGGTCGTCACGGCTCCGCACCCGTACCGCCGCTGGCTCGTCACCGTCGCCGGCGGCGCGCTCGCGGCCGCCGCGGCCGGGCTCGTCGGGGCCGGACCCTTCATCATCCTGCTCAGCTTCGTCACGGCCGCCGTCGTCGAGCGCATCCTCGCCTGGCTCACCGGGGCGGGCATCGCCTCGTTCTTCGCCCAGTGCGTCGGCTCGGCCATCCCGACGATCGTCGCCACGCTCGTCGTCGTCGCGCAGTCGGCCGGTGTCACCTTCTTCGGCGACGTCTCGCCGTCGCTCGTCGTCGCCTCCGGCATCGTCCTGCTCCTGTCCGGGCTCTCGATCGTGGGTGCCGGTGAGGACGCCCTCGAGGGGTACTACGTCACGGCCGGAGCGCGGGCCTTCGAGGTCGTCGTCCTCTCGCTCGGCATCGCCGTCGGCATCTCGGTCGTGCTCGCGGTCGGGCAGCGGCTCGGCTACCCGATCGCGATCAGCCCCTACACCCTCCTCAGCGACAACGTCCTCATCCAGGTCGTCTGCGCCGTCGTCATCTCGGTCGCGTTCGCCGTGATCTCCTACGCGACGGGGCGTGCCGTCGCGATCGCCGGGGTCGCGGGCGGCCTCGGGTGGGTCGTCCTCGCCGTCGCGGAGCGGGGCGAGCTCGGTTCCATCGCCGCATCTGCCACGGCGGCGCTCTTCATCGGCTTCGCGTCGCGCCTCGTGGCGCGTCGGCTCGCCTTCTCGTCGCTCGCCGTGACGACCGCGGCGATCGTCCCGCTCCTGCCGGGACGGATGGCCTACCAGGGGATCTCCGAGATCGTCACGCAGCCGTCGGGGGCCGGGTTCTCCACCGGCATCGCCACGCTCACCCAGGCCTTCGGCCTCGGCCTCGGGCTCGCTGCCGGCGTCTCGCTCGGCAACTACCTCGCCGGCCTGCTCGTCGGCAAGCGCCAGGGGGTCCGACCCCGCCTCGCGACCGGCGCCACGCTGCCGACCGACCCGGCGCCCACCGGCGCGAGCACGGCGCCGGTCCTCTCCGACACCGGCGGGGCACGGGCCGGCACGGGGGAGGGCTCGCGCGACGCGTGAGGCACGTCGCAGCGTGAGGTAGCCCACGGCATACGCCCTGTCCGTCTGCCGTTCGCTCCGGCAGGCTGGGCCCGTTCGGTGTCGCGGGGCTCGGTCTCGAGGAGGAGTGGGCATGCAGTTCGGTCGCAGCTACGAGGAGTTCGAGGTCGGTGCGGTGTACAAGCACTGGCCCGGCAAGACGGTGACGGAGTACGACGACCACCTCTTCTGCCTCCTGACGATGAACCACCACCCCCTGCACCTCGACGTCAACTACGCGACGGAGACGACGCAGTTCGGGCAGAACGTCGTTGTCGGCAACTACGTCTACTCGCTCCTGCTCGGCATGTCGGTGCCCGACGTCTCGGGCAAGGCGATCGCCAACCTCGAGATCGAGTCGCTGCGCCACGTCGCGCCGACCTTCCACGGCGACACGATCTACGGCGAGACGACGGTCCTCGACAAGTGGGAGTCGACCTCGAAGGACGACCGCGGCGTCGTCCACGTCGAGACGATCGGCTACAAGCAGGACGGCACCGTCGTGTGCATCTTCCGCCGCAAGGTCATGGTCCCCAAGCAGAGCTACCTCGACGCCCGGGGCGGCGAGCAGCCCGGGCGCCCGGTGCCGCGCCCCGACCGGAACTGGCCTGGCGCCTGACGGTCGCCTCGTCCACACCTGGCTCGGTGCGGCGCGTCTCATCCACAGGAGCCGCGCGCGCCCTCCCCTCCTGGCCGTATGCCGCTGAGTCTCCTCCCATGGACCCACGACTTCAGGCCCTGGCGGGCGAGCAGCAGGGCGTCCTCGCGGCGCGCGAGGCCCATGCGCGAGGACTGACCGACGCCGATCTGCGCGCCGCACTCCGCGCCGGCGACCTCGTCAGGGTGCGACGGGGGGCCTACGTCGTGGGTTCGCGGTGGGCCGATGCCGACCCCTGGCGTCGCTTCCGCCTGAGCGCCCTTGCCGTGGCGCGGAGTCGACCGGGCGACGCCCTCAGCCACCACGCGGCGCTGGCTGTCCACGGGCTCCCCCTGTGGGGTCATGACCCCGGCCGGATCGACCTCGTCAGCGGCGTGAGACAGGGGGTGCGCCGGTCGGGACTCTGGGTGCATCCGTCGCGCAACGAGGACCGCTGTGTCGTCGACGGCGTCGAGGTGGTGTCCGTGTCCCGGGCCGTCGTCCGGACCGCGCTGACGATGGGTCGCGACTGCGCTGTCGTCGCCGGAGACGCGGCCCTGCACCGCGGTCTCGTGACACGCGCCCAGCTCATCGACGAGGTCGCGATGGTGACGCCCCACGAAGGGAGGGGGCGGGCGCTCGAGGCCGTGCTGCACATGGACGAGTCGAGCGAGTCGGTGGGGGAGTCGCGGACCAGGCTCGTCCTCGACGACCTCGGGCTCGCCTACGAGACCCAGGTCGTCATCCGCGACCGGTACGGGTTCTTCGTCGCCCGGGTCGACTTCCTCGTCCAGGGCGTGGTCGTCGAGTTCGACGGGCGCGTCAAGTACGAGCGCGTGCCCGACGACGCGGAGCGGGCCGGCCAGACTCCGCTCGATCCGGGTCAGGTCCTGTGGGCGGAGAAGCAGCGTGAGGACCGGATCCGGCGACTTGGGCAGGCCGTCGAGCGGGTCATCTGGGGCGAGCTGGAGCGGCCCGGACTGATCGGGGCACGGATCCGGCAGGCCGCCGCCCAGGCACCGACCCCGGCCGCGACACACCGAGCAGCGGCCAACGTCGACGGGTACACCCGTCGAGCCTGACCGCTGCTCGGTGTGTCGCGGGGGCCTGCCGGGGCACGCCCTAGAGTTGGCGCGTGCCTTCCCCCACGCCGGTCATCGACCTGCATGCCCACTCGTCCGTCAGCGACGGCACCGAGTCACCGTCCGAGCTCGTCGGGGCCGCCCGGGCGGCCGGGATCGACGTGCTCGCCATCACCGACCACGACACCGTCGGCGGTTGGGACGAGGCCACCGACGCGGCACGGCGGCTCGGCCTCACGCTGGTTCGCGGCATCGAGGTCTCGTGCACGTTCGAGAACCAGTCCGTCCACCTCCTCGCCTACCTCACCGACCCCGAGGACCCGGCGCTGATGAGAGAGCTGGCCAAGGCGCGTGACTCCCGGGCCACGCGCCTCGCCCGCATGGTCGAGCTCATGGCCGCGGACGGCATACCGATCACGTACGACGAGGTGCTCGCCCAGGTCGCGCCAGGGGCGACGCCGGGACGCCCGCACATCGCCGACGCGCTCATCGCCAACGGCACGATCACCCACCGCGACCAAGCCTTCGAGAGCTGGCTCACCGACGAGTCGCCGTACTACGTCCACCACTACTCGCCGGACCCCGCCCGGGCGGTCGAGCTCGTCCGGGGCGCGGGCGGGGTGCCCGTCCTCGCCCACCCCTTCACCCGCACGCGCGGCGAAGGGGTCTCCGACGAGCTCGTCGTGGAGCTGGCGGCCGCCGGGCTGGCCGGGCTCGAGGCCTACCACCGCGACCACGGGCCCGAGGAGGTCGCCCGGGCGCAGGCCCTCGCCGAGCGCCTCGACCTGCTCCTCACGGGGTCGAGCGACTACCACGGGACGGGCAAGCGCAACCGGCTCGCCGAGAACACGACGACACCCGAGGTGCTCGAGGCCATCGAGGCGGCGTCGAGCGGGGTCACGGCCGTGGTGCGCCCGTGAGCGCCTTCGACACGACGGCCTTCGTCTCGACGTTCATCACGCTCATCGTCATCCTCGACCCGCCCGGTGCCGTCCCGATCTTCCTCGCCCTGACGGGGTCGCTGACCCGGGCACAGCGCAACGTCGCAGCGGGGCGGGCCTCGCTCGTGGCGCTCTTCGTCATCTCGCTCTTCGCCGTCTTCGGCCAGAGCATCCTCGACTACCTCCACATCTCCATCGCGGCGCTCCAGGGGGCGGGCGGCCTGCTGCTCCTCCTCATCGCCCTCGAGCTGCTGACGGGCAAGGAGTCCGACTCGCTCGCCGACGCCGGGGTCAACGTCGCGCTCGTGCCGCTCGGCACCCCGCTCCTCGCCGGCCCGGGTGCCATCGTCGCGACGATGCTCGCGGTCCAGCGGGCCGACGAGGCGGGGCAGTACGTCGCGGTCGCGGCGGCGCTGCTCGCCGCGATGCTCCTCGTGTTCCTCACCCTGCGCTTCGCGAGCCGCGTCCGGGCGGTGCTGCGCGAGAGCGGGACGATGCTCCTCACCCGGATCGCCGGACTGCTCCTGTCGGCGATCGCCGTGCAGATGATCGCCAACTCCGTCGAGGCCTTCGTCACCGGGACCGCCTAGGGTGGGCCCCGTGACAGGGGCGACGTCGGAGACGGGTTCGCAGGTGGTCCACGGGGCGTCGGCCCGGATGGGTGCGGAGCAGGCGACCTTCGCCGACATGCCGACACCGCTCTACGTCGCGTCGCCGTCGCGCCTGCTCGCCTGGCTCGACTGCCCACGGCGCTACCGCATGCAGTACCTCGACCGGCCGCGACCGCAGGCTCGACCCCAGCGCGCCCACACGTCCGTCGGCATCGTGACCCACAACGTGCTGCGCGACTTCTGGGACCTGCCCGCCTCGGAGCGCACTCCGGCGGGTGTGGCCGAGCTCGTCCGGACGTCGTGGATCGACGTCGGCTTCCGCGACCCCGAGCAGTCCGCCGCCTGGCGGATGCGCGTGCGCGAGGCGGTCACCGACTACCTCCGCCGGACCGATCGCGACCGCCAACCGGTCGGGCTCGAGCGCAGCGTCTCGCTCAAGACCTCGACCATGGCGGTCTCGGGGCGCATCGACCGCCTCGACGACCGTGACGGCGAGCTCGTCGTCGTCGACTACAAGACCGGTCGGGCCGTCCCGACCGACGACGACGCCCGCACCTCCCTGCCCCTCGCGCTGTATGCCGCTGCCACCGCTCGCGTCTTCCGCCGCCCCTGCGTGCGGGTCGAGCTCCACCACGTGCCGACCGGCACCGTGACCGCGCACGAGCACACGCCGGAGTCGCTCGAGCGGAAGGTGGCGGAGGCCGAGTCGATCGCGTCGGACCTGCGCCGGGCCGATGCCGACTTCAGCGAGGTCGGCGTCGAGTCGACCCGGTTCGCGCCGCGCCCGTCCTCGCTGTGCACGTGGTGCGACTTCCGCGCGCACTGCCCCGAGGGCCAGGCGATGGGTCCCGAGAAGTCCGACTGGGAGGGCCTCGAACCCACCGCGTACGAGACCCGGGATGCCTCCTGATCCCTCACCACACCGAACGAGTCGTTCGGTCTCGAGCACCGTGGTGCACCGGCGCGTTCGGTGACCAGCAGCGTGTTCGGGCACGAATGGCGAGCTCGGACCGACACCGACTGAGAGGACCCAGACCATGACCGACCTGAGACCGGCGTTCGAGGCCGCGACCGACCACGTCATTGCCATCGTCGGGCGTGACGACGTCGCGGCCGCCTGGGACCGCCCGAGCGCCCTCGCGGAGTGGTCCGTCGGGGGACTCGTCGCGCACCTCGCGGGTCAGCCCGAGACGGCGTTGACCCTCCTGCGGGCCGAGCCGTGGCCCGAGGCGATCCCGCTCGAGGAGCACTACGCGAGGTCCGCGTGGGTCACCGCCGGGCTCGACGACGAGGTCAACGTGTCGATCCGTGCCGTTGGCGACGAACGGGCCGGGCTCGGACGCGACGAGATCCTGGGGCGGGTCGTCGCCGCGCGTGACGCCCTGCCCGAGGCGCTCGGGGCGCAGCCGGAGGACCGCGCGGTGCTCATCCCGTGGGCCGGCTGGGCGCTCCGCCGAGACGACTTCCTCACCGGCCGGATGATGGAGATCGTCGTCCACGGCGAGGACGTCGCCGCCAGCGTCGGCTTCGAGGCGCCCCGACTGCCCCGGGAGGTGCTCGACCCGGTGCTCGGCCTGCTCACCCGGCTCGCGGTGGTCCGGCACGGCCAGGGGGCTGTCGTGTCGGCCCTGACCCGGGCAGAGCGGGCGCCTCGCTCGATCACGGCGTTCTGATCGGCTCGACCTGACAGACTGGCGGCATGGCGCGCCGGAAGAGCACGAGCGACCCGACGATCATCGCCCTCGCCAACCAGAAGGGGGGCGTGGCCAAGACCACGACCGTCGCGAGTCTCGGCGCCGCCTTCGCCGAGCAGGGCCGACGGGTCCTGCTCGTCGACCTCGACCCGCAGGCCTGCCTCACCTTCTCGCTCGGCGTCGACCCCGACACGGTCGAGAAGTCGATCCATGACGTCCTGACGGGCGGGACCGACCTCGGCGACGTCGTCATCGGCTGCGACGAGGACCTCGACCTCGTGCCCTCGACCATCGACCTGGCGGGGGCCGAGGCCTTGCTCCTCGTCCGTCCGGGCCGCGAGTACGTGCTGCGCTCGGCCCTCGAAGCCGGCGCGGCGGCATACGACGTCGTCCTGCTCGACTGCTCACCCAGCCTCGGCGTGCTGACGCTCAACGCGCTCACCGCGGCCGACGGCCTCATCATCCCGATGCCCTGCGAGATGCTCAGCCACCGCGGAGTCGGCCAGCTGCTCGACACCGTCGCCGACGTCCAGAGGATCCTCAACCCGGACCTCGAGGTCTGGGGCATCCTCCCCACGCTCTACGACGGGCGGAGCAACCACTCCCGCGAGGTGCTCGCCGACGTGGGGGAGCGCTACGACCTGCCCGTCCTCATGCCCCCGATCCCCAAGACGGTCCGCTTCGCGGAGGCGCCCGCTGTCGGGCGCTCCGTCCTGTCGACGGCGAGCTCGTCCAAGGGCGCACGGGCCTACCGCGAGATCGCCACGCTCCTGCTCGACCGCCTCTGAGGTGTGACGCGCACGCGTCCGCACCCCATCCGCACCCATCCGCACCCCATCCGCACGGTGGGCGTCGCGCCGCCGCGTCCGGGAATGAACGGGCGCCGAGCGGTGTAGGACCTGAGAGCGTCGCCGACCCGTTCCCCTACGAAGGAGACCCCATGATCGCCACGCCAGCCCTCGTCGCCCCGAGCGCCGGAGCACCCTTCGAGGCCCAGACCATCGAGCACCGAGACCTGCGCGACGACGACGTCCTCATCGACATCGCGTATGCCGGGATCTGCCACAGCGACATCCACCAGGTCCGCGAGGAGTGGGGCCAGGCCCTCTTCCCCATGGTGCCGGGGCACGAGATCGCGGGCGTCGTGTCGGCCGTCGGCGACGGGGTGACGAAGTACAAGGTCGGGGACCGCGTCGGCGTCGGCTGCATGGTCGACTCGTGCGGTGAGTGTGAGTTCTGCAAGGACGGCGAGGAGCAGTTCTGTACCAAGGGCGCCGTCATGACGTACAACGGCCGCGGCTACGACGGCGACCCGACGAAGGGCGGCTACGCCCGGCAGGTCGTCGTGTCGGAGCGCTTCGCGGTCGCCATCCCCGACGGGATCGAGCTCGACGTCGCCGCGCCGCTCCTCTGCGCGGGCATCACCGTCTGGTCGCCGCTCAAGCGGTGGGGCGCCGGACCGGGCAAGAAGGTGGCGGTCGTCGGCCTCGGCGGTCTCGGCCACATGGCCGTCAAGCTCGCGGTGGCCCTGGGCGCCGAGGTCAGCGTCCTCAGCCGCAGCGAAGCCAAGAGGGAGGACGCCCTCGCCCTCGGCGCGACGAGCTACCACGCGACCGCGGACCCCGCCGTCCTGCGTGGCCTGCGGAGCAGCTTCGACCTCATCATCAACACCGTGAGCGCCGACCTGCCGATGCAGGCCTACATCGCCACGCTCAGGCCGCTCGGGGTGATGGCCAACGTCGGCCTCCCGACGGGACGCTACGAGTTCTCGCCGGGGGCCGTCGTCGGCGGCAGCCGCGTCGTCGCCGGCTCCACCATCGGCGGCATCCCCGCGACCCAGGAGATGCTCGACTTCTGCGCCGAGCACGGCATCGGTGCGACGGTCGAGACGATCTCGGCCGACGAGGTCGACGCGGCGTACGACCGGGTCGTCGCCGGGGATGTGCGCTACCGGTTCGTCATCGACACCTCGACGATCGCCGCCGGCTGAGGCCGACCCCGCTCGGATCCGCACCGGCCGACGTCGTGACGTCGGCCGGTGCGCGGGCGCTTCGACGCGCGCCCTGCCTTCACCGCGTCGTATGCCGCCGGGCTCAGTCCCGGGGCGCGCCGACCTCGAGCGCGGGGAGCCCGTCGATCGAGCTGGCGTTGCGCGTGCGCTGGTAGGTGGCGATGCCGTCGGGGCCACGGTTGTCGGCCCACGAGGTGAGCAGGTCGCGGTCACCCTCGTAGGTCATGAGCGGCACGGCATACCCGCACGAGTCAGAGACCCGCGCCACGTCGACGACGACGATGCCCCGGATGCCGGGGTGGTTGTCGAACCGGCCCACGTGCGAGGCGAACTCGGTGTCGGCCGGGGTGAGGTAGCGGCCGGTGCCGTGGAGCCGGACGATGTTGGGCGGCCCCTCGAAGGCGCAGAACAGCAGGGTGACCCGGCCGTTCTCCCGCAGGTGGGCGACGGTCTCCGCGCCGCTCCCCGTGAGGTCGAGGTAGGCCACGGTGTGCTCGTCGAGGACCGCGAACGTGCCGCCCAGGCCCTTGGGAGAGAGGTTGACGTGGCCGTCGGCGGCGAGGGGGGCCGTCGCGACGAAGAAGACGTGCTGCTTCTCGATGAACGTGCGCAGCCGTCCGTCGATGGCCTCGTGAACCTTCATTGCTGACCCCTCACTCGACGGTGACCGACTTGGCCAGGTTACGGGGCTTGTCGATGTCGAGCCCGAGGGCGCCCGCAGCGTGATACGCGAGGAGCTGCATCGGGATCATGAGCAGGATCGGGTCGAGCTCGATCTCGTTGCGGGGCACGTCGATCCGCCGGTCGTCGAGGCCGCCCAGGTCGACGCCCGGGTGCGTGACCGCGACGACGCGGCCGCCCCGCGCGACGACCTGCTCGGCCGCGGCGCGGTTGCGGTCGGTGAGCTCGTCGTCCGGGATGACGGCGACGGTCGGGCGGGACTCCTCGATGAGGGCGAGCGGGCCGTGCTTGAGCTCGCTCGTCTGGTAGGCCTCGGCGTGCCGGTAGGAGATCTCCTTGAACTTCTGGGCTCCCTCGCGAGCCACGGGGAAGCCCCGGACGCGCCCGATGAAGAAGAGGCTCTCGGCGGCGGACAGCTCCGTGGCCAGCGTGGCGATCCGCTCCTCGTCGGCGAGGACCGTTGCGATGTCGGCCGGGAGCCGTTCGAGGCCGGCGAGGATCCGCTGCCCGTCGGCCACCGAGAGGTCCCGGACGCGGCCGAGGAGGAGCGCGAGGAGGGCGAAGCCGACGCCCATGTGGGTCAGGGCCTTCGTCGACGCGACGGCGATCTCGGGGCCGGCATGGAGGTAGATGCCGCCGTCGCACTCCCGGGCGATCGTCGAGCCGACGACGTTGACGAGGCCGACGACCTGGCCGCCCTTGCGCTTGATCTCCCGCACGGCGAAGGCGGTGTCGGCGGTCTCTCCCGACTGGCTCACGGCGACGTAGAGCGTGTCCGGCTCGATGATGGGGTTGCGGTAGCGGAACTCCGACGCGGCCTCCGCGTGAGCGGGGATGCGGGCCAGCTCCTCGATCATGAGCGCACCGAGCTCGCCGACGTAGTAGGCCGAACCGCAGCCGAGGATCGTGACGCGCTTGAAGGCGCGCAGCTCGCGCGGCGAGAGGTTGAGCCCGTCGAGGCGGGCCGTCCCGAAGCGGGTGTCGAGCCGCCCGCGGAGCATCCGGGCCACGGTCTCGGGCTGCTCGGCGATCTCCTTGGCCATGTAGTGCCCGTGGCCG
Source organism: Intrasporangium oryzae NRRL B-24470 (assembly GCF_000576595.1). Lineage (GTDB taxonomy): Bacteria > Actinomycetota > Actinomycetes > Actinomycetales > Dermatophilaceae > Intrasporangium_C > Intrasporangium_C oryzae. Next base: position 1,479 of record NZ_AWSA01000040.1, on the reverse strand, counting down.
CCGATCTCGACGTCGTCCTCGGACACCTCGATCTCGGTCGGGACCCGGCCCGTGTCGTCGCTCTCGCGGGTGAAGGTCCGGTAGTCGCGAGCGGTCACCGAGGCGAGCTCGCCGTCCTCGAGGTGGATCACCGACGAGGTGTGCCGGACCAGGGCCGACACGTCCGACGCGACGAACATCTCCCGCTCGCCGACGCCGATGATGAGCGGTGAGCCGTTGCGGGCGACGACGACGCGGTCGGGCACCTCCACGTCGAGGACGGCGACGGCATACGTGCCCACGACGTGCTCGAGCGCGTCGAGGACCCGCTTCTCGAGGGTGTCGGCGGCCGAGCGGGCGACGAGGTGCGCGAGGACCTCGGTGTCGGTGTCGGAGGTGAAGGTCACCCCCTCGCGCGTCAGGCGCTCGCGGAGGGCGTTCGCGTTGTCGATGATCCCGTTGTGCACGACGCTAACGCGCCCGTCCTCGCTCGAGTGAGGGTGGGCGTTGGCCTCCGTCGCGGGTCCGTGGGTGGCCCAGCGCGTGTGGCCGATGCCGACCGTGCCCGACAGGCGCTTCGGCAGGGCGGCCTCGAGCTCGCGGACGCGCCCGACGCGGCGCACGACCGTCTGGCCGGACGGGCCGAGCACGCTGATGCCAGCCGAGTCGTAGCCGCGGTACTCGAGGCGCGTGAGCCCCTCGATGAGGATGGGGGCGGCGGGCTGGCGCCCGACGTATCCGACGATTCCGCACATGGTGGTCCTCTCGTACCGCCCGGGCGAAGGGCGATGTCAGCCGTAGATGATGCGGCGCAGCTGCCGCTCGGTCAGGTTCGGGGCGGCGACGAGCCGGGTGCCGAGCTCGCCGCGGATGGTCCGGAAGATCTCGTCGTTGCGGGCGCCGTGCAGCTGGAGGCTGGCATGGCGGCGCCGCACGAAGTCCTCGAGCGGCTCGTCGTAGTGAGCGAGCACGTCCCCGATGACCCTGGCGGCCTCCCGCTCCGTGAGGCCGGTCGAGCCTGCGACGCGAGCGACGAGTTCCGGATCAAGCACTCGCCCAGAGTGGACGATGAGTCGCCCGAATGCCAAGGATCTGCCCGAATTCGGGCAGATCACAGCCAGATGAGGGTATGCCGTTGGGCCAGGACCCGCTGTCCGTGCCGCATCGTCCCGCGGCCGAGGCTCCCCGGCGCTGCGGAGGCGTGCCGGTTTCCTGGCCGGCTCACCGGCATTCGGGTGGTGACACACGAGTGGCCACGTCCGGACGGACGTGGCCACTCGTTGGTTGGAGCTCAGCTCACTCGGCGCTCGCGGCGGCGGTCGCGGACTCGCCACGCTCCGATCCGCCCCTGCGGCGCCGACGACGCGGACGCCCGGCGCTATCGGAGGACTCGCCCTCGGGTGACCCGTTCAGGTCCGAGGTGGTCGTCGAGTCGGTCGCGGCGGCACCGGCGGCGGCCGCGCCCCCACCGCGCGTGCGGCGGCGGTTGCGGGCGCGACG